>NZ_AP022582.1:4302122-4916711 GCF_010731595.1 Mycobacterium seoulense | reverse complement strand
TGCGCAAGCTCGGCGAATCACTCTATGTCGCAGCGCTTTTGCCGCCGCGGACGCGGACGATCGCGATTCTTCGCACGTGCGCGCTGGTCGGCTGCGAGTACGAGTGGGGCGGGCAGGCGGCGTTCTGGGGCCCGGTCGCGGGCGTCAGCGACGACGAGTGCGACGCGCTGGTGACCGGCGGGGCGTCCGACCCGCGCTGGAGCGCAAGCGAGCGGACCCTGATCGAGGCGGTGGACGAACTGGAGCGCACCGGCTCGTGGTCGGAGGCGACCTGGAGCGCGCTGGGGCGCGACCTCGACGACGAGCAACGTATCGAATTGCTCACCGCCGTCGGCTGGTACCGCACGATCTGCACGCTGTGCAACGCCCTGGCGCTCCCGGTGGAGGGCTGGATGCGGCGGTGGCCCTCAGGCCGGTGACCGGTCCGCGTCGCGTTTGAGGCCGGGGTGCTGGCTCTTGAGCAGCGGCAGCAGCAGCCGCCGCGGCATGAACTGGAACACGCGGGTGGTCACCCGGCTCGGCAGCCCGGCGATCACCGTTCCGCGGTCGTGCTCGAGCGCGTCGACGCCCACGCGCGCCACGTCCCGCGACGGCATCCACATGAACTTCGGAAACGCGCTGGCGAAGTCCCGCTCGTCCATGCCGGCGTTCTGCAGGAACTCGGTGCGCACCGGTCCGGGGCACAGCAGCGCGACCGTGACACCGCTGCCGGCGAGCTCGGAGCGCACTCCTTCGGTGTAGGTGTTCACGAACGCCTTGGTGGCCGAATAGCCGGACTGGCCCGGGATGGGGTGAAAGCCCGCGGTGGATCCGACGTTGAGGATCGCGCCGCGTCCGCGCGGCACCATCTGCTGGACCGCGCGGGTGGTCAGGTCGATGACGGCCTCGACGTTGACCCGCACCTGGGCGATCTCCGCGGCGACGGGCGTTTTCGTCACCGAGCCCATGGTGCCGATGCCCGCGTTGTTGACCAGGATGTCGGCGGTCAGCCCGCGGCGGCCGACCTCGTCCAGGAGGCCCGCTCGGGCGGCGGGATCCGCGACGTCGCAGGCGATCACCTCGGTGCGGACGCGGCGGCCGAGTTCCTCGGCGAGTTCACGCAGCCGGTCTTCGCGGCGGGCGACGAGCGTGACGCCGTGGCCGCGGTCGGCCAGCTCGCGGGCGATGTCGGCGCCGATGCCCGACGACGCGCCGGTCACGACGGCGGTACTGGTGGGTGAGGGAGTCGGAAGGGCCATTTCTTAACCCTACGGACGCCGAACGTGAAGCTGGTCGCACGCTCGGCGTCGAATGCGCGGCTAGCTTCACGCTCGGCGACTTGAGACACGAAAAAGCCCGGCTCCTGGTGGGAGCCGGGCTTTTCCGTTGATTGGTGGACTCAGAAGTCCATGCCGCCCATGCCGCCGGTCGGGTCGCCCGCGGGTGCGGCCGCCTTCTCCGGCTTGTCGGCGACGACGGCCTCGGTCGTCAGGAACAGCGCCGCGATGGACGCCGCGTTCTGCAGCGCCGAGCGGGTCACCTTGACCGGGTCGGCAACGCCGGCCTTCAGCAGGTCCTCGTACTCACCGCTGGCGGCGTTCAAGCCGGTGCCGGCGGGCGAGTTGCGGACCTTCTCGGCGACAACGCCGGGCTCCAGCCCGGAGTTGAAGGCGATCTGCTTCAGCGGAGCTTCCAGCGCCACCTTGACGATGTTGGCGCCGGTGGCCTCGTCGCCGGTGAGCTTCAGCTCGTCCAGCGTCGGAGCCGCTTGCAGCAGGGCCACGCCGCCACCGGCGACGATGCCCTCCTCGACGGCGGCCTTGGCGTTGCGCACCGCGTCCTCGATGCGGTGCTTGCGCTCCTTGAGCTCCACCTCGGTGGCGGCCCCGGCCTTGATCACCGCAACACCGCCGGCCAGCTTGGCCAGGCGCTCCTGCAGCTTCTCGCGGTCGTAGTCGGAGTCGCTGTTCTCGATCTCCTGGCGGATCTGGGCCACGCGCCCGGCGATGGCGTCGGTGTCACCGGCACCCTCGACGATGGTGGTCTCGTCCTTGGTGACGACGACCTTGCGGGCCTTACCGAGCAGGGCGACGTCGGCGCTCTCCAGCGACAGGCCGACCTCCTCGCTGATGACCTGGCCACCGGTGAGGATCGCCATGTCCTGCAGCATCGCCTTGCGGCGGTCACCGAAGCCGGGGGCCTTGACGGCCACGGACTTGAAGGTGCCGCGGATCTTGTTGACGACCAGGGTGCTCAAAGCCTCGCCCTCGACGTCCTCGGCGATGATCAGCAGCGGCTTGCCGGCCTGGATGACCTTCTCCAGCAGCGGCAGCAGATCCTTGACGGTCGACACCTTGGAGCTGACCAGCAGGATGAACGGGTCCTCGAGGACCGCTTCCTGACGCTCGGCGTCGGTGACGAAGTAGCCCGAGATGTAGCCCTTGTCGAACCGCATGCCCTCGGTGAGCTCGAGCTGCAGGCCGAAGGTGTTGGACTCCTCGACGGTGATGACGCCCTCGTTGCCGACCTTGTCCATCGCCTCGGCGATCAGGTCGCCGATCGACTGGTCGCCCGCGGAGATCGCTGCGGTCGCGGCGATCTGCTCCTTGGTCTCGACGTCCTTGGCCGACTTGAGCAGGGTCTCGGTGACCTTCTCGACGGCCTTCTCGATGCCGCGCTTGAGCGCCAGCGGGTTGGCGCCGGCCGCGACGTTGCGCAGACCCTCTTTGACCAGGGCCTGGGCCAGCACCGTGGCCGTCGTCGTGCCGTCACCGGCGACGTCGTCGGTCTTCTTGGCGACTTCCTTGACCAGCTCGGCGCCGATCTTCTCGTACGGGTCCTCCAGCTCGATCTCCTTGGCGATGGACACACCATCGTTGGTGATCGTGGGGGCGCCCCACTTCTTCTCCAGGACGACGTTGCGGCCCTTGGGACCCAACGTCACCTTTACCGCGTCGGCGAGGGCGTTCAGCCCCCGCTCGAGGCCGCGACGGGCCTCTTCGTCGTACGCAATTGTCTTGGCCATTGCGAAGTGATTCCTCCGGATCGGGGATGACACCGGGTGACCACGGATGGTCACCCCATTACTTACGCTGGCCGGGTGCAGTGCCCGCGACGGACGACCCCAGGTGTCTGCTGGTCTCACCGTCCCGACCTAGCACTCGCCAGTCGCGAGTGCCAACGTCATTCTTAGCACTCGCCTATGCCGAGTGCAAGAACAGCCGGGCCTTATCGCTGCGCGCGTAAGCCGTCGATGACGACGTCGGTCGCCCGCTCGGCCAGCGCCGAGTCGTAGGCCTGCATCGCCTGGCAGCCGACCAGGATCGCCTTCACGTCCCGCATGTCGACGTCGCGCCGCGCGGTGCCCGCTTGCTGCGCGGCGCGCAGCAGCTCGCCGAGCATGGCCTTGAAGGCGTCTTCGGCCTCGGGCGCCGCACAGGCGATGTCGATTCCGTACCCGGCCAGGGCGTCGACCAGGCCGCGGTCCGCCGCGCCCCACTGCAACACCATGGAGCGCAGGAAGGCGAACAGCGCCTCCCCCGGCCCCTCGGACTCCAACAGGGCGCGCCCGTCGTCGACGAGGCGCTGCATCCGGTTCTCGATCACGGCCTGAAACAGCGCCTCTTTGGTGGGGAAGTGCCGGTAGACGGTGCCGGCGCCGACGCCGGCGCGCCGGGCGATCTCGTCGATCGGCACCGACAGGCCCTCGGCCGCAAAGGTTGCGTAGGCGACGTCCAGCACGCGCGCACGGTTGCGCGCCGCGTCGGCGCGCAGCGGCCGTGCGGGTTGCGCCATGAGTTCACCTCGAATCGGTTGACAAAGCGGGGCGTGCGTTCCGTATAGTGAACACCAACCGGAGCGCTCGCCCCGTTTACCTTACTAGTTTAGGAGCTTTCCATGGCCAAGTGGACCGCCACGGACATTCCCGACCAGAGCGGCCGGGTCGCCGTCATCACCGGGGCCAACACCGGACTCGGCTACGAGACCGCCCTGGCGCTCGCCGACCACGGCGCCCACGTGGTGCTGGCGGTGCGCAACCTCGACAAGGGCAAGGACGCCGCCGCGCGGATCACCGCGAAGAGCCCGCACGCCGACGTCGCGCTCCAGGAGCTCGACCTGACCTCGCTGGAGTCCGTGCGCGCCGCGGCCGAGCAGCTGCGCTCCGCGCACGACCGCATCGACCTGTTGATCAACAACGCGGGTGTCATGTGGACGCCGAAGTCCACCACCAAGGACGGCTTCGAGCTGCAGTTCGGCACCAACCACCTGGGCCACTTCGCGTTCACCGGCCTGCTCCTGGACCGGCTCCTGCCCGTCGCCGGCTCCCGTGTCGTCACCGTCAGCAGCCTTGGCCACCGGATCCGCGCCGACATCCACTTCGACGACCTGCAGTGGGAACGCGGCTACAGCCGGGTGGGGGCCTACGGCCAGTCCAAGCTCGCCAACCTGTTGTTCACCTACGAGTTGCAGCGGCGGCTCGCGCCGCACGGCACGACGATCGCCGTCGCCGCCCACCCCGGCGGCTCGCGGACCGAACTCGTCCGCAACCTGCCCCCGCTGCTCGCGCGCATCACGCCGCTGATCGAACCACTGTTCCAGGGGGCGGACATGGGCGCCCTCCCGACGCTGCGCGCCGCGACCGACCCCGGTGTGCTCGGCGGCCAGTACTACGGCCCCGACGGGTTCGGCGAGCAACGCGGCTACCCGAAAATCGTTGGCTCCAGCGAGAAGTCGCACGACGTCGACACGCAGCGGCGGCTGTGGGCGGTCTCCGAGGAGCTCACCGGCGTCACGTATCCCCTCGGCTGAGGTCGATGGTGCCGACCCGCCGGGCCCGGCGCATGCGCCGCGCTTGCGATCGGCTGAGGTCGAGCAGCTGCTCGTAGAAGCCGCCGAAGCCGCGGGCCCGGTCGGCCAGGTGGATCTCCAGGATCCAATGGCACACGCGGCCGGCCGGGTCCGTGCGCCGCATCGGTTTGTCCGACCCCGGCGCGATGTACCACTGGACGCCGGGCCCGGCGATCTTCTTGTGCGGGAACTCCCCGACCAGGTGACCGGCGATGGGACTGGCGAACTCGAAACCCTCGGCGTGCGCCACCCCGACGACGAAGTCGTACAGCTCGGCGCCGGTGACGTCCGGGCGCCGGCGGAAGTACTCGCGGCCGGCCTGCCACACCCGGGGCAGCGCGTCGCGGACGGCGGTTTTGTCGGGGTCGTCGCCGAGCACGAAGGTCCGGCCGAAGTCCGCCTCCCACTCGGCGAAGATCGGGCCGAGGTCGAGGAAGACGACGTCGCCGTCGCCGACCACCCGGTCCGGCGGCCGCTCGTGGAAGGGCTGCAGCGTGTTCTCACCGGCCCGCACGATCCGCCGATGCCAGTGCCGGGTGACCCCGAACATGTCGGCGGCGAGCCGGTTGATCTCGTCGGACAACTGCTGCTCGGAGACGCCGGGGCGGATCATCGCGCGCCGCTCGATTTCGTCGAAGAGCCGCTCCGCGTTCTCCTGGGCGTCCAGGAGCCGTTCCGCCCGAACCTCTTCCGCCGCCGACTTCCCCACCCCCGCGATGGTAGAGCCGCACACTGGAAGCATGTCCCTCGTCGTGCCGCCCTATCCCCCGCCCCGATACACCAAGGACGAGCCCGAGCTCAGCGCCTGGCTGAAGCGCGCCGACTCGCCGCCCGACTACGAAGCCGGCGGCGCCAAGTACCACTACCTGGCCAACCAACAGGCGACCGACGGCGACTACGGGCTCTACCGCGTCGACATCCCCGCGGCCGGTGGCGGGCCCGGGCCGCATTTCCACCGGGCGATGTCCGAGGCGTTCTTCGTGCTCTCGGGCACGATGAAGCTCTACGACGGCACCCAGTGGGCCGAGGGCCGGCAGGGCGACTTCCTCTACGTGCCGCCCGGCGGCGTCCACGGCTTCCGCAACGAGGCCGACGAACCGGCGTCGATCCTGATGCTGTTCGCTCCGGGCGCGCCGCGGGAGGCCTACTTCGAAGGCTTCGCGGCGCTGGCGGACATGACCGACGACGAACGCCGGGAGTGGTTCGTCCGCCACGACAACTACTGGGTGCAGGGTTAATGGTGAGCGAACTTTAGGCGCCGCGCATCGGTTCGCGGCACGGGCGCGACGTAGGGTTTGGCCGTGCAGGTGAGGTCGAAGCGGGCCGCCGCGTGGTTGCGGATGAAGGTCGAGACGGCGTTCAGCGCCCCGATCAGGACCGCGGAGCGGGTCAAGCGACCGAGGCGCCCGGGCCTGAGCCACGGGTTGCCCGGCCGGGCCCCCTCGACCAGAGGCCGCCGCCGGCTGCGCCGCAGGCCTTCGGCGAACTACCGGTCCCAGCGGTAGTCGGCGTCGACCGGCTCGCGGGTGCGCTCGAAGAAGGTCCGCCCGCTGTAAGGCAATTGGGTGACCACCTTCCCGCTGCGATGCCGGAAGTAGTTGCTGCACGCCAGCCACACCTTGCCCGCCATGGCCGCCTGGATCTCGTCGTTGTAGCGGCGCTGCGCGTCCTGCGTGACCTCGACGGTGCGCGCGCCGCGGCCGTCCATGACGTCGAGGATGCGGCGGACGAAGGTCGTCTGCGCCTCGTGGATGTAGATGATCGAGTTGACGCCGTTGGTGTTGGGGCCGTACAGCGTGAAGAAGTTCGGGTAACCGGTCACCAGCGTGCCCAGGTACGCCTCCGCACCGTCGCTCCAGTCGTCGGCCAGACGGCGCCCGCCGGTTCCGTACACGTCGATACTGGCGAGATAGTCGGCCGCGGTGAAGCCGGTGCCGTAGATGATGGTGTCGACGCGGTGCTCGACGCCGTCGGCGGTGCGCACTCCCCGCTCGGTGATCTCGGCGATGGCGGCCGTCTCCAGGGAGACGTTGGGCAGCGCGAACGTGGGATACCAGTCGCGTGACATCAGCGGCCGCTTGCAGCCGGCCGGGTAGTCCGGCGTCAGCTTCGCGCGCAGCTCGGGGTCGGTCACCTTGCGCATGAGGTAGCTGCGGGCCAGCTCGGTCGCTTCCCGGGTCTGCGCCGCATCGACGTCGAAACTGGACGACTCGTAGGCGTCGAACGCCTCGTCGCGCAGCTTTCGCGCCGTCGCCGGGTCGCGCTCGAACAGCTCCTGCTGCTCGGGGGTGAACGGGAAGTCGAACCGGGGCGCGATCCAGATCGGCGTCCGCTGAAACACGGTCAGGTGCGCGGTCTTTGGCGCGATCGCGGGCACGTACTGGATCGCGCTGGCGCCCGTGCCGATGGAGGCCACCCGCTCACCGGCCGTCGGCTTGCTGTGATCCCAACGCGCCGAATGGAATCGGCGCCCGCGGAAGCGCTGCGCACCCGGGATGTCGGGGATGTGCGGCACGTCGAGCATCCCGACGGCGCTGACCACCGCGTCGAACTCGTGCTCGCCGCCGTCGCCGTCGGTCAGCGTCCAGCGGCGCCGGGTGTCCGACCAGCGCGCGGCGCTGATCGCGGTGTTCGCCCGCAGGCGCGCGCCCAGCCCGTGCCGGGCGGCCACCTTCTCGAGGTAGGCCAGAATCTCGGGCTGGTTGGCGTAGGTCTTGCTCCACCGCGGGTTGGGCGCAAAGGAATACGAGTAGAGGTGCGACGGGACGTCGCACGCCGCGCCCGGGAAGGTGTTGTGGCGCCAGGTCCCGCCGAAGCCGTCGGCCCGGTCGAAGATGGTGAACTCGTAGCCGCCCTCGGCCAGCTGGATGCCCATGGCGATGCCGCCGGCGCCCGCGCCGATGATCCCGACGGTCGGCTTCAGTCCCATTGCGCGTAGTACGGTCGCCGCGGCCGGCTCTTCTCCACCAGGATGAACACCACACCCCACGGGTCGACGAACCACGTGGTGCGGACCCGCGCGACCTCCGCGGTTCCGCTGACCAGGAAGCGCACGCCCTTGCTCTCCAGCTCCGCCCGGGTGGCGTCGAGGTCCGTACAGATCAGCCCGACGTGGGACAGCCCGTGGTCGGTGAGGGCCCTGCCGCCGGAGCGCCCGTCTTCGCCGAGGTATTCGATGACCTCGAGCACCCGATCGCCGTCGCCGTCGAATCCCACGATTGCCGCCTTCATGCTGGGATCGCCGACCAGCTCGCCCATGTCGTCGCGAATGGCGTTACCCGTCATGACATACGGCGGCGAGAGCACATGCAGGCCCAACACGTCGCGGTAGAAGGCCACGGCGGCCTCGCAATCCGGAACGCACACCCCGGTGTGGGCCACTCCGGTAATCACGTTCTCGACTCTACGTCGGCCCCGACGCCTCACCGGGGTCGGCGTTGGAATCCGACCGGCCGATAATGGCCGGGTGCGGTCGGTAGCTGAGCATCAACGTGTCGTAGCCGAACTCATCCGGGCGCGCCCGGCGGTCACCGCCGCGCTGGCCGAGGCGCAGGGGCTGGCCCTGGCCGAGGACGTGGTGGCGCGGCTGGCGCTGCCGGTCTTCGACAACTCCGCGATGGACGGGTATGCGGTGCGTGCCGAGGAGACGTCCGGCGCCACGCCCGAGCATCCGGTGGTGCTCAAGGTCGCCGAGGACATTCCCGCCGGGCGCACCGACGAGCTGACGCTGCAACCTGACACCGCGCACCGCATCATGACCGGCGCGCCGCTGCCCGCCGGGGCGACGGCCGTCGTGCCGGTCGAGGACACCGACGGCGGGGTGGACGTGGTGTCGATCCGGGCGCCGCGCCCGGCCGGCGCGCACATCCGCCGGGCCGGCGAGGACGTCGCCGCCGGCACCACCGTGCTGCGGCGCGGCCAGCCGGTGACACCGGCCGTGCTGGGCCTGGCCGCGGCGCTGGGCATGGCCGAGCTGCCGGTGATCCCGCGCCAGCGGGTGCTGGTGATGTCCACCGGGTCGGAGCTGGTGTCGCCGGGGAACCCGCTGCGGCCCGGACAGATCTACGAGTCCAACTCGATCATGCTGGCCGGGGCGGTCCGCGAGGCCGGCGCCGAGGTGGTCGCCGTCGTGACCGCCGAAGACGACGTCACGCAGTTCAGCGCGCTCCTCGAGCGGTACGCCGCCGACGCCGACGTGATCATCACCAGCGGCGGGGTCAGTGCCGGCGCGTACGAGGTGGTCAAGGACGCCTTCGGCCGCGAAGGCGACCAGGGCGTCGAGTTCGTCAAGGTGGCGATGCAGCCGGGCATGCCGCAGGGCATCGGCCGGGTGGCCGGCGCGACAATCGTCACCCTGCCGGGCAACCCGGTGAGCGCCCTGGTGTCCTTCGAGGTGTTCATCCGGCCCGCGCTGCGCAACGCCATGGGCCTGGCGGACGCCGAGCGCCCACACCGGGCCGCCGTGCTCACCGAGTCGTTGACCTCGCCGCGCGGCAAGCGGCAATTCCGCCGCGCGGTGCTGGACCGCGACGCCGGCACCGTCACCAGTTACGGCCCGCCGGCCTCGCATCACCTGCGCTGGCTGGCGTCGGCGAACGCGTTGCTGGACATCCCCGAGGACGTCGTCGAGGTGCCGGAGGGGACCGAGCTGCAGGTCTGGGACCTGACCTAGGCGGGCAATCAGGCTTGGGCCGCCGGGGTGGCCACCTGGCGATGGAACTCGTCGGCCCGGTCGAAGGCGGGCGTTCCCCCTGCGGGCCGGAACCAACCGGCCCCCGCCTTTCGTAAGATGGCCGCGTGGCACGACGCCCCCGCCCTATCGGCCCCACCGCCGAGGATCCGACGTTCAGCCCCCAGCACGCGATGGAGTTGGTGCGCTCGACCGTTCCGCCGGTACATCCGGCCGGCCGCCCGTTCATCGCCGCCGGGCTCGCCGTGGCGCTGGCCGGCCGCAGGCACCGGTGGGTGCGGCGGGCCGGCCTGCTGGCGGCGGCCGCCTGCGCGGGGTTCTTCCGCCACCCGCCCCGGGTGCCGCCGACCCGGCCGGGCGCGATCGTCGCCCCCGCCGACGGGGTGGTCTGCGTCATCGACTCCGCCGCCCCGCCCGCCGAACTCGGCATGGGCGACACACCGCTGCCGCGGGTCAGCATCTTCCTTTCGCTGCTGGACGCGCACGTGCAGCGCGCACCGGTGAGCGGCGAGGTGATCGCGGTGCAGCACCGGCCCGGCCGGTTCGGCTCGGCCGACCTGCCCGCGGCCAGCACCGAGAACGAGCGCACCAGCCTGCGGATCCGGACGCCCAACGGCGCGGAGGTGGTGGCGGTGCAGGTCGCCGGGCTGTTGGCGCGGCGCATCATCTGCGACGCGCGCGTCGGGGACAAGCTGACCATCGGCGACACCTACGGGCTGATCCGGTTCGGCTCCCGGCTCGACACCTATCTGCCGGCGGGCGCCGAGCCGCTGGTCCACCAGGGCCAGCGGGCGGTCGCCGGCGAAACCGTGCTGGCCGAGCTGCCATGATCAGCAAGCCGCGCGGCAGGCCGTCGGTCAACCTGCAGATCCTGCCCAGCGCGATGACCGTGCTGTCCATCTGCGCGGGCCTTACCGCGATCCGGTTCGCCCTCGAGCACCAGCCCAAGGCCGCGATGGCGCTGATCGCCGCGGCCGCCATTCTGGACGGGCTGGACGGGCGGGTGGCCCGCATCCTGGACGCCCAGTCGCGCATGGGCGAGGAGATCGACTCGCTGGCCGACGCGGTGAACTTCGGGGTGACGCCGGCGATCGTGCTCTACGTGGCGCTGCTGACGAAGTCGCCGGCCGGTTGGGTGGCGATCCTGCTCTACGCGGTGTGCGTGGTGCTGCGGCTGGCGCGCTACAACGCGCTGCAGGCCGACGGCAGTCAGCCCGCCTACACGCACGAGTTCTTCGTCGGCATGCCGGCGCCGGCGGGCGCGGTGTCGATGATCGGGCTGATCGGGCTCAAGCTGCAGTTCGGTGAGGGCTGGTGGACGTCGACGACGTTCCTGTGCATCTGGATCACGGGGACCTCGATGCTGATGATCAGCAAGATCCCGATGCGCAAGATGCACGCCGCGGCGGTTCCCCCCAGCTGGGCGGCGCCGCTGCTCGCGCTGCTGGCGATCTGCGCGGCCGCGGCGGTGCTGGCTCCCTACGTGCTGATCTGGGTCATCATCATCGCCTACCTCTGCCACGTCCCGTTCGCGGTCCGCAACCAACGCTGGCTGGCCGCCCACCCCGAGGCGTGGTCGGACGAACCCAAGCAGCGCCGCGCCGCCCGCCGCGCGATCCGCCGGGCCCAGCCGCACCGCCGGTCGATGGCGCGGCTCGGGCTGCGCAAACCGGGTGGGCGCCTGCGATGAGCCGGCCGGGCGACGATGCGGCCCGTCAGCTCACGCTCACCGCGCGGTTGAACACCTCCGCGGTGGACTCGCGCCGCGGCGTCGTCCGCCTGCATCCGAGCGCGGTCGCCGCGCTCGGCATCCGGGAGTGGGACGCGGTGGCGCTGACGGGTTCGCGGACCACGGCCGCGGTGGCCGGACTGGCCGGCCCGGACACCCCGGTCGGCACCGTGCTGCTCGACGACGTGACGCTGTCCAACGCCGGGCTGCGCGAGGGCACCGCGGTGATCGTCGGCGCGGTCACCGTCTACGGCGCCCGGTCGGTGACGCTGTCCGGCTCGTCGCTGGCCAGCCAGTCGATCTCGCCGGTCACCCTGCGGCAGGCCCTGCTCGGCAAGGTGCTGACCGTCGGCGACGCCGTGTCGCTGCTGCCCCGCGACCTGGGCCCGCCGTTCTCGACGTCGGCCGCCGCCCGCGCGCTGGCCGCCTCGGTGGGCATCAGCTGGACGTCGGAGCTGCTGACCGTCACCGGCGTCGACCCGGCGGGCCCGGTCAGCGTGCAGCCCAACACGTTGGTCACCTGGGGCGTGGGTGTCGGCTCCGGCGCCTCGGCCGGCGGCGCCCTGCCGTCGCTGGAACTCCTCGACGTCGCGAGCCCGGAGACCGTCCTCGAGGAGCTCAAGGGATCGCAGCCCCAGGCCGCCAAGCTCGCCGAATGGCTCAAGCTGGCGCTCGACGAGCCGCACCTGCTCAAGACGCTGGGCGCCGGCGCCAACCTCGGCGTGCTGGTGTCGGGCCCGGCCGGTGTCGGCAAGGTGACGTTGGTGCGCGCGGTCTGCGACGGCCGCCGGCTGGTGAAGCTGGACGGGCCGGAGGTCGGGGCGCTGAACGCCGAAGACCGGCTCAAGACGGTCGGCTCGGCCGTGCAGGCCGTCCGCGACGGCGGCGGCGTGCTGCTGATCACCGACGTCGACGCCCTGCTACCCGCGACCCCCGAGCCGGTGGCCGCCCTGATCCTGGGCGAGCTGCGCACCGCGGTGGCCACCGAGGGCGTCGCGCTGATCGCCACCTCGGCGCGGCCCGACCAGCTCGACGCCCGGCTGCGCGCGCCGGACCTGTGCGACCGCGAACTCAGCCTGCCGCTGCCGGATGCCGGCACCCGCAAGGCGCTGCTGGAGTCGCTGCTGAAATCGGTGCCCGCAGCCGCCCTGGATCTCAGTGAAATCGCTTCCCGGACACCGGGTTTCGTGGTCGCCGACCTGGCCGCGCTGGTGCGGGAGGCCGCGCTGCGGGCGGCGTCGCGCGCCAGCGCCGACGGCCGGCCACCCGAGCTGAGCCAGGAGGACCTGCTCGGTGCGCTGACGGTCATCCGGCCGCTGTCGCGGTCGGCCGGCGAGGAGGTGGTCGTCGGCAACGTCACCCTGGGCGACGTCGGCGACATGGCCGAGGCCCGGCAGGCGCTCACCGAGGCCGTGCTGTGGCCGCTGCAGCACCCCGACACCTTCGCCCGGCTGGGCGTCGAACCGCCCCGCGGGGTGCTGCTGTACGGGCCGCCCGGCTGCGGCAAGACCTTCGTCGTCCGCGCACTGGCCAGCACCGGGCAGCTGTCCGTGCACTCGGTCAAGGGCTCCGAGCTGATGGACAAGTGGGTGGGCAGCTCGGAAAAGGCCGTCCGCGAACTGTTCCGGCGCGCCCGCGATTCCGCCCCGTCGTTGATATTCCTCGACGAGATCGACGCGCTCGCGCCCCGGCGCGGGCAGAGCTTCGACTCGGGCGTGACCGACCGGGTGGTGGCCGCGCTGCTGACCGAGCTCGACGGCGTCAACCCGCTGCGCGACGTCGTCGTGCTGGGCGCGACCAACCGGCCGGACCTGATCGACCCGGCGCTGCTGCGCCCGGGCCGGCTGGAGCGGCGGGTGTTCGTCGAACCGCCCGACGCCGCCGCCCGCCGCGAAATCCTGCGCACCGCGGGCAAATCCGTCCCGCTGAGCGACGACGTCGACCTCGACGAGGTGGCCGCCGGGCTCGACGGCTACAGCGCCGCCGACTGCGTGGCACTGCTGCGGGAGGCGGCGCTGACCGCGATGCGGCGATCCATCGACGCCACCGACGTGACCGCCGCGGACATCGCGGCGGCGCGCCAGGTCGTGCGCCCCTCACTGGATCCCGTGCAGGTGGAGGCGCTACGCGCCTTCGCCAAAGGCCCGTAGCACGGCCCGCGCCGACGCCGCCACGTCGCGCTCGAGCCAGTTGGGCATCGGCTCGTCATGCGCGTGACGCCGGACCACGGCATAGGGGAGGTCCGCGACGGCCCGCGCGACGGCGTCCAGCGACCGGGGCCTGTTGTTGCCGTAGAGCTGGCGGGCCAAGACCGCGATCCGCTCGGTCAGCGGGGCGTTCATGGCGGCCAGCGTCTCCCGGAACGCCGCGTCGGGTTCGTCGTCGAGCAGGTCGGCGGGCCGGATCGTCAACAGCAGCCGCGCGTCGTCGGGCAGCTCGCGCGCGAAGCTGACGGCGGACACGGCCATCGCCACCGCCGTTTCCAAGGCGGCGTCCGCCGGCGTTTCGCCGGCCGCGGCCAGGGCCCGCGACTGAAAGCGTTCCAACGCGCGCAGCCACGCGGCCGTCAGGATGCCGTCGCGGTTGCCGAACCGGTGATAGAGGGTGCCCGCGGGGGCGCCACTGGCTTTGGCGATGGCCGCGACGCTGGCCGCGCGGGGTCCGCCGTCGAGCACCAGGGCCCGGGCGGCGTCGAGGATCACATCGGTTTCGTGCTTCCGTGGAGGTGCCACGATCTAGTACAGTCCTTCTATATGGAACGATTACCCTATATCGATGAGCATGCCATAACCGTCGACGCGAATCGTGCCGACACGTGGTCGGCGCTGCTGCGGGTGCTGTGTCGCGACCCGCACGACCCCTCGACCGTGCCGACCGGCTTCGTGCTGGACGAGGCCCGCCCGCCGGTGCGGTTCGCGCTGAAGGGCCGGCACCTTTTCGCGGTGTACCGGTGGGTGTTCGAGCTGGAGGACGAGGCGCCGGGCCGCACCCGGGTGCGCGCGGCCACCTGGGCGGCCTTCCCGGGCGCGCACGGGAAGGCGTATCGGGCGCTCGTCATCGGCACCGGCGCACACCGCGTCGTCACCCGATCGACGCTGAAGCGCGTTGCGGCGTCGGCCGAGGGGGCCGACTACGTGGATGTCTTCGAAGTGCCGCTCCCGCAAGGTGACTCGCGCACCGCCGAGCAGACGTTCCGCGACGCGGTGGGGGCGGGCCCCGGCGGCGGCGTCCCGTGGATCCACCGCCACGTGCTGAGGTTCCGCCTCGGGCCGTATTCGTCGCCCGAGCACATCATCGGCTGGACGATCGCGCGTTCCGATCACGACGAACTCGTGCTGACCGCGCGCGGGCCGCTGATGCACGGCGAGCTGACGCTGCGGCGCCGCGACGACCGGCGCGCCAGCCTCACCACACGTGTGCACTACTGCCACAAGACCGCCGCCCGAACGGTCTGGGGCGTCGTCGGCCCGCTGCATCGGGCCGTGGCGCCGCGGCTGATGGCCCGCGCCGCGGTGTGGCAGCCTGTACCGGCATGACCGAGCATCCGACCGCGCTGCACGTCGTCGACGGAATCGACCTGTCCGGCAAGGCCTGCCTGATCACGGGCGCCTCGTCCGGGCTGGGGCGCGAGTCGGCCCGCGCCCTGGCCGCCGCGGGGGCGCACGTGGTCCTGGCCGCCCGCGACCGCGACGCCCTGGCGGAGACGGCCCGGTGGATCGCGGCCGAAGCGCCGGGCGCGCGGACCTCGACCGTCGAGCTCGACCTCACCCTGCTGGCCAGCGTGCGGGCGGCGGCGGCCGCCATCGGCGAAATCGCGCCCGCCATCGACGTTGTGATGAACAACGCCGGGGTGATGTTCACGCCGTTCGGCAGGACGCGCGACGGCTTCGAGATGCAGATCGGCACCAACCATTTCGGGCATTTCGAACTCACCCGGCTCCTCGTTCCGCAGCTCGCCGCCGCCGCCCGGACTCACGGTCACGCCCGGATCGTCAACCTGTCGTCCGGGGGCCACGCGCTGGGCGACGTCGACTTCGACGACCCCCATTGGGAGCGTCGCGAATACGACAAGTTCGTCGCCTACGGCGCCTCGAAAACGGCGAACATCCTGCACGCCGTGGAGGCCGACCGCCGCCTGCGCGACGCCGGGATCCGCGCCTACGCCGTCCATCCCGGCACCGTCGCGACGTCGCTGGCACGACACATGTCCCGCGCCGATTTCGCGCGGCTGCACGAGGTGGCCGCCGGGCCCCTCGACGTGATCACTCCCGACCGGGGCGCGGCCACCCAGGTGTGGGCGGCGGTCAGCGCGGAGCTTTCCGGCCGGGGCGGGCTGTACCTCGAAGACTGCGGGGTCAGTGACAGGGCGGCGCCCTACGCCCGCGACGCGGAGCGCGCGGCGCGGTGGTGGGAGCTCTCCGAGCAGCTCACGGCTCGGGCAGCGGCGTCCACTCCCGGGACAGCCGCGACGTGAACGACGGCGGCCGGCGCTCGAGAAACGCGGCCACCCCCTCGCGCGCGTCGGCGGTGCCCATCACGCGATGGTGCAGCTGCGTTTCCAGCGCGGCGACCTGCCGTGGGGTGTAGTTGTTGATCGCGGTGTCCCACAGCAGCCGCTTGCACAGAGCCGCCGACATCGGCGCCACGTTGACCGCGATGTCGCGGGCCACCTCCACCGCGTGGTCGAGCACCCGGTCGGCGGGCAGGGCCCGGTTGGCCACGCCGAGCGCCACCGCCTCGGCCCCGGCGAAGGTTCGCCCGGTGAGCAGGATGTCCGCGGCCACCCCCAGGGTGGTCAGCCGCGCCAGCGTCCAGTGCGCCATGCAGTCGGGTAGCACGCCCCGGCGCACCTGCACCACACCGTATTTGGCGTCCTCGGCGACGATGCGCAGGTCCGCCTGCAAGGCGATGGTCAGGCCGATGCCGATCGCGTGCCCGTTGACGGCGGCGATCACCGGCTTGCGCAGCTCGAACGCGGCCGGGGAGATGGGTGACGCCGAGAACCCGTCGGCCGGGGCCTCGAACGGGCTTGTGCCGCCGGAGAAGTCCGCCCCGGCGCAGAACGTGTCGCCCGCCCCGGTCACGACGATGACCCGGATGGCGTCGTCGCCGTCGCAGTCGGAGTACGCCCGGCTCAGCAGCGCGCCCATCTCGGCGGTGTAGGCGTTGCGCCGCTCGGGGCGATTGAGCGTGAGCACCGCCACGCCCGCGTCGACGTCGACCGTCAAGGGACTCATCGCACGGCCGGGGTGCGGTGCAGGGCGCCGATCAGCTCGGCGACGTCCGCGGCGCGCGGTGTGTAACCCGGGAAGTAGCAGCACACCTCCGCGGCGTACTCGCCGAACCGGGCGGCGATCTGCCGCGCGCATTCCTCGGGGGTGCCGACGATCCCGATCCGCGCCACCATCTCGTCGCCGATCAGGCGGCGCATCTCGGCGAAGCGGCCCTGCTTGGACAGCGCGTTGAGCTCGGGCTGGACGTCGGCCCAGCCCTCGGCCTCGAGCACGGGCAGATAGGCCGGGGTCGAGCCGTAGAACGAAATCAGCGCTGCCACACCGTCGATCGCGGCGGCCAGGTCCGCCTCGTCGCGGCCGACGGCGACCATCGCCTGGGCGACGATCTGGAATCCGTCGGCGGGCCGTCCGGCGCGGCGCAGCCCCTCGGCGACCGCCGGGACGGTGCGTTCGGTGAAGTGCCGGGCGCTGTTGAACGGCATCACCAGCAGGCCGTCGGCCACTTCGGCGGCGGTGCGCGTCATCACCGGGCCCAGGGCGCCCAGCAGCACCGGCGGCGGGCCGAACGCGTTGGGGCCGGGATTGAAGTTGGGCGCCATGATGGTGTGGGTGAAGAACTCGCCGCGAAAGTCCAGGCGGCGCTGCCCTTCCCAGGCCGCGAAGATCGCCTTGATCGCCGCGACGGTCTCGGCCATCCGGGCCGCGGGTCGCTCCCACTTACTGCCGTAACGCTTTTCGATGTGGGCCTTCACCTGCGAGCCCAGGCCGAGCCGGAACCGTCCGCCGCTGTAGAGCTGCAGGTCGTAGGCGGCGTGGGCCAGATGCAGCGGGCTGCGCGGCGGGGCGATCGCCACGTTGGTCATCAGCTCCAGGCGGGTCGCGCCGGCGGCGACGATCAGCGGAAAGAACACGTCGTGCTGGCCCTCGAAGGTGAACAGGCCGTCGGCGCCCGTCGCGGCGATGTCGGCCGCGCTCGCCGCCGCGTCCACGGGCGAGCCGTCGACCTGCAGATGTACCTTCATGCAATCCCCTGTCGGACAGTCTTATTCGGAGAGCTGGAACTCCACCACCTCGGCGACCGCGTCCACCGCCTCGCGCAGCGCGGCGAGGCGGTCGGCGGCCGACGGCGCCGCCAGCACCGTGTAGCGGTCGGCGGTGCCGAGCGGGATGCGAGAGGCCAACGCGCACAGGCGCTGTCCGGGGTCGGCCATGGCGGGTCCCAGCAGCGCCGCGCGGTCCGGCAGCGCCAACCCCCGCGCGTCGGCGATCCGCTCGAAGAGGGCCAGCACCCGGTCCTCCACCTCGCGCAGCTGGGCCGGGGTGACCGGATCGCCCGGCTGGTCGGGCCACAGCGTCACGGTGGCGCGCGGGTAGGGATCGTCGGGCAGCCATTCGGACACCTTGATCCGCTCCCCGGTCCGGCAGTGCAGCGAGTACCGGCCCGCGCCGTGATCGACGCATTCGGTGATCCGAGACAACACGCCCACGTCGCAACGCGATTCGCCGCCGCCGACCTCGCGGCCCCGGGCGATCAGCACCACGCCGAACGGATCCCCGGTGTCCAGGCAGTGCCGCACCAGCGCGCCGTAGCGCGGCTCGAAGATTCGCAACGGCAGGTCCTGGTCGGGCAGCGGCGCCGACTCCAGCGGAAACATCGCCAGCTCCATCAGATTTCCAGCTCGCCCACCAGCGCGTCGACGACCGCCCGCAGGTCACCGTCGTGTTCCTCGGCGACCCGGCGCTGCCGCTGGTATGAGGCGCCGCGCCGGGGAATCTCGGCCACCGCGGCCAGCTCGTCGGCGCAATTCAACGACCTGGCGACGGGTTCCAGCCGGTTCAGCACGTCGTCGAGATCCTCGGTGACCAGCCGCTCGTTGCTGTCGGCGTCCTGGATGATGATCGCGTCCAGCCCGTAGCGGGCCGCGCGCCACTTGTTTTCCTGGTTGTGCCACGGCGGCATGGTGGGCAACGACTCGTCGGCCTCCAGCCTGCGGTCCAGGTCGACCACCAGGCAGTGCGTCAACGCCACCAGCGCGCCCAGCTCGCGCAGGTTGGACACGCCGTCGCAGACGCGGACCTCGATGGTGCCCAGGTGCGGCGAAGGCCTGATGTCCCAACGGACTTCGTCGACGTGATCGATGATGCCGGTCTTCTTCTGGTCGTAGACGAACCCCTCGAACTCCGCCCAGGTCTGGAATTGGAACGGCAGGCCGGCGGTGGGCAACTGCTGGAACATCATCGCCCGGTTGCTGGCGTACCCGGTGTCCACGCCGGTCCACCACGGCGAGGACGCCGACAGCGCCAGCAGGTGCGGGTAGTACTTCAACAACGACGTCATGATCGGCATGACCTTGTGCGCCGAGGAGATCCCGACGTGCACGTGCACGCCCCAGATCAGCATCTGCCGCCCCCACCACTGGGTCCGCTTGATCAGTTCGGCGTACCGCGGCGCGTCGGTGAGCTTCTGGGTGGACCACTGGCCGAATGGGTGTGCGCCGGCGCAGAACAGCTCCATGCCCCGGTCCCGCACGATCCGGTGCGTGGGTCCCAGCGTCTGCCGCAGGTCCTCCATCGCCTCCCCGGTGGAGTTGCAGACCCCGCTGACCACTTCGACCGTGTTGCGCAGCAACTCCTTGTGCACCCGCGGGTTTTCGCCGATCTCGGCGATCACCGCCGTGGCTTCGTTGCTCAGGTCCCGGGTTTGCGCGTCGACGAGCGCGAACTCCCACTCCACGCCGAGGGTCGGCCTCGGTGAACGGGCGAAATCGATGCGCGACTCGACCTTGTTGGGGGCCCTGTTAGCCGGCACCGATCACACCGCACGCGACCCGCTTGCCGGCGTCACCGGTGGTCATCGTCATCTGGTCGGGACCGGGGGTTCCGTTGGTCTGGTTGTACCGCTCCGGCGGGATGTTGGCGAAGTTGTCGGCGCCGGCGTGAATGATGATCGCGGTCTTCTCGCCGGTCAGCAGGTCGTCCATGCCGAACGCGTCCGTGGTGGTCATCATCATCCCGGACCCGTCCTTGCGCACCTGCAGCGAGGTCAGGTCGCCGCTGGCGGGCTCGGCGGCGTGCCCGGGCGTCTGGAAATGCCCTCCGGCGGACAGGAAATCACCCGGCGCCCCACCGGTCGGGGCGACGGAGTTGGGCTCGCACTTGCCGACCTTGTGGATGTGTACGCCGTGGAAGCCGGGAGTCAGCACCCCGTCGGAGCTCGTCGCGATGGTGACGGTGGCGTAGCCGTTGTTGAACTGGAAGGTCGCGGTCGCGACCTCGGTGCCGTCGGGCGCCTTGAGGTGGGTGGTGATGGTCTTTCCCGCGGCCGCGGCGGCGGGCCCGCCCTCGTGCGTCCCGGTTCCCGTCGGGGCCGGCGATCCGGTCCAGACCGCGGGCGTGGTGCCCGGCGAGGTCGAGGCGTGTTGCGGCGACGAGCACGCGCCCAGCAGCGCGACGGAAGTGGCCGCGGAGAACGCGGAAACGGCGACGGCGGCGAAGCGGTGACCAGCGAGCTGAGGCATAGCGGAAGCCTAGTCGCTCGAGCCTCAGCCCGTAACGAGGACGATGACGCCGGGCGGTTGGCCGGCCAGGGCGGGGATGCGCGGTTCGACCGGCGCGCCCAGGATTTTGCCCACCGCGTCGGCGGTGGCGTGCTCGTCGTCGGCGTCGGTGTAGTACACCGTGGTGGCCGAGACGTCGGGCACGGTCAGGTTGTCGACCTTGGTGACGTTGAAGCCGCCGGCCGTGAGCTGATCCTTGGTGCGAGCGCCGACGCCCTCTTTCGTCGAGATGTTGTACACCTGCACCTCGGCGTGGTTCCCCGCGGGCTTAGTGCTCGTCGGCGTGGGCGACGCGCTGGTGGAGGCGGTCGTGGAGGCCGCCGACGCCGAGTCGTCCTCGGAGTTGCCGGACGAGCCCAGCGCCTGCCAGCCGAGCAGCAGGAAAATGACCCCCAGGAACAACAGCACCATCACCATCGCCCGCAGGGGCAGCCCGGTGGAGTCGGGGACTCGCTCTTTCATCGAGCCCACTGTAGCGAGTCAGGTCACCTCGAAGCCGAGGCGCCGCGCCGCCCGCGCCTTCTGGCGACTGGCACGCAGCCGCCGCAACCGCTTCACCAGCATCGGGTCGGCGGCCAGTGCCTCGGGCCGGTCGACGAGCGCGTTGAGCACCTGGTAGTAGCGCGTCGCCGACATCGAGAACAACTCTTTGATTGCTTCTTCTTTTACGCCCGCGAATTTCCACCACTGACGTTCGAAGGCGAGGATGTCGTGTTCGCGGCGGGTGAGCCCATCTGCGATCTCGGCATCGTCCCCCGATCGATTTGCCCGCGCCATGGCGCTGTCCATATAGCTTCCCCTGGACCCTTCCGGCGAATGCTCGGCTGCTCTGATGACTTGACTTACCTAAGGGCGTGTTTCGGCGAATATTGAACCACGGCGCAAACCCTCAAGCCGTCATCCAGACCCGCGAGTCGGCCGATTGGCTCAGATTGCCCGCACCGGCGATCGCCGGCTTGGACACGCACACGCGTGCGGTAGCTTAGCCGACCATGGCAGTCGTACCGATCCGGATCGTCGGTGATCCGGTCTTGCACACCCCGACGCAGCCCGTGCCCGTCGCCGCCGACGGGTCGCTGCCGGCGGACCTGCAGGAGCTGATCGCCGACATGTACGACACCATGGACGCCGCGCACGGAGTCGGCCTGGCCGCCAACCAGATCGGCGTCGGCTTGCGCGTCTTCGTCTACGACTGCGCCGACGACCGCGGCCGGACCGACCGCCGGCGTGGCGTTGTCGTCAACCCGGTGCTGGAAACCTCCGAAGTGCCCGAGACCATGCCGGATCCGGACACCGACGACGAGGGTTGCCTGTCGGTGCCGGGCGAGTCCTTCCCCACCGGCCGTGCCACCTGGGCGCGGGTCACGGGCCTGGACGCCGACGGCCAGCCCGTCGAGCTCGAGGGCACCGGACTGTTCGCCCGCATGCTGCAGCACGAGACCGGGCACCTGGACGGCTTCCTGTACCTGGACCGTCTCGTCGGCCGGCACGCCCGCAGCGCCAAGCGCGCCGTCAAGGCGCACGGGTGGGGCGTGCCCGGCCTGTCGTGGCTGCCCGGTGAAGGACCGGACCCCTTCGGTCACTGATGTTCTCGTGGCCGGAGCCGGGTACCCGGGTGACGCTTCGCTACCGGCGCACGAAAGGCTCGGTCCCCCCGCTGACCGACGCGGTGGGACACCTGCTCGCGGTCGACCCGCTGGTGCGGCTCCGGACCAAGACGGGCGCGATCGTCGAAGTCGCGGCCGGCGACGTGGTCGCGCTGCGGGTGCTGACCGACGCCCCGGTCCGCACCTCCGAGATCCGCGCGCTCGAGCACGCGGCCGCCGCGGCGTCGCCCGGGGCCGAGCGGGCCTGGCTCGAAGGCTGGCTGCTGCGGGCCGGGGATGGCGTCGATTACGCAGTGCCGCTTGATATTTCGGCCCGCGCTAGTACCGTTGCGGCGATCGCCGCCTGGTATGAGCGGCGCGGCCTGGCGCCGCGGCTGGCGATTCCGGATCGCTTGTTGCCGCTGCCGCCGGGCCTGAACGCCGAACACACCGAAAGGGTTTGGGTGCGTGACCTGTCCGCGCCGGCCCCGGCCGAACCCGACCCGTCCATCGCCCTGGCGCCTCATCCGGACGTCATCGAGGGCGAGCTGATGGTCGGCCTGCACGCCGGCGTGGTGGCGGCGCGCGCCGCGGTGACCGATGCCCCGGGCGGCGCGCGGTTCGTCGGGCTGTCGGCGACGGGCGCCGCCGGCGAGCACGCCACGGCGGCCGCATGCCGCGCGTTGTTGGCCTGGGCCGCGGCGCGCGGCGCGACCCGCGCCTACCTGGTTGGCCCCGACACCGGCGCCGGCACCCTCGCACCGACGCTGACCGAGGCGCTGGGCTTGCGCGCGCACCACCGCCGCCGCTACTTTCCGGCCCGCTCACCCGCCTGGGATACCGTCTAGCCATGCCCGACGGTGTTTACCGGCTGGCCACGTGGAACGTGAATTCGATTCGCAGCCGCCTGCCCCGCGTCGTCGACTGGTTGGGCCGCGCCGACGTCGACGTGCTGGCCATGCAGGAGACCAAGTGTTCCGACGGCCAGTTCCCCGCCCTGCCGTTCTTCGAACTCGGCTACGAGGTGGCGCATGTCGGCTTCAACCAGTGGAACGGCGTGGCTATCGCCTCGCGGGTGGGCCTCGACGACGTGCAGATCGGCTTCGACGGCCAGCCCACCTGGAGCAGCAAGCCGGAGGTGGCTGCCACGGCCGAGGCCCGCGCGCTGGGAGCCACCTGCGGCGGCGTGCGGGTGTGGAGCCTCTACGTGCCCAACGGCCGCGCGGTGGGCGACCCGCACTACACCTACAAGCTGGAATGGCTTGCCGCGCTGCGTGATACGGCGGCCGGTTGGTTACGCGACGATCCCACCGCCCAGATCGCGCTGGCCGGTGACTGGAACATCGCCCCGACGGACGACGACGTGTGGAGCACCGAGTTCTATGCCGGCGCCACCCACGTCTCCGAGCCGGAGCGCCGCGCGTTCGGCGCCATCGTCGACGCGCAATTCGCCGACGTGGTAAGGCCTTTCGCGCCCGGCCCGGGCGTCTACACCTACTGGGACTACACCCAGCTGCGGTTTCCCAAACGGCAGGGCATGCGCATCGATTTCATCCTCGCCTCCCCCGAGCTGGCCGGCCGCGTGACGGACGCGCAGATCGTGCGGGACGAGCGCAAGGGCAAGGCCGCCAGCGATCACGCGCCCGTGCTGATCGACATAAGGCGCCCCTAGCCCAGGCAAATAAACTCCGATTGCTCGTTGTCTGCGGGTTTGCGAGGTGGCAGGCTTTCCCTTTGTTAGAAGCAGATACAATATTTCTTTGCCGTTAACGATGCGTTCAGCGGGTACACCTCGATGGTGGCGCGGGTTTCGCGGCACGGCACAAGGCCAGGGAGTCAGCATGAGTGTCATCGGCGGAGCGGTCCGAGGCGTGGGTCAGGCGGTGAGTCGCGCGGCGAACACGACCACCGCGGCCGCCGGCGCTGTGGGTGGCGCGGCGGTCAACGGAGTCATCGGCGGTGTCACCGGAGCCGCCGAGGGCATCAAAAAGGGAATGAGCAGCGGCAGCCACTCGGCGCCGGCGGCGGCGGTGGCCTTCGGTGCGTTGGGCGTCGCGGGACTGGTCGAATGGCCGGTGCTGCTGGCGGTCGGTGGCGGCGCCCTGTTGTTGCAGCGGTTGAGCCGCAAGCAGGAGCCGGCCAAGCCGGCGAAGGCCAGCCTGAAGGCGGTGCCGGTGGAACCGGCGCCGCAGAAGGCCGCGCCGCAGAAAGCCGCCGCCAAGTCGACCGCCAAGAAGGCGGCCGGGCGCCGGGCCGGCAGCACCGAGTTGCGTAGCACCAACTAACGGGACCGCTCGACAACGCTTTGACCATTGCGACCGCGATACGACGATCCATGCCGTTGCGCGCCGTCGCGACGACCCTCCAGGCGACCACCTCGCTCGTCGAGGCCGGCATCACCATCGCCGCGATACCGCTGCGCGAGGGCGCCCGGGCGATCACGGGTGAGCTGCCCGAGGGCACACCGGCAACCCTGAGCCGGCGCTGTTGGCGCGGCGAGGAGCGCGCCTGGATCGAGGTGCGCGGGCTGGACGGCGCCGCAACCGACGATCCGGCCGACGAACTCGGCCGCACGGTGCTCGACGCGGTGCTGGCTCATCCCGGGGTCGCGTCGGCCGCCCTGAACTACCCGCTGTCGCGGGTGGTGATCACCATCGCCGACGCGGACACGTCGCTGCGCGACCTGTGCCGCGCCGTCGGCGACGCCGAGAAGCGTTGCGCGCCAAGGACAACCGCAGAGCCGTTGGCGCCCCCGACGAGCCTGCCCGGCGATGGCGTGGTGCTGGCGACCCGGGCGGCCACGGCGGCCGCCAGCGCGGCCGGGCTGGGCATCGCGCTGACCGGCCGGGCGCTGCGCTGGCCGCGCATGCCCATCGGCGTGCTGGCCGGCGTCGTCGCCCTCGACTACCAACCGTTGCTGCGCCGCCTGGTCGAGGACCGCATCGGCCGACCCGCGACCGACACCATGCTGGCGCTGGCGGTGACGGCGGCGGAGACCGTCACCCTGTCCCCCGCGTCATTGTCGGTGGGCCTGCTGATGCAGTCGCTGAAAGCCGCGGAATGCCGCGCGGAGGCGCGCGCGTGGGTCCGGCACGAGCCGCAGTTGGCCGGCCACGCCGATCACCCGCACACCGACCCGTCGGCGGGGTCGAAGCCGCCGCGCGGCCGGCCCACCGACCGCCACGCCGATCGATTCGCGCTGCTGCAGGCCGTCAGCGCGGGGATCGTCGGCGCCACCACCCGCAACCTGAACCAGGCCGCGCTGGCGGTCCTGGTGACCACCCCGGCGGCCAACCGCACCACGCCGGAGGCCTTCGCCGCCGCGCTCGGCCAGGGGTTGGCGGACCGGCACGCGGTGCTGTCGTTGCGCCCGGAGGCGCTGCGGCGACTGGACCGCGTCGACGCGATCGTCATCGACCCCCGGGTGTTGTGCACCCGGGGCCTGCGGGTGTCGCTCATCCGCGGCGCGACGGAGGCCGAGCTGCCGGCGGCGTGGTCGCGCGCCCAGCTCATGCTGGAGAACAATCGCCTACGCCCCGGCTGGCACCCGGTGCCCGGAATAGCGCCCAGCAAACCGAACGCGGAGGCCGAGGCGCTGTTCTGCTTCACGCACGACCCGCTGGCGTCGGCCGTCGTCGCCGAGGCGCACCGGGCGAAAGCCGAATTGGTTTCGGTCGAGGACGATTCGCTGGGCGAACTGCGGCCCGCGTTCGACGACGTCAGGCCGCTGGGGCGGGGGTCGGTCGACGACGCCCTGGCCCGCGCGGTGACGGATCTGCAGGAGGCGGGCCGCACGGTCGCCGTGCTGTCATCGGCCGGGGCACAAGGGGTTTGGTCGGCCTACGTGGCGCTGGGTTTGCTGCCCGAACCCGGGGCCGGCCCGCCGCCGTGGTACGCCGACCTGCTGCTGCCCGACCTGGCGGCCGCCTGGCGGGTGCTGCACGCGCTGCCGGCGGCGCGGGCCGCCGCCCAACGCGGGGTCGCGATCTCGGCCGGCGCGACGGCGATGGGCTCGCTGCTGATGATCCCCGGCGTCGGCGGCATCGGGCGTGGGCCGGTGACCAGCGGCGCGGCCGCCGGACTGCTGTCGGGATATCTGCTGGCGCGCGGCATCGTCAAGGCGGACGCACCGCGCCCGGCTCCCGTCCGGGAATGGCACGCGATGGCGGTCGAGCAGGTCCGCCGGGCGTTGCCGGCGCCGGCGGCGGACCCGGCCGGCGATCCGGGGCACCTGGCGCCGGCCACCCTGGGCGCCGCGCCGCCCGAATCGCGCGCGCACGCCTTCCTGCAGTTCGTGGGCGCCGTTCGCGCCGAGCTGACCGACCCGCTGACCCCCGTGCTGGCACTCGGCTCGGCGGCGAGCGCGGTGCTCGGCTCGCCGGTCGACGCCGTCCTGGTGTTCTCGGTGCTCGCCGGGAACTCCATGCTGGCCGCCAGCCAGCGGCTGCGCGCCGAGAACCGGCTCAATCACCTACTGGCACAACAGATTCCACCGGCCCGCAAGGTCGTTTCCGAGGTCGCCGGGGACCGGGTGTACGCCGAAGTCATCGCCGCGCAGCTGCAGCCCGGCGACGTCATCGAGGTGCGCACGCACGAGGTGGTGCCCGCCGACGCCCGGATCATCGAGGAGGCCGACGTCGAGGTCGACGAGTCGACGCTGACCGGTGAATCGCTGTCGGTGGACAAGCAGGTCGAGCCGACGCCCGGCGCCGCCCTCGCCGAACGCCGCTGCATGCTGTACGCCGGGACGACCGTGGTGGCCGGCACCGCGGTGGCGGTGGTGACCGCGGTCGGGGCCGACACGCAGGAACGCCGCGCCGCCGAACTCGTCTCGGGTGACCTGTCGTCAGACGTCGGCCTGCAGCACCAGCTCAGCCAGCTCACCAACCGGGCCTTCCCGGTCAGCATGACGGGCGGCGGGCTGGTCGGCGCGCTCGCGCTGTTGCGGGGTTCGGCCCTGCGCCAGGCGGTCGCCAGCGGGATCGCCATCGCCGTCGCGGCGGTGCCCGAGGGGATGCCGCTGGTGGCGACGCTGGCGCAAGCGGCGTCCGCGCGGCGGCTGACCAAGTTCGGCGCGCTGGTCCGCGTCCCGCGTTCGGTGGAGGCGCTCGGCCGCATCGACGTGGTCTGCTTCGACAAGACGGGAACGCTGAGCCAGAACCGGCTGCGGGTGGCCGAGGTCGTCGCTGCGCCCGGAACGTCGCGCGAGGAGGTGTTGCGCTGCGCCGCGCACGCCGCGCCGGCGTCCAACGGCGGCCCGCACGTGCACGCCACCGACGTCGCCATCGTCGAGGCCGCTTCCGCCGTGAACGGCCACAACTCGAACGCGCCCGTCGCGCACCTGCCGTTCCGATCCGGCCGGTCGTTCTCGGCCTCCGTGACGGACACCGAGCTGGCCGTCAAGGGCGCGCCCGAAGTGGTCCTGGCCGCGTGCCAGGACGTGAGCCCCGGCGTGGAGCAGACGGTCGCCCGGATGGCCGGCAGCGGCCTGCGGGTGATCGCGGTCGCGCGGCGGCAGCTGAGCCCCGCCCAGGCGCGGGCGATCCGGCAGGACCCCGACGACATCGCCGACTTCGCCCGGGACGGGCTGACCCTGACCGGGTTCCTCGGCTTGTCGGACACCCCGCGCGCCGAGGCGGCCGGCCTGCTCGCGGATCTGCGCCGGCTTTCTGTCGGCGTCAAGCTGATCACCGGCGACCATCCGATCACCGCCAAGGCCATCGCCGAGGAGCTCGGCATGAGCGTGACCGCCGAGCAGGTGATCAGCGGCGCCGAGTGGGATGCGTTGTCGCGCAAGGATCAAGAGCGTGTCGTGACCGAGCGGGTGATCTTCGCCCGGATGACACCGGAGAACAAGGTCCAGGTCGTCCAGACGCTCGAGAGCGCGGGCGTGCGCACCGCGATGGTCGGCGACGGCGCGAACGACGCCGCGGCCATCCGGGCCGCCACGGTCGGCATCGGCGTCGTCGCCGGGGGCAGCGACCCGGCGCACATGGCGGCCGACGTAGTGCTGGTCGACGCCCGCATCGAGGGCCTGCGCAACGCCATCGAAGAGGGCCGCCAACTCTGGCAACGGGTGCAGGCGGCGGTGTCGGTGCTGCTCGGCGGGAACGCCGGCGAGGTGTTGTTCGCGATCGTCGGCAGCGCGATCACCGGGACCTCGCCGCTGAACACGCGGCAGCTGCTCTTGGTGAACATGATGACCGACGCGCTGCCGGCGGCGGCCCTCGCGGTGAGCAAGCCCAGCGGCCCGGCCGACCCGGGCATCCGGGGCCCGGATCAGCCCGCGTTGTGGCGCGCCGTCGCCATCCGCGGCGTCACCACGGCCGCCGCGACGACGGCGGCGTGGGCGATGGGAAGCGTCACCGGCCGCCCACAACGGGCATCGACCGTCGCGCTGGTCGCCCTGGTCGGCGCGGAGCTGGGTCAGACGCTGCTGGATTCACACGCCCCGCTGGTGGTGTTCACCGCGGCGGGCTCGCTCGCGGCGATGGGCACGCTGATCAGCATCCCGGTGGTCAGCCAGTTGCTCGGCTGCACACCGCTGGGTCCAGTCGGCTGGGCGCAGGGGCTGGGATCCGCTGCCGCGGCGACCGTCGCGATCGGGGTTGCGAATCGTGCGCTGACGGGTCCGGGCAGATCGTCCGATGCGCCCGCCGAGGCGGGTGAACCTCGACGACCCCGACGCGCCATAGCAGCGCATAGAGTTCCAGTAACGGCACCTTCAGCACCAGAGCAATAGATGAAACCAGCGGATCGCCCCCGGTGTCGGTCAACGTCGACATAAGTCCGACGGTGGCCGCGGCACCCGGCGGGTCGGCAAACCCTTCGTTACTGAAAGGCAAATGATGGCGGAAAAGAAGTCGCGCAGGGGGACATCGCAGCGCGAGGCGGTGGACAAGATCCGCGAGGGCGAGACGTTCGTCGTGAACGTTCCGGTGATCGGCCAGATGGAGATTCCCCGGCCCGAGCAGCTGGCCTATTTCGGGGGCCTGGCCGCCCTGGCGGCCCTCGAACTCATCGACTGGCCGGTGGCCGTGGTCATCGCCGCCGGACACTTGCTGGCGAGCAACCACCACAACAAGCTGCTGGAAGAGCTGGGCGAGGCCATGGAAGAGGCCTAGCGTGGCCTAACCGGTCGCGACGGCCTGGTCGAACCGCAACGTGACCCGGGTGCCCGCCGGCGTGCGGAGCGTGTCGACGT
This sequence comes from Mycobacterium seoulense, assembly GCF_010731595.1. Taxonomy (NCBI): domain Bacteria; kingdom Bacillati; phylum Actinomycetota; class Actinomycetes; order Mycobacteriales; family Mycobacteriaceae; genus Mycobacterium; species Mycobacterium seoulense. The sequence continues at coordinate 4,887,884 of NZ_AP022582.1, read as the reverse complement.
GATCGGCCAGCCCACCGATCAGGGAAAGCCCGCGGCCGCGGCGCCTGCTGCGCAGGCTGGCCGAGGAATCCCCCACCCACCGCCCGGTGTCGCTCACCGTGACCGCGATCGTCTGCCGGCGCACGAAGGCCTCCACGGAGACGGTGCGGCGCGGCTCGCCGTCGCTGCCGTGCTCGATCGCGTTGGTCACGGCTTCGCCGGTCGCCAGCAGGATGTCCAGTTCGCGCTTCGGGGCGACGTCTAGGCCGGCCAGCCATTCGCGTAGCCGCTCGCGCGCGACGGGAATCTGCTTCGGTGCGGCCGTCACCACGGTGGCGAAGCTGCGCGGGGCCCGGTGGCTCGGCCGCAGCGCGAGCACGACGACGTCGTCGCGGTAACCGGTGCGCGGCGCCATCCGGGACAGCAGCTCGGTGCAGACCGTCTCGACCGGCAGGTCGGCGCAGTCGGCGGCCGCGGCCTGGAGGCGCGCGAGACCGTCGTCGAGCGTCTCGCCGGCACGCTCGACGAGGCCATCGGTGTACAGCAGAATCAGGCTCCCCGGGGGCATCTCCGCCGTCGCGGTGGCGTCGGGCGGATAGCTTTGCGCATCGTGTTCCTTGATGGCGACCGGGAGACGCCGCCCGGACGTCAGGAACACCGCGCGATGATCGGGGAAGACCAGCAGGGGATAGGGGTGCCCGGCGCAGCTGTAGGTGACGGTGGCGCGGCCGGTGTCCGGCTCGGTCGCGACGAGGGCGTAGGCCACGGTCGCGCAGCGCGCCCCCGCGACGCTGGCCCCGTACCGGTCCAGCGCCCCCAGCACCGCGCCCGGTTCGCCCGCGGTCAGGGCCGAGGCGGCCACCGCGGCGCGCAGCCTGCTCATCACGATTGCGGCGGCCAACCCGTGTCCGACGACGTCGCCCACCGAGATCGCGACCCGGCCGCCGCGATCCAGCGGGGTGACCGAATACCAGTCGCCGCCGACCCGCATCGTCTCACCGGCGGGCTCATACACGGCGGCCACGACCGCGGCCGTCGATCCCCGGTCCAGATCCAGCAGATGCTCCTGGAAGTCAACCGCGATGCGGTGCTCGCGCTCCATCACGCGGACCCGGTCCAGGGCCGAGGACGTCAGCTCGGCCATGCGACCGAACGCATCGAGTTCGGCGGCATCGAACTGGCGCGGCGTGGGCCACAGCAGGCCCAGCACCCCGACGACGCGGCCCGAGTGGTCGCGCAACGGGTGGGCGACGCACGCGCGGACGCTGCCGGCGGTGTCCTGCACCGCGTGCTCGTAGCGCGGGGGCAGGTTGAACGTGTCGGTGATGACCATCGACTCGCCGGTGCGCACGACGTCGGCCCCCACCACCGGCGAGTCGAGCTCGGTCACGTGGTAGCGGTCGCGCAGCTCGCCGGGCAGGTGGCCGGAGTATTCGAACCGGATGTGGCGTTCGCCGTCGAGGACGCCGATGGTGACCGAGGCGGCGTCGGCTGAGCCGAACGAGGATTCCAGCAACGCGTCCAAGATCCCGGCGACCGAGTCGGTGGCCTGCAGCGCGGAGTCGAGCTGCACCAGATCGGAGGCGGCCAAACGCTGGCGATCGCGCTCGCGGGCCACCGCGGACAGCCGCGACCTCACCCGGTCGACGAGCTCCTGGGAACGAAACGGCTTGGGCAGGTAGTCGTCGGCCCCACCGGCGTAGCCCTCGTCGACCGCCTCGGGCCCGGCCCTGGCGGACAGCATGAGGACCGGTGTGGCCGCCAACTCCGGGTCGGCCCGGATGGCCGCCACCAGTCCGAAACCGTCGATGCCCGGCATCATGACGTCGGTGACGACCGCGTCCGGGCGCAAGGTCCGGGTCGCCGCGAGGGCCGACTCCCCGTCCGCGGCGAGGACGGTCTCCCATTGGGCCGACAGCACCCGGTCGAGATGGTGTCGCATGTCGGCGTTGTCGTCGGCGATCAACACCAGCGGCCGCGACCTCTCGGGTGCGGCGGTCGACCCGTCCCGGCCCGGAACGGGAGTTAGCCATTGACTGGCCTCCGCCACGTACGGGTTGCTCTCGTCCAGCGGGCCCGCCGGTGAGCGACCGGCCGCCGTGCCGGCGGATTGCGGCAGCCGCACGGTCACCGTCGTCCCGCGGTCCAATTCGCTGTCGATCTCCACGGTCCCGCTGTGCAGCTCGACCAGCCCGCGCACCAGCGAGAGCCCGATCCCGGTGCCCTCGACGCTGCGGCCGCGAAAGTTGTCGGCCCGGTAGAAGCGGTCGAACAGGCGGTCCAGATCCTCGGCGGCGATCCCCACTCCGGTGTCGCGCATGGCGACGACGCAGTGCCCGGATTCGGCGCGCACCTCGACCGAAATCGAGCCCCGCAGAGTGTATTTGACCGCGTTCGACAGCAGGTTCAAGATGATCGTCTCCCACATGCCCGGGTCGACGTCGGCCAGCACCGGCGAGCAGTCCACGACGAGCTCGAGCCCCGCCCGGTGGCAGAGCTCGGTGAAAGACGACGCGATGTGGGCGGTCAGCGCGCCGACGTCGGTGCACTCCAACCTCGCGTTCGCACGGCCGGCCTCGATGCGGGAGAAGTCGAGCAGCGAGTCCACCAGGCGCTGCAGGCGGCGCGCGTTGCGGCCCGCCGTGCTCAGCCGGTCCGCCAGCACGCTTCCCGGCGGCGCTTCGGTCAGCGCATCGTCGAGCGGCCCGAGCAGCAGCGTCAGCGGGGTGCGGAACTCGTGGCTGACGTTGGTCAGGAACGCGGTCTTCGCCCGGTCCATCTCGGCCAGCGCATCGGCCCGCTGCCGCTGCTGCTCGTAGGAGACCGCCGAGGCGAACGCGGCGGACAGCTGGTCGGCGAGCAGTTGACAGAAGCCGCGGTACATCGCATCGAGGGGACGCCGCGGGTTGACCCCGATCACCACCGCCCCGCCGCCCGGGGTTTCCCCGAGCGGCAGCACCAGGGCCTGCCGGGGACAGTTCTCGCCGAAAAGCTCTGTGATGCCCGGGATTACGTCCTCGAGCGGGCCGATGACGCGCGCGGCGCGGGCGCGTGGGGCCGTGTCCCAATCCGTGAGCTCGGCCAGCGAACCGGGCAGCAGCGAACGAACGGCGGGCGTGGCCCCGCGCAGCGTGCTGTCGCGCGCCCCCTTCCCGGCGCCCGCCACGTAGACGGCGATGAACGGCAAATCCGGTGGCTGCGCGTCGCACACGGCGACGGCGCTGCTCACCGCGTCGTCGACGGTGTGCGCGTCCATCACGGCGGCCGCCACCGAGTTGAGCAGGTGGAGCCGCCGCTCGCTCAATACCCGGTCGGTCGTTTCGATCACCGCGCAGAAGACGGCGGTGACCGCGCCGTCGCCGCCGATGATGGGGCTGTAGGTGAAGGTGAAGTAGCGCTCCTGCGACACGCCGCCGGTCATCAGCGGCAACATCAGGTCGTCGGACCAGGTCGCGACGCCGGTGTCGATCACGCTGGTGAGCATCGGGGAGATCTGCGGCCAGATCTCCCACCACACCTGCTTGGCCGGGCAACCCAGGGCCGCCGGGTGTTTGTCCGCCAGTATCTGCGCGTAGCCGTCGTTGTACATCAGGAACAGATCCCCGGGCCGCAGCCAGAGCACGATGGGAAACCGCGAGGTCAGCGCTACCGCCACCGCCGCCCGCACCTCGGCCGACCAGTCCCGGGGCGAACCCAATGGATGGGTGTCCCAGTCGAATTCGGCGAACCGGCGACCCATCTCACCGCCCAAGGAGACCGCAGCCGCCAGATCGGCCGGCAGCGCCGGGTTCATTGCGGTCGGTTGCGCTGCAGCGCCTCGGGCAGCGTGGGATAGATGTCGAGGATCCGATCCAATTCGGTCACCTCGATCGGTCGGAGCACCTGGTCGTGGTCTGCGACCAGGCGGACCGCCGTGCCGGCTTCCTTGCCCGCCTCGTGGCACTCGAGCATGGCGTTCAACGCCGCGCTTCCGAAGAAGTCGACCGCTTGCAGGTCGACGACGACCAGCCGGGCCGGGTGCGTCTCGGCCAGCTTGAGCGCGGCGGTCAGATGAGCGGTTACCTCATCGACGGTACTGGAGTCGACGCCGCCCTTAACGCGCACGACCACAGCGTCCTCGAGTGCCTCGTGTTCCACCGCCAACACCTTCGATGCCTTTCGCCGCTCATGGGGACGCGCGGGATGCGCCAGCGTCTAGGAACACTAACTGTTTGCGGGCAGCCGCGTTCGCGTATTCCCCTGGTTACCCGGCGGACTCGGCGGACACCCGTTCGTGCACCGTCAGCAGCAGGTGGTCGAACTGGCTCTGGACGGCGGCCGTCGAACCGTCCAGGGTTGCTAGGTCGGCGAGCAGTTGCCTGGCGAGCGCCCGCAGCTTCATGTTGGTCTCTTGGGACCGCCACTGCAGCACGCGAAAGGCCTGGTCGGCGCTGACCCGGTAGACGAACATCAGCACGCCCTTGGCCTGTTCGATCGCCGCGCGGCTTTCGAAGAGGTCCGGGAGCGCCTCGTCGAGCACCTCCCGCCGGGTCTCGTCGAAGGTGTCGGTGAGGTCGATGTAATAGCCGGCGGTCCCCACCACGGCGCCCGACTCGTCGTGCATGCGGTCGGCCACGACGATCGCGTCGTGCACCTTGCCGGCGGTGTCGAGGAACCGGTGCCGGCTGGAGAACGACTCCGCCGACCGCAGGGCGTAGTCGAGGACCTCCTGGACGTGCGCGCGGTCGTCGGGGTGCTTGTGCGACAACAACAGCTTGGTCGTGGGCTCGACGGTCCCCGGTTCGTAGCCGTGCATCCTGGCGACCTCGTCGGACCACTCCCAGCGCTCACCGATGAACCAGAAGCGGAAGGTGCCCACGTTGAGATGTCGGGCGATCGCCTCGGTCGGGCTCAGCTGTTGGCCGCGAGGCCCTGCCGGTGTCTCCCCGTTCGTTTCGCCTTGCTCTTGCACGTTTGCATCCTCGCACCAGGGGGGCATCACCGGCTACCGCCCTGGCCGAATGGCCCGCCCACCTGCCGGGTGGTCCGGTGTGGGGGTAACGTCGCGTGCGGACCATCCAACACAACGCGGGAGCGCACATCGAAGGCGCTGAGAGGACGGCTCGGGGCCGTCGACCGTACGAACCTGACCGGGTAATGCCGGCGTAGGGAGATGAGAAATGACCGATGTCCTTTCCTCAGCCGTCGAGGCCGCCGTCACCACCGGGCCCATCGCCGGTAGCAGCAAGGTCTACCGCGAGGTCGCGGCGCCGGGTGCCGGTGCGCACCTGAGGGTTCCGTTCCGGCGCGTGCACCTGTCCACCGGAGACCACTTCGACCTGTATGACACCTCCGGCCCGTACACCGACGCGGACGCGGTGATCGACCTGACGGCCGGGCTGCCGCCGCGGCCGGGCGTGGTCCGCGACCGCGGCACCCAGCTGCAGCGGGCCCGGGCCGGCGAGATCACCGCCGAGATGGCATACATCGCCGCCCGCGAGGACATGCCCGCCGAGCTGGTGCGCGACGAGGTCGCCCGCGGCCGCGCGGTGATCCCGGCCAACCACAACCACCCGGAGAGCGAGCCGATGATCATCGGCAAGGCCTTCGCGGTCAAGGTCAACGCGAATATCGGCAACTCCGCGGTGACGTCGTCGATCGCCGAAGAGGTCGACAAGATGGTGTGGGCCACCCGCTGGGGTGCGGACACCATCATGGACCTGTCCACCGGCAAGAACATCCACGAGACGCGCGAGTGGATCCTGCGCAACTCCCCGGTGCCGGTCGGCACGGTGCCCATCTATCAAGCGCTGGAAAAGGTGAAGGGCGATCCCACCGAACTGACGTGGGAGATCTACCGCGACACCGTGATCGAGCAGTGCGAGCAGGGTGTGGACTACATGACCGTGCACGCCGGCGTGCTGTTGCGGTATGTGCCGCTGACCGCCAAGCGGGTCACCGGCATCGTGTCCCGCGGCGGCTCCATCATGGCGGCCTGGTGCCTGGCGCATCACCGGGAGTCGTTCCTGTACACCAACTTCGAAGAGCTGTGCGACATCTTCGCGCGCTACGACGTCACCTTCTCCCTGGGCGACGGGCTGCGCCCGGGGTCGATCGCCGACGCCAACGACGCGGCCCAGTTCGCCGAGCTGCGCACCCTGGGGGAGCTGACGAAGATCGCGAAAGCTCATGGCGCGCAGGTGATGATCGAGGGGCCGGGTCACGTCCCGATGCACAAGATCGTGGAGAACGTGCGGCTGGAAGAGGAGCTGTGCGAGGAGGCGCCGTTCTACACGCTGGGGCCGCTGGCCACCGACATCGCGCCGGCCTACGACCACATCACGTCGGCGATCGGCGCGGCGATCATCGCCCAGGCCGGCACGGCGATGCTGTGCTACGTCACCCCCAAGGAACACCTGGGGCTGCCGGACCGCAAGGACGTCAAGGACGGCGTGATCGCCTACAAGATCGCGGCCCACTCCGCGGACCTGGCCAAGGGGCATCCGCGCGCGCAGGAGCGCGACGACGCCCTTTCGACCGCGCGGTTCGAGTTCCGCTGGCACGACCAGTTCGCGTTGTCGTTGGACCCCGACACGGCAAGGGAATTCCACGACGAGACCCTGCCGGCCGAACCCGCCAAGACGGCGCACTTCTGCTCGATGTGCGGGCCGAAGTTCTGCTCGATGCGGATCACCCAAGATGTCCGCGACTACGCCGCCGCCCACGGGTTGGACAGCGAGGAGGCGATCGAGGCTGCCATGCAGGAGAAGTCGCAGGAGTTCGCCGAGCACGGCAACCGGGTGTACCTGCCGATCACGCAGCCTTGACCTTCCCCCCTCCCCTCCTGCCGCTGCCGCCGCCGGGCACCACGCCGCTGCGCGTGCTGTCCATCGCGGGATCCGACTCGGGGGGTGGCGCGGGCATTCAGGCCGACCTGCGCACCATGGCGCTGCTGGGGGTGCATGCCTGCGTCGCGGTCTCCGCGGTCACCGTGCAGAACACGCTGGGGGTCAAGGGTTTTCACGAAGTGCCCGCCGACGTGGTCGCCGCCCAGATCGAGGCGGTGGTCACCGACATCGGCGTCCAGGCCGTCAAGACCGGGATGCTGGCGTCGTCGGCCATCATCACCGCGGTGGCCGCCACCTGGCGCCGGCTCGCCGTGACGGTCCCGCTCGTCGTCGATCCGGTGTGCGCGTCCATGCACGGCGACGCGCTGCTCGAAACGTCCGCCCTGGATTCCCTTCGCGGCCGGCTGTTTCCGTTGGCGACCCTGGTGACGCCCAACCTCGACGAGGTGCGCCTGCTGGTGGGCATCGACGTCGTTGACGTGGAGTCGCAGCGGGCGGCCGCGAAGGCGCTGCATGCGCTCGGACCGCGGTGGGTGCTGGTCAAGGGCGGCCACCTCCGGTCGTCCGACCGCAGCTGCGACCTGCTCTACGACGGCGCCTCCTATCACGAATTCGATTCGGAGCGTTTGCCCGGGGGCAATGACCACGGCGGCGGCGACACGCTGGCCACGGCGATCGCCTGCGCGCTCGCGCACGGCTTCTCCGTGCCCGATGCGGTCGGGTTCGGGAAGCGCTGGGTCACCGAATGCCTGCGGGCCTCCTATCCGCTGGGCCACGGACACGGCCCCGTCTCCCCCTTGTTCAGGCTCTCATGAACCTCGATGAGATAGCTGGCGTCGCGCACCGGCCGGAGGCGTCGCCGTCAGGCGTGGTGGTGCTGACCCATGGCGCCGGTGGCAACCGGGATTCGCCGCTGCTGCATCAGGTTTGCGACGAATGGGCGCGGCGCGGCTGGCTCGCGGTCCGGTACAACCTGCCCTACCGGCGGCGCCGGCCCACGGGACCACCGTCGGGCTCGGCCGCCGCCGACCGCGCCGGGATCGTCGAGGCGATCACGCTGTGCCGCGAGCTCGCCGATGGACCGCTGATCGCGGGCGGGCATTCCTACGGCGGACGGCAGACGTCGATGGTGGTGGCGGCCCGCGAGGCGCCCGTCGACCTCCTGACGCTGTTCTCGTATCCGGTGCATCCGCCGGGAAAGCCGGAGCGGGCCCGCACCGAGCACCTGCCCGACATCCGGGTGCCGACGGTGTTCACGCACGGGACGTCGGACCCCTTCGGCACGCCCGACGAACTGCGCGCGGCCGCCGCGCTGGTCACCGGAACCACGGCCGTGGTCGAAATCGCCGGGGCGCGACACGATCTGCGGTCCAAGACCCTGAACGTGCCCGCGCTGGCGGTCGACGCCGCGCTGCAACTGCTCGGACGCAATTAGACAGCTTGAACTGGACAGTTTGGACTGTCTAATCTAGGCTGGTGTCGTGGACGGCATCACCGAGTCAGCGGCCACGGCGGCCCGCGACTTACGGGTGGTCTTCAGCCGGCTGCGGCGCCAGTTGAAGGACCTCGCCACCGACGAGGACCTGACTCCCTCGCAGACCGCGGTGCTGAATCGGCTCTGGAAGGAGGGGGCCTCATCGGCGAGCGCCCTGGCCTCAGCCGAACGGGTACGTCCACAGTCCATGGCCACGATAGTGGCCGCCCTCGAGCAGCGGGGGCTCATCGGGCGCACGCCCGACCCGGAAGACGGTCGGCGGCAACTGATTTCGCTGACCACGGCGGGACGGCGACGCGCAGAGAGCAACCGGCAGGTCCGGGAGGAGTGGCTGGCGCGCGCCATGCACGAGCGGTATTCCGAACGTGAGCGTCGCGTCATCCTCGACGCCTTGACGCTGCTCGAGCGCTTGACCGAATAAGAGAGGGCAAGGGCCGCAATGGAACTGGCAATACACTTCATCGACTTTCTACCCGGCGAGCCGGCCGCGCTGGGCCCCACCCTGGCCGACGCGGCGAAGGCCGCCGAGCAGGGCGGGGCGACGCTGTTCACGCTGGCCGACCACTTCTTCCAGATGGAAGCCATGGGGCGCGCGGAGGACCCGTTCCTCGAGGGCTACACGTCACTGGGCTTCCTCGCGGGGCAGACCACCACGATTGACCTGAGCCTGCTGGTCACTGGGGTGACCTACCGCTATCCGGGATTGCTGGCCAAGGCGGTCACCACGCTGGACGTGCTGTCGCAGGGCCGCTCGATGCTGGGGCTCGGCGCGGCCTGGTACGACCGCGAGCACGCCGCCCTCGGCTTTCCCTATCCGCCGGTGAGCGAGCGCTTCGAGATGCTCGAAGAAACGCTGCAAATCTGCAGGCAGATGTGGAGCGACGACGACGGGCCCTACGGGGGCAGGCATTACCAGCTGGCCGAGACGATCTGTCAGCCGCAACCGATTCGGCGCCCCCCGATCCTGATCGGCGGCGATGGCGAGAAAAAGACGCTGCGCCTGGTCGCGCAGTACGCCGACATCTGGAACAGCACGACGAGTGACGCCGACGAACTCCAGCACAAGATCGACGTGCTGAACCGCCACTGCGAGACGGTCGGCCGGGACCCGGGCGAAATCCGCAAGACGGTCGGCCTTTTCGTCAATCCCTTCGAGGATCCCGACGGGTACTTCAAGACCGTCGAGCGCTACGCCGAACTGGGCGTCGAGATGGTCAATGCCGGCCCGTTCCCCGGAAACCCCGATCCCGTCGGCTTCATCCGCCGCCTCGGCGACGAGGTGGTGCCCAGGCTCGCCGAGATGGGTTGATAGCGCGACGTTCCCGTCATCCCGGGTAGCGGGAGTAGCAGGCGTCCATGTTGCCCGTCACGCCGCCGCGAAACGCCGCTATCCGGGTGAAACCGGCCGGCACGCTGGTGCCGTCGGCGTCACTGGCGACGAGGTGGTTGGTGAGCAACCCCGCCACCGCTTCGTCGAGATCACCGGCCGTGAGCAGGAGTTCCTTCTGCGACGACAGCTCGATCGGCTCGGCCATCTTGCGATGCACGACACCGGTCAGGCACGCGGTGCGCAGTGCGGTCCACGGGCTCTGCATGGCCAGCCCGCGTTCGTGCTGCACGGCCAGCGCGTACCGCGACATCACGACCGACAGCGCGGTGTCGTCGCCCTGCGGCAGGGTCTGCTCGTTCTCGTCGGCGACCTTGCCCATGACCGCGAGCTTGGCCAGGTCGATGACGATCGTGTTGGTGGCGGGGCAGTACGACGCCGGCGGGCTGGGCTTGGCGTCCGGGCAATCGGCGGGCTGGTAGGACACCGCGGGGGGATTCTTCGGGGAGAACACCTTTCCCATGAGTTCCATCAGGGTCGTCATGGTGTCCTGGTCGATCGGCACCTCGCCGGTTTCCGGGTTACCGGTGCTGCTGTCGACCCGCAGGGCGTTGGGCAGGTCGCCGCGGCGCTGCTCGATTTCTCGCTTGTCGATCGCCGCACAGGCCGAGGCGCCGTCGATGAAACCCATTTGGAAGGCGCCGATCCGGTCCAGGGCCGACCCGTGCTCGTCGTCGTTCTCGGTTTCGTTGTCCATTACGGGATCCCGGGTGGTGATGATCCCCGCCAGCACGTGGTCCAGCCCGTCGGCGGTGCTGAGCGTGAAGCGCGGCGACTTACCGTCGGCCACCCAGAACAGGTAGACGCCCGCGAAACAGTCGGCCTGCTGCTCGCGCACGATGGTGGGGTCTCGCCGGGTGACCAGCTTCGCCATGGTCTGCAGCGCGTGACCGAATTCGTGGGCCAGCACACCGTTGACCGACATGTCGCCGAAATACCGTTGGGCGACGGGCATGAACACCCCACGGTCCCAGGCGATCAGGTTGCAGCGCGACGTGTAGAAGGCGTTGACGAGCTTATAGGTGTCGTTGCGGCAAACGATGGGACTGGCCGGATCTTTGGAGTTGTACGACACCATCTTGCCGACGGGGACGAAGTCCCCCTTCAGCGATTGGCCGTACACCGACTGCCAATATTCCTCGATGTCGTTGACCGACAGCAACGACAACTTGTCGATCGCGCCGTCGTCGGTGTTGACCACCGTGCCGGTCGGGCCGGGCGCGTTCGAGCGGACCCCGCTCGGGCCGTTCGTCGCGGGCAGGCCGCCCACCCGGAACGGGTCGTTGAGCATGGACAACGCCCGCCCGCCGACGAAGGATGTACAGCCCGCCACCACGATTGCCGCCGCCACACAGGACGACGCCGCCCACAACAAGGCGGCCGCCCTGCGGGGGCGGCCACCGGTCAGCTGACGTCGATTGCGCGCGCGGCTATTCATACCAACCTCATCCTGACCGGGTGCAGGGCAGCACCAAAGGGTCTCATTCTAGAGCGGTTGGCTAACTATGACAGCCGGAATGGACCCGCCGGTTGCGCGCCCGCCCCGCCGACGGTCGCACGGGTCACCCGTTGGGGAACGAGGAACGCCGGGCAGGTTTTGACCTCGGAGGCAGCGAACTCCGCCGGGCCCTGACCGCTGCGAACCTAGGGGCGCGGCGCGGTGGGCGTGGGCGTCTGCTGAGGTCCCATCGGACCGCCCGGACCCAGTCCACCCGGACCCAGTCCACCGGGGCCCATCATTCCGCCGGGCCCCATCATCCCGCCCGGTTCCATCATCGGGCACGTGCCGCTGTGGCCGCCGCCGTAGCCGTGGCGCCATCCGTAGTGGTCGCCCGAATGCCAGCCCAGGAAAAGCCCCGCGAAGAAGATCACCGCGACGACGAACACGACACCGGCGACGATCACCACCCACGCCGCCACTTGACCGAGCCGACTGTGCGCGCCGTATCGATACTCGACGCCGGATTCAGGAGTTTGCGTCATGCCCGAACGATCTCACACGCATACCCACCGGGGGTAGGGACCATTGGCCCTAGAAAGGGCGGATGCTGGGACCGCGCAGGCCTTAGAACGGCGGGGGTTCGTCGTCCGGTGGCGCGGGGCCGGTTTGGGCGGTTTGGGTCGCCGAGCGGGCCCGGCGGTTGTGATGGCGTTCGGCGGTGATGCGGGTGGCGCGGTTCTGGGCGCGGGTGCGGGTGCGCAGGGGCATCACCGCGGTGCGCTCGGTGCAGCGCTCGGGTGTCGCGGGCGCGGGCAGGTCGCCGGTGGGCGCGCACAGCGTGGGGAACAGCAGCGCGCTGCCGGCAGTGGTGACGTAGGTGTGCCCGTCGGGCAGCCGCCAGATGACGGTGCCGTCGGGCAGTTGCTGATCGTGCCAACCCCAGAAGGTCTTCAGCAAATGATGTTGGCGGCACAGGCATTTCAGGTTCGACGGATGCGTCAGTCCGCCCCCGGCGTAGGGGATCGTATGGTCGATGTCGCAGTCGAGGGCCGGCCGGTCACACCCGGGCGCCCGACAGGACAAATCCCGGCAGCGCACGAAGTCGGCCAGCTTGGCCGACGGCGTGTACTGGGGTTCAGCCTGGGCGGGGACGCTGAGGGGGACCAGCCTGGCCGAGCGCACCAACTCGGAGATCACCTCGGCGGGGATCAGCCCGTCGGCGCCCACCTCCGTCGCCGGAGCCGCCCCGCGGCCCTGGACGCTCGCCGACTCAGCGATCACGTGGATGACGACCGCCCTTGCCGGTGGCCGGGTTCCGGCCGCACAGTCGGGGCGCCCGCAGCGGCAGCCCAGCCGATCCGCCGAGGCCGCCAGCGCGCCCAGCGCGTCGGCGCGCCGCTGCTCGAGACTGCGCGGGTCATGGTCACACACCGTGGCCGCCAAGGCGTCCAACCGCTGGTCTAACGCGTGGGCATCCGGGCTGAACAGGCTGCCGTGGATCTCGGAAATGCCGCCCTGGAGATCCTCAATCCCGATGCCGCGCTCGGTCTGACACCGCTGACGACGGCGCACCGCATCCACATCAACCTTGGCCACGACCTTGTCGACCTCACCGGCCAGCCGGCCCCGGGTCATCGAGGGCCACCGCGCCGCGCGCACTGCCAGCTCGGCGTCGACCGCGGCCAGAACCGCGGCGTCGGTGATCAAGTCGGTGCGGTACACGATGGTCTGAAACAGCCGATAACTGATCTCGCCCGCACGAAATACGGCCGCCACTTGCGGCAGCCGTTCACGCATCGCCAGCGCATACCGCATGAAGCTGCCTGCCATGGCCAGGCTCACCCGAAAAGCCGCGGCGATCTCCGCCCCCACAGCCGCCCACGTATCCACCGCCCAATCGGCCTCCTCACCGCGTTGGGCGCGGCGCAGCTCGAACAACTCACCCACCGCATCCAGCCGATCCGCCACCACCTGGGCCTCTGACCGCCACGACGCACACATTCGATCCACCAGAGCCCGCGACCGCGCACAGGGCGGCGCCTCCCAGGACTCATGCAGCCGGCTATCGAACATAGGTTCGAGAATAGAGCGGGGCACCGACAAGTCCCCGGCGGCGGTTACGGCACCCGGGTGCGATGCCGCTTGTCGTGCGGCGGCACGCCGTTGACGCCGCCGACGGACTGCGCGTAAGTGCCGACCGCGTATGCGACGCCGGAACCCATGATGGCCAACGCGTCCCGATTGATGGTGTCGACGGTTTCGCGGGGGCCCTGATAGTTGGGGTCGAACGGGACGCCCGCTTGCCCGCCCCAGAGCCGGGCCTGCACCGTGGTCTTCAGCTGCGAGGCACCGGCGGTCATGCCCCCGAACGGCACGCCCGCGACCATGAAGGGGTGGTAATCGGAACGGGTGGTCAGCGGCATGTCCGCGGGCCGCTTTCCGGCCAGGTTCAGGTAACCGGCCAGGGTGCGCTCGATGCCGGCCGACCCGTCGGGGACGTCGGCGTAGGTCACCCCGGGCGCCGGCGGACCGGACTGATCGCCGTCGTCGGTGAAGAAACCGGCGTTGGGTGAACCCAGCGTGGTGAAGTTCAGGTACAACGCGATGTCGTTGAGCTGATCGCTGTTCATGCCGAACACGTAGTCCATGACGCCGTTGAGCCCGTCCTCGTCGGCGCCCCAGAACGCGAACCGCACCGCGCTGTTCACCGGCGCCAGCGGACCCAGCTGCAGGGCCGTTTCCAGCACCGCGGCCACCCCGGATCCACCGTCGTTGATGCCCGGGCCGCCGCGCGGGCTGTCGAGATGCGCGCCGACCATGATCACCTCGTGCGGCGAACCGGTCTTGGTCTGCGCCAGCACATTTCGCGAGGTGATCGTGACGTTCCGGGCGTCCAGCACCAGGCGGATGGGCGCGCCCGCGCCGGCGAGCGCGGTCGCGGTGTTGGGGTTGGCAACCGCGACGGGCACGGTCAGCTGCTTGAAGTAGCCGGGGTTGAACAACGTGGCCGGGGCGCCCTGGCCGGCCGGCGCGCTGAGCACCACCAGGGCGGCCGCCCCCTTGGCCACCGCGCTGTTCTGCTTGTCGACCACCGAACAACGCGCGTCGTCGACGATGGCGATCGAACCCTTGGGCAGCGCCGGCGGATAGTCACCGGCCGCACAACCCGAGGGTTGGCTGGGCCGGACCGGCTGGCCGGTCAGGCCGCCGGGCGGTGTCTGCACCAGCAGCGAGGCCTGGTCGACCGGGTAACTGCGGCCGGCGATCGTCATCGCCGGCCTGCCGGGCGAAACGGTATACAGCCGGTCGAACTGCGGTGTCACCACATCGAAACCCCTGTCGCGCAAGGCTTTAGCGACATAGTCGACGCTGGCGTCGTAGCCGGGGGTGCCGTCCGCCCTGTTCCCCTTGTTGGCGTCCGCGATGTTCTGCAGTGCGCGCAGGTGGGCCAGCATCCGGTCCGCGGTCACTTTGCCGGCCAGGCCGTGACCCAGATCCGGTGCGGCACCGGGTGATCCCGGGCGCCCCGACGAACAACCCGCCAGCAGCATGGTCGCCAGCAGCAATGTCGCGCCCAGGCGGCGGGTCATGGCTTGGTCAGCACGTGACGCGTGCGGTCCTGGATCGTCGGCACCCCGTTGTGGCCGCCGACGTCCTGGGCGTAGAGGCCCACGGCGTAGGCGACCCCACCGCCGTTGACGCCCAGTGCGGTCCGGTCGATGCGATCGAGGGTGTCGGTCTTCTGGTGGTAGTTGGGGTCGAACGGCTGGTCGGCCGCGCCGCCCCACAGCTTCGCCTGATCCGCGGACATCTTCCCCTCGGCACCGGAGAACAGGCCGCCGGCGGGGACACCCGCCAGGGTGAATCCGTCGTAGTCGGACCGGCCGTCAAACGCCGTGTCCTGCGCGGTCTTTCCGGCGGATTTCAGGTAGGCGACCAAAGTGCGCTCGATGCCGGCCGACCCCTCCGGCACCACCGGCTGGCCGCGCGCGTCCGCCGGCAGCGATTGGTCCCCGTCATAGGTGAAGTAACCGGGGTTCGGTGACGCGAGCATGTCGAAATTGAGGTACAGCGCGATGCTTTTCAGCGCGGTCAAGTCCAGCGACTCGACGTAGTTGCGCGATCCGATCAGGCCCAGTTCCTCGGCGCCCCAGAATCCGAACCGCACCGCGTTGCGCACCTGCGGCGAACTCCCCAGTCGCAGCGCGGTTTCCAGCACCGCGGCCACTCCCGAACCGTCGTCGTTGATGCCCGGACCGTCGGGCACGCTGTCCAGGTGCGCGCCCGCCATGACGACGTCGGCCGTCGACCCCGTCTTGGTCTGCGCGACGACGTTGCGGGCCTTGAAGCTCTGCACGCTCGCGTTCAGCTTGATGGTCGCCGGCCCCGGCTGGGTGCGCAGTTGCACGCCGACGGACTTGGTCACGCCGACCACCGGGATCTTGACGTTCGTGTCCGGCCCCAGCGTGCCGCCCATCTTTTGCTCGTCGACGTTGTCGGCGACGATCATCGCGACCGCACCGCGCTGCGCCGCGACGTCCTCCTTCTGGGCGAAGGGGCAGGTGCCGCGGTCCACCAGGACCACGGCCCCCTGCGCGGGGAGATTGCCGTAATCCGAGACCGCGCAACCGGGGCCGTTGCCTGCGGGCACGGTCAGCAGCGGCCCACTGACCCCGTCCGGCGGGGTGCCGAGGCTGAAGTCGAGCGCCTGCGCCTCCACCGGCTTGCCCGCGACGGTCACCTCCGGCTTGTCGCCGTGAAACACCCGCGCGGAGAATTCGGGGGTCTGCACATCGAAACCACTGCCGCGCAACGTGTTCACGACATAGTTGACGCTGGCCTCGTAACCGGGGGTGCCCACCGCCCGGGTGCCGTTGTTGGCGTTGGCAATGTCCTGGAGCTTTGCCAGGTGGGCCATCATCGCGTCGGCGGTGACCTTGTCGTGCAGCGCGCCGGCGAACTTGACCGCGTCGGGGTTGCCGGCCGCTTGTTGCGAGGACCGATGGAAGCAGCCGGCCGAGAATGCGGTCGCGGCGACCACGACGAGCGCCGCCGGGATCGTCATGCATTTGTTCACCATCGCGCCCCAGGTTAGACCGCCCGGCGAGCGGCCGGGATCAGGACACGGCGGTATCAGACGTAGAGCGCATTGAACGGCGCAAAGGGGATGTTGCGCACCACAAACCACACCGCGACCAGCCCGAGCGTCACGGCCGCGGCCCAGCGACCGTGTTGCCAGCTGCGGACCCGTCTGCCCGCCACCCGGCCATAGGTCCAGGCAAGGTACGCCCACGCCAACAGCACGACGGCCGCCAGGCCCAACGCGTTGAACCTGGCGGCCGCCATCAGATTGCCGTGCATCAGGGAGTACAGCATGCGCAGGCTGCCGCATCCCGGGCAGTCGATCCCCAACAGCGCCTTGGTGGGACACACCGGCAGCGGACCGTTGGGGGTGGTCGGGTCACCCGCCCAGATGGCGGCGCACATCAACGTCGCGGAAGCGGCCACCACCAGTGGCGCGCCCAGACTCACGTGCGCCGACCCTTGGCGGGTCACCATGGTCGCGAACCGGGCTCAGAACATCGCGGCAAGCGCCGCATTGGTGTTCGTGTTCAGCGCGCCGACCGCCATCAAGATGCCGTAGATGATGGCGACGACGACGCCGATGACCGCCGACCAGATCACCCACTTCTTGGCGCTGTCGGCTGATGCCTGCGCCTCGGCGTAACGGCCCTGCGCCCAAAGCCCGTTGACTTGGCTGGACTTGACGATCGCCACGATCCCGAACGGGAGACAGCAGAACAGGGTAACCAGGATGGACCACACCAAGTAGTTGTTGGGTGCTTGCCCGGCGGGCTGCTGCGGCGGGTAACCAGGCGGCGGAGGGGGCGGTGCCGGCGGTTGTGTCATGGATTCTCCAGTCCCGAGAAGTTAGCTGGCGTGAAGCGGTGCTAACCATACCCGACCAGAGTCGCGGCGGCACTAGCAATTTGAAAATCCCTCCCGCCCCCTGACGTGCGGCACCGGGGCGGCCTCATTCGCGTCCGGCCCCCGTTCCTCCGCCGGCCAAGCTCCACCGCCCAGCCGAACGCGACCCGCCGCGCGAAACGAATTGACGGTCAGCGCGTTTCGAAACGGCCGGTTAACCACCGTCGCGCGGCCGCACCGAAAAGGATGCCCAGACAGACAATTTCCCACGGAATGTGTTGCTTTGTCACGACATAGCCCTACGATCCCTACTTAACGGATGCGCGTTTCTCCAGTGAGCGACGCCGGTCCGACAACCGCCTAGGAGTCACAGGATGTCCCACCTCAGCAACGCGCTGCGGGCCGCCACGGCCGCGGCGCTCGTGGGCGGCTGCACCTTAGCGGGCACCGGCACCGCAACCGCGGATCCCGCCAATACCGGTAGCCCGTCGGACATCAACACGCTCGCGGCGTCGCTGTCGAAGGGCTACGGGCTGAACAACTGCACCGCGCAGAGCATCGCCGTCGGTGAATTGGCGTCGCTGACATGCGCGCAGAGCCCCGACCCGAGCGGTCCGGTCCAGGCCAAGTACATCCTGTTCAACAACGGCGAAAACCTGGCCGGCTCATTCAAGGCCAGCATCAAAGACGACGTGCTGGGCGCCTGCGGGGACAGCGGCCAGTCCCCCACCAGCTGGCACCAGGGCAGCAACAGCGGCAACGCCGGGCAGGTGGCGTGTGGGACGTATCAGAACGCCGCCGAGATCATCTGGACCACGGAGGCCAAGAACATCTTGAGCTACATCCGCGGATCCAACAGCGACGCCGCGGCGCTTTACCAGTGGTGGCGGGCCAACGGCTGACGTTCCAGTTGGGGGGCAAGGGGTTTCTGTATCAACCAACAACCGCAGGGAGTCAACGGAAATGTCACATCTCACCACCGCACTGCGAGCCGTGTCGGCCGCAGCCCTCACCGGCAGTTTGGGCCTCGCGGGTAGCGGCCCGGCGATCGCCGAACCCAACACCGGCAGCGCCGCCGATATGAACACCCTGGCCGCCAACCTGTCGAAGGGCTACGGCCTCAACAACTGCAAGCCGCAGGAGTTGACCGAATCCGGCGAACTCGCCGAACTCCTGTGCGGGCAGAGCCCCGACCCCAGCGGGCCGGGCTCCGGCGTATACGCCCTGTTCTCCAACGGCACGAATCTGGCTTCCGCGTTCAGCTCCACCATCAAGGACGTGTCCCTGGCCGCGTGCGGCGACGCCGGGCAGTCGCCGGGAACCTGGAAGCAGAACGGCCAGACGGGCGGGCAGATCGCCTGCGGCACCTACAAGAACTACGCGGTGTTGACCTGGACCACCGACGCCAAGAATGTGCTGGGCCACCTCACCGCGTCCAACTCGGACGTCAACGCCCTCTACCAGTGGTGGCGCACGAACGGCTGACCGTCACCACAACGCGCATACCAGCTCGGCGGCGGCGCGCATCCCGGCGGCGTTCGGGTGCAACGGGGCGGCCCGGCCCGGCAGCGGCACACCGGGTTTCGTGGTCCACGGGTCGGCCGACCACGCGTGGTGTTCACGGCTGGCCGCGGCCGCGCTGACCATGTCGCACCCCGTTGCCGTCGCCGCGTCGGCCGTGAGTCGTTCCAGCGTCGCGGCCACGTGGCGGCCGAGGCCGGCGTCCGCGTCCGAGAGCGGTGCGGCCGGAGTGCCCGCGGGCGGCAGGACGGTCAGGTAGTCGACGAAGAAGACCCGGGCCCGCGGGGCGCGCTGGCGCACCGCGCGACCGACGGCGCACAACGATTCGAACACCGCGTCAAGGGCCTCGACCCGCGCATCGGAGTCCAGCAGTTCGGAAATGCGCGCACCGAGCAGCGGCAGCCGCCGGGCCAGCCGCGGCAGCGAGGCGGCCATCAGCAGCGGTATGTAGCCGACGTCGTTGCCGCCGATGGTGATGGTCACCAGGCTTTCCGAGCCGTTCAGGGCGGTGATCTGGGGCGGTGAGCCGCGCTGGTGATCGGCGAGCACGTGCGCGGTGGTCGCGCCGGAAAAGGTGACGTCTACCAGCTCGAGATCGCGGCGCCGCGCCACCAGGTGGGGATAGTTGCGCGCCGACCGGCCAGAACCCCACGGGGCCCCCGCGGCCCGGGGCCGGATGCCGGGACCGGCCGCCATCGAGCTGCCAAGCGCCACATAACGTTTCATCTTGGCGGGCTGGATGCCTGCGCCCAGAAGCGTTTGGGAATTCGCCCGGCCCGGCGGGCCAGGTAGCCGGCGGTGACGGCGGCGGCCATCGCGGCAGCCATCGTCGCGGGCTCGGCGGCCCGGGTCACGGCGGTCGCCAAAAGCACGGCATCGCAACCCAACTCCATCGCCAGCGCGGCGTCGCTGGCGGTGCCGATGCCGGCGTCGAGCACCACCGGGACACCGGCCCGGGCGACGATCATCTCGATGTTGTGCGGGTTGGTGATGCCCAGGCCGGTGCCGATCGGCGAACCCAGCGGCATGACGGCCGCGCACCCGGCGTCTTCGAGCCGGCGCGCCAGCACCGGGTCGTCGTTGGTGTAGGGCAGCACGACGAACCCGTCGTCGACCAATTGCTCTGCCGCCCGGACCAATTCGACAGCGTCGGGCAGCAGCGTCCGTTCGTCGGCGATGACCTCCAGCTTGACCCAGTTGGTGGTCAGCGCCTCGCGGGCCAGCTGCGCGGTGAGCACCGCCTCGGCCGCGCTGCGGCACCCCGCGGTATTGGGCAGCGGCGTGATGCCGAGCCGGTTGAGCAGGTCCAGCAGGCCCGTCCCGCCCTCGGAGTCGACCCGCCGCATCGCGACGGTGGTCAGCTCGGTGCCCGAGGCGACCAGCGCCTCCTCGAGCGCGGCCAGGCTGGTCGCTCCCCCGGTGCCCATGATCAGCCGCGAGGCGAAGCTGCGGTCGGCGATCGTGAGTTTGTCAGCCACCTTGCACCGCCGCCACGACCTCGACTCTTGCACCATCGAAAAGAGTTGTGCCCCAATGCGATCGCGGCAGCACGGCAGAATCCATGGCCACCGCCACCCCCCGGTCGGGGTAGCCCAGCGACTCCAGCAGCGCGGCCACGGTGGTCTGCTCGCCGACCTCGACATTCTGCTCGTTCACCACGACGATCATGACCGGGCTCCGACCGGGGCCAGCTCGGACAGGATCTGCTCCGCGGTCCACGGCGCCAGCAGAAACCCCGATCGGCCGTGACCGCCGGCGACCAGGGTTCGCTCGTCCAGGCGTTGCACCAGCGGCAGGTTGTCCGGTGTCATCGGGCGCAGCCCGGCGGCGCACTCGGCCAGCTCGTACTCGCCCAGAGCGGGCAACACGGCACAGGCGTCGTCGAGCAGGTCGCGCACCCCCGAGACCACCGGGGCCGTGTCGCGCCCGTGCTCATACTGGGTGGCCCCGACGACCACCCCGTCCCTGCGGGGAACCAGGTACACCTGGCGCCCGTGCACGCGGGCGCGAATGACGCGCTGCGGCACCGGCATACAGCCCCGCCGCCAGCGCAGGCGCAGCACCTCACCCTTGACCGGACGCACCGGCAGGCCCGGCCACAGCGCGGGGGCGTCGATGCCGTTGGCGATCACCACCGCGTCGCCGTCGACCGCGGACAGGTCGTGCGCGGGCGGCGCCCAGCTCACCCCGAGTCGCTCGCATTCCGCGGACAGCGCGTCCAGCACCGCGCGGTTGTCCACCGCCAGCTCGGTGGGCGCACGAAAGCCGTGCCGGATGCCTTGCGCCAGCAGCGGTTCCAGCTCCCGGGCGGCGGACTCCCAGATCACCGGATGCCCCTGCGCCGACAACCAATCGGCGACGGTGTGCAGGTCCGCCACGTCGGCGCGGTCGACGGCCACCACCAGCGACTCCCGGGCGGTGACCACCTCGGGCGGCAGCCCGTCGAGGAAGCCACCCTCCCGCCACAGCCGCAGCGACTCCAGGCCCAGTTGCAGCAGCCGTTCCTCGCCGGGCCAGCCTTCGCTGTGCGGGGCCAGCATGCCGCCGGCGACCCAGGACGCGCCCTTGTCGGCGGTGCGATGCACCCGCACCGACCAACCGGCCCGCGCCGCGCGGCGCGCCACCGCAAGCCCGATGACGCCGCCGCCGATGACGGCCAACGACCCATGGTCTGTCGGCATCCTTGGCCTCCCTTCGCCGGCATGACCCGGATCAGGTGTGACGGTAAGGGCAGGCCCTGTTGACCCCGGCTGTGCCCACTCTCAGCCCCGCAGATGGCTACCCGGGACTCCCGTGTCTCACTGAGTTCTTGGGTCCCACGCTAGCGCGCTAGCGTCGCGGTGTGCATCAGCGAGTTTCCCGGCTGGCCGCGGCGCGGCTGTATCTCTGCACCGACGCGCGCCGGGAGCGTGGCGATTTGGCCCAGTTCGCCGATGCCGCCCTGGCCGGCGGCGTCGACATCATCCAGCTGCGCGACAAGGGGTCCCCCGGTGAGCAGCGGTTCGGGCCCCTCGAGGCGCGCGACGAGCTGGCCGCGTGCGAGGTGCTGGCCGACGCCGCCCGGCGACACGGCGCCCTGTTCGCTGTCAACGACCGGGCGGACATCGCCCGCGCGGCCGGCGCAGACGTGCTGCACCTGGGCCAGGGCGACCTGCCCCTGGACGTCGCGCGCGGGATCGTCGGCCCGGACATGCTGCTCGGCCTGTCCAGCCACGACGCCGACCAGGCCGCCGCGGCGGCCGCCGGCGCGCCTGACTACTTCTGCGTCGGCCCCTGCTGGCCCACCCCGACCAAGCCGGGGCGCACGGCGCCGGGCCTGGGCCTGGTGCGGGCCGCCGCGAACCTGCGCACCGCGAAGCCGTGGTTCGCCATCGGTGGGATCGACGAGCAGCGGCTGCCCGAGGTGCTCGCGGCCGGCGCCCGCCGCATCGTGGTGGTCCGCGCGATCACCGCGGCCTCCGACCCACGGGCCGCGGCGCATCGGCTCAGGTCAGCGCTTGCAGCAGCGAGTTGATCCGGGGATGCAGGGGCGCGTGATCGGCCTCGCCCGGAACACACCAGACGAACACTCCGTCCTCGATCTCGACGGTGCGGGGCAGGTGCCGGCGCCGCTCGTCCGTGCGCTCCAGCGGCACCAGCGCCGTGGCCGTGCGCAGCCGGTGCCAGCTCGCCGCGAAGCCGGGATGCAGTGGCAGCCCGGCCACCTCGTCCTCGGCGACCCAGCGCATCTCGGCGCTCTCCCCGTTGGGAACGGTCTGCAGCAACTCGGTGGCGTCGGCGACGACCGTGGTGTAGGTCCAGCGTGCGCCGCCGAGCCCCGCGACCTCGGCCGTGACCACCGTCGACCGCACGGTCAGCAGCTCGCCGTCCAGGCCCGCCTCCTCGTGCGCCTCGCGCACCGCGGTCTCCTCCGGAGTCTCGTGGCTGTCGCGGGCACCGCCCGGCAGGCCCCAGGTCCCGCCCTGGTGGCTCCACACCGCCCGATGCTGCAGCAGCACCGCGGGCGCGCCGTCCGGCCGCGGGGCCCGCAGCAGCAGACCCGCCGCGCCGTAGCGGCCCCAGTAGTGGCCGCCGCTGTCGGAAACCACCCAACCGTCGCCGTCGCCCTGCACGGGTTCAGGATATGCACGCGACGGCTGGTCAATTGGTCTGCCTCCACCCATCCGGCGCAACATTCTCTTAGAATTCGCTTATAGAGTTTCGTGCAGCGTCCCAGTGGCCGCGAAAGATGAGGGCTGATCACACGTGACGGTTGAGCTGGCGCACCCGTCGACAGAGCCGCGGGGGTCGCGGTCGCCGGCCGAGCCAGCCCATCCACGCTGGTGGTTCATCTCCACCACGCCGGGGCGGATCCTGAGCATCGGAATCGTCCTGGCGGTGCTGGGCGGCATCTGCGCCTTCGCCACGTCGACGACGATCAACCACCGCCAGCAGGTGCTCACCACCGTGCTCAACCACACCGAGCCGCTGTCGTTCGCCGCCGGACGGCTGTACACCACCCTGTCGGTGGCCGACGCGGCGGCGGCCACCGCGTTCATCGCCGAAGCCGAGCCCCCGCCCGTCCGGCAGCGCTACGAGCAGGCCATCACCGACGCGTCGGTGGCGGTGACCCGGGCGTCGAGCGGGCTGACGGACGAACCGCTGGTGCAACTGTTGGGCCGGATCAACGCCGAACTGGCCGTCTACACCGGCCTGATCGAAATCGCGCGGACCAACAACCGGGAGGGCAACCCGGTCGGGTCGTCGTATCTGTCGGAGGCCTCGGGCCTGATGCAATCGACGATCCTGCCGGACGCCGCGCAGCTGTATCAGGCGACGTCGGAGCGGGTGGACGCGGAGACCACGGCCTCCACGCAGATCCCGGCGCCGGTCATCCTGGTGGTCACCGCCACCGCGGTCTTCGGCATCTTCGCCCATCGCTGGCTGGCCAGGCGCACCCGGCGTCGAATCAACCCGGGCCTGGTCGTCGGCGGCCTCGCTATCCTCGTCATGGTGGTGTGGGTCGGAACCGCGCTGACCATCTCCACGGCCGCCAGCCGTAGCGCCAAGGACACCGCCGCCGACTCGCTGCGAATCGTGACCAACGTCGCGATCACCGCGCAGCAGGCGCGGGCGGACGAGACGCTGTCGCTGATCCGTCGTGGGGACGAGGAGAAGCGCAAGCAATCGTTCTATCAGCGCATCGACGCCATGCACTCCCAGCTCGACCAGTACATGGCCCGCAGCGACGCCGTCGACAAGCCCGACCTGCAGGGCGCAGACCAGCTGCTGCTGCGCTGGCGCCAGGCCAACGACCGGATCAGCTCCTACATCTCGGTGGGCAACTACCGGGCCGCCACGCAGGTCGCGCTGGGCAGCAGCGAAGACGACTCCACCCCGGCGTTCGACAAGCTCGAGGACCAGCTGGTGAAGGCCATCGACCAGAGCCGCACCCGCCTGCGCAACGACGTCCTCAACGCGCGCAGCGGCCTGTCCGGCGCGCAGGTCGGCGGCGTGGTGCTCAGCCTCGGCGCGGCCGTCGCGGTGGCGCTGGGCCTGTGGCCCCGGCTGAGAGAGTATCGATGACGACGCGGCCGGCCCGGTTGCGCCGGGCGGGCGCCGTGCTCGCCACGGCGGCCGTGCTGGCCGGGTGTGCGCACACCGAATCGCTGACCGTGGCCAACGTGCCGACGCTGCCGCCGCCGACGCCGGTCGGCATGCAGCAGCTGCCGCCGGAGCCGCCGCTGCCGGCGGACGACCCGAGCCAGGGCTGCGACCTGACGGCGAGCCTGCGGCCCTTCCCCACCAAGGCGCAGGCGGACGCCGCGGTGGCCGACATCCGCGCCCGCGGCCGGCTGATCGTCGGGCTCGACATCGGCAGCAACCTGTTCAGCTTCCGCGACCCGATCACCGGTGAGATCACCGGTTTCGACGTCGACATCGCCGGGGAGATCGCGCGCGACATCTTCGGCGCCCCGTCGCACGTGGAATACCGCATCCTGTCGTCCGACGAGCGCGTCACCGCGCTGCAGAGCTCCGAGGTCGACGTGGTGGTCAAGACCATGACCATCACCTGCGAGCGGCGCAAGCAGGTCAACTTCTCGACCGTCTACCTCGATGCCAACCAGCGCATCCTGGCCCCACGGGACTCGTCCATCGCCAAGGTGAGCGACCTGTCCGGCAAGCGGGTCTGCGTGGCGAAGGGCACCACGTCGCTGCACCGGATCCGCCAGATCGACCCGCCGCCGATCGTGGTGTCGGTGGTCAACTGGGCGGACTGCCTGGTGGCGATGCAGCAGCGCGAGATCGACGCCGTCAGCACCGACGACTCGATCCTGGCCGGGCTGGTCGAAGAGGACCCCTACCTGCACATCGTGGGGCCCAACATGGCCACCCAGCCCTACGGCATCGGGGTCAATCTCAACAACACGCCACTGGTCCGGTTCGTCAACGGCACACTGGAGCGGATCCGCCGGGACGGCACGTGGAACACGTTGTACCGCAAGTGGTTGACGGTGCTCGGGCCCGCTCCCGCCCCGCCCACGCCGAGGTATTCCGACTGATGACCGACCCGGACGACATCGAACAGCCGGAGTCCGGCTCCGAAGACGTGAACCCGGGCACCCAACCACCCGACACGCAGGGCGGCGGCGCGACGACCGGGCGCATCCAGGCCACCCAGGCGCTGTTCCGTCCCGACTTCGACGATGACGACGACTTCCCGCACATCTCGCTCGGTACCCCGGACAGCGAACCGCACGACCGGGTGACGATCGGGACGCGGGTGCTGCCACCGGTCAGGCACCTCGGCGGCGGCCTGGTCGAGATCCCGCGGGTGCGCGACATCGACCCGCTCGAGGCCCTGATGACCAACCCGGTGGTGCCGGAGGCCAAGCGGTTCTGCTGGAACTGCGGCAAGCCGGTCGGCCGGTCCGGCAAGAAGGGCAAGGGCACGTCGGAGGGCTGGTGCCCCGCCTGCGGCAGCGCGTATTCGTTTCTGCCACAGCTGAATCCGGGAGACATCGTCGCCAACCAGTACGAGGTCAAGGGCTGCATCGCGCACGGCGGCCTGGGCTGGGTGTATCTGGCGGTCGACCACAACGTCAACGACCGGCCGGTGGTCCTCAAGGGCCTGGTGCACTCCGGTGACGCCGAGGCGCAGGCGATCGCGATGGCCGAACGGCAGTTCCTCGCCGAGGTGGTCCACCCACAGATCGTGCAGATCTTCAACTTCGTCGAGCACAAGGACCGCAACGGCAACCCGGTCGGCTACATCGTCATGGAGTACATCGGCGGGCAGCCGCTCAAGCACGGCAAGGACAACAAGCTGCCCGTCGCCGAGGCCATCGCCTACCTGCTGGAGATCCTGCCCGCGCTGACCTACCTGCACTCGATCGGTTTGGTCTACAACGACCTCAAGCCGGAGAACATCATGCTCACCGAGGAACAGCTCAAGCTGATCGACCTGGGCGCGGTGTCGCGGATCAACTCGTTCGGCTACCTCTACGGCACCCCCGGCTTCCAGGCGCCGGAGATCGTGCGCACCGGCCCGACGGTCGCCACCGACATCTACACCGTCGGCCGCACTCTCGCGGCGCTCACGGTGAACCTGCCCACCCGCAACGGCCGCTACGTCGACGGCCTGCCCGAAGACGACCCCGTGCTGCAAACCTACGACTCGTTCCGCCGGTTGCTGCGCCGGGCCATCGACCCCGACCCGCGGCGCCGGTTCGCCGGCACCGAGGAGATGTCCGCCCAGCTGATGGGCGTGTTGCGCGAGGTGGTGGCCCAGGACACCGGGGTGCCGCGGCCCGGGCTGTCGACCATCTTCAGCCCCAGCCGCTCGACATTCGGGGTGGACCTGCTGGTCGCGCACACCGACGTCTACCTGGACGGCCAGGTGCATTCGGAGCGGCTGACGGCCCGCGAGATCGTGACCGCGCTGCAGGTGCCGCTGGTCGATCCAACCGACGTCGCCGCCTCCGTGCTGCAGGCGACGGTGCTCTCCCAGCCGGTGCAGACGCTGGATTCGTTGCGCGCGGCCCGCCACGGCACGCTGGACGCCGAGGGCGTCGAGGTGTCCGAGTCGATCGAGCTGCCGCTGATGGAGGTCCGCGCGCTGCTGGACCTCGGTGACGTGGCCAAGGCCACCAGGAAGCTGGACGACCTGGCCGAGCGGGTGGGCTGGCAATGGCGACTGGTCTGGTACCGGGCCGTCGCCGAGGTCCTCACCGGCGACTACGACTCCGCCTCAACGCATTTCACCGAGGTGCTGGACACCTTCCCGGGGGAGCTGGCGCCCAAGCTCGCGTTGGCGGCCACCGCCGAGCTGGCCGGGAACGTCGACGATCAGAAGTACTACCAAACGGTGTGGAAGACCAACGACGGGGTGATCTCGGCCGCCTTCGGTCTGGCCAGATGGCTGTCCGCCGAGGGTGATCGGGCCGCCGCCGTGGACACGCTCGACGAAGTCCCGCCCACCTCAAGGCATTTCACCACCGCGCGGCTGACCAGTGCGGTGACCCTGCTGTCCGGGCGGACCAAGAGCGAGATCAGCGAGGAGGACATCCGCGACGCCGCCCGCCGCGTGGAGGCGCTGCCGCCCACCGAACCACGCGTGTTGCAGATCCGCGCGCTGGTGCTGGGCTGCGCGATGGACTGGCTGGAGGACAACAAGGCCAGCACCAACCACATCCTCGGCTTCCCGTTCACCGAGCACGGGCTGCGGCTCGGCGTCGAGGCCGCGCTGCGCAACCTGGCCCGGGTCGCGCCCACCCAACGCCACCGCTACGCGCTGGTGGACATGGCGAACAAGGTGCGTCCGACGAGCACGTTCTAGCCTCGTGGCCCCGGGCTTCCTGCTGCGCCCCCTTCACGTCGAGTGTGCGTCCAGGGCGGCGACACGCCGAAAAGCTCCGCCCTGAGCGCACACTCAAAGCCGCGAACGCACACTCGATGCGGCCAGCGCGGCGCGAACCCGGCGCACGACAGCGGCGGGACGGTCCTCGGCGACCACCCGCACGACGACCCACCCCATCTGCTCGAGCATTTCGAGCCGCCGGATGTCCTTGACGTATTGCCTTCTGTCCGTGCGGTGTTGGTCGCCGTCGTACTCGACGGCGACCAGGTGCTCCTCCCAGCCCAAATCCAGGAAGGCGACCGGGATGCCGTCGGCACCGAGCACCGGTATCTGGGTCCGCGGACGCGGCAGTCCCGCATCGATGAGGAGCAGCCGCAGATAGCTCTCCCTGGGCGACTGGGCGCCGGCGTCGACCAGTCGCAGCGCGGTTTCCAGCCGCCGCAAGCCCGGGGAGCCGGGATGGCACTTCGCCATCCGCAGTACGTCGTCGACCTTGACACCCGTCGCCCTGGCCAACGCGTCCAGGCGCGCCACGGCCGAGCGCACGGCCCCGCGCCGGCCGATGTCGAAGGCGGTTCGCTCGGGTGTGGAGACGGCGTAGCGGCCCATGACCTGCGTTTCGCCGTCCAGTAATCGATCGCGCCGCGTCAGCACGCCCCGGGGTGGACGGGTGTTGGTGTGGTTCAACTCGATCGGCACATCGTCGGGAATCCATTCGGTGCCATGCAATCTGGCGGCGGCCGCTCCCACGATCGTCGCCGTCCGCCCAGACCACAGCCAAGCCGCGGAGATTCGCCGCTCGAGCGACAGACGGGCGTCGTCGGACACGTAAACGTTCGGGAAGACCGCGCGATAACGCGCCCGCAGTTGATGGCGGTTCAACACGCGCGACTCCAGGGCCTCGCTGCCGATAAACGGTTCGCCTCGTTCCACGCCGGTACGGTCGCACATCAACGACGCTTCGCGATTGCCTCTATGCACAGGGCAACCGAGTGTGCACTCAGGGCTTTGCGTGTGCGCTGGTGGCGGAAATCGGCCGAATTCACCGCCGTGGACACACAGTCAAAGCCGTGACCGCACAGTGAGCGGAAAGCGAGACCGCCCAGACCGCTTAACCGCCCAGGGCGCTGACGCAGTCGCGGGCGATCGCCAGCTCCTCGTTGGTCGGGATCACCAGCACGGCGATCGGGGACTCCTCGGCGGAGATCTGCCGCGCGCCCTTGCCGCCGCCGAGGTTGCGGCGCTCGTCGAGCACCACGCCCAGCTCCTCCAGGCCGGCCAGCGCGTCGCGACGCACCGCCGCGTCGTTCTCCCCGATCCCGCCGGTGAAGGTGATGACGTCGGTGTGCCCGAGCACCGCCAGGTAGGCGCCGATGTACTTGCGCAGCCGGTGGGTGAACACGCTGTAGGCCAATTGCGCTGCGCCGTCGCCGGATTCGATCATGGTGCGCAGCCGCCGGAAGTCGCGCTCGCCGGACAGGCCCAGCATCCCCGACCGCTGGTTGAGCATGGACTCGACCTCGTCGACGCTCATGTTCGCGGTGTGGCAGAGGTAGCTGACGATGCTGGGGTCGATGTCACCGCTGCGGGTGCCCATCACCAGGCCCTCCAGCGGCGTCAGACCCATCGAGGTGTCCAGGGGCCGGGTGCCGGCGATCGCCGACGCCGAGCAGCCGTTACCCAGATGCAGCACAATCTGTTTCAGGCTCCGCGGCGGCCGCTCCAAAAAGGCGGCGGCCTGCTGGCTCACGTACCGGTGCGACGTGCCGTGGAAGCCGTACCGGCGGATCTGCCAGCGCTCGGCCACCCCGCGGTCGATGGCATAGGTCGCGGCCGCCGGCGGCATGTCGTGGAAGAACGCGGTGTCGAACACCGCGATGTGCGTAAACTCGGGCAGCAGCTTGCGCGCCACCTCGATCCCCTTGATCGCCGGCGGATTGTGCAGCGGCGCCAGTTCCGACAATTCGTCGAGCTTGCCGATCACCGCGTCATCCACCCGCGTGGGCTTGTAGAAGGTGTTGCCGCCGTGCACGACTCGGTGGCCCACCGCCACCAGCCCGCAGGCGCGCAGGTCGATGCCCTGCTCGGACAGCGTGTCGAACGCTTGACGCAGCGCGGCGTCGTGGTCACGGATCGGTGAGGACTCCTCCCCGATCCGTTCGACGTTGCCGGTCGCGCGGGCCGCGCCGGAGTCGGGGTCGACCAACTGGTATTTCAGCGAGGACGAGCCCGAGTTGATCACCAGCACAACCCGGTCGGCGCTAGCCACGGATGCCCTGGGCCTGAATCGCGGTGATGGCGATGGTATTCACGATGTCCTCGACCAGGGCGCCGCGGGACAGGTCGTTCACCGGCTTGCGCAAGCCCTGCAGCACCGGCCCGATCGCGATCGCCCCGGCGCTGCGCTGGACGGCCTTGTAGGTGTTGTTACCGGTGTTGAGGTCGGGGAAGACCAGCACCGTGGCGCGCCCGGCCACCGGTGAGTCGCGCAGCTTGGTGGCCGCGACGGACGGTTCTATCGCGGCGTCGTACTGGATGGGTCCCTCGACGGGCAGCTGCGGCGCCCTTTGCCGAACCAGTTCCGTTGCCTTCCTGACCTTCTCGACGTCCGCGCCGGTGCCCGACGCCCCGGTGGAGTATGACAGCATCGCGACCCGCGGTTCGATGCCGAACTGCGCCGCGGTGCGCGCGGAGGAGATGGCGATGTCGGCGAGCTGCTCGGGCGTCGGGTTCGGGATGATCGCGCAGTCGCCGTACGCCAGCACGCGATCGGGCAGGCACATCAGGAAGATGCTGGACACCGTGGAGACGTCGGGCACGGTCTTGATGATCTCGAACGCGGGCCGAACGGTGTGCGCCGTGGTGTGCGCGGCGCCGGACACCATGCCGTCGACCATGCCGTTGTACACCAACATGGTGCCGAAATAGGTTGCGTCGCGCATGATCTCGCGGGCATGCTCGACGGTGACGCCCTTGGCCTTGCGCAATTCGGCGTACTGGTCGGCGAACCGGAAGCGCAGCTCGCTGGTGCGCGGGTCGATCACCTGCGCGCCGTCGAGGTCGACGCCGAGTTCCCCCGAACGCTGGCGGATCTGCGCCTCGTCGCCCAGCACGGTGAGGTCGGCGACGCGGCGCTGCAGCACGCGGCCGGCCGACTTGAGGATGCGGTCGTCGTCGCCCTCGGGCAGCACGATGTGCTTGCGGTCCGAACGCGCCTGCAGCGTCAGCCGGTGGATGAACATCTGCGGTGTGGTCACGGTGGGTATCGGAATGGCAAGCTGCTCCAAGAGGTCCGAGATGTCGACGTAGCGGTCCATCAGCTCCAGCGCGGTGTCGATCTTGCGCTGCGAGTTCGCCGTGACGCGGCCCCGGGCGGCGGCGGCCGCGCTGGCGGCGTCGTAGGTGCCCAGCGTGGTGGCGATGATGGGCAGCCGCAGCCGCAGCCCGGCGACCAACGCCGCGATGGACGGGTGGAGCTGGAAGCCACCGTTGAGCACGATGCACGACAGCGACGGAAAGCCTTCGGCCCCATGGGCACTGGCCACGGCGAGCACCACGTCGGAACGGTCGCCGGGGGTGATGACCGCCATGCCGTCGCCCAGGCGTTCCAGGACGTGGTCGGCGGTCATCCCGGCGACCAGCACGTCGGTGACCTCACGCTCCCGCAGCGAAGCCTCACCGCTGACCGGCGTTCCGTTGACCGCCCGTTCGAGTTCGGCCACCGTCGGCGCGGACAGCAGCGGCTCCTCGGGCAGCACGTAGCTGCGCTGGGTGAAGGCCTCCAGCGCCTCGGCAACCTCGCCCAGCCGGGCCGGCTCGCAGCGGTTGGCCACCACCGCCGCGGCGTGCGCGCGCTGGACGGCCAGCTCGGCCAGGCACGCCTCCACGACGCGCGCCACCTCGTCGGGGGTGCGGCCCCGGCCGCTGACCGTGAGCAGCACGGGGGCGCCGAGGTTGACGGCGATCCGGGCGTTGACCGAGAGCTCGGCGGGCCGCGCGACGTCGGTGTAGTCGCTGCCGACGATCACCACCGCGTCGCAGTCGTCGGCCATCGCGTGATAGGCGTCGACGATGGTGGCGATCGCGGCGTCGTTGTCGCCGTGCAGCTGCTGGTACGTCACGCCGACGCACTGCTCGTAGGACAGGCCCGCGGTGGTGTGCCGCAGCAGCAGGTCCAGGATGTAGTCGCGATCCTTGCCGTCGGTGACCCGCGTGATGGGCCGGAACACGCCGACCCTGGCGACGGTCGCGGTGAGCCGGTGCAGCAGCGCCAGCGCGATCGTCGACTTGCCGGTCTCCGGTTCCGGAGCGGCGATGTAGATCGCTGAGGGCTCAGGCAAGTCGCCGCAGCCTGGGGGCCAGGTCCTTCTCGAAGAGCTCCAGGAACCGGCGCTGGTCGTGGCCCGGGGCGTGGAACACCAGGTGGTTGAGCCCCCAGTCGACGTACGCCTTGACCTTCTCGACGGCCTCGTCGGGGTCGGACGCGACGATCCAGCGCTTGGCGACCTGCTCGATCGGCAAGGCGTCGGCGGCCTTCTCCATCTCGATCGGGTCGTCGATGCTGTGCTTCTGCTCGGCGGTCAGCGACAGCGGAGCCCAGAACCGGGTGTTCTCCAGGGCCAGCTCGGGGTCCGGATCGTAGGAGATCTTGATCTCGATCATCTTGTCGATGTCCTCGATGTCGCGGCCGTTGGCCGCGGCACCCTCCTTCACCGCCGGGATCAGCTTGTCCTTGTAGAGCTCCTCGCCCTTGCCGGAGGTGCAGATGAAGCCGTCGCCGGCCCGCCCGGCGTATTTCGCCACCGCCGGCCCGCCGGCGGCGACGTAGATCGGGACGCCCCCCTCGGGAACGTCGTAGATCGAGGCGCCCTTGAGCCGGTAGTACTCGCCGTCGAAGTCGACGCGGTCGCCGCGCCACAGCTCGCGCATCAGGCGCACCGACTCGCGCAGCCGGGCGAACCGCTCCTTGAACTCCGGCCAGTCGCCCTCGTATCCGGTCGCGATCTCGTTCAGCGCCTCGCCGGTGCCCACGCCCAGGAAGATCCGGTCCGGGTACAGGCAGGCCATGGTGGCGAAGGCCTGCGCGATGACGGCGGGGTTGTAGCGGAAGGTCGGCGTGAGCACCGAGGTGCCCAGGACGATCCGCTCGGTGCGTTCGCCGACGGCGGTCATCCACGCCAGCGAGAACGGCGCATGCCCGCCCTCGTGCCGCCACGGCTGGAAGTGGTCGCTGACGGTTGCGCTGTCCATGCCGTGACCTTCGGCGGCCACGGCCAGTTCGACGAGCTCGCGCGGTGCGAATTGTTCAGCGGACGCTTTGTATCCGAGTTTCAGTTCAGCCACGGCTTATTTCTACTCCTATATCGATGGTCGCGACCCGCCACGCCCGGCTACGCCGCGCTCGCGATCACTCCTACATCAACGGTCGCGACCCGCCACGCCCGGCTACGCCGCACTCGCGATCACTCCCACATCAACGGTCGCGACCCGCCACGCCCGGCTACGCCGCACTCGCGATCGCTCCTATGCTCACTGGCGTGGCACCAGCACCGACTCTTGTTCAGGTCACCGACACCGTGTACCTCGCCCAGGGGCACGCCGTGAACTGGACGCTGGTCGTCGACGGCACCGGCGTCATGCTGATCGACGCCGGCTATCCCGGGGACCGCGAGGACGTGCTGGCCTCACTGGCCAAGCTGGGCTACGGCGTGGCCGACGTGCGCGCCATCCTGTTGACCCACGCCCATATCGACCACCTGGGTTCGGCGATCTGGTTCGCCGCAGCGCACGGCATCCCCGTGTACTGCCACGCCGACGAGGTGGGGCACGCGAAACGCGAGTACCTGGAACAGGTGTCCATCGTCGATGTGGCGCTGCGGATTTGGCGGCCCCGGTGGGCGAAGTGGACCGCCCACGTGATCCGCAGCGGCGGCCTGATCCGCGACGGCATCCCCACCGCCCGACCGCTGACCGGCGAGGTGGCCGCCGGCCTGCCGGGCCAGCCGCGGCCGGTCTTCAGTCCCGGCCACACCAACGGGCACTGCTCGTACCTGGTGGACGGCGTGCTGGTCAGCGGCGACGCGCTGATCACCGGCCACCCGCTGCTGCGGCACCGCGGACCGCAGCTGCTGCCGGCGATTTTCAGCTACAGCCAACAGGATTGCATCCGCACCCTGTCCGCGCTGGCGTTGCTCGACACCGAGATCTTGCTGCCCGGGCACGGCGACGTGTGGCGGGGCCAGATCCGTGAGGCGACCGCCGCGGCGCTCGCGCTGGCCAGCGTCGAGTGAGGCGCGCGACCGCAGGGATGACTCCAAAGCCGTTGCCGTCGTTGCTATCTCACCGTCCGTCGGCAACCAGCCACTTCTCGAAGGCGATCGGGATAAACGGCCCCCAGGACGGCAGCGGGTCGGGGGGCACCCGGGCGTAGCCGGTCGCGTCGTACAGCGCCTCGGCCTCGGGTTGCCGGTTGCCGGTGATCAGGTAGAGCCGCCGGTATCCGCGCGCGGCGGTCTCGGCCTCCAGGGCCGCCAGCAGCGCCCGCGCGTAACCGCGGCGCCGATGTGCGCGGTCGGTCCAGATCCGCTTGAGCTCAGCGGTCTCGGCGTCGTAACGCCGGAACGCGCCGCCGGTGACGGGCACGCCGTCCAGCACACCGATCAGCAGGCCGCCGTCCGGCGCCGCCAACTCGCTGGCCGGCACGGGCAGCCAGGACAGGTGCGCGCTCGGCGTGCCGCCGTAGCGCTGCGCGTACTCGTCGGCGAGCTCGGCCAGCAGCGGGCGCGCCAACGGGTCATCGTGCGTGGCCGACACGAACCGCAGCCGGCGGCGCGCGACCGGCGGGTTTGATGGGTGCACCACGTCACCATCCAACGCCTCCGAGCGCGACGCATTCCATTCGGCTCGTTCACCCGACGGGGTCGGGCGCGCGCGGGGCGTCCACCGGCCGGGCGTCCGCTCGTCGGCGGAGCCGTGCCAGCGGTGCGGGCGCCCACCAGTTCAGGCGCCCGAACACGTGCATGAAGGCCGGGACGAGCAGTACCCGCACCAACGTGGCGTCGATCAGCACGGCAAGGGT
Organism: Mycobacterium seoulense; assembly: GCF_010731595.1. Lineage (NCBI taxonomy): Bacteria > Bacillati > Actinomycetota > Actinomycetes > Mycobacteriales > Mycobacteriaceae > Mycobacterium > Mycobacterium seoulense. The sequence goes on along the minus strand of NZ_AP022582.1, from coordinate 4,853,389 downwards.
CAGCCCCACCCCGAACATCCGCATGAACGAGACATCCGCGGACGTCAGGGCGGCGAACGAGATCGACATCAGCAGCGCCGCCGCCGTGATGATCCGGCCCGTCCTGGCGACGCCCAACGCGATGCTCTTGTCGTTGTCGGAGCGGCTGCGCGGCGAGTCCAGCCAGTACTCGCGGATGCGGGCCAGCAGGAAAACCTCGTAGTCCATGGACAATCCGAATGCGATGCAGAACATCAACACCGGGATGTTGGCGACCAGCGTGCCGGTCGGGGTGGTGCCCAACGCCCCCAGATGCCCGTCTTGAAAGATCCACACCAAAGCGCCGAATCCCGTCGTCAACGACAGCATGTTGAGCAGCACCGCCTTGACGGGCAGCACCACGCTGCCCGTAAGCAGGAAAAGCAGCACCAGCGTGACGCACCCGACGAAGCCGAACAGCAACGGCAAGCGCGACGTAATCGCCTGCACCGAGTCACGATTCATCTGGGCCATGCCGGTCATCTCGGCCCGGCGGTCCCCGGGCACCGGAACCGCGTGCAAGCGGTCCAGCTGGGCGTCAGACGCCGCGGAATACAGCGGCGCACCGCTGGCCACGGTCAGGTAGGCGCTGCCGCCCGCCAGGCCGGCCGGCGCGGACGGCGGTCCTTTCCGCTCGCCGCCGACGAAGGTCCCCGTCGGCGACGACACCGCCGACGCGTCGGGCACCCGCGACAGCCGCGCGGCGTACTCTTCGAGCTCGCCCGTGCTCAGGCCCTCGGTGTGCGCGATGACGACCCGCACCGTGGTCGCGGCATCGGCACCGAAGTCTTGGCGGATCCGGTCGCTGACGGCGCGCGCCGACGATGACGCCGGCAGCACCCGATCGTCGGGATAGCCCCATTTGATGCCGAGGAACGGTGCGCCCAGCGCCAGCAGGAGGGCGATGATCGCCAGGCCGACCGGGAGGGCGTGCCGCATGGCAAGCGTGGCCGTGCGATACCAAAAGGTCTGTTCGATCGCCACCGGGGGTGGCGGCGGGCGCCGAAACAGCCTGCGCCCCAAGTCCCACACGTTGAGCGCGTCGAGCCGGTCCCCCAACAAGACGATCACGGCGGGCGCAACCACCATCGCGGCCAACGCCGCGAACGCCACCACCGCCACCCCGGCGTAGGCGAACGACCTGAGGAAGTACATGGGGAAGATCACCAGCGCCGAAAGGGCCAGGGCCACCGTCATCGCGGAGAACAGCACGGTGCGCCCGGCCGTGGCCATGGTGCGCGGGAGGGCTTCGCGGGGGCAGCGCCCCTCGGCCAGCTCGTCGCGGTAGCGACTGATGATCAGCAGGGTGTAGTCGATGCCCAACGCCAAGGCCAGCGCCACCGCGACGTTCACGGCGAAGATCGACACGTCCGCAACCACCGCCACCGCGCGCAACACCGCGAGTGCGCCCAGGATCGCGAACCCGCCGACCAGGATCGGCAGTGCCGCGGCGAGCAACCCGCCGAATACCCATACCAGCGCGGCGAAACTCAACGGTATGGCGACGAATTCCATTCGCAGTAAGTCATTTTCGGTCTGCCGGTTGAGTTCTTCGTAGATCACGGCCATCCCGCCGGCCCGTACGGTCACGCCGTCGCGGTCGCGCGCGAGGCGGTCCGCCAGCTCCCGGGCGTGCTTCGGCGCGCTACTTTCCCCACCGTTGAGCGCGACCAGGATCAGCGCCGACTTTCCGTCGGCGCTGATGAACCCCGGCCGCGGGGCATTCCACGGGGAGGCCACCTGGGCGACGAACGGCGAGCGGCCCAGCTGTTCGACGATGTCCATGCCCACCATCCGGGCGGGGCCTTCGTTGACGCCGGCCGGCGAGCTCACCAGCAGCGTCATCTCCATGTCACCCTGATGGAACTTGTCGGCCAGAACCGCTGCCGCACGCGCGGATTCGGCCGTCTGGTCCAGAAATCCGCCGCCGGGCAGGGTCGCGGCGGCCGGGATGCCGAACACGGCGGCCAGGACAGCGAGGAGGATCGCGCCCGCGATCACTCGCCGCGGAGCGGCGATGGCGACCCGGGCCAGTCGCGTCAGCATGGTCGCCGGTCCCTCCTCGTCGCGGTCCACAAAGCGTGTTACGACGTTAGGCCGCACGGGGTTCAAGAATCGGCGCAACTAATTTAAGTTAATTAAATGTTAATCAACTTAATATCGGCCCGGGCGCGCCGCTAGGGCCGCGTGGCGGTGAGGTATTCCGGCACGAACTCGGTGTGACCGGGCCCGCCCCGCCGCAGGCCGGGCAGGCCCACCGCTCCCAGCAGGTCGGCGACGCTGCGCTGCACCGTCGCCCAGCCGCGGGCGGACAAATATTCCGGGACATAGTGGTATTGCCCGGGATGGGTCAGGCTGGCCAGGTCGACGTCCAGGCCGTGGCGGCGCCAGCCGTCGACGAACGACCGCTCCGCCTCGAGCTGCAGCGGGGTCCAGATCGGCATGTGGTCGGCGGCGAAGCGGCTGCCCGCGGCGCTCATCGCTGTGACCCCCTGCAGCACGCGGTCCTGCAGGCCGGGCGTCAGGTAGCCGATCAGCAACTGCTCGGCGATCCACACCGTGGGCGCGGTGGCGTCGAAACCGACCCGCCGCAGGGCGGCCGGCCAGTCTCGATGCAGGTCGACGCCGACGGCGCGACGGCTCGCGGTCAGTTCGGCGCCCAGGCCCCGCAGCGCTTCGGACTTGAAGTCGAGCACCTCGGGCCGGTCGATCTCGTACACCGTCGTGCCCGGCGGCCACCACAGCCGGTACGCCCGGGTGTCCAGCCCGGCCGCCAGGATCACCACCTGCCGCAGGCCCGCCGCCCCGGCCTCGGCCAGGAACTCGTCGACGAACCGGGCGTGCGCCGCGCAGATGTCCAGGAACCGCGGGCCGCCGGTGTCGTCCGCGGCGAACCGGTCGTCGTCGATCACGCGGACGAAGTGGTCGACCCCGGCGGCGCGCACCAGCGGTTCGGCGAAGGGGTCGCTCAGCAGCCCCTTGTTGGTGGCGACGGCCCGAGCGGCGGCGCCGAACGCCGAGGTCACCGCCACACCCGCCGTCGCCGCCATGGCTCAGACGCCGGACCGGCGCCGCAGGGCCAGCCCGGCGACCGCTCGCCAGCCGAGCAACAACACCGCGGTGACCGACGCCGCCACCACCACGAAACTGGCCGCCACACCCGCGGAACTGGCCTTGCGCAACACCATCCCGATGACGACGGTGCACAGCCAGACGACCACCCCGGTCGGAACCAGCGCCGTGGGGCGGCGCCAGGCGCGGGACGCCAGCCAGCCGACGACGGTTCCGGCGAGAAACGGCCAGGCGGTGGTGGCGACGCCGGTGACGTCGAGCCCTTCGTCGTGGCTGCGGCGGCCGACGGCGCAGAAGATCACCACACCGATGACGTCGAGGCCGAGCCACACCAGCCGTCGCATGCCGCGAGACTACCGGGGGCGGGCCGCCGAGGTCGCCGCACCCGCGCCGGGTAGTGGCAGGCTGACACCCATGAGCACGCAAAAACCTCCCGCCTTCGACCGGTACGACCCCCTGGGCCTGGACGCGTCGCTGTCCGACGACGAGCTCGCGGTGCGCGACACCGTCAGAGGGTTCTGCGCCGAGCACGTCCTCCCGCACGTCGCGGAGTGGTTCGAGATCGGCGACCTGCCCGTCCGCCAACTGGCCAAGCAGTTCGGCGAACTGGGGCTGCTGGGCATGCACCTGCACGGCTACGGCTGCGGCGGCGCCTCGGCCGTCCACTACGGCCTGGCGTGCACGGAGCTGGAGGCGGCCGACTCCGGCATCCGTTCGATGGTCTCGGTGCAGGGCTCGCTGGCGATGTTCGCGATCTGGAATTTCGGGTCCGAGGAACACAAGCAGCAGTGGCTGCCCGCGATGGCGTCGGGTGAGTTGCTCGGGTGCTTCGGGCTGACCGAACCCGACGTGGGGTCCGATCCGGCCGCGATGAAAACCCGCGCGCGGCGCGACGGTTCGGACTGGGTGCTCGACGGCCGCAAATTGTGGATCACCAACGGCTCGGTCGCCGACGTCGCCGTCGTGTGGGCCTCCACCGACGAAGGCATTCGCGGTTTCATCGTCCCGACGAACACGCCGGGCTTCTCCGCCAACACCATTCACCACAAGCTGTCGCTGCGCGCCTCGATCACCAGCGAGCTGGTGCTCGACGACGTGCGGCTGCCCGCCGACGCGATGCTGCCCGAGGCGAAAGGCCTGCGGGGACCGCTATCGTGTTTGTCCGAAGCGCGCTACGGGATCATCTGGGGTTCGATGGGCGCGGCGCGGTCGGCCTGGCAGGCCGCCCTCGACTACGCCACGCAGCGCACCCAATTCGGGCGCCCGATCGCCGGGTTCCAGTTGACCCAGGCGAAGCTGGTCGACATGGCGGTCGAGCTGCACAAGGGTCAGCTGCTGTCGCTGCACCTCGGCCGACTCAAGGACAGCGTCGGGCTGCGTCCCGAGCAGGTGAGCTTCGGCAAGCTGAACAACACGCGGGAGGCCATCAAGATCTGCCGGTCCGCCCGAACCATATTGGGCGGCAACGGGATATCGCTGGAGTATCCGGTCATCCGGCACATGGTCAACCTGGAGTCGGTGCTCACCTACGAGGGCACGCCGGAGATGCACCAGCTCGTCCTCGGGCAGGCGTTCACCGGTAGCGACGCCTTCCGCTGACGGGAGGGCGGGACCGACGCGCATTGGTGCGCGAATACCTCGCGCCGGTCGCGCGCACGTGCTGGAATGGGAGCCATGACAGGCACCGCGCACCGGCTCGGCAGCACCGTCGCGGCGTTGGCCCTGGTGGTCGCCGCCGTGGCGCCGGCGGCCGGCGCCGATCCCACCGTCGCGCTGCCCCCGATGACGTCGACCGGGGCCACGCCGATCATCGGCGGCGGCAGCAGTGCCGGCATCGCGGCGCAGCTGTTCAGCTTCGGCACTCCCAACGTGCAGGAGGCCGACGGTTCGGACGCGGCCCAATTCATCACGGCCGCCGCCGGAAGCGCCAATCAGCAACTGGCGGCGCCCTTCTCGCTCATGCGCCGGGCGCTGGCGTGCCAAACCAACAATGCCGGATTCGGGGCGCGCGCCTATCGGCGCGGCGACGGGCAATGGGGAGGCGCGATGCTGGTCGCGGCCAAGAGCGCGACGCCCAACGTCGACGGACTGGCGGGCTGCGCCAAGACGAACTGGCGCAGGGCCACCGCGGGCACGCAGAGCTCGCTGTGCAACACCGGGTGGAGCACCCCCAACACCTACGAGAGCCGCCGCGGCGAGACCTATTACGTCCTGCTCGCCGGTACCGCCGACGACTTTTGCACCGCGGTCAACGGCAAATTCAAGGACAACTCCAACGGGTGGCCGTTCTAGCGCGCGAAATCCGTTGCGCACTTCTATTTTTCGCTACCGCCCTGCGCCGCCGCCCGCTCCGCCCTACGCGGATTGAATTCAACACGTCTCGCGTCGCCGTGCGCCTCACACCGGAAATTCGGCGCGCCAGTTTCCGAAATCCGCTGGCGCAACGGCGATCACAACGTACACTTCCGCCATCGGGCAATCGAGGTAACCAGGGAAATTGTCCAACCAAGAACGGGATGGTGTGATGTCACGGTTCACCGGCAAAATCATTCTCGCAGCGATGCTCGGCTTCACCGTCTGCGCGGCTTCTGCTTGCACGACGCCGATAACGATTGATTGCGGTCCGTCCTTGACCTGCCAGTAACCACTGGGTGGCGAATTGGGTCGCGCTTACCGCGCGGCCCAATTCGTTTCTCCACCGCGAATGGCGGATTGTCCTGTCTGACAGCCGGTTCTGCCGGGCGCGGGCCCGATCCGGACGTTGCCGTGACGCGCGCCCGGCCGGAGTCGTACGGTGGACATGTGCTGCACGCAGCGTGCGACCAGAACGACACGGCCGATAAGGGGTAAGCATGTCGCGTCATCGCGTCGTCATCATCGGAAGCGGATTCGGTGGCCTGAACGCGGCCAAGGCCCTCAAACGGGCGGACGTCGACGTCACCCTGATCTCGAAGACCACGAGCCACCTGTTCCAGCCACTCCTGTACCAGGTGGCCACCGGCATCCTCTCGGAAGGCGACATCGCCCCGACCACCCGGCTGATCCTGCGCCGGCAGAAGAACGTCCGGGTCCTGTGGGGCGAGGTCAGCGAGATCGACCTGACCGCCAAGACCGTCACGTCGCACCTGATGGGCATGCAGACGGTGACGCCGTTCGACAGCCTCATCGTGGCCGCGGGCGCGCAGCAGTCCTACTTCGGCAACGACGAGTACGCGGCCTTCGCGCCCGGCATGAAGAGCGTCGACGACGCCCTCGAGCTGCGGGCCCGCATCCTGGGCGCGTTCGAGGCCGCCGAGGTCGCCACCGACCCGGCCGAGCGGCAGCGCCGCCTGACGTTCGTGGTGGTCGGCGCCGGGCCGACCGGAGTCGAGCTGGCCGGCGAGATCGTCCAGCTGGCCGAGCGCACCCTGGCCGGGGCGTTCCGGACCATCACGCCCAGCGAATGCCGGGTCATCCTGCTCGACGCCGCGCCGGCGGTGTTGCCGCCGATGGGCGAGAACCTGGGCCTCAAGGCGAAACGCCGGCTGGAGAAGATGGACGTCGAGATCCAGCTCAACGCCATGGTGACCGCGGTGGACTACATGGGCATCACGGTCAAGGAGAAGGACGGCGGCGAGCGGCGCATCGAATGCGCGTGCAAGGTGTGGGCCGCGGGGGTGCAGGCCAGCGAGCTGGGCAGGATGGTCGCCGAGCAGTCCGACGGAACCGAGACCGACCGCGCCGGGCGGGTGATCGTCGAGCCCGACCTCACCGTCAAGGGGCATCCGTACGTGTTCGTCGTCGGCGACCTGATGTCGGTGCCCGGCGTCCCCGGGATGGCCCAGGGTGCGATCCAGGGGGCGCATTACGTCACGAAGCTGATCAAGCAGGCGGTGAAGGGCCAGGACGACCCGGCCGCCCGCAAGCCGTTCAAGTACTTCGACAAGGGCAGCATGGCGCTCATCTCCCGGTACAGCGCCGTCGCCAAGGTCGGCAAGCTGGAGTTCGGCGGCTTCATCGCCTGGCTGGCGTGGCTGCTGCTGCACCTGTACTACCTGATCGGCCACCGCAACCGCATCGCCGCCATGTTCGCCTGGGGCATCTCCTTCCTGGGCCGCACCCGCGGCCAGATGGCCATCACCAGCCAGATGATGTACGCGCGGCCGGTGGTGGACTGGGTGGAACGGCAAGCGCAGGAGGGAACGCTGGCGGCCGCCGAACGCATCGAAGCGGCCGAGAAGCAAGCCGGCTAGCGCAGCGCCTGGTCGATGTCGGCGATCAGGTCGTCGGTCCCCTCCAGCCCGACGGAGATCCGGACCACGCCGTCCCCCAGCCCGATCGCCGCGCGGCCCTCCGGGCCCATCGCCCGGTGGGTCGTGGTCGCCGGATGGGTGACAAGGGATTTGGCGTCGCCCAGGTTGTTGGAGATGTCGATCAGCCGCAGCCTGTCCAGCATCTCGAAGGCCCGCTGCTTGGCCTTGTCGTCGGGGCAATCGAGGGCGAAGGTGATGACCGTCCCGCCGCCGGACATCTGCCGCTTGGCCAGGTCGTACTGCGGGTGCGAGGGCAGATACGGGTAGCGCACCCAGCTCACCGCCGGATGGGTCTCCAGGAATTCCGCGATCCGGTGCGCCGATGAATTGCTGTACTCGACCCGGACGGCCAGCGTCTCAAGGCCTTTCACCAACACCCAGGCGTTGAACGCGCTCATGGCCGGTCCGGTGTGCCGCATCAGCTTCTGCACCGGACCGTCGATGTACTCCTTGTCCCCGAGGATGGCGCCGCCCAGCACCCGGCCCTGGCCGTCGATGTGCTTGGTGCCCGAGTACACCACCACGTCCACCCCGAGCGGAATGCCCTGCTGCAGCAGCGGCGTGGCGAAGACGTTGTCCAGCACCACTTTTGCCCCCGCCGCGTGCGCGAGCTCGACCACCGCGGTGATGTCGACCAGCGACTGCATCGGGTTGGACGGCGTCTCGAAGAAGACCGCCGCGGTGGGGACGGACAGCGCCTCCTCCCACTGCGCCAGGTCGTCGCCGTCGACGAAGACGGTCTCGACGCCCCAGCGCGGCAGGATCTCGTTGCACACCACGAAACACGACCCGAACAGGCTGCGCGCGGCCACCAGCCGGTCCCCGGCGGCCAGCAGCGCGCCCAGCGAGGTGAACACCGCCGCCATGCCGCTCGCGGTGGCGAACGCCGCCGGCGCGCCCTCGATGAGGCGCAACCGCTCCTCGAACATCGTCACGGTCGGGTTGCCGTAGCGCGAGTACACGAAGTGGTCCAGCTCGCCGGTGAACGACTTCTCGGCGACCGCCGCCGACTCGTAGACGTAGCCGGACGTCAGGAACATCGCCTCGGCGGTCTCGTCGAACCCCGAGCGCAGCAGCCCGCCGCGCACGCCGAGGGTGGCCTGGCCGACGCCGTCGGGCAGCGCCTTGGGCACGCGGACGGAGTCCCCCGGCGGGGAGGTCACAGCTGCTTCCAGGGCAATCCGATGGCGCGCCAGCCCGATTCGCCGCGATGCCCGGCGGGGTTCGCGTGGCCTTCGAACCCGTCCAGCACGTTGTAGGCCGGGGTGATGCCGGCCCGGGTGGCGGCCTCGGCGGCGCCGATGGACCGGTTGCCCGAGCGACACAGGAAGACCACCGGCCGCTCGGCGTCGGCGTCGGGCACGCGGTCGCGCAGCTCGTCGGTGAAGTTGGGGTTGTGCCTGCCGTCGGAGGTGTTCCACTCGATGAACACCACCTCGCGGCCCAGGCTGGACAGGTCGGGCACGCCGATAAACCGCCATTCGTCGTCGGTGCGCACGTCGACCAGCACAGCGTCGGGATTGTCGCTGAGCAGCTGCCATGCCTGCTGGGGCGTGATGTCTCCGGCGTAGGATCCCGGGCGCTGTGTGCTCATGACCTCGAATCGTAACGAGGTTGTCGGGTCAGCCGGCTGGCCACCTCACGGGCGCGGTCGCGCGCCGCCGCCACCTCCGGCGCCGTCGCCAACGCCTGGAAGCCCCGCCCGACGGGGCGAAGGTCGCTCTCCGGAACGCTCAGCGCCCGGCTGAGCGCGGCGGCCGGCGCGTCGGCGCGCTCCACCCGGTGGGCCGCGCCCGGGGAAATCATCATGGTGTCCACCGGCAGGCCCAGACTGGTGCGGGCCTGCAGCTCGAACGCCGAGAGCCGCTGGCTGCGCACCGTCGCCCAGGCGCTGTCGGCGGGGAAGGGCGTGACGTCGGCGAAGTACACCTCGTCGCCGTTGATCATCAACTCGACACCGAAGACGCCGCGCCCGCCGAGCGCGTTGACGATCCGCGCCGCAATCGATTTGGCGGCATCCATCGCCGCCGCGCTCATCTGCTGGGGTTGCCACGATTCCAGCGCGTCGGCGTGGCCACCGCGATGGCCGATGGGCGAGCAGAATTCGATCGCCGGCCCACCGGCGCCGTCGCTGCGGACGGCCAGCAGGGTGACGTAAACCTCGACCTCCACCACGGTTTCGGCCAGCACGCGGTGCTGGTCCCCCTGGCCTCCCGTCGCGCGCTGCCAGGCCGGCCCGATGTCGTCGGGCCCCGAGGCCACCGACTGCCCCCACCCGGCGGCCGCGAGCACGGGCTTCACCAGCAACGGGTAACCGGCGTGGGCGCCGACCGCCTCGAGTTCGCCGATGGAGCCGACGAACCAGAACGGCGCCGTGGGCAGCCCCAGCTCGTCGGCGGCCAGCCGGCGCAGGCCCTCCCGGTCGGCGGCGAGCCGCACGGCGCGAGCGCTGGGCACCAGCTGGGCGTTTCCGTCCTCGAGTCCCTCGAGCGCCCGGGGCGCGACGGCGTCGGTGGCGGTCACGACGACGTCCGGGTGCAGCCCCCGCACCGCCTTCGTCAGCTCCTCGGCGTCGGTCATCGGGACCACCAGCGACTGATCGGCCACCCCGTCCGCGCGCTCACCGACCGCGATGACCCGCGCACCGAGGCGCCCCAGGGCGATCGCCAGTTCGCGGCTGAGCTCTCCGGAGCCCAGCACCACCACCCGCGGCCGGGCGTCGGCTTCGTCCGCCGGCGCGTGCGGGGGCACGGCGAGCGCGGTGGTCCTGTCGTCTTGTCCTTCGGTCGGGCCGTCAGTCACCGCTTCAGGATAGGTGCGTTGCGGGGACCTCAGGGCTGGCCGGGAAGCAGCCGCACCATCAGCCCGTTGGCCTCGGCCAGCACCGCGTGCCCGCCGTCGAGCAGTTCCGCGGCCACGAACGCCTTGCGGCCCTCGGTGCGCGTGACGCGGCCGCGCACCACCAGCGGCGCGTCGATCGGGGTGACCTTGCGGTAGTCGACGTGCAGGAACGCCGTCCGGCTGATCGGCCGCCCCGCGGCGTGCGACACCATGCCGAACATGTGGTCGAACAGCAGCGGCAGCACGCCCCCGTGCACGGCGTGGTTTCCGCCGACGTGAAACCGGCTGAAGTACCCGGTCATCTCGACGCCGTCCGGCGCGTAGCGCGTCAGCGTCCACGGCGGCAGCAGCAGGCTGCCCATGCCGGGCAGATCGGGCGTCCGCCCGGCCGGCGCCTTGCCCTCCTCGGCCTGGAACGGCGCGAGCAGCTGCACCAGGTCCGCGGCCCGGTCTGCCGCGTCGTCCCACACGTCGTCGCCGGGGTCGGCGGACACGGCAAGGTCCTGCAGGGCGCGCATGGCCGCGACGAACCGGCCGAACCCCGGGCCCGGGCTGGCCGGGCCGTATTCGGGGAAGCCGCCGTGGTGTTCGTATTCGGGGTCGAGTTCGCGTGCGTCCGGCTCCGTCACGGGCGGGCCGCCAGGACGTCGCGGCGCACGATCGTCTGTTCCCGTCCCGGACCGACGCCGATGCACGAAACATGCGCCCCGGCAAGCTCTTCCAGCCGCAACACGTAGTCACGCGCCTTGGCGGGCAGGTCGTCGAATTCGCGCGCGTCCGAGATGTCCTCCCACCAGCCCGGCAATTCCTCGTAGATCGGTTCGGCGCGGGCGAGGTCGGTTTGCGTCATCGGCATGTCGGTCGTGCGCTCGCCGTCGATGCGATAACCGACGCAGATCGGGACCGTTTCCAGGCTGGAGAGCACGTCGAGCTTGGTCAGGAAGAAGTCGGTGATGCCGTTGACGCGGGTGGCGTAGCGGGCGATGACGGCGTCGAACCAGCCGCAGCGGCGCCGCCGCCCGGTGGTGACGCCGTATTCGCCGCCGGTCTTGGACAGGTATTCGCCGTTCTCGTCGAACAGCTCGGTGGGGAACGGGCCGGAGCCCACCCGGGTGGTGTAGGCCTTGAGGATCCCGAGCACGGTGGTGATGCGGGTGGGGCCGATGCCGGACCCGACCGCCGCGCCGCCGGCGGTCGGATTCGACGACGTCACATAGGGATACGTGCCGTGGTCGACGTCGAGCAGGGTGCCCTGGGAGCCCTCCAGGAGCACGGTCTCGCCGGTCTCGAGCGCGGCGTTGAGCAGCAGCCGGGTGTCGCGGATGCGGTGACGGAACCCCGCGGCTTGTTCCAGGAGGGCGTCGACGACCTGGTGCGGGTCCAGTGCCTTGCGGTTGTAGATCTTGACCAGGATCTGGTTCTTGAGTTCGAGGGCGGCCTCGACCTTGTGGGTCAATTGTTCGGGGTCGAGCACGTCGGCGACCCGGATTCCCTGGCGGGCGATCTTGTCCTGGTAGCACGGCCCGATGCCGCGGCCGGTGGTGCCGATCTTCTTGTTGCCCATGTAGCGCTCGGTGACCTTGTCGATGGCGACGTGGTAGGGCAACAGCAGGTGCGCGTCGGCGGAGATCAGCAGCTTGGTGGTGTCCACGCCGCGGTCTTCGAGGCCTTTGAGCTCGTCGAGCAGCACGCCGGGGTCGACCACCACGCCGTTGCCGATGACGTTGGTGACGCCGGGGGTCAGCACGCCCGAGGGGATCAGGTGCAGGGCGAAGTTCTCGCCGGTGGGCAGGACGACGGTGTGCCCGGCGTTGTTGCCCCCCTGGTAGCGCACCACCCACTGCACGCGCCCACCGAGCAGGTCAGTGGCCTTACCTTTGCCCTCGTCGCCCCATTGGGCGCCGATGAGGACGATTGCCGGCATGACTGCTCCCGCCTGCTTACTGTGGTTCGACTGGCAAAGCGCCGTATCTTGCAGCGCTGCAACGTTTTGCGGCATCACCCGGTGGCTCGAGCTGCCGACCCGCACCAGCGCCTCGGTTGACCACTCCGGGGCCTTGCGCGTAGCTGGAGGCATCGTTGCTTGCCGCGCTCACGTGGCGATCCTAAACGTCGGCCAGCGACGCACCCTCGTCAAGGGCCGTTTGACCCCGACGCGTGTCCCGGACGGGCCCGGCTCACGGCGTCGAGGGCGGCTGAGCCGCACATACACCGCCGGCGGTCGGAGCGTCCAGCATCAGGCACAGGGGCTGCTTGGGGTCGCGAGCGGTCCTCTTGGCCGCCCAGCCAGGCCACACCGGCTTCCCGTTCCAACTGACCAGTCTCCAGCCGTCGTGCGGGTTGCCCTGGATCACGACGATGCCGGTGTTGGGCAGCGGGTCGAAGAGCAGGAGCAGCGGATCGGGGTTTTTGACGCTCATCATGGTCCCGACGCCGATGGCGAATTCGCTGGAGAACGCCACCTCGGTGATCTTGCCGCCCGCGGTCCGGACCGGGTTGGCCATGGCGTTGCCGTACATCATTTGCAGGGAGTCGTTGAAGCGACCCGCGTCGGTCACCGTGTTGCCGTACATCGTTTGCAGCGCGCCGTTGAAGCGTTTGTGGAATTCGAACCCGTTGGCGTCGGCGGAGCCCGGAGCCAGCATCGGCACGATGCGGAGCCCAAGCAGCCACGCCACCGGGCCCAGCAGGTACGCCAGGCCCGCGAGGCTGAACTGCGGCAGCCCGTTGAAAACGCCGGCGTCGATCTCGTTGAGCCCGGGCAGTGCCTGAACGTTCATCCCCAACGTGGCCGCCAACGGCGCCGCGGTCTGCTGCGTCCTGATCAACTGCGACGCGAAGATCCCGGCGAGCGGGCCCTGCGCGGCGAGAACGTTGCCGACGTTCTGCGCCTGTTCCTGGCCGAGTGCCGTGAGTACCGTTCCGGGCACCGACGTGTCGATCACGCGCGCCGCATTGGCCTCCGACTGGCCATGCCGCACCAAGTCGATGACGATCGATTCGTCGGCCGAGGCCGTCGCCGGCCCGACGCACAGCAGGACGGCCGAAACCGCCACGGCGCCAACACGGCGGAGTTGCTTCGTCAGCAATGGACGCGCGTGGGGCCGGTACCGGAAGCGGGCGGTGCGGTTCGCGCGGTTGGGAAGACGGCGGTCAGTCCGCGAATGGCAGAACTCCGTTCTCTTGGCCACCCATTCGTTGACCCCGTGGCAGGAGTAAAGTATCCGGTTGTTAGCATGCGCTGGCGCAACAACTTTCGCAGTCCGACACCATGTTGTGACTGTGTCGTTATGACGAGATCATCCCGCGCCCAAACGGTCTGGCCGACGAGCAGACGAGAGACGTTGGACGACAGAGCTATTGGTCCGGCTTGATTGGATGACTGGTGAGGAAAGAAGACCGCGTCCTGGCGGTGTTGCTGTTCGGTGATCGTCGCGCGCCCCGCTCGTTGACCGGTTCGCCCCTCCACCGCGTCACCGAGGCGACCGACGTGGACGCCGCGATCGGGCCGCACCGGCGGCTGGTGGTGGTCGGCGCCGATGCCGACCTGGCGACCGTGCTGACCCGGCTGCTGCGGGCCGGCCGGCTCGACGTCGAGGTGGCCTACGCGCCGCGCCGCCGCACGCGCGCGACCCGGATCTACGGCCTGCCCGCCGGTCGGCGCGCGGCACGGCGCGCCGCGAGCGCGACCGCCCGGCGCGTGACCCTGGTCCGCGACGAAACCGGGTCGGTGGTCGTCGGGCGGGCCGGCTGGGTGCCGCCGGAAGGCCCGTGCCTGCACGGCGAGGCGGTCGTCGACGACGCCGTGCTGTTCGACGGCGCCGCCCGCGCCGTCGACATCGAGCCGACGCTGGCGGTGCCGGGCCTGCGGGCCCGGGTGTCGCCGGGCCGGCGCCGCTGGGTGGCCGGGCGCGCGGTGCAGCTGGGCAGCACCGGCGTCACCGTGGTCCGCGACGGCGTGCCCGCGCCGCGCCCGGCGCGCCGGTCCACGTTCTACCGCAACGTCGAAGGCTGGCTGGCCGTCCGATAGTTTCGACCGGTGAACCTGCCCGCCCGGCGCGAATCGGTGCGACCCAGCCCCATCTTTTTGGCCCTGTTGGCCCTGACGGCGGCCGGCGGCGTGCTGGCGTGGCTGGCCGGCAGCACCGTGCGGCCGCTGGCGTACTTCGGGGTGTTCACCTTCGTCATCGCCGGCTGGCTGGTGTCGCTCTGCCTGCACGAGTTCGGCCACGCCGTGACCGCCTGGCGCTTCGGCGACCACGACGCCGCCGTGCGCGGCTACCTGACGCTGGATCCGCGGCGCTACAGCCATCCCGCGCTGTCGCTCCTGCTGCCGATGGTGGTCATCGCGCTGGGCGGGATCGGCCTGCCCGGCGCCGCGGTGTACGTGCGGACCTGGTTCATGACGCCGAACCGGCGCAGCCTGGTCAGCCTGGCGGGCCCGGCGGCCAACCTGGTGCTGGCCGTGCTGCTGCTGACGCTGACGCGGTTCTTCTACGACCCTTTCCATCAGGTGCTGTGGGCGGGAGTGGCGTTCCTGGGCTTCCTGCAACTGACCGCGGTGGTGCTGAACCTGCTGCCCATCCCGGGCCTGGACGGGTACGACGCCCTGGAACCACACCTGAGCCCGGAGACGCAGCGCGCGCTGGCCCCGGCCAAGCAGTGGGGCTTCTTCATCGTGCTGTTCCTGCTGTTGCCGGCCAGTCACTGGTTCTTCCAGGCGGTGCTGTGGCTGTTCGAGTTCTCCGGGGTGCCGACCTGGCTGGTGTCCGCGGGCAACCTGCTGACCCGCTTCTGGAGCCGCTGGATCTGACCCTTGCCATATATGCGCGGATCCGCATATATTGCACGGCATGGGCGCCGGCCACAACCACAGTCCCGCCGACACCGACGGGGCCCGGTTGATTCCCCGCATGATCATCGCCGCCGCGATACTGGCGGCGTTTTTCGTGGTGGAGTTGACCACCTCGCTGCTGATCAACTCGATCGCGCTGCTGGCCGACGCGGGCCACATGCTGACCGACGTCGTCGCGGTCTTCATGGGACTGGCCGCGGTGACGCTGGCCCGGCGGGGCAGCTCGTCACCGTCACGGACCTACGGCTGGCATCGGGCCGAGGTCTTCACGGCGGTCGCCAACGCGGGGCTGCTGATGGGGGTCGCCCTCTTCATTCTCTGGGAGGCGATCCAGCGGCTCAGGGAAACCCCGTCGATCCCCGGTGTGCCCATGATCGTCGTCGCGCTGGCCGGGCTGCTGGCCAACCTGGTGGTCGCGTTGCTGCTGCGGTCGCACTCCGGGCAGAGCCTGGCGGTCAAGGGCGCCTACATGGAGGTGGTCGCCGACAGCGTCGGCAGCCTGGGCGTGCTGATCGCCGGCATCGTCACCGTGACGACGCGCTGGCCGTACGCCGACGTGGTGGTCGCCGTGCTGGTCGCGCTGTGGGTGTTGCCGCGGGCGATCTCGCTGGCCCGCGACGCCTTGCGGATCCTGTCCGAATCGTCGCCGACACACATCGACGTCGACGAGCTGCGCTCGGCGCTGGGCGCCGTCGACGGCGTGACCGAGGTGCACGACCTGCATGTCTGGACGCTGTCGCCCGGCAAGGACATGTGCACCGCGCACTTGCGCAGCGCCGGCGACTCCGCCCGGGTGCTGCAGGACGCCCGCGCGGTGCTGTCGGCGCGGGGGCTGCAGCACGCCACCGTGCAGATCGACTCGCCGGACGACGCGGGGTGCTCGGAAACCTTCTAGAGCCCCAGCGCCGGCCGCGCCGCCGGGTCGCAATCGTCGAGCAGGTCCAGGCAGCGCAGGTACTCGTCGGCCTCGCCGATCGTGTCGGCGGCGCGCGCCAGGGCCGCCACGCAGCGCAGGAATCCGCGGTTGGGCTCGTGCGAATAGGGCACCGGGCCAAAGCCCTTCCAGCCGCTGCGCCGCAGCTGGTCCAGGCCGCGGTGATAGCCGGTGCGGGCGTAGGCGTAGGCCGTGATGGCCTGGTCGTCGGCCAGCGCCTGCTCGGCCAGCGCCGCCCAGGCCACCGACGCCGACGGGTGCGTGGCGGCGACGATCGCGGGCTGCTCGCCGGCGAGCAGTTCCGCCTCGGCGTCGGGATCGCCCGGCAGCAGGGTCGGGTCGGGTCCGAGAAGGTCTCGCGGCGGCGTCATGGCTCCTATTCTGCAGCTCCCCCGTTTCGCCGGACCGCGGGACCTCGGCCGTCACCCCATCGAGGGGGGCGGGTCGCTAAGCTCTCCAATTACCCCATCCGATAGCGGAGGACAGCCGTACTCATGCCCCAGCCACCCGAGCCCGACCGCGGCGGCACGCCCAATCCGCCTGGGCACGAATGGGCCGCGCAATCAGGCGAGGACGCGACCGCGAGCGTTCCGCTGGTACCGAGCGACTCCGAGACCGAGACCGTGGTGATCAAACCCGATTCCGGCGGCAGCCAGGGGGATCCCGGGGAGGACGCGGACGGTGGGCAGCGCGAACGCCGCTTCACCGCGCCCGGCTTCGACGCCAAAGAGACCGCGGTGATCGCGACCACCCCCGAGCCCGCCACCGAGGTCTTCGCCTCACCGCCCGGACCCGAGGGGCCGACCGCACAGTTCGGCTCGCCCGGCAAACCGGCTGTGCCGCAATCGATCCCGCCCCGGCTCGGGGGAAAGCTGCGCACCTCCCGGCAGTTCAACTGGGGCTGGGTGCTGGCGCTGGTGCTGATCGTGCTGGCGTTGGCCGCGATCGCGATCCTGGGCACGGTGCTGCTCACCCGCGGCAAACACACCAAAGTGTCGCAGGAAGACCAGGTTCGGACCACCATCCAAAGCTTCGACACCGCGATTCAAAAGGGCGACCTGACCACGCTGCGCACCATCACCTGCGGCACCACCCGCGACGGGTACGCGGACTACGACGAGCACTCGTGGGACGAGACCTACCGGCGGGTGTCCGCGGCCAAGCAATATCCGGTGATCGCCAGCATCGACCAGGTGGTGGTCAACGGCCAGCACGCCGAGGCCAACGTCACCACGTTCATGGCCTACGACCCGTCGCTGCGGTCGACCCGCAGCCTGGACCTGCAGTACCGCGACGACCAGTGGAAGATCTGCCAGTCCCCCAGCGGTTAGCCGCGGCGCGTGGGCTTCGGCCGAGCGCCCGGCCAGCCGCACGTTCGGTGCCGAGTGCCCGCCCAGCCGGGCATCCGGGGCGGACCGGCTAGCTTGAGCCCACGGACTTCCCGGCGCAGTGCAGGTCTTCGCAGGCCTCCACCACGCGCTCGGTCATCGACGCCTCGCCCTTCTTGAGGTAGCTGCGCGGGTCGTAGACCTTCTTGGCGCCCACCTCGCCGTCGACCTTGAGCACGCCGTCGTAATTGCCGAACATGTGACCGGCGATCGGGCGGGTGAAGGCGTACTGGGTGTCGGTGTCGACGTTCATCTTCACCACGCCGTACCGCAGCGACTCCTCGATCTCCGACTTGAGCGAGCCCGACCCGCCGTGGAAGACGAAGTCGAACGGCTTGGCGTCGCCGGGCAACCCCAGCTTCGCCGCGGCCACCTGTTGCCCCTGGGCCAGGATGTCGGGGCGCAGCTTGACGTTGCCGGGCTTGTAGACGCCGTGCACGTTGCCGAACGTCGCGGCCAGCAGATACTTGCCGTGCTCGCCGTGGCCCAGCGCGTCGATGGTCTTCTCGAAGTCCTCCGGCGTGGTGTACAGCTTGTCGTTGATCTCGTGGGCGACGCCGTCCTCCTCACCGCCGACGACGCCGATCTCGATCTCCAGGATGATCTTGGCGGCCGCGGCCTGCTTGAGCAGTTCCTGCGCGATGGCCAGGTTCTCGGCGATCGGCACGGCCGAGCCGTCCCACATGTGCGATCCGAACAGCGGGTCCTGACCCGCGGCCACCCGCTCGGCGGAGATGGCCAGCAGCGGCCGCACGTAGCTGTCCAGCTTGTCCTTGGGGCAGTGGTCGGTGTGCAGCGCGACGTTGATCGGGTACCTGGCCGCGACGACGCGGGTGAACTCGGCCAGCGCCACCGCCCCGGTCACCATGTCCTTCACCCCCAGCCCGGAGGCGAACTCCGCGCCGCCGGTGGAGAACTGGATGATGCCGTCGCTGCCGGCGTCGGCGAAGCCCTTGATCGCGGCGTTCACCGTCTCCGAGGAGGTGCAGTTGATGGCCGGGAAGGCGTACGAGTTCTCCTTGGCGCGGCCCAGCATCTCGGCGTACACCTCGGGCGTGGCGATGGGCATGGGCTCCTCCTGGCGACTTGGCCCGTCCAGTATCTCAACACCGGTATGTTGAAGCATCGTGAGCACCACCGTGACGGCCCTGCCCCACATCTTCGACCCGATGTATTGGTTGGGCGCCGACGGCGTCTTCGGGTCCGCGGTGCTGCCCGGCATCCTGATCATCGTCTTCATCGAGACCGGCCTGCTGTTTCCGCTGCTGCCCGGCGAATCGCTGCTGTTCACCGGTGGGCTGCTGGCCGCGCACCCGAACCCGCCGGCCAGCATCTGGGTGCTCGCCCCCGCCGTCGCCACCGTGGCGATCCTGGGCGATCAGACCGGGTACTTCATCGGCCGGCGGATCGGCCCCGCGCTGTTCAAGAAGGAAGATTCCCGGTTCTTCAAGAAGCACTACGTGACCGAGTCGCACGCCTTCTTCGAGAAGTACGGGCCGTGGGCGATCATCCTGGCGCGCTTCGCGCCGTTCGTGCGGACGTTCGTGCCGCCGGTGGCCGGGGTGTCCTACATGCGCTACCCGGTGTTCCTGGGCTTCGACATCGTCGGCGGCATCCTGTGGGGCGGCGGCGTCACGCTGGCGGGCTACTTTTTGGGCAACGTGCCATTCGTGCACCACAACCTGCAGAAAATCCTGCTGGTCATCCTGGTGGTCTCCCTGATGCCGGCGTTCATCGCGGCGTGGCGGAGCTACCGGGGCCGGCGGCGGGGGCCGCAGCAGCCCGAGCAGGAGCCCGGCTCAGGACACCCGACTTCTGCGGTACGCAACGAAAGCGTCTAGCAGTTCCGGCCGGTCGATCGAACTCTGCTGCACCGCCTCGCCCGGCACCGCGCCCAGCAGGATCCGCTTGATCGGGATCTCCAGCCGTTTGCCGGTCAGCGTCCGCGGTATGCCCGGCACCGCCAGGATGTCGTCGGGCACGTGGCGCGGGGAGGCGTGCCGGCGGATGGCCGCCACGATCTCGGACCGCAGCCGCTCGTCGAGTTCGGCGCCGTCCACCAGGCTCACGAACAGCGGCATCCAGTAGCCGCCGTCGTCCTGCTCGACCCCGACCACCAGGCAGTCCCCCACCTCGGGCAGGCCCTCCACCGCGGTGTAGATCTCCGCGCTGCCCATCCGCACGCCCATCCGGTTCAGCGTCGCGTCCGAACGGCCGTGCACCACAACGGATCCCCGGTCGGTGATGGTGATCCAGTCGCCGTGACACCACACCCCGGGGTACTTCTCGAAGTAGGCGGCCCGGTACCGGCTCCCGTCGTCGTCGTTCCAGAAGAACACCGGCATCGAGGGCATCGGCTCGGTGATCACCAGCTCGCCCTCTTCCCCGATGACCGGGTGGTTCGGTCCCGTCCAGGCTTCGATGGCCGCCCCCAGGCAGATGCACGACAGCTCGCCGGCCACCACCGGCAGGATCGCGCAGCCGCCGATGAACGCGGTGCAGACGTCGGTGCCGCCGCTCATCGAGATCACCGGGACGGTCCGGCCGAGTCCCTCCTGGACCCAACGGAATCCGGACGCGGGCAACGGCGAACCGGTGGAACCCACGGCGCGCAGCCCGTCCAGCGGGTACGTCGCCCCGGGCTTGAGCTCCTTCTTGGCGCAGGCGAGCAGGTAGCCCGCGCCGGCCCCGAGCACGTTCACACCGGCCTCCGCGGCGACCCGCCACAGCCCGTCGGTGCCCAGATGCGTTGGGCTGCCGTCGTAAAGCACGATCGTGGTGTCGGCCAGCAGCCCGGACAGCAGCAGGTTCCACATCATCCAGCTGGTCGACGAGTACCACAGGAAGCGTTCGCCGGCGTACAGCTCCAATTGCAGGTTCAGGTATTTCAGGTGCTCGAGCACGGTGCCGCCGTGCCCGTGCACGATGCCCTTCGGCTTGCCGGTGGTGCCGGACGAGAACATCACCCACAGCGGGTGCGCGAACGGCACGGCGGTGATCTCCAGCTCGGCGTCCGACTGCGTCGCCGCACCCCACGGCACTGTCTCGCCGCCGGTCTCGAGCCCGAGCCGCGGCACCACCACGGTGGCCCGCAGGCTGGGCAGCGCACGCCGGATCGCGTCCAGCTCCGCGCGCCGGTCGATGCGCTTGCCGTCGTAGACCGAGCCGTCGGTCGCCACCAGCACGGCCGGCTCCACCTGGCCCAGCCGCGCGATCACGCCGTCGACGGCCACGTCCTGATTGCACACCGCCCAGATCGCGCCGACGCTGGCCGCGGCCAGGGCGGCGACGGCCGCCTCGGCGACGTTGGGCAGGTACCCGACGACGGCGTCCCCGGGCCGCACCCCGAGATCACGTAGGTAGGCCGCGAACGCGCCGGTCTCGCGGCGCAGCCGCGCCCACGACCACTCGCACGCGCCGTCCTCGCCGACGACGATCATGGCGGGCCGCTCGTCGGTGGCGTGCCGGAAGATCTCGGTGGCGTAGTTGAGCGTGGCGCCGGGGAACCACTCGGCGCCGGGCATGGCGCGGCTGCCCAGCACCGCGCGGGGCGGGTTGGCCGCCTGGATGTCGAAGTAGTGCCAGACGGCGTCCCAGAACCATTCGATGTCCTCGACGGACTTGCGCCACAGCGCGTGGTAGTCGCCGTAGTCGCCGCGGCCCGTCTGGCCGAGCCACGCCATGAAGCGGGTGAGGTTTGCCCGGGCCAGCGTGGCCTCGTCGGGAATCCAGCCGCCGGGCTCGGTCATGTCGCGCTCCCTGCCGTCACGGCGGTGACGTTACAGGCGGCCTCCATCAGCATCCAGCCCGACAGCTGCACCGACAGGTCCCGTTCGGCGACATCCGAACTGTGCACCGCCCCGTCGACGGACTGCGCCTCCCCGCCGGCCTGGGTGGGCAGCTGCGCGTCTCGGTCCCAGAACGGCCCGAACAGCGGCAGCCCGTCCACGGTTTGCCGGTAGTCCCACGCCGATTTCGCGCTGGCCAGCACGATCCGCCGGGCGGTGTCGCGGGCCGCGGCGTCGTCGGCGGAGTCGCCCAGCAAGGTGGTGGCGACCAGCGCGAGGTATCGCGCGGTGACGCCGGAGAACAGGCCGCCGTCCCCGCCGCCGGCGCCGGCCAGCACGCCCGTCGGCGCCATGTGCTCGGCGACGGCCGCGACCAGCCGGTGCACCCGGGGCGCGTGCCGATCGTCGTGGGTGCGGACCGCGAGTTCCGTTTCCAGGCCGAGCACCACGCCCTGGCAATAGGTGTACTGGGCGCGGACCAGGGAGCCGGCCTTGATGCCGTCGAACACCAGGTGCGTCTCCGGGTCGATCAGGGTCTCGTCGATCCAGTCGGCCATCTGCTGGGCGCGCCGCATCCGGCCGCCGTAGCGGGCCAGGAAGATGGCCGCCGGCCCGTTGGCCGGGGCGTTGAAGAACTGGTCCTGCTTGCGCCACGGAATGCCGCCGCCGTCCTCGGGCACCCACGCGTCGAGGAACTCCTCGGCCAGCTTGGGCAGCGCGCGGTGCCGCTCGACGCCGGCGATCCGGGCGGCGCGTTCCAGCGCCAGCGCCAGCCAGGCCATGTCGTCGTAGTAGCTGTTGGTCCAGCGGAAGTTGTTGCGCAGCCGGTGCGAGCGGACCTGCCGGTTGATCCGGGTGTGCCGGTCGGGCCGGGGGTCGCGCAGCTGCGCGTCGACCAGGCAATCCAGCAGATGCGCCTGCCACCAGTAGTGCCACGTGCCGAACGAGGAGTCCCGCCGCGTCGGCGGCCAGGCCACCACGCCCAGCTGGGTCCCGGGCAGCCCCCACAGCCGTTTCAGGTGCCGTTGCGCGACAGCGGCTTCGGAGCTGGCCGCCCGGTTGGCCCATAGCTGATCCATACCGCCGATCCTGCCTCATACTGATATATGCGCTACCGGCAAACCATTTCGGGGACCACGCACGCCTTCGAGGGGCTGGTCGACGTGATGGCGAAGGCGACACCGTTGCGCTCCGGCGACCAGCTCGCGGGGTGCGCCGCCGGCTCCGATGCCGAGCGTGCCGCCGCCGCGTGGGTGCTGGCGGACATGCCGCTGGAGACGTTCCTCACCGAGGCGGTCGTGCCGTACGAGACCGACGAGGTCACCCGGCTCATCATCGACGGTCACGATCGCGAGGCGTTCGGCCCGATCGCGGGCCTGACCGTGGGCGGCCTGCGCGACTGGCTGCTGGACATGGCCTGCCGCGACGACAGCGCGACGCGGATCGCCGCCGTCTCCCCCGGGCTCACGCCGGAAATGGTCGCCGCGGTGTCCAAGATCATGCGCAACCAGGACCTGATCCTGGTGGCCGCCGCCGCGACGGCCACCGCGGCCTTCCGCACCACGATCGGCCTGCCGGGCACGCTGGCGACCCGGCTGCAACCCAACCACCCCACCGACGACCCGCGCGGGATCGCCGCGGCGCTGCTCGACGGCCTGTTGCTGGGCTGCGGTGACGCGGTGATCGGCGTCAACCCGGCGACCGACTCGCCCCAGGCGGCGTCGGACCTGCTGCACCTGCTCGACGACATTCGCCAGCGGTTCGCGATTCCGGTCCAGTCGTGCGTGCTGTGCCACGTCACGACGACCATGGAGCTGATCGAGCGGGGCGCGCCCGTCGACCTGGTGTTCCAATCGATCGCGGGCACCGAGGGCGCCAATTCCTCGTTCGGGACCTCCATCGGCATGTTGATGGAGGCCAACGAGGCCGCCCGGTCGTTGCGCCGCGGCACCGTCGGCGACAACGTCATGTACCTGGAGACGGGGCAGGGCGCGGCCCTGTCGGCCGGGGCGCACCTCGGCGTGGGGAACAAGCCGGTCGATCAGCAGACGCTGGAGGCGCGCGCCTACGCGGTCGCCCGGGCGCTGCAGCCGCTGCTGATCGACACCGTGGTCGGCTTCATCGGACCGGAGTACCTCTACGACGGCAAGCAGATCATCCGTGCCGGGCTCGAGGACAACTTCTGCGGCAAGCTGCTCGGCCTGCCGATGGGCGTCGACGTCTGCTACACCAACCACGCCGAGGCCGACCAGGACGACATGGACACGCTGCTCACCCTGCTGGGCGCGGCGGGCACCGCGTTCGTCATCACCGTCCCGGGCGCCGACGACATCATGCTCGGCTATCAGAGCCTGTCCTTTCACGACGCGCTGTACGTGCGAAAAGCGTTGGGGCTGCGGCCCGCACCTGAGTTCGAGGCCTGGCTGGCCGGCCTGGGCATGGCCGACGCCGACGGCCGGATTCTTCCCGTCGACCTCGCGACGTCGCCGCTGCGCGCCCTGGCGGCCGGCTGATGAACGACCTCTGGGCGCCGCTGCGGGCCACCACCCGGGCCCGCATCGGGCTCGGGCGGGCGGGGAATTCGCTGCCGACCGCGCGCGTCCTGGAATTCCAGGCCGCGCACGCCGCCGCGCGCGACGCCGTGCACGAGCCACTCGACGTCGACGGCCTGATCCGGCGGCTGCACGACGCCGGCGCCGGCCTCGGCGAGCCGCTACGGGTGTGCAGCCGGGCGACCTCGCGCGAGGAGTATCTGCGCCGGCCCGACCTCGGCCGCAGCCCGGCCGACCTGTCGGGCCTGCCGGACACCGAGGCGGACATCGGGATCGTCCTCGCCGACGGGCTCTCGCCGCGGGCCGTGACCGAGCACGCCGCGGGCATGGTCGGCGCGCTGGTCGGAGAATTTCACGGCCGCTACCGGATAGCGCCGCCGGTCATCGCAACGCAGGCCCGCGTCGCGCTCGGCGACCACATCGGCCAGGCCCTCGGCGTCACAACCGTTCTCGTGCTCATCGGCGAACGCCCGGGGCTGTCGGTCGCCGACAGCCTGGGCATCTACCTGACGCATCGGCCCGCGCCGGGGCGCACCGACGCCGACCGCAACTGCATCTCCAACATTCATCCGCCCGACGGCCTGGACTACCCGACGGCGGCGGCGGTCGCGGCCGCGCTGGTGGCCGGGGCCCGCGAACTCGGCCGCTCGGGCGTCACCCTCAAAGACACAACGCGAGCAGCAATTGCCGTATCTCCGACAGCGAGTGCGCGGGCAGAAATAGATCGCAGTACGGCAGGGCCGCGGCCATCGAGCCGGCCAGCGGCTGGAAATCACCCTGCGCCGCACGCGGATTGAGCCAGACCAGTAACTCGGCGCGGCGCCGCAGCCGGGCCATCGCGTGCGCGAGCACGTCGGGGGGATCGCTGTCCCAGCCGTCCGAGGCGATGATCAGCACGGCGCCGCGCAGCGCGTTGCCGTGGGGCGGGGCCAGGAGCCCGTTCAGGCTGCGGCCGATGAACGTTCCGCCGTACCGGTCGGCGACCTTGGCGTTGGCCCGCTGCAGCGCCACCTCCGCGGATCGGTGCGCCAGCACCGAGGTGAGCCGGGTCAGCGACGTCGAGAAGGCGAAAACCTCGGGGTGGGTTCCGGGCTGGCGCGACACCGCCCGCATCAGATGCAGATATACCGTGGCGTAGGGCTGCATCGAACGGCTCACATCGCAGGCCAGGACGACCCGCCGGGGCCGGAGCCGCGGCCGGGTCCGGGCCAGGACCATCGCCTCCCAGCCGCTCTTGCGCGACGCGTTCATGGTCGCCCGCAGGTCGATCCGCTTGCCGGCGGGGCTGCGCTCGAATCGCCCGCTGCGCCGCCGCGGCCAGCGCGTGACGGTCGCCTCCAGCCAGTTGCCGAGCAGGCGGAGGTCTTGCGCGTCGAAGCGGTCGAACGGTTCGTCGGCCAGCGCGGCGATCCGGCTGGGCAGCAGATCCGGCAGCGCGAGGCTCGGGCCCGCCGCGTCGTCCGCGGCGGCCGGCGTTCGCGTCACCCAGGGCAGGCTCTGGGCGGACGCGGACCCACTGCCGGCGGGACGCAGCGCGCCGGCCGCGCGCGCTTTGGGGCCGGGCAGCGGCAGCGGGGTGAGGGGGCGGCCGGTGCCGTCGGGGTCGGCGGCGCCGAAGACCACCGCGAAGACCGCGTCGAAGGTGGCGAGATCCTCCATCCGGTTGACCAGCGTCAGCCTGGCCGCCCAATACAGCGCGGTGGTGTTGTCCGGCAACAGCTTTCGCAGCGCCTGGACAAAGCTCGCCGGGCCGCTGGCGGAGACCAGAACTCCGGCGTCGCGCAGCCGGGCGACCAGTGCCGCCGCGAACGCCGCCAGGTCGACGCCCCGCAACAGCACAGGGGAGCCCACGAGGCGCTAACGCCTCCGGCCGAGCAACCAGCCCAGCACCAGCCCGGCGAGCACGGCCAGCAGCAGCGGGGCGTATTTCTTGAGCTGGTCGCCCCCGGCGAGCTCGAGCAGATCGATGGGTTCGGGCTCGGCGCTGGTGACGGCGTGGCGCGGCTCCGGGATGCGCCCGACCTGTGGGGGTCCCTCGGATGTGGCCGGGGCCGCCACCGATTCGGCGGCGAGCTTGGCCTCGAGCGAGTCCACGAACTGCCCCAGCAGCTTCTCCGACACCTGTTGCAGCATGCCGCTGCCGAACTGGGCCAGCTTGCCGACGATCTTCAGGTCGGTGTCCACGGTGACGCTGGTCTTCTCGCCGTCGGCCTGCAGCTGGGCGGTGACCGTCGCGGCCGCGTTGCCGGTGCCGCGCGTCTCCTTGCCCTTGGCGTCGATGACGGCGCGGTACTGGCCGCGGTCCTGCTCGACGAAACGCACCTTGCCGCTGAATTCGCTGGTGACCGGCCCCACCTTGACCTTCACCTTGCCGGAGTAGTCCTCGCCCTCGTGGCCGGTGAGCTGCGCGCCCGGCATCAGCGGGATCACCTGTTCCAGGTCGCACAGCACGTCCCACGCCTGGTCGATGGGCGCGCTGACGGTGAACTGGTTGGCGATCTTCATCCCGTGGTCCTCTCAGGTGCGGCTGTATTCGATGAACGCGTCGCGAATCAGCGTACGGTCGTCGGGGGTCTTGGCCAGCGCCCCCAGGCTGACCAGCGCCGCCGGATCGACCAGGTCGGCGACGCCGAGCGCCACCAGGGCGGCGACCCAGTCGATCGTCTCGGCCACGCCCGGCGGCTTGTCCAGATCGAGATTCCTTGCCATACCGACGAATTGGGTGACGTGCTCGATCAGCGGGGCCGCGGCGCCCGGCACGGTCCGCCGCACGATCGCGGCCGCCCGCGAAGCCTCCGGGTAGTCGATCCAGTGGTACAGGCAGCGGCGGCGCAGCGCGTCGTGCAGGTCACGGCTCCGGTTGGAGGTGAGCACCGCGACGGGCGGGCGCTGCGCGACGAAGGTGCCCAGCTCGGGCACGGTGACGGCGGATTCGCCGAGGAACTCCAGCAGCAGCGCCTCGAATTCGTCGTCGGCCCGATCGATCTCGTCGATCAGCAACACCGGCGGGGTGGGCCCGCGGTGCCGCACGCACCGCAGGATCGGCCGGTCGACCAGGTAGGCCTCGGTGTACAGGTCGGCCTCGGCGATCTGGGTCCGCTGGGCTTCGGCCAGCCGGATGGACAGCAGCTGGCGTTGGTAGTTCCAGTCGTAGAGCGCCTCGGCGGCGGTCAGCCCTTCATAGCATTGCAGCCTGACCAGCGGCGTATTCAGCACGTCCGCAAGAGTTTTCGCGGCGGTGGTCTTGCCGACGCCCGGCTCGCCTTCCAGCAGCAGGGGCCGGCCCAGCGTGACCGCCAGGTAGATCGCGGACGCGGTCCCAGCGTCGAGCAGGTAGTCCCGCGCGTCGAACCGGGCGATCACGTCGTCGACGTCGCTGAACACCGCCGGCGTCATGCGCCGGCTTTCCCCGCGAACGCCGTGCGGCAGCCCGGGCCGCAGAACCAGTAGTCGGTGCCGGCCAGCCGCAAGTGCTCGGCGGCGGGGCCGATCGGCACGGTCATGCCGCAGACGGGGTCGACCGCCTCGTCGGGGGCGCCGTTCACCGGGCCGGCGGAGCGCAGGAGGCTGCCGTCGCGCACGGCCGCGATCAGTTCGGCGGCGATCGACACGGCGATCTCCGCGGGAGTCTTGGCCCCGATGCGCAATCCCACCGGGGTGTGGATGCGGGCCCGCTCGACGTCGGACAGGTCGAGCGCGTCCACAACCGACGCGCCGCGAACCCTGCTGGCGACCAGGCCGATGTAGCCGACGCCGGTGTCCAGTGCGGCGCGGATGATTTCGGCTTCCGGGCCGCCGTGGCTGGCGATCACGATGGCGGTGGGCGAGGCGGCGGTGTCGGACATGTCGGCGTCGCGGCGGACTTCGTAACCGAGCACGCCGCAGATCTGGGCCAGGGAGTCGGCGATCGGCGTCTCACCGTGGATCCGGATCATCGGCGGCGGCAGCTGCGGCGTCAGGAATATCTCCAGCGACCCGCCGGACAGGCACGGGTTGACGACGACGCAGGCGCCGGGCGCCTCGGGAAAGTGGACGTCGCCGTCGGGAAGCACTCGCAGCAGCACGCTTTCGCCTGCTTGCAGTGCGCCCAGCGCGGCTTTGCGGACGGAGTTCTGCGCGCACTGGCCGCCGACGAAGCCCTCGATGGTGCCGTCGGCCAACAGGATCGCCTCGTCGCCGGGGTACGCCGAGGCGGGCGGCTGGGCGCGCACCACCGTCGCGCGCACGAAGGGTGTGCGCGCGGCCAGTAGTTGCTGGGCCCGTTCGCTGACCGTGCTCAAATCGGTGGCCTCGCTCTGCCCTGCATCGCCTCCCACACCCGCGACGGGGTCAGCGGCATGTCGGCGTGGCGGACCCCGAACGGCGCCAACGCATCCACCACCGCGTTGACCACCGCGGGCGGCGACCCGACGGTGGCCGACTCGCCGATACCCTTGGCGCCGATCGGGTGGTGCGGCGACGGCGTCACGGTGAAACCGGTCTCCAGGTGCGGCACCTCCATGGCCGTCGGGATCAGGTAGTCCATCAACGAGCCGCCCAGGCAGTTGCCGTCCTCGTCGAACGCGATCATCTCCATCAGCGCCATCCCGATGCCGTCGACGATGCCGCCGTGTACCTGGCCCTCGATGATCATCGGGTTGATCCGGGTACCGCAGTCGTCGACGGCCAGGAAGCGCCGCACCTTGACCACCGCGGTGCCGGGATCGACGTCCACCACACAGAAATACGCCCCGTACGGGTAGGTCAGGTTCGACGGGTTGTAGCACACCTCGGCGTCCAGGCCGCCCTCGATGCCCTCGGGCAGGTCACCTGCCCCGTGCGCACGCATCGCGATGTCCTGGATCGTCACCGACGCCGACGGGTCACCCTTGACGTGGAAAGAGCCCTTCTCCCATTCCAGGTCGGCGACCGACACCTCGAGCATCCCCGAGGCGATGATCTGCGCCTTGTCGCGCACCTTGCGGGCCACCAGCGCCGCCGCCGCGCCGGAGACCGGGGTGGATCGGCTGCCGTAGGTGCCCAGACCGAACGGGGTCTGGTCGGTGTCGCCGTGCACCACGTCGATGTCGTCGGGCGGGATGCCCAGCTCCTCGGCGACGATCTGCGCGAACGTCGTCTCGTGCCCCTGACCCTGGCTCTGGACCGACAGCCGCACAACGGCTTTGCCGGTGGGGTGCACGCGCAGCTCGCACCCGTCGGCCATGCCCAGGCCGAGGATGTCCATGTCCTTGCGGGGGCCGGCGCCGACGGCCTCGGTGAAGAAGGCCATGCCGATGCCCATCAGCTCACCGCGCTCGCGCCGCTCCTTCTGCTCGGCGCGCAACGCGTCGTAGCCGATCATGTCCATGGCCTTGCGCATGGTGGCCTCGTAGTCACCCGAGTCGTAGGTCCAGCCGGTCTTGGTGGTGTACGGAAACTGGTCGGGCCGCAACAGGTTCCGCAGCCGCAGCTCGGCCGGGTCCATCTTGAGCTCGAAGGCCAGGCAGTCCACCAGTCGCTCGACGAAGTACACCGCCTCGGTGATGCGGAACGAGCACGCGTAGGCCACCCCGCCGGGCGCCTTGTTGGTGTACACCGCGGTCATGTGGCAGTAGGCGGCCTCCAGGTCATAGCTGCCGGTGAACACCCCGAAGAAGCCGGCCGGGTATTTCGTCGGCGCCGCCTGACCGTTGAACGCGCCGTGGTCGGCGAGCACGTTGGACCGCAGCGCCAGGATCTTCCCGTCCTGGGTGGCCGCGATCTCGCCGACCATGATGTAGTCGCGGGCGAAGCTGGTGGACGTCAGGTTCTCGCTGCGGTCCTCCATCCACTTGACCGGCTTGCCCAGCAGCAGCGAGCCGACGATCGCGCACACGTAGCCGGGATAGATCGGCACCTTGTTGCCGAAGCCGCCGCCGATGTCCGGCGAGATCACCCGGATCTTGTGTTCGGGCAGGCCGGCGACCAACGCGTACAGGGTGCGGTGGGCGTGTGGCGCCTGCGAGGTGGTCCACAGCGTCAGCTTGCCGGTGACCGGGTCCAAATCGGCGACGGCACCGCAGGTCTCCATCGGCGCCGGGTGCACCCGCGGGTACACGATCTCCTGCTTGACCACCACGTCGGCGCGCGCGAACGCCGCCTCGGTGGCGGCGGCGTCGCCGGTCTCCCAGTCGAAGATGTGGTTGTCGGTCTTGCCGTCGAGGTCGGTGCGGATGACCGGCGCGGACGCGTCCAGCGCGGTGCGCACGTCGACCACCGGGTCCAACGGGTCGTAGTCGACGTCGATCAGTTCGAGCGCGTCGCGCGCCGAATACCGGTCCTCGGCAACGACGAACGCGACCTCCTGCCCCTGAAAGCGGACCTTGTCGGTGGCCAGCACCGCCTGCACGTCATTGGACAGCGTGGGCATCCAGGCCAGGCCCTTCTCGGCCAGGTCCGCGCCCGTCACGACCGCCTTGACCTTCGGATGCGCCATGGCCGCGGTCACGTCGATGCTCGCGATGCGGGCGTGCGCGTACGGCGAGCGCAGGATGGCCAGGTGCAGCATGCCCGGCAACGCGACGTCGTCGACGTAGGTGCCGCGGCCGCGGATGAAGCGGGGGTCCTCCTTGCGCAGCATCCGGCCGTGGCCGCAGGGCTTTTGGTCGTTGTCGGCGGTGTCTTCGGGGGACGGCGGCCGGGACTCGATGGTGGTCATGACGTGGCCTCCGCGGAGCTGTGCTGTGCGGCCCACTGGATGGAGCGCACGATCGTGGTGTATCCGGTGCACCGGCAGATCTGCCCGGATATCGCCTCGCGGATGGTCTGCTCGTCGGGGTCGGGATCGCGGTCGAGCAGCGCACGGGCGGTGATCATCATTCCCGGCGTGCAAAAGCCGCACTGCAACCCGTGGCAGCGCATGAAGCCTTCCTGCACCGGGTCGAGCCGGCCGTCAACCGCCAACCCTTCGACGGTCCGGATGCTGTGGCCGGACGCCATCACGGCGAGCATCGTGCAGGACTTCACCGGCACGCCGTCCACGTCGACAACGCATGTCCCGCAGTTGCTGGTGTCGCAACCCCAGTGCGTTCCGGTGAGCCGCAACTGATCCCGCAGGAAGTGGACGAGCAGCGTCCGGGGCTCGACCTCGGCGGTCACCTGCTCGCCGTTGACGGTCATATTGACTTGCATGATCAGTTACCCCCTTGTTCGCGGACGCGCTCGGCCGCAGTGCGAAGCGTGCGGATGGTCAGTTCGGAGGCCAGGT
Source organism: Mycobacterium seoulense (assembly GCF_010731595.1). NCBI lineage: Bacteria > Bacillati > Actinomycetota > Actinomycetes > Mycobacteriales > Mycobacteriaceae > Mycobacterium > Mycobacterium seoulense. The sequence goes on along the minus strand of NZ_AP022582.1, from coordinate 4,822,424 downwards.
GGCGCTTGTATTCGGCGCTGCCGCGGACATCGGTGACCGGGTCGCAGGCCTGCGCGGCGCGCCGCCCCGCGTCGGCGAAGACGCTCTCGGTGGCCGGCTGGCCGACCAACGCGGCCGACAGCTCGGCCAGGCCGCCGGGATCGGGATTCACCGCCGTCAGGTCGACCCGCGCGGCGGCGATCTGGTCGCCGTCCAGGGTGATGGCCGCCCCCGCGGCCGTGACCGCCCAGTCGCCCACCCGACGCTCCACCTTCGCATATGCGCTGGAGCTGTTGTGCCGCAACGGTATCCGGACCTCGATGAGGATCTCGTTGCGGGCCAGCGTGGTCTCGTACGGGCCGGCAAGGAAGTCGTCGATCGCGATCTCGCGTTCACCGGACGGTCCCCGGGCCAGGCACACCGCGTCCAGCACCGTGCACACCGTCGACAGATCCTCGGCCGGGTCCGCCTGGCACAGCGAACCGCCGAGGGTGCCGCGGTTGCGCACCACCGGGTCGGCGATCACGCGCTCGGCGTCCCGGAAGATCGGGCAGACCGCGGCCAGGGTGTCGGACTCCAGGATCTCCCGGTGCCGCGTCATCGCGCCGATGCGCACCAGCGTCGGATCGGTGATCACGTATCCGAGCTCGAGCGCGAGATCGTTGATGTCCACCAGGTATTCGGGGTTGGCGATGCGCAGTTTCATCATCGGCAGCAGGCTGTGCCCGCCGGCGACGACGCGCGCCCCCTCCCCTAACCGATCCAGCAGTCCGATGGCGTGGTCGACGCTGGTCGCGCGTTCGTATTCGAAGGGTCCGGGTACTTGCATGCGCCACAGTGTCAGCCGCCCTGACAGGGGCGTCAATAGCGAGTTAAGCAATCCCTGAACTCGCCGGGAAGCCGCCCGCTACCTCGGCGTCGTGGTGGATTCGCCCGACGATCTGGGCCAGGGGCCTGCCCCCGCCGCCCCAGCGCCTAGCGATGATGTCGGCGGCAATCGAGACGGCGGTCTCCTCCGGGGTGCGCGCGCCGAGGTCCAGCCCGATGGGGCTGGACAGCCGGCTCAGCTCGGCGTCGGACAGGCCGGCGGCCTTGAGCCGGGCCAGGCGGTCGTCGTGGGTGCGGCGCGACCCCATGGCGCCGACGTAGCCGACCTGGGGCAGCCGCAGCGCCACCTCGAGCACCGGCACGTCGAACTTCGGGTCGTGGGTGAGCACGCAGATCACCGTGTGGCGGTCGACGGCGCCCGCCTCGGCCTGGGCGGCGAGATAGCGGTGGGGCCAGTCGACGACGACGTCGTCGGCCGTGGGGAAGCGCGCCCGGGTGGCGAACACCGCACGGGCGTCGCACACGGTGACGCGGTAGCCCAGGAACGAGCCCTGGCGCGCCAGCGCGGCCGCGAAGTCGATGGCACCGAACACCAGCATCCGCGGCGGTGGCGCATAGCTGGACACGAAGACCTCCATGCCGTCGCCGAGCCGCTGCCCGTCGGGCCCGTACTCGAGCACCTCGCTGCGGCCGAGCGCAAGGAGGCCGCGGGCATCGTCGGCGACCGCGGCGTCGGCTCGCGCCGACCCCAGTGACCCCGCCATCCCGTCGGGCCGGATGACGACCCGCCGGCCGATCCAGGCCGGATCCGGGTGGGCGATGACGGTCGCGGTCGCCACCGCGCGGCGCTCGGCGATGTCGTCGGCCACCGCGCCGAGGTCGGGGAACGACGCGCGCGAAACCGGCTCGACGAACACGTCGATGACGCCGCCGCACGTCAGGCCGACCGCGAACGCGTCGTCGTCGCTGACCCCGTACCGTTGCAGCCGCGGCGCCCCGGTCTGCGCCGCCTCGGTGGCGAGGTCGTAGACCGCGCCTTCCACGCAGCCGCCCGACACCGACCCGCTGACCGAGCCGTCCGGCGCGACCACCATCGCGGCTCCCGGCGCGCGCGGCGCGGACCGGAAGGTGCGCACCACCGTCGCGAGGCCCGCGGTGTCGCCGGCGCGCCAGATCGACATCAGCTGGGCAAGCACGTCACGCACCCTTTTAAATTAGGCTGACTCCATGACCCCGGCTCAACTTCGGGCCTTTTCCGCGGTGGTTCGCCTCGGCTCGGTGCGGGCAGCGGCCGCGGAGCTGGGTGTTTCCGACGCCGGCGTCTCGATGCTCGTGACGGCGCTGCGCAAGGAGCTCGACGACCCGTTGTTCACCCGGACCGGCGCCGGGTTGGCGTTTACCCCCGGGGGGCTGCGACTGGCCAGCCGCGCGGTCGAAATCCTGGGTCTGCAACAGCAAACCGCCATCGAAGTCACCGAGGCCGCCCACGGGCGCCGGTTGCTGCGGATCGCCGCGTCCACCGCGTTCGCCGAACACGCCGCGCCCGGGCTGATCGAGCTCTTCTCGTCGCGGGCAGATGACCTGTCGGTCGAGTTGAGCGTGCATCCGACGAGCCGGTTTCGTGACCTGATCTGCTCGCGCGCCGTGGACATCGCGATCGGCCCGGCCAGCGAGAGTTCGATCGACGCGGACGACGCGCTGTTCGTGCGGCCGTTCCTGAAGTATCAGATCATCGCCGTCGCGGCACCCAAAAGCCCGCTGGCCGTTGGTGTTCCGACGCCGGCATTGCTGCGTCAGCAACAGTGGATGCTGGGCCCGTCGGCGGGCGGAGTGGACGGCGAGATCGCAACCATGTTGCGCGACTTGGCGATCCCGGAGTCACAGCAGCGGATTTTTCAGAGCGACGCGGCCGCCCTCGAGGAGGTGCAGCGGGTCGGCGGGGCCACGTTGACCATCGGCTTCGCGGTTGCCAAGGACCTGGCCGGCGGGCGCCTGACGCATGTGCACGGTCCCGGGCTGGACCGGTCGGGCGAGTGGTGCGCGGCGACGCTGGCGCCCTCGGCCCGTCAGCCGGCCGTCTCCGAGTTGGTCCGCTTCATCACCACCCCGCGCTGCACGCAGGCGATGATCCGCGGGTCCGGCGTGGGCGTGACCCGGTTTCGCCCGAAGGTGCACGTGACACTGTGGAGCTGAACGGGTTTCCGCGTGTGAATCGTTGGCCTTGAGTGTGCGCGCATGGCGGCGACACGCCGAGAATCGACGCCCTCAGCGCACACTCGACGCCAACCGGGCGCCTACCAGGCGTCAGACAGGTTGGCGTGCCGCCGAACCCAGGCGTGCATCGCGATCCCGGCGGCCACGCCGGCGTTGATGCTGCGGGTCGAGCCGAACTGGGCGATCGACACCGTCATCGCCGCGCCCGCCCGCAGGTCGTCGGTGATGCCCGGGCCCTCCTGCCCGAACACCAGCAGACACTCCCGCGGCAGCGCGGTCTCCTCGAGGCGCGTCGCCCCCGGGACGTTGTCCACCGCGACCACCGCCAGCCCGGCGCCGGCCGCGAAGCCGAGCAGCTCGGGGGTGCTGTCGTGGTGGCACAGCCGCTGATAACGGTCGGTCACCATGGCGCCCCGGCGGTTCCAGCGCCGCCGGCCCACGATGTGCACGGTGTGCACGGCGAAGGCGTTGGCGGTGCGCACCACCGAGCCGATGTTGGCGTCGTGCCCGAAGTTCTCGATCGCCACGTGCAGCGGGTGCCGGCGCCGGTCGATGTCGGCGATGATCGCCTCCCGCGTCCAGTACCGGTAGGCGTCGACGACGTTGCGAGTGTCGCCCTCGCGCAACAGGACCGGGTCATACCGTGGGTCGTCGGGCGGCTCGCCCGCCCAGGGCCCCACCCCGCCGGCCGGCGCGGCCCACTCGGTCGGCCCCGGGCCGGTCATCGCGGCGTCCACACGCCGGCGTGCGTGCCGTCGACCGCCACCGTCGCGTAGAGCAGCGCCTCGTTGATCTCGCCCTGGGTGCACAGCGACGCGCTCACGTGGACCGCGTCCAGCGAGGCGTCGGGCAGGATCAGCACCGACGACCCGTACGCCGCGCAAGCCGGGTTCAGCCCGGCGCCGGGCAGGGTCGGCGACGCCAGCAGCATCAGCGGCCCGCCGCGCTGGGCCGAGTCGTCGCGGTACCGCGCCGCGATCCCGTCGGCTTCCAGGCCCAGCAGCATGTAGCCGGTCCCGTTGAACGCCGCGGGATCGCCGAGCTGCGCCTTGGTCATCGGGGCGCCGTCGGCGCGCCAGGCCGACAGGCTGGTGGTCTTCACCGCCAGGCCGGTGTCGTTGGCGTTGGTGGGCATCAGCCCCACGGGGAACGCGGCCGGGTAGGCCGCCGACGTGTTCGGAATCCGGTCGCGCGGCGAGTAGCCGTACACACCGCGGACCTGGCTCCGATCCTTCAGCGGCCCAAGGCAAACCGTGCCGGTGAGCCGGTCACCCGGCGCCGACAGCGCCGAGTGGACGTCGGGCGGCTTCGCCGTCGGGCGGTCACAGCTGCCCAGCCCGGTCGCCTCGATCGGGTGCGACAGCGCGCCGTAGAGCCCGAACCGGATGTCCTCGGGCTTGGCGTGCGGCGCGTGCGGATCGGCCGCGGAGGCGTCGACATCGATGAGCACGTAGTCGTCGGCCCAGCGCAGGTTCGACACCGACATGTTCCAGCCCAGCAGGGAAAGCGATTCCCCGAACCACGCCCCCTGCGCGCCGTAGGGGCGCACGGGGTGGCTCGAGCCCGAGCAACCCGTCAGGCAGGCCAGCAGGCAGACGGCTACCGCGAGAAGGATTGCGCGGCAACGCAACTAGCCCAACCCCAGGTCGGCGAGGCCCAGCACGCTGCGGTACGGCAGCCCCTCGGCCTCGATGGCCTCGGCGGCGCCGGTGGCACGGTCGACGACCGTGGCCACGCCGACCACCTGCCCGCCGGCCTCTTGCACGGCGCGCACCGCCGTCAGCGCCGAGTTGCCCGTGGTGCTGGTGTCCTCGACCACCAGCGCCCGCTTACCGGCAACCTCGGATCCCTCGATAAGGCGTTGCAGCCCATGGGTTTTCGCGGATTTGCGCACGACGAACGCGTCGATCGGGCGCCCCGGCGCATGCATCACGGCGGTGGCGACCGGGTCGGCGCCCAGGGTCAGCCCGCCGACCACGGCGTAGTCCCAGTCGCGGGTGAGTTCGCGCACCAGCGTGCCGATCAAGGCCGAGGCCCGGTGGTGCAGGGTGGCGCGGCGCAGGTCGACGTAGTAGTCGGCCTCCTGGCCCGACGACAGGGTCACCCGGCCGTGCACCACCGACAGCCGGCGCACCAGCTCGGCCAGCTCCTCGCGCGCGGATGCCGGCGACTCAGGTCCGGCCACGGCCACCGCCGATCCGCTTCGTGACCGCCCGCATCACGGTCCGCGGGATCATCCGCTCGGCGGCGATGATCGCCTTGTATTGCAGGCCCGGGATGCTGATCACCTTGCCCCGGGCGATGTCGGCCAGGCTCTGGTTCACCACGTCGTCCACCTCGAGCCACATGAACGACGGCGACTTGGCCATGTCGATGCCGGCCCGGGCGTGAAATTCGGTGTGCACGTAGCCCGGACACACGGCGTGCACGCCCACGCCGGTGCCCTGCAGGCCGACGGCCAGGCCCTCGCTGAACGAGATCACCCACGCCTTGGACGCCGAATACGTGGATCCGCGCCCTGGCACCAGCCCGGCGACGCTGGCGATGTTGACGACGGTGCCGGCCCCGGCGTCGAGCATGGCCGGCAGGGCGGCCCGGGTCAGGTGCATGACCGCGGTGACGTTGACGTCCAGCTGAGACTGCAGCAGCGCGGGGTCGGTGGCCCAGAAGTCGCCGGAGGTGCCGAAGCCGGCGTTGTTCACCAGCACCCGGACTCCCCGGGCCAGGCGTTCGCAGACCTTGTCGCGACCGGCGGCATCGGCCAGGTCGGCCGGCAGCACCTCGACGTCGCCGGCCCGGCCTTCCAGTTCACCCGCCAGCTGCGTCAACCGGTCCGCGTCGCGGGCGACCAGGACCAGGTCGTAGCCGTCGGAGGCGAAGTGTCGCGCGTAGCCGGCGCCGATCCCGGACGTGGGGCCGGTGATCAGGGCGACGGGACGAGGCATGAGCGACATCCTAATGACGGCGGCCGCGCCGCCCACCCGGCGCCCGGCGCGCCGTCAGCGCTGATAGTTGGTGGCCTGGTGGCCGTTGCGGCCGGCCGGCGGCTGACGGCGAACGGCGTCCGGGCCGCGCTGCTCCCGGCGGATCGGCTCGGCCGGCCGGCGGGCGGACGCATCACCGAGCAGCCCACCGACGTCCTGCTGCGCGCGCCGGGGCGGCAACTCCGCGCGGCCCGCGGGCGCCAGCGGTCGGCTGGGCGACGCGCTGCGCAGCCCCGCGGGCGCGCCCGCCTCCTGCTGGGTCTCCTCCGGCAGCGGCGGCAGCACCCGCAACAGGTCGTTGAACTGCCGCACGGTGCGCAGCCCCTCGTCCCACTGGGTGCGGGTGCTGGTGATGGGCAGGGCGACCAGCGTCCAGTTCTGCTCGTTCCACATGATCTCGGCGCAGTCCGGCGCGGTGTGCGCGAAGGTGACCATGCGGCGGTCGCAGGCCCGCCGGGCGGCGTCCAGGTTGGTGGAGTACACCATCCGCGGGCCGATCGCGCCGAGCAGCCAGATGTCGCTTTCCCGTGGCTCTTTGAGCCCCTTGAGCCGCAGATCCACCACCACGTTCGTGCCCACCTTGCGGTGCAGCGCGATCACGGTGGCGACCTCCTCGAGGTCGAAGATGTACACCGCCTCGCCGCGGATCTGACCCAGCACGACGTTCTCGGCGGCGATGTCGCCCACCGTCGAGATCACCCCGCGCTTCCAGCGCTTGAGGATGTCGGCCGATTCACGCTCGTAGTCGAATCCGTGTGACCGCGCCCATGATTTGCGGCGCCTGCTGCGGCCGCGGCGTCGATCGAGGTCGACGTACAGCAACACGCCCGCGCCGACGAAGCACAGCGCGGAGAGCGTGAACCAAAGGGGGACCATCCCACACAGGGTATCTGCAATTGCGCCGGAATAAAGAAGTCCGGCTGGTCACAACCCAATTACAGGACGAATCGGGTGCCGCTGAGGCCCGGCCCCCCGCGGCCGTGTGCGCTGACGGCCTTGAGTGTGAGCCGGCGGCGGGACTTTCGCGATTTTCCCGCCCTGCGCTCACACTCAAAGCCCAGCATTCACACTCGGGCCGCGCTCACCCCTAGCCCAGGATCAGCGAGTCGCCGTCCGGGCTGACGTTCACCGGGACGGTGTCACCGTCGTGCACGTCGCCGGCGAGCAGCTGCTTGGCCAGCTGGTCGCCGATGGCCTGCTGCACCAGCCGGCGCAGCGGCCGCGCGCCGTAGACGGGGTCGAACCCGCGCTGCGCCAGCCACTGCTTGGCCGGCAGCGACACCTCCAGCGTGAGGCGGCGCTGCGCCAGCCGCTTCTGCAGCTGGGCCAGCTGGATGTCGACGATCTGCACCAGCTCACCGGGCTCGAGGCCGTGGAAGATGATGACGTCGTCGAGCCGGTTGATGAACTCGGGCTTGAACGCCGAGCGCACCGCGGCCATCACCTGCTCCTCGCTGCCACCCGACCCGAGGTTGGACGTCAGGATCAGGATGGTGTTGCGGAAGTCGACCGTGCGGCCCTGCCCGTCGGTGAGCCGGCCCTCGTCGAGCACCTGCAGCAGCACGTCGAACACGTCCGGGTGCGCCTTCTCGATCTCGTCGAACAGGATCACCGTGTACGGACGCCGCCGCACCGCCTCGGTCAGCTGACCGCCCTGGTCGTAGCCGATGTAGCCCGGGGGAGCGCCGACCAGGCGGGCGACGGAGTGCTTCTCGCCGTACTCGCTCATGTCGATGCGCACCATCGCGCGCTCGTCGTCGAACAGGAACTCCGCCAGCGCCTTGGCCAGCTCCGTCTTACCCACACCGGTGGGCCCGAGGAACATGAACGACCCGGTCGGCCGGTTGGGGTCGGCGACGCCGGCCCGGCTGCGGCGCACCGCGTCGGACACCGCCGTCACCGCCTTCTTCTGGCCGATGACGCGCTTGCCCAGCTCGTCCTCCATGCGCAGCAGCTTGGCCGTCTCGCCCTCGAGCATCCGGCCGGCGGGGATGCCGGTCCACGCCGACACCACGTCGGCGATGTCGTCGGGCCCGACCTCCTCCTTGAGCATCACGTTCTCGCGCGCCTCGGCGTGCGGCAGGGCGGCGTCGAGCTTCTTCTCCACCTCGGGGATGCGGCCGTAGCGCAGCTCGGCGGCCTTGGCCAGGTCGCCGTCGCGCTCGGCGCGCTCGGACTCCCCGCGCAACGCCTCCAGCTGCTCCTTGAGGTCGCGGACCACGTCGATCGCGCTCTTCTCGTTCTGCCAGCGGGTGGTCAGCTCGGCCAGCTTCTCCTTCTGGTCGGCCAGCTCGGAGCGCAGCTTCTCCAGCCGCTCCTTGGACGCCTCGTCCTCCTCCTTGGCCAGCGCCATCTCCTCGATCTCGAGGCGGCGCACCAGGCGCTCGACCTCGTCGATCTCGACGGGCCGCGAGTCGATCTCCATCTTCAGCCGGCTGGCGGCCTCGTCGACCAGGTCGATGGCCTTGTCCGGCAGGAAGCGGGCGGTGATGTAGCGGTCGGACAGCGTCGCCGCCGCGACCAGGGCCGAGTCGGTGATGCGCACACCGTGGTGCACCTCGTAGCGGTCCTTCAGCCCGCGCAGGATGCCGACGGTGTCCTCCACCGACGGCTCGCCGACCAGCACCTGCTGGAAGCGCCGCTCCAGCGCGGCGTCCTTCTCGATGTACTTGCGGTACTCGTCGAGCGTGGTGGCGCCGACGAGCCGCAGCTCGCCGCGGGCCAGCATCGGCTTGATCATGTTGCCGGCGTCCATCGCGCCCTCGCCGGTCGCGCCGGCGCCGACGATGGTGTGCAGCTCGTCGATGAACGTGATGATCTGGCCGGCGGAGTTCTTGATGTCGTCGAGGACGGCCTTCAGCCGCTCCTCGAACTCGCCGCGGTACTTGGCGCCGGCGACCATCGAGCCGAGGTCCAGGCTGATGACGGTCTTGTCGCGCAGGCTTTCCGGCACGTCGCCGGCCACGATGCGCTGGGCCAGGCCCTCGACGATCGCGGTCTTGCCGACGCCGGGCTCGCCGATCAGCACCGGGTTGTTCTTGGTGCGGCGGCTCAACACCTGCACGACGCGCCGGATCTCGTTGTCCCGGCCGATGACCGGGTCGAGCTTGCCTTCCCGGGCGCGGGCGGTCAGGTCGGTCGAGTACTTCTCCAGCGCCTGGTAGGTGGCCTCCGGCTCCGGGCTGGTGACCCGGGCGCTGCCGCGCACCTTGACGAAACCCTCGCGCAGGGCCTGCGGCGACGCGCCGTGACCGGTCAACAGCTTGGCGACGTCGGAATCGCCGGTGGCCAGGCCGACCAGCAGGTGCTCGGTCGAGACGTACTCGTCGTCCATCTCGGTGGCCAGTTGCTGGGCGGTGGTGATGGCGGCCAGCGATTCGCGCGACAGCTGCGGTTGCGAGCTGGCGCCGCTGGCCTGGGGCAGCCGTTCGACGAGGCGCTCCGCCTCGGTGCGAATGGTCGCGGGCTGGACGCCGACAGCCTCCAGCAGCGGTCCCGCGATCCCGTCGGCCTGCGTCAGCAGGGCCATCAGCAGATGCGCGGGCCGGATCTCGGGATTACCGGCGGCCGAGGCCGCCTGGAGCGCCGAGGTCAGCGCCGCTTGCGTCTTGGTTGTCGGGTTGAAAGAGTCCACGACGCCTCCGTTCGAGTAGTACCAAATGCTTGTCGCGATGTTCAACGCCGTCAAGGTTGAGTGTGTTCCGCTCAACTCTAACGAGTTTTGGCCGAGCTGGCGCACGGGGTACCCCCGAAGCGATGACAGAGACGGAGCGGCACCAGAACCGGGCCCCCGCGCGCCGCGTTCCCGGGGCCTTCAGGCTGGCCACGGTGGTCGGCGCGGTGGCGCTGGCGGGACTTGCCGTGGCCGGATTCCGCGCCGATCTCGCCGGCGGGGGCGCCTCGGCGGCCGTCCCGGAGTCGGGCACGTTGCAGGTCAGCGGGACCGGCACGACGAAAACCATCGGCTGCCACGGCGGCTACCTGTCGGTCAGCGGCCAGACGAACACGGTGAAAGTCACCGGCCACTGCACCAGCCTGAGCGTCTCGGGGCACGGCAACCGGGTGGCGGTCGACAGCACGGACGCGGTGAGCACGTCCGGAACCGGCAACGCGATCACCTACCACTGGGGCTCACCGAAGGTCGTCAACGCCGGAACGGCCAACACCGTCGGGCAGGGCTGAGCCGGTCAGGCGCGATACGACTTCGGCAGGCCGAGCTCGTCCGCGTCCGCGGTGAGGTAGCGCTGCACGCTGGGGGCGATCAGCCCGACCACCTCGTCGGTGCCGAGCTCGGCCAGCGGACCCACCTTCATCACGTAGCGGAACAACGCGGTGCCGACCAGGTTGGTGCCGGCCAGGTTGGCCCGCAGCAAGGTGTCGGGCCCCTCGCCCAGGACGCCGGAGATCGCCGTCATCACGTAGCCGCGCATGAAGTCGCGGAAGGCCTCATGAGCGTCGGAGTGCAGCATCGCCGAGTGCAGCATGGCGACCATCGTCGGACCGGTCTCGGGCTCGTCCCAGATCTGCAGGTAGGCGCGCACCAACCGGGCGCCGATGTCCCGGCGCGGGCCGTCGCCCATCGCGGCGGCCAGCACGCCACCGTCCAGGATCAGCCGCATCGACTCACGGAACAGCTCGGCCTTGGAACCGAACAAATAGATCACCATCGCCGCGTCCACGTGGGCATCCTCGGCGACCTGCCGCAGCGTCGTCTTCTCGTAGCCCTGGGCGGCGAACCGCTGTTTGGCCGCCCTGAGCACCACGTCCTTCGACACGGGCTCACCCTGACGGCGGCCCCGGCGCTTGCGTGTGGGGGAAGCGGCAGGTGACGGCACACGACGACGGTATCATTTCATTGATTGTTGAAAATACTGGACGGCGCGGCTACGCTCGCGAGCGTCATATTTCATCCACTGATGAAAAGGGTTGTCGCGCATGATCACGCAGTCGCTCCCCCAGCACGGCCGGCCCGCGCGCCCCCGCCCGCAGCTGCCCCTGTTCCGTGCGACGGGCCTCGTCGCGGCGATGACCGTGGCGGTCGCCGTCATCTGCATCGCCTTCGCGCTACCGGCGGCACGCTCCAAGCCACACCACGTACCGATCGGCCTGGTGGGACCCGGCCTGGTGACCGGGCTCATCAACAGCCAGCTCGACACGGCCGCCCCGGGCGGCTTCACCGTGACCACCTACCCGGACGAGGCCGCGCTGCGGTCGGCGATCCGCAACCGCGACGGCTACGGCGGCCTGGTGGTCACCCCCACCGGGCCCACCCTGCTGCTCGCGTCCGGGGCGAGCCCGACCGTCGCCCAACTGCTGACGCAGATCGGCGACCGCGTCGCGCAACGCACCGGAGCGCCGTTGCGCACCGAAGACCTCGCCCCGTTGCCCGCCGACGATCCGCGCGGCGCCGGCCTGGCCGCCTCCGCGCTGCCGATCACCCTGGCCGGAATCCTGCCCGCCATCGTGCTGCTGCTGGCGTTCCCGCGCCGGCCCTGGCTCAATTGCGCTGTGGCGACGGCCTTTTCGGTCAGCGCCGCGGTGACCATCGCCGTGCTGCTGCGTTACGTGCTGGGGTCGGTCGACCAGAATTTCTGGGGCGTGGCCGCCGGACTCACGCTGGGCACGCTGGCGATGGCGCTGCCGACGCTGGCGCTGGGCTCGCTGTTCGGCCGGGCCGGCCTGAGTGCTGCGGTGGCGGTGGCCATGCTGCTGGGCAACCCGCTGTCCGGCCTGATGAGCGCCCCGGAGATGCTGCCGTCCGGGTGGGGCGCGCTGGGTCAGCTGCTGCCGCAGGGGGCCAACGCCACCCTGTTGCGGTCGACGGCGTATTTCTCCGGCGCCGGGGCGACGACCGCCAGCCTCGTGCTGTGCTGCTGGGTGGCCGCCGCGGCCGTGCTGATCGGGATTGCCGGCGCGCGGCGAGCCTAGAATCGGGCCCCGTGGGGCTCGAGGACACCGATGCGTTGCGGGTGCTGCGCGACGCCTTCGCGCGGGACGACTCGGGATCCGGCGACGAACTCGTCCGCCGCTTCTACACCCACTGGTTCGGCCTCGACGTCTCGGTCCGCGACCTCTTCCCGCCCGAAATGGGCGGGCAGCGGGCCGCTTTCGCGCACGCCCTGCACTGGGTGTACGGCGAACTCGTCGACCAGCGCGCCCAGGAACCGGTCGCCTTTCTCGCCCAGCTCGGCCGCGACCACCGCAAATACGGTGTGCTCCCAGCGCATTACGACACGTTGCGCCGCGCGTTGTTGGCGACGCTGCGGACACACCTCGGCGACGCCTGGACCGGCGCCGTCGACGCCGCGGCCCAGCAGTCGCTCAACCTGATCACCGGGGTGATGCGGGGCGCCGCGGACGCCGACGAGGGGCCGGCCTGGTGGGACGGCACGGTGATCGAGCACATGCGGGTCTCCCGCGACCTGGCGGTGGTCCGGTTGCAGCTCGACCGCCCGCTGGACTACCACGCCGGCCAGTACGTGAATGTGCACGTCCCGCAATGCCCGCGGCGCTGGCGCTACCTGTCCCCCGCCATCCCGGCGGACCCGGGCGGCGGCATCGAGTTCCACGTCCGCGTGGTGCCCGGCGGCTTGGTCAGCACCGCCATCGTCCACGAAACCCGGCCCGGCGACCGCTGGCGGCTGTCCAGCCCGCACGGCGGCCTGCGGGTCGACCGGCAGGGCGGGGACGTGCTGATGGTCGCCGGCAGCACCGGTCTGGCCCCCCTGCGGGCGCTGATCATGGACCTGTCCCGGTTCGCGGTGAACCCGCGGGTGCACCTGTTCTTCGGGGCGCGCTATCGCTGCGAGCTCTACGACCTGCCGACGCTGTGGCAGGTGGCCTCCCACAATCCGTGGCTGTCGGTCTCGCCGGTCTCCGAGTACAGCGCCGACCCGGCGTGGGCGGCCGACTATCCCGACGTCACGCCGCCGCGCGGCCTGCACGTGCGCCAGACCGGCCGGCTCCCCGACGTGGTGACCAAATACGGTGGGTGGGGTGACCGGCAGATCCTGATCTGCGGGGGCCCGGCCATGGTGCGGGCCACCAAGGCCGCCCTCATCGCCAAAGGCGCTCCGCCGGAAAGCATTCAGCACGACCCGCTATCGAGTTGAGTGGAGGTAGACATGCGTGTCGTCACCCTGTGCGACCCGGCATCGACGGTGACCGCGGAATTCGTGCCCGAGGCGGGGATGATCGGCACCTCGCTGCGCGATGCCGGCGTGGAGCTGCTCGGGCAACGGCGCGGGCTGGACGCCTACGTGACGGCGGGCAAGACGATGGGGATACCGATCCTGTATCCCTGGGCAAACCGGTTGGGCGCCAACACCTATACCGCGGAGGGCGTGACGACGACGCTCACGCCGGGCCAGAACGGGGTCCGTGCCGATCCCAGCGGCTTGCCGATCCACGGCGTGCTGGCGGGCCACCCGGGCTGGCGGGTGACCGCCGAGTCGGCCGACCAGCTGACTGCCGAGCTGGATTTCGCCGCCGATCCCCGATTGCTGGCCAGCTTTCCCTACCCGCACGTGTTGACGGTGGCGGTGCGGCTGGCCGAGCGGACGCTGACCGTGCGCACCACGGTGACCGCCACCGGCGACCGGGCGGTCCCGCTGTGCTTCGGCTTTCATCCCTACCTGCGCCTGCCGGACGTCGCCCGCGGCGAATGGGTGATCGAGACTCCGCCGCTGCGGCATCTGCGGCTTGACGACCTCGGGCTGCCCACCGGCGAATCCGAGCCACCTGCGGCGCTGTCGGAACCCCTGGGGGACAAGGCTTTCGACGATGCCTACGACGAGGTCCCCGACGGCGCGGTGTTCGCGGTCTCGGGCGGTGGCCGGCGGCTGGAGGTGCGCTTCGACCGGGGGTATCCGGCGACACAGATCTTCGCGCCCACCGCCGAAGCCATCGTGTGCTTCGAGCCGATGACCGCACCGACCGACGCTCTGCGCCGCGGCGGCTACCGCCTCGCCCGGCCGGGCGAACCGGCCCTCACGCAGTTCTCGATCCGGGTCTGATCAGCCGCGTGTTCTGCGCGGCTGCCACACCACGACGGCGGTGCTCTTGGGCATCACCGCGAGGTCGCGGCGCTGCCCGGCGCGCACCTGCGCCAACTCGTCGGTCAGCTCCTTGACCCGCGACTGCAGCGCCTCGACCTGATTGGTCAGTTCGATGATGCGCTTGATGCCGGCGAGGTTGACCCCCTCGTCCTGGGACAGCCGCTGCACCTCACGCAGCAGGTCGACGTCGTGTTCCGAATAACGCCGTCCCCCACCGGAAGTGCGGCGCGGGCTGACCAGGCCGAGGCGATCGTAGGTGCGCAGGGTCTGCGCATGCATGCCGGCCAGCTCCGCCGCCACCGAGATCAGGAACGTCCGGGACTCTTCCCGTGAATTCTTGGCCATCAGCGATTACCCGCCCATCCCGCTCGTGGGTCGAACCCACTGGCCCGCTCGGCCGCCGCGTAGGCCTCCAGCGCCTCGGCCGCGGCGCCTTCCACGTTGGGCGGCACGGCGACCTTGACGGTGACCAGCAAGTCCCCGTTGCCGCCGCTGCGCTTGGGAACGCCCCGCCCCCGCACCCGCAGGATGCGGCCGTCGGAGGTCCCCTTGGGCACCCGGACGCCGACCTTGCCGTCCAGTGTGGGTACCGAAATTGTTGAACCCAAGGCCAATTCGGTGAAGCTGACCGGAACGGTCACGGTGAGGTCGTCGCCGTCGCGGCCAAACACCTGGTCCGGCCGCACGTGCACGGTCACGTAGAGGTCGCCCGACGGCGCCCCACGCAATCCGGCCTCGCCCTGCCCGGGCAGCCGGATGCGCTGGCCGTCCTCGACGCCGGGCGGGATCCGCACGTTGATGGTGCGGGTGCGGGTGGTGACCCCGGTGCCCTTGCACTCCTCACACGGGTGCTCGATGATCGAGCCGCTGCCGCGGCAATCGGTGCACGGCTCGGAGAACCCGAACGCGCCCTGGTTGCGGCTGATCACGCCGGAACCGTTGCAGGTGGGGCACACCTTCGGGCTGGTCCCCGGCCGCGCGCCGCTGCCGTGGCAGTTGGTGCACGGCGCAGGGCTGGTGAGCCGCAACGGCATTGCCACACCCTTGGCGGCCTCGACGAAATCCAGCTGAGTCTCGGTCTCCAGGTCGTTGCCGCGCCGCGGCCGGCTGGGACGGGCGCTCGCGCCGCGCCCGAACAGGCCGCCGAACAGGTCCCCGATGTTGGCGCCGCCGCTTCGCCCGGCGGCGTCGAACAGGTCGTTGAGGTTGAACTCGGCGCCGTCACCGCCGGCACCGAAACCGCCGAAACCCCCGGTGTCGAACCGGCGGCCGCCAAAACCGCCGCCCGCGAACAGGCGGCGGGTTTCGTCGTACTCCTTGCGTTTGGCCGGATCCGACAACACGTTGTGCGCCTCGGAGACCGCCTTGAATCGCTCGCCCGCGGCGGGGTTGTCGGGATTGGCGTCCGGATGCAGGTCGCGCGCCAGTTTGCGGTACGCGCGTTTTATCTCTTCGGGACTGGCGTCAGAGGAGACGCCCAGCTCCTTGTAGAAGTCCTTTTCGACCCATTCGCGCTGGGCCATGTCGCGTCACCCCCTCTCACCTTTCTGTCTTTTGTTGTGCTGATTGTGTGGTCTATTCACCGGATGCGCCGGGGTTATCGTGCGATTCGGCCGGTTGGGCCGGCGCGCCACCCTCGTCGGCGACCGTGTCGACGACGCCGACCAGAGCGTGCCGCAGGACCTGGTCGCCCAGCTTGTAACCCTGCCGCATGACCGTGCCGATCACCGGCTTGGAGCCGTCGCCGCCGCCGCCCTCGTGCTGCACGGCTTCGTGCAACACCGGGTCGAAGTCCTCGCCTTCCGCGCCGAACGCCGTCAGACCGAGTCCGGTCAGGGCGCTGTCCAGCTTGTCGGCCACCGACTTCAGCGGGCCGGATTCCAGGTCGCCGTGTTTGCGCGCCCGCTCGAGATCATCGAGCACGCCCAGCAATTGGCTGACGACGCCGGCCTTGGCCCGGTCGGCCGCGGCCTGCTGGTCGCGCAGCGCACGCTTGCGGTAGTTGGCGAAGTCCGCCTGGACCCGTTGCAGGTCGCCCAGCAGTTCGGCGGCCTTGCCGGCCTCCTCGGGTGACTCACCCGAGAAGTCGCCCGGCGCAGCCTCTCCCGGCGCGGAGCCGGGAGAGGCGTGCCGGATTTCACCGGTCTCAGGGTCGATCCGCCGCTTGTCGGTGACGGTCACCTGCTCCTGTGGATTACCTTCGGTCACTTGGACTCCCGGTCGTCGTCGACCACCTCCGCGTCCACGACGTCGTCGGCGGAACCGGACGGGCCGCCGGGGGCGGCGCCGGCCTGTTCGCCGGCGGCCTGGGTGGCCTCATAGATGGCCTGGCCGAGCGCCTGGGATTCCTGGCCCAGCTTCTCCATCGCCGCCTTGATCGCGGAGATGTCGGTGCCGCCCAGCGCGGACTTGGCCTCGGCGATCGCGGCGTCGACCTTGGACAGCGTCTCCTCGGGAACCTTCGAGCCGCCCTCGGCGTCACGCTGATCCTTGACGAACTTCTCCGTCTGGTAGACCAGCGACTCCGCCTGGTTGCGGATGTCGGCTTCCTCGCGACGCTGGCGGTCCTCCTCGGCGTGCGCCTCGGCGTCCTTGATCATCCGGTCGATCTCCTCCTTGGACAGGCCGGAGCCCTCCTGGATCTTGATCGTGTTCTCCTTGCCGGTGCCCTTGTCCTTCGCCGTGACGTGCACGATGCCGTTCGCGTCGATGTCGAAGGTGACCTCGATCTGCGGGACGCCGCGCGGGGCCGGCGGGATGCCGGTCAGCTCGAAGGAACCGAGCAGCTTGTTGTGCGAGGCGATTTCGCGCTCACCTTGGTACACCTGGATCTGCACCGACGGCTGGTTGTCGTCGGCCGTGGTGAAGGTCTCCGACCGCTTGGTGGGGATCGTGGTGTTGCGCTCGATGAGCTTGGTCATCACCCCACCCTTGGTCTCGATGCCCAGGCTCAGCGGCGTGACGTCAAGCAGCAGAACGTCTTTCACCTCACCCTTGAGGACACCCGCCTGCAGCGCGGCACCCACGGCCACCACCTCGTCGGGGTTGACGCCCTTGTTGGGCTCCTTGCCGCCGGTCATCTCCTTGACCAGATCGGACACCGCGGGCATCCGGGTGGAACCACCCACCAGCACCACGTGGTCGATCTCGGAGACCGAGATGCCGGCGTCCTTGATCACGGACTGGAACGGCTGACGGGTGCGGTCCAGCAGATCCTGGGTGATGCGCTGGAATTCGGCGCGGGTCAGCTGCTCGTCGAGGAACAGCGGGTTCTTGTCCGCGTCGACGGTGATGTAGGGCAGGTTGATCGAGGTGCTCTGCGAACTCGACAGCTCGATCTTGGCCTTCTCGGCGGCCTCGCGCAGCCGCTGCATCGCCATCTTGTCCTTGGTCAGGTCGATGCCGCTGGTGCCCTTGAACTTGTCGACGAGCCACTCGACGACCCGGTCGTCCCAGTCGTCGCCACCGAGGTGGTTGTCACCGCTGGTGGCGCGGACCTCGACCACGCCCTCGCCGATCTCGAGCAGCGAGACGTCGAACGTGCCGCCGCCCAGGTCGAAGACCAGGATGGTCTGTTCCTTCTCGCCCTTGTCCAGGCCGTAGGCCAACGCGGCCGCGGTGGGCTCGTTGACGATGCGCAGCACGTTCAGGCCGGCGATCTGGCCGGCCTCCTTGGTCGCCTGCCGCTGGGCGTCGTTGAAGTACGCCGGCACGGTGATGACGGCGTCGGTGATGTCCTCACCCAGGTACGCCTCCGCGTCGCGCTTCAGCTTCATCAGCACGCGGGCGCTGATCTCCTGCGCGGTGTACTTCTTGTCGTCGATCTCGATGGACCAGTCGGTGCCCATGTGCCGCTTGACCGAACGGATCGTGCGGTCGACGTTGGTCACCGCCTGGTTCTTGGCGGGCTGGCCGACGAGCACCTCACCGTTGCGCGCGAAGGCAACGATGGACGGGGTCGTCCGTGAGCCCTCGGAGTTGGCGACGACGACGGGGTCACCGCCCTCGAGAACTGCGACGACGGAGTTGGTGGTCCCGAGGTCGATACCGACCGCACGAGCCATAGTGATTCCTCCTGATTGAGTAGAGCTTCTTTGGTGCCACTATGCTGAGTGAACCCCGCTCAAGACTGCTCTGGGCCGCACCGTGGTGTCAACCCAGGCTTGAGTCTGGTTCGCTCAACTTGTCGATCATGCTAACGGTGGGCGCCGCCGTCTTGTTCCCGGGGGTCGCTGGACTGGGCACCCCGGGCATCGGTGGGTTAGCCTGAGCCTTTCCCGGAGCCGACACGGCAGGACTCAATGCCACCGCAAGACACCGCCGCCGCGCGGCTCGCCCGCGAAGAGGCGGGCTATCACAAGGGCCTGAACAACCGCCAGATCCAGATGATCGGGCTGGGCGGTGCCATCGGGACCGGCCTGTTCCTCGGCGCCGGCGGAAGGCTCGCGTCGGCGGGGCCGGGGCTGTTTCTGGTGTACGGGATCTGCGGCATCTTCGTCTTCTTGATCCTGCGCGCCCTCGGCGAGCTGGTGCTGTACCGCCCGTCCTCGGGATCCTTCGTCTCCTATGCCCGCGAGTTCTTCGGCGAGAAGGCCGCGTTCGCCGCCGGCTGGCTGTACTTCCTCAACTGGGCGATGACGGGGATCGTGGACACCACCGCGATCGCGCACTACTGCCACTACTGGACGGCGTTCCAGGCCGTCCCGCAGTGGACGCTGGCGTTGATCGCGCTGGTCGCCGTGCTGGCGATGAACCTCATCTCGGTGAAGCTCTTCGGCGAGCTGGAGTTCTGGGCCTCGTTGATCAAGGTGCTCGCGCTGGTGACGTTCCTCGTCGTCGGCATCGTCTTCCTGGTCGGCCGCGTCAAGGTCGACGGTCATGACCCCGGGGTGACGCTATGGGACAGCCATGGGGGACTCCTGCCGGCCGGCTTGCTGCCCCTGGTGCTGGTGACCTCGGGGGTGGTGTTCGCCTACGCCGCGGTCGAATTGGTCGGCATCGCGGCCGGGGAGACCGCGAATCCGCACAAGATCATGCCGCGGGCGATCAACTCGGTGGTGTTTCGCATCGCCATCTTCTACATCGGGTCGACGGTCCTGCTGGCGCTGCTGCTGCCGCACACCGCCTACCGGGACCACGTGAGCCCGTTCGTCACCTTCTTCTCGAAGGTCGGGTTCGGCGGGGCGGGCAGCGTGATGAACCTCGTGGTGCTCACCGCCGCGCTCTCGAGCCTCAACGCCGGGCTGTACTCCACCGGCCGCATCCTGCGGTCCATGGCGATCAACGGCAGCGGCCCGAAATTCACCGCACCGATGACGAAGAACGGCGTGCCGTACGGCGGGATCCTGCTCACCGCCGTGGTCGGCCTGTCGGGCATCGTGCTCAACGCCGTCAAACCGAGCCAGGCGTTCGAGATCGTGCTGCACATCGCCGCCGTGGGCGTGGTGGTGGCCTGGGGGACGATCGTGGCGAGCCAGCTGCGGTTCTACCGGCTCTCCCGCGCCGGGGCGTTGCAACGGCCGCACTTCCGGATGCCGCTTGCGCCCTACAGCGGCTACCTCACGCTGGCCTTCCTGGCCGGCGTCCTCGTCCTGATGTTGTTGGACAAGGTCCAAGGCCCGTGGCTGCTCGGCGCCATGGCCGTCGGCATCCCGGGCCTGATCGGCGGCTGGTATCTGGTCCGCCACCGGGTGCGCGAGGCCGCCCAAGACACCCCGCCGCTGGCCGTCGACCCACCCGCGGCGGCCTAAGGCTCGTCGACGTCCTGGCCGCCGGCCAGATCCGCGCAGTCGACGAGCTCGACGTCGTCCCGGGCGCCCAGGTACGCGCCGGCGCCGTGATCGCCCGAGATCCGCGAGACCACCTCGGGCCAGTGCCGGCGCGCGATCACCACCGGATGCCCCGGCCGGTCACCGAAGACGGCGCGCGCCAGGCCACTGGCCGACGCCACCGCGCGGTCGAGGACGCGCGCCACCACGGCGGCGCCGACGTCGGGCGTGTCGATGACGTGCAGCGCCGCGTAGTCGGCCCGCATGCGGTCGGCCTGGGCCAGGCCGGCGCGCACCGAGGCGCTCACCCCCGCGCGCCAGTCCGGCACCACGATCGCGGTGACCCCGGCCGGGGCAGCGACCTCCGCGGCACCCAGGACCAGGACGACCCCCGCGCACCCGCCGTCTTGCAGCGCGTCAACCGCGGCGTCCAGCCAACCGTCGACCAGCACCTTCGGCATGCCGTAGCGGCTTCCGGCGCCCGCGGCCAACAGGATTCCGACGACGTGTGGCCCCGGGCCAATAGACTGCGATAACGGCACTCTCCTATGATGACATTGAGCTTCTCGTACAGCGACAATGATGGAGCGCAATGACTCAGGACGTGCAGGCGGCAACGGACGGACCGGTAACCCCGGCGCCCCGGTACGCCGGCACCCGCGTCCAGCGGGTGGAGGACGGCCGGCTGCTGACGGGCCGCGGCAGCTTCGTCGACGACATCGTCCGGCCCGGAATGCTGCACGCCTGCTTCGTGCGCAGCCCGTTCGCGCGGGCGCGCATCAACGGCATCGACGCCTCGGCCGCGCTGGCGCTGCCGGGCGTGCGCGCGGTGTTCACCGCCGCCGACCTCAACCCCGACGCGAAGGAGGCGTGGCACGCCGTCGCCGGCAAGGACGTCCCGGACACGCCGCGACCGCCGCTGGCCGAGGGCGAGGCCAAGTTCGTCGGCGACCCCGTCGCGCTCGTCGTCGCCGAGAGCCGGTATGTCGCCGAGGACGCGCTGGAACTCATCGACGTGGACTACGAGCCGCTGCCCGCGGTCACCGACTTCACCCGGGCGCAGGACGCCGATGTCCTGGTGCACGACGCCTACCCGAACAACGTCGCCGGCGGCATGGGCGGCGCCCCGCCCGACGAGGAGCTGTTCGCCAGCGCGCCGTGCGTCGTCAAAGAGCAGATCTATCAGCAGATCTACGCGCCGGTGCCGATCGAGACCCGCGGCCTGGTCGTCGAATGGACCGCCGCCACCGGGGAACTCACCATGTGGGCGTCCACCCAGACCCCGCACGAGCTGCGGGCGTTCTGCGCCCGGCTGTTGGGCATTGCGGCGCAACGTGTTCGGGTCATCATGCGCGACACCGGCGGCGGCTTCGGCCAGAAGGTCGTGCCGATGCGGGAAGACATGTGCATCATGCTGGCCGCCCGCAAGGTGCCGGCGGCGCTGAAGTGGATCGAGGACCGGCGCGAGAACCTGATGTCGGCGGGGCAGGCGCGGCACGTCGACGGCACGGCGCGGATGGCGTTCGACGACGAGGGCAACATCGCGGCGGCCGACATCGACTTCGTCCAGGACATCGGCGCCTACCCGACGCCGTACCCGGTGCTGACCACGGCCGCCATCGGCATGTTCTTCCCGGGCCCCTACCGGGTGCCCAAGGCCAGCTTCAACTACAAGACGGTCTTCTCCAACACCAGCGGCCTGGCCGCCTATCGCGGCCCCTGGCAGTACGAGACGCTGGCCCGCGAGGTCCTGCTCGACATCGCCGCGCGCAAGATGAACGTCGACCCGGTCGAGTTGCGCCGGCGCAACCTGCTGCGCCGCGACGAGATGCCGTACGTCAACCCCAACGGCATGCCCTACGACCACGTCGCCCCGATCGACACGTTCGAGCAGGCGGTGAAAATCCTTGACCACGAAGGGTTTCGCAAGGAGCAGGCCGAGGCGCTGGCGCAGGGCCGCTACCTGGGTCTCGGGTTTTCCGCCTACATCGAGCCGACCGGCGCGGCGACGGGGCACCTGGCCACCGAGGGCGCGACCATCCGCATGGAGCCGACCGGCAAGATCAACGTGTACGTCAACGGCGGCTCGAGCGGAAACAGCATCGAGACCACCGTCGTGCAGCTCACCGCCGACGCGCTCGGTGCCGACATCGACGACGTGGCCACCATCCAGGGCGACACCGCGATCACCCCGTACGGGGCGGGGACGCAAGGCAGCCGCAGCGCGCCGATGACCGCCGGGGCCGTCAGCGAGGCGGGCGCCATCCTGCGCGAGAAGATCGTGGCGCTGGCGGCGCACCACCTGAAAGTGCCCGAGGCGCAAGTGGATCTGGCGTTCTCGGTGGCCAGCGTGCGCGACGACCCGGCCAAGTCGGTGTCGTTCGGCGAGCTGGCCTATGTGGCGTACTACTCGCCGCAGCAGCTGCCGCCGGGACTGTCGACCAATCTCGAGGCGACCGCCCGGTTCAACTCGACCAATCCCATCCACTGGTCCAACGCGACGCACGCCTGCACCTGCGAGGTGGACGTGGCGACCGGCAAGGTGACCCTGCTGCGCTACATCGTCAGCGAGGACGTCGGGCCGATGATCAACCCGTCGGTGGTGGAGGGCCAGATCGCCGGCGGAACCGTGCAGGGCATCGGCGGCGCCCTGATGGAGGACATGGTCTACGACGACGAAGGCAACCCGCTGGCAACGACTTTCGTCGACTACCTGCTACCCACCGCCACCGAGGTGCCGCCGATCGAGTTCGGCCACGTCGAGATACCCGGGCCGGGGCCCGGCGGCTACAAGGGCGCCGGCGAGGGCGGGGCCATCGGCTCGGTGCCGGCGGTGATCAACGCCATCAACGACGCGCTCGCACCGCTGGGCGTGACGATCACCCGGCTGCCGGCCAGCCCGGCGTCGATCGCCACCCTGCTGGAACGGGGGCAACGGTGAAGCCGGCCGCGTTCGACTACCACCGCCCCGACACCATCGGCGACGCGGTGGGCCTGCTGGCCGAACTGGGCGACGACGCGAAAATCCTTGCCGGCGGCCAGAGCCTGGTGCCGATGCTGGCGATGCGGCTGGCCTACTTCGACCACCTCATCGACATCTCCCGGCTGGCCGAGCTGCAGGGCATCGAGCGCCGGGGATCGGAACTGTGGATCGGCGCGGGCACCACCGAGGCCACCGTCGGCGCCGATGACCGAGTGCGCCAAGCGGTTCCGCTGCTGACGCGGGCGACGCCGTTCGTCGGGCACTTCCAGATCCGCAACCGCGGCACACTCGGCGGGTCGATCGCCCACGCCGACGCCGCCGGCGAATACCCGGCGGTCGCGCTGACCCTGGACGCGGTGATGGAGGTGCAGTCGCCGCGGGGGCGCCGCGAGATCGCGGCCGCCGACTTCTTCGCCGGGGTGTGGGAGACCACCATGGACTCCGACGAGGTGCTGACCGGGGTGCGGTTCCCCGTGTGGAACGGCAGATGCGGGTTCGCCGTCGAGGAATTCTCCCGCCGGCACGGCGATTTCGCGATCGCGGGTGCCCTGGTCGCCGTCCAGCTCGACGACCGGGATCGGGTAGCGCGCTGCGCGATCGGGCTGCTGGGCATGGGGTCCACGGTCCGGCGCGCCACCGCGGCCGAGGTGGCCGCGGTCGGCAGGCCGGTCGCCGAGCTGGTGCCCGAGGAGATCGGCGAGGCCGCGATGAGCGGGCTCGACGACGTCCCCAACGACCTGCAGGGGTCGGCGGAATACCGGTTGAAGGTCGGCGCCACCATGGCCACGCGCGCCTGGACACGAGCGACAGCCGAAGCAGCCACGGGGGAAAACGATGCGTGAACGTCCAATCGACCTGTCCGTCAACGGAACTCCGACCACGGCCGCGGTCGAACCGCGGATGACGCTGGCGGACTTCCTGCGGGAGAAGTGCGGGCTGACCGGCACCCACCTGGGCTGCGAGCACGGGGCGTGCGGGGCGTGCACGGTCCTGCTGGACGGCCAGGCCGTGCGTTCGTGCCTGATGTTCGCGGTGCAGGCCGACGGGACGGAGGTGACGACGGTCGAGGGCGTCGCCGCGGCGGACGGCACCCTGTCGCCGGTGCAGTCGGCGCTGCGGGAGTGCCACGGGCTGCAATGCGGCTTCTGCACGCCGGGTTTCGTCATGTCGCTGACCGCGCTGCTGCGCGACAATCCCGATCCCACCGACCAGGAGATCCGCGAAGGCCTGTCGGGCAACTTCTGCCGGTGCACCGGTTACCAGGGCATCGTGGCCGCCGCCCGCCGGGCCGCCGAGGTCCAGTCGGTCACGCGGCGATAAAGCTTCACCATCGGGGTCGCATCGATAGGCGCGCGGTTGCAGGGGGTTTCGTCGCTTCACGCGTAATCTGATTTCCCGGTATCGGGTGATCGTCGGGAGTGGCGCGTGCGGTTTTCGCAAAGGGCACGGTGGAGTCTTGCCGGGGGATCCCTGCTGATTGCGCCGGTGCTGGTCAGTCCCGCGCTGATCGACGCATGTTCCTCCACCATCGCCGGCCGCCCGGTCGCCGCGCCCGGGGCGGGTCCGGTGGAACCCACGTTCCCCACACCCAGGCCGACCACGGCGCCGCCGGCGCCCACCGCGAGCCCGGCCCCCGGCCTGCCGACCACCCCGGCCAACCCGACGGCGCCCGCCGGCGCCATCCCGCTGCCGCCCGACCAGAACGGCTACGTGTTCATCGAGACCAAGTCGGGCACCACGCGCTGCCAGATCAACAGGGACACCGTCGGCTGCGAGGCGCCGTTCACCAACTCGCCCCTGCAAGACGGCGAACACGCCAACGGCGTCAGCGTCGACTCCGGCGGCAAGGTGCAGTGGGTGCTGGGCAACCTGGGGGCCATCCCCACCGTCCAGATCGACTACAAGACCTACAACGCCGCGGGCTGGACGATCAACGCGACCGCCGACGGGACGCGCTTCATCAACGACCGCACCGGCCACGGGATGTTCGTCAGCCTCGACAAGGTCAACACGTTCTAAAGGCCAGGATCCGGACCGGCGATCGCCGGCTCAGCCGTCCCATACCAAGTGGCCGTCGGGGCGGCGGCGAGCCCCGTCGGCGGGGCGGTGTGGGCTGAGGCGGCCGTTCGGCATGAGGTGTCGCACCGGCACCGCGCGACCCAGCTCCGCCACGTCGGCGATCAGTCGCCGGTGGCAGCGCCACCAGACGCTCTCGCTGCACATCACCGCGGTGGTGCGCCGGGTTGCGTCGGCCAGGACCTCGTCCAGCGCCGCGTCGAACTCCGGCGTCCGGGTGTACGCGGCGTACGCCCGGAATGCGGCCACGGTCCACCAGCTGTCCGGCTCCTCTTCTCCGGCCGCGACATGACGCCGACCGCCCAGGCGAGGCTCCCATCGGTAGCCGATGCCGCGTTGGGGCAACCAGCATTCCAGGGCCTCCCGCCGCACGTCCGGATTCGTCCGACTGGCGGGATATCGCCGCACATCCACCACCAGCTCGACTCCGGCGCCGGCAAGCAACTCCGCTAGCCGCTCACGGCCGGCTGTCCCGTGCCCCACGGTCAGCAACGCCCGCTCCACCAGACCAGTTTGCCCGGCATGCCGGTCGCGGCAGTCGACACACAGCCCGGGCCGATCAAGGATGGGTGCGGTGATCCTCGCCGTCGACTTGGGTAAGACGTCCTGCCGGGCTTCGGCGGGCGGCCGTAGGGCGGAGGGGCCGGGCGCGCCCGGGCTGGCGGCGCCTGGCGGCGTGCGGGCCGCGGAGGCGGTGATCCTGACCTTGGCCAGCGAATTGGCGCGCGAGCTCGGCGCGGTCGATGAGGTGATCGTGGGCGCCGCCGGCGCGCTGGCGGCGCCGGACGGGGCGCGTGCGCTGGGCGATGCGCTGCTGACCGCGCTGCGGGCGGAGCGCGTCGCCGTGACGAGCGACGCCGTGATCGCGCATGCCGGCGCGCTGGACGGAGAGCCGGGCGTCGTGCTGATCGCGGGCACCGGCGTCGTGGCGCTCGCGATCGACGCTGACGGCGCCCTGCGGACTGCCGACGGCTGGGGCCCGTGGCTGGGTGACGAGGGCGGCGGCGCGTGGATCGGCGCCGCCGGGCTGCGCGCGGCACTGCGCGCGCACGACGGCCGCGGCCCGTCCACCACGCTGCTCGACGCCGCCCGCGCCCGCTTCGGCGCGCCGGAGACCTGGCCCGCGCAGCTCACCGGCGCCGCCGAGCTCGCGTCCTTCGCACCCGACGTCCTCGCCGCGCAGGGCGACGCCGCCGCGCTGGCCATCGTCGGCGCGGCGGCTGAGGCGCTCGCCGCGACCGCTCGCGCGGCCGGGGACGGCCCGGTCGCGATGGTCGGCGGCCTGGCCGGGTCCACAGCGCTGCGTGCGCAGCTCGACCTCGTCCCCGCCGCCGGCGACGCGCTCGACGGCGCGCTGCGGCTGGGGGCGATCCACCAGCCGCACGTGATCCGCGTGCAGGCGGCACCCAAAACCTTTGGCGTTCAAGGACTCGACGCGCTCGCCACCGAAGCCGCGCGTCCGCGCCTGCACGACCTCGACGCGCGGCCCGTCGGGGAGGTCGTCGCCCTGCTCGTCGCCGCCGAAGGCGAGGCGCACGCCGCGGTGGCGGCGGCGGTCCCGCGGATCGCGGCGGCGGCCGAGGCGATCGGTGCGCGACTCGAGCGCGGCGGCCGCCTGATCTACGCCGGTGCCGGAACGCCCGGGCGGCTCGGCGTGCTCGACGCGGCCGAATGCGCGCCCACGTTCGGCACCGACCTCGTGCGCGGAGTGATCGCCGGCGGGCCGGCGGCGCTGACCGAGGCGATCGAGGGCGCCGAAGACGCGTTCGACCCCACCGATCTCGCCGACCTGACCGCCGCCGACGCGCTCGTCGGGATCACCGCGTCGGGCCGCACACCTTACGTGCTCGGGGCGCTCGAGCATGCGCGTGCGGCGGGTGCGCTGACGGTCGCGATCGTCAACAACCCCGGCAGCGAGGCGTCAGCCGACGTGGTGATCGAACTGTTGACCGGGCCCGAGGTGTTGGCAGGCTCGACGCGGCTGACCGCGGGAACGGCTCAGAAGGTCGTGCTCAACGCGCTGTCGACGAGCGTGATGATCGCGCTCGGCAAGGCCTACGGCCCGCGGATGGTTGACGTGCGACCGACCAGCGCGAAGCTGCGCCGCCGTGCGGTGCGGATCGTGCGCGATGCGGCCGGCGTCGACGAGGAAACCGCGGCCGCCGCACTCGCCGCCGCGGGTGGTCACGCCAAAACCGCGATCGTCGCGCTGCTCGCAGGCGTCGACGCGACCGAGGCCGCCGCCCGGCTCGACCGGGCGCGCGGACGCGTGCGGGCCGCGCTCGGAGGGCGATGAGGCGCCGACGCCCGAGACCGCTCGTCAGCCTCGACAAGGTCAGCACGTTCTGAAGGTGGGCTCAGGAGCCTGGCAGGCGGGGTCAGTACCATCGGTGCCGTGGAACGCAAAGGCCCACCCGACGACTTCCACGAGCAGGCGACCCATCATGCCAACTACGGCATGGCTGACCAGCCGACTTCCGGCGAACCCCCGCACTACCCGCCCGAGGGGTTCGAGCAGCCCGAGGCTTTCGACGCCCTGGAGAGCGAACCCACGCCGTGGTATCGCAAGCCTCCGCTGCTGATCGCCTGGCTGGTGTTCGTCGCGATCCTGATCGCGCTGATCGCCTACGGCATCACCGAGCTGCTGCACGGCGGAGGGGGCGCCGGCCCCACCCCGAGCACCAGCAGCACGAGCACGACCACCACCACCACCACCACGACGACGACGACAGCGCCGACCACCACCACGACGCCGACGACCAGCAGCTCGGTCGAGGCGCCGGCACAGCAGCCGACTCAGCAGCCCACGCGCCAGCCCAGCCAGCAGGAGCCGTCGCACCGGCACCACCTGCCACAGGTGCCTTCGGTGATCACGATTCCGGGCGTGCCCACAGTGATCACGGTCCCGCCCGGCCTGCGCTGACCCGGTCGGCCGCTATGGTGAGGACCACCGGGCGATCGGAAGTGGGGTGCGGGGCATGAGCGAGTCGCTCGGGCTGTCGATCGGGGCGGCCCACCTGGTGGCGGCCCGGGCGGGAAGCGCCCCGGTGGTCCGCAGCGCCGTGTTGACCCTCTTCGAGCACCGGCCGACCGAAGTTGGCCTGCCGGAAGAGAACCCGAACCTGACCGAAAACGGGATGGTGCTCCGCGGCTTCGTCGAGCGCGTCGGCGACCGCTCCCCCTTGGTGGCGCCCGACGGGACGAAGTACCTCGGCGAGGTGCTGACGGTCGAGGCGATCGAGGCCATGGCCCGCACGGTCGGCTACGGCGCACCGATCACCATCGCCGTCCCCGCGTACTGGTCCGAGGCCCAGTTCGCCGCGCTGCGTGACGAATTCTTCGCCCAGCCGGATCTCGCCCGCGGCGGTGTGACCCCGGTGCTGGTGTCCGACGCCACCGCGGCGCTGGCGGCACTGCGCGGCAGGCCGGGATTCCCGACCGCCGGCGTCGTCGCGCTGTGCGATTTCGGCGCCAGCGGCACCACCATCACCCTGATGGACGCCGGAGCGAATTTCACCCACATCGGTCCGTCGGTGCGCTACGCCGATTTCTCGGGCGACGCGATCGATCGGCTCGTCCTCGGCCGCCTGCAGGCCTCCGACGACACCATGGCCGACATGGCCGGCACCGTGCGGATGGGCTCGCAGGCCCGGCTGCTCGACGCATGCCGGCGCGCCAAGGAGCAACTGTCGACCGCCGCGACCGCGACCCTCGCGGCGGCTCCGGGCGCCAACGCGCAGCTGTCGCGCGCCGAGCTGGATCAGCTGATCTCCGAACCGCTGGACCGATTCCTGGACACCCTCGAGGAAGCGTTGCGCCGCAACGCCATTCCGGTATCCAGGCTGGCCGCCGTGGCGACCGTCGGCGGCGGCGCCAGCATCCCACTGCTCTCCGCGCGGCTGTCGGAGCGTTTTCGGGTGCCGGTCCACACCGCGCCGCAGCCCGCGGCCAGCGCCGCGATCGGCGCGGCGTCGCTCGGTGGTCAGCAGGCGCCGGCGGGCGCCCCGACCGCCGCGGGCGCCGTCGTGGAAGCGCCCACCGAGATGGTGGGCACCGCCGGAATCGACATGACCCAGGCCGCGTCGGCCGCCCGGGCCACCGACGTGGACGGCGCGCTGGCCTGGTCGCAGGACGCCGACGGCGCCGACGAGCCGGTGCCCTACACCGGGCGCGACGCCACCGGTGAGTACACCGATGAGGCAACCGATCTCGACCGGGCCGCCGGCGACCGCTACGCCGCCCAGGAGGGCGGGCTGCCGTGGTACAAGCGCACGGCCCTGGTCCTGACCGTCGCCGGCGCCGCGGCGGCGGTGCTGGTGGCCATCGTGTTGGCGCTGACCCTGGGCCACCCCAAGCCCACCCCGGTCACCACCACACCGGCTCCCCCGCCGACGTCGCAAACCGTGACCATCACCGGGCCGGACAACAGCACCACCGTGACGGTCCTGCCGCCGCCCCCGCCGCCGCCGTCGTCGTCCGAGCAGCCGCCGGCCACCACGACGACCGAGCCGCCGACCACCACCACCACGACGCCCCCGCCGACCACCACCACCACGACGCCCCCGCCGACCACGACCACAACGACCGCGCCGCCGACCACGACCTCGCAGGCGCCGACCACCACGGCCGCGCCCCCCACGACGACCCGCTTCCGGCCGCTCCTGCCACCCTTCGTGCCCCAACCCCGGCCCTGACGCGGTGGCGCCGGTCACGGCGACGAAGCTCACACCCCCGCCGGGCGCTAACCAAGCAGGCCAAGGGCGCCGATGAACGCCAAGTTAGGGCAGCCTTTCTCGCGGCGAAAGCTGCGGAGATGCAACTATGAGCAGGGCTGAGCAGGCAAACAAAACGCTGGCTGAATCAACAAGGCATTGGGGAGACCTTCTGTGACGACGCAGATGCTCATCAGACTGGTAGTGGGCATGGGCATGACGCTGGTCGTGGCCGCACTGGCTGCCCGGCGGGTCCTGTGGCTGTTCAAGCTGATCACGTCCGGGAAGCCCGCCCCGGGACACACCGACGAACCCGGCAAACGAATCTGGGCCGAGGTCTCCGAGGTCTTCGGGCAGCGTCGCCTGCTCAAGTGGTCCATCCCCGGCCTGGCCCACTTCTTCACCATGTGGGGATTCTTCATCCTGCTGACGGTCTACATCGAGGCCTACGGGCTGCTGTTCCAGGACAACTTCCACATCCCGATCATCGGGCGCTGGGACGCGCTGGGCTTCCTGCAGGACTTCTTCGCCACCGCCGTCTTCCTGGGCATCACCACGTTCGCGATCATCCGGCTGACGCGCAGCCCGCGCGAGATCGGCCGCTCGTCGCGGTTCTACGGCTCGCACACCGGCGGCGCCTGGCTGGTGCTGTTCATGATCTTCAACGTCATCTGGACCTACGTCCTGGTGCGCGGGTCCGCGGTCAACAACGGCACGCTGCCCTACGGCAAGGGCGCGTTCCTGTCGCAGCTGTTCGGCGTGATCCTGCGTCCGCTGGGCCAGCCCGCCAACGAGATCATCGAAACCGTGGCCCTGCTGCTGCACATCGCGGTCATGCTGGCGTTCCTGATCATCGTGCTGCACTCCAAGCACATGCACATCTTCACGGCGCCCATCAACGTCATCTTCAAGCGGCTGCCCAACGGGCTCGGGCCGCTGATGCCGCTGGAACACGACGGCAAGCCGATCGACTTCGAAAACCCGCCCGACGACGCCGAATTCGGCCGCGGCAAGATCGAGGACTTCAGCTGGAAGGCGATGCTGGACTTCGCCACCTGCACCGAATGCGGGCGCTGTCAGTCGCAGTGCCCGGCGTGGAACACCGGCAAGCCGCTCTCGCCGAAGCTCGTCATCATGGACCTGCGCGACCACTGGATGGCCAAGGCGCCCTACATCCTCGGTGACAAGGAGAGCCCCCTCGAGAACACGCCGGAGGGCGGCATCGGCGAGGAGCTGTCCGGCGAGAAGCACGCCGAGGCGCACCACGTCCCCGAGTCCGGGTTCGGCCGCGTCATGGGGTCCGGCCCCGAGCAGGCCACCCGCCCGCTGGTCGGCACCGCCGAACAGGGCGGCGTCATCGACCCCGACGTGCTGTGGTCGTGCGTGACCTGCGGCGCCTGCGTGGAGCAGTGCCCGGTGGACATCGAGCACGTCGACCACATCGTCGACATGCGCCGCTACCAGGTGATGATGGAGTCGGAGTTCCCGTCCGAGCTGTCGGTGCTGTTCAAGAACCTGGAGACCAAGGCCAACCCGTGGGGCCAGAACGCCTCCGACCGCACCAACTGGATCGACGAGGTGGACTTCGACGTCCCCGTCTACGGCGAAGACGTCGACAGCTTCGACGGCTACGAGTACCTGTTCTGGGTCGGCTGCGCCGGCGCCTACGACGACAAGGCCAAGAAGACCACCAAGGCCGTCGCCGAACTGCTGGCCATCGCCGGGGTGAAGTACCTGGTGCTGGGGACCGGCGAAACCTGCAACGGCGACTCCGCGCGCCGCTCGGGCAACGAGTTCCTGTTCCAGCAGCTGGCCGCGCAGGCCGTCGAGACCCTGGACGGGGTGTTCGAGGGCGTGGAGACGGTGGACCGCAAGATCGTCGTCACCTGCCCGCACTGCTTCAACACGCTGGGCCGCGAATATCGCCAGCTGGGCGCCAACTACTCGGTGCTGCACCACACCCAGCTGCTCAACCGGCTGATCCGCGACAACAAGCTGGTGCCGGTGACGCCCGTTTCTCAGGACATCACCTATCACGACCCGTGCTACCTGGGCCGGCACAACAAGGTGTACGAGGCGCCGCGCGAGCTGATCGGGGCCGCGGGGGCCACGCTCACCGAGATGCCGCGCCACGCCGAGCGCAGCTTCTGCTGCGGTGCCGGCGGCGCGCGGATGTGGATGGAAGAGCACATCGGCAAGCGGATCAACCACGAACGCGTCGACGAGGCCCTGGCCACCGGGGCGTCGACGATCGCCACCGGCTGCCCGTTCTGCCGCGTGATGGTCACCGACGGCGTCAACGACCGCGCCGAGGAGGCCGGCCGCACCGGCGTCGAGGTGCTCGACGTGGCCCAGGTGCTGCTCGGCTCCCTCGAGTACGACAAGGCGACGCTGCCGGAGAAGGGCACGGCCGCAAAGGAAGCCGAGAAGCGGGCGGCTGCTGCGCCCAAGGCCACCGCGACCGTCGAGGCGCCGGCCAGGGAGACCGAGCAGGAACCCGCCGAGGCCGCCCCGAAGGCCGAAGCCGCGCCGAAAGCCGAATCCGCGCCCGCCGCTCCCGTGAAGGGGTTGGGCATCGCCGGCGGGGCGAAGAGGCCCGGCGCCAAGAAGGCCGCCCCGGCGGCCGAGGCCGAGGCGGAGGCACCCGCGGCGTCTTCCGAGGCACCCGCCGCCCCGGCCAAGGGGTTGGGCATCGCCGCGGGCGCCAAGCGTCCCGGGGCCAAGAAGGCCGCCCCGGCGGCCGAGGCCAAGGCGGAGGCGCCCACGGCCGAGGCCGCACCCGCGGCTGAGGAGAAGGCCGAAGCCAAGGCGCCCGCGGCGCCGGTCAAGGGGTTGGGCATCGCCGCGGGCGCCAAGCGCCCCGGCGCCAAGAAGGCCGCCCCGGCAGCCGAGGCACCCAGGGCCGAGGCGCCCAAGGCGGAGGCATCCAAGCCCGCCGAGCAGGCGGAAGCCGAGCCCGCGCCGAAAGCGGAGCCCGCAAAACAGGCCGACGGCGACGGCGCACCGGCGGGCCCGCCGGTCAAAGGCCTGGGTATCGCCCGCGGGGCCCGCCCGCCGGGCAAGCGCTGATCAGGGATTTTGCCGCTTGACGGCAAAATTCGGTGGACACAAGTGGCACCATTGGTGAGGTGACCATGCACCAACTGCCCCTGCACGCGAGCGCCCACCATCGGCAGCGCGTCTTCGCGCAGTCGTCCAAGCTCCGGGACGTCCTGTACGAGATCCGCGGTCCGGTGCACCAGCACGCCGCGCGGCTGGAGGCCGAAGGGCACCGCATCCTCAAGCTCAACATCGGCAATCCGGCGCCGTTCGGCTTCGAGGCGCCCGACGTGATCATGCGCGACATGATCCAGGCGCTGCCGTACGCCCAGGGCTACTCGGATTCGCAGGGCATCCTGCCCGCCCGCCGCGCGGTGGTCACCCGTTACGAGTTGGTCGAGGGCTTCCCCCGGTTCGACGTCGACGACGTCTACCTGGGCAACGGGTGCTCCGAGCTGATCACGATGACGCTGCAGGCCCTGCTCGACAACGGCGACGAGGTGTTGATCCCGTCGCCGGACTACCCGCTGTGGACGGCGTCGACGTCGCTGGCCGGCGGCACGCCCGTGCACTACCTGTGCGACGAGACCCAGGGGTGGCAGCCCGACATCGCCGACCTGGAATCCAAGATCACCGAGCGCACCAAGGCGTTGGTCATCATCAACCCCAACAACCCGACCGGCGCCGTCTACAGCCACGGGGTGCTCACCCAGATGGTGGAACTCGCGCGCAAGCACGAACTGCTGCTGCTGGCCGACGAGATCTACGACAAGATCCTCTACGACGACGCCAAGCACATCAACGTGGCCACGCTGGCGCCGGACATGTTGTGCCTCACCTTCAATGGGCTGTCCAAGGCCTACCGGGTCGCCGGCTACCGCGCGGGCTGGCTGGCGATCACCGGCCCCAAGGACCACGCCGAGAGCTTCATCGAGGGCATCAACCTGCTGGCCAATATGCGGCTGTGCCCCAATGTGCCCGCCCAGCACGGCATTCAGGTGGCCCTGGGGGGCCACCAGAGCATCGAAGACCTGGTGCTGCCCGGCGGCCGGCTGCTCGAGCAGCGCGACGTAGCGTGGGAGAAACTCAACGAGATTCCCGGGGTGTCCTGCGTGAAGCCCGAGGGCGCGCTGTACGCCTTCCCCCGCCTCGACCCCGAGGTCTACGACATCACCGACGACGAACAGCTCGTCCTCGACCTGCTGCTGCAGGAGAAGATCCTGGTCACCCAGGGCACCGGATTCAATTGGCCGGCACCGGATCACCTGCGCATCGTGACGCTGCCGTGGGCCCGCGACCTGGCCGCGGCGATCGAGCGGTTGGGCAACTTCCTGGTCGGCTATCGCCAGTAAGCATCTTCGCAGCCGGCGCCTCTACGGTGGACCGGGTGAGCCACTCCCACTCCCACTCGCACAGCCTGTCCGGCCCGGCCCCGGTCGACCCGCTGCCCGCCAGGATCGTCGTCGGGCTGCTGGTCGCGATCGGTCTGGCGGTACTGGCGGGCGCCGTCGTGCTGTGGCCCAGCCGCGAGCACGTCGACATCCCCATGCCGTTGCAGAACGCGGCCGGCGGCGCCGTGAGCACGCAGGCCGGGCACGTGCTGTCCAGCGGCATGGGCGATTGCGGGAGCCCGTCGGTCAGCCAGGTGCTCACCACCGCACCACAACCGGCGCCGCCGGGCGCCGGCCGGTGCGTGCTGACCCAGGTGGCCATCGATTCCGGCCCCAACGCCGGCGCCAGCACGTTGCTGGAGTCCTCCCCCGGCCCCGGCCAGCCGAAGTTCGCGGTGGGAGACCACATTCGGCTCGTCCGCCAGGTCGACGACCAGGGCGCCACCAGCTACGCGTTCTACGACTTCGAACGGGGCTGGTCGTTGGTCGCCCTGGCCGTCGCGTTCGCGGTGGTGGTCGTCGCGGTGGCGCGCTGGCGGGGGCTGCTGGCGCTGGTCGGCATCGTGGTCGCGTTCTCGGTGCTGGTGGTGTTTCTGCTGCCCGCGCTGCGCGACGGGGCCCCCGCGATTCCGGTGGCCCTGGTGGCCTCGGCGGCGATCCTCTACGCGGTCATCTATCTGGCCCACGGCGTGAGCCTGCGGACCAGCGCCGCGCTGCTGGGCACCCTGACGTCGCTGCTGCTGGCCGCGGGATTGTCCTGGGCCGCAATACGAGTGGCCCATCTGACCGGCCTGTCCGACGACCAGAACGCCACCGTCAGCGCGTACCTGGGCAACGTGTCGATCGGCGGCCTGCTGCTCGCGGGCTTCATCATCGGGTCGCTGGGTGTGCTCAACGATGTGACGGTGACCCAGGCCTCGACGGTGTTCGAGCTGGCCCACCTCGGCGGTTCGCGACGCGCGATCTTCGTGGGCGCCATTCGGGTCGGTCGCGACCACATCGCCAGCACGGTGTACACGCTGGTGCTGGCCTATGCCGGCAGTTCGCTGCCGCTGCTGCTGCTGTTCAGCGTGGCCAACCGCTCCCTGACCGACGTGCTGACCAGTGAGAGCGTGGCGATCGAGATCGCCCGGTCGGCGGTGGGCGGTGTCGCGCTGGCGTTGTCGGTGCCGCTGACGACAGCGATCGCCGCGGCGCTGGCGAAGCCTAGTGAAATCGGCTCCGCTCCAACAGATCCAGCAGATAGCCGCCATACCCGGACTTGAGCAGGGTCTGCGCTTGCTCGGCCAGCTGCTCGTCGGTGATCCAGCCCTGCTGCCACGCCACTTCCTCGGGGACGCTGACCTTCAGGCCTTGCCGCCGTTCCAGCGTGCGCACGAAGTCGCTGGCGTCGAGCAGGGAGTCGAACGTGCCGGTGTCGAGCCAGGCCGTTCCGCGGGCCATCACCTCGACCGAGAGCCGGCCCCGATTCAGATAGATCTGGTTGACCTCGGTGATCTCGTACTCCCCGCGTGCGGACTTCTTCAGGCCCCTGGCGATCTCGATCACGTCGTTGTCGTAGAAATACAGACCCGGCACCGCGTAATTGGATTTCGGCGTCTTGGGTTTCTCCTCCAGCGACAGCGCCGTGCCGTCGTCACTGAACTCGACGACACCGTACGCCGACGGGTTGGCCACCCAGTACGCGAAAACCGCTCCGCCGCTGATGGTTTGGAAACGGCTCAGGCTGGTGCCCAGGCCGGGGCCGTAGAAGATGTTGTCTCCCAACACCAATGCCACCGAGTCGTTGCCGATGTGGTCGGCGCCCAGGACGAAGGCCTGGGCCAGGCCGTCGGGCCGTTCCTGCGTGACGTAGCTGATGTTGATCCCGAATTGCGAGCCGTCGCCCAGGAGCCGCTCGAAGCCCGCCGCGTCGTGCGGGGTGGTGATCACCAGGATGTCGCGAATCCCGGCCATCATCAGGGTGGACAGCGGGTAGTAGACCATCGGTTTGTCGTACACCGGCAGCAACTGCTTGCTGATGCCCACGGTGATCGGGTGCAGGCGAGTGCCCGAGCCGCCGGCCAGGATGATCCCGCGCATGGTGGTCCCCTATTCCACGCTCAATCGCTCAATTGACGAGGTCGGATTCGGTGAGGTCGGTGGCCGCCAGCGCCGACGCCAGGTCGTCGTGCCGGAACACGGACGTGACGTGGTCGTGGACCACCCGGAATGCCGACGCCGCGGTGGTCACGGCTCCGGGACTGTCCGGGGCGCTGACCTTCTGTTCGACGACCACGACACCGTCGTGCACGTACATCCGGCCGACTTCGGCCGTGCCGTCGCGGGAGGCGGCCCAGCTGCGCAGCGCCTCGTGGCCCTGCGCGGCGCCGTGCGCGTCGCCGATCTCGATGTCGTCGCTGGACAGCTCGACCAGGGTTTCCAGATCGGCGGCGTTGAGCGCGTCGTGCCACGCCAGGACGGTGGCGATCTCCGAAGTGGTCATGGTGTGCAAAGTTACCGTGTGCGCCCCGCCGCCGTGGCTAGAGCGGGGTACGGTCCAGCCAGTTCTGCCACACCCGCTCGTCGCCGAACAGCGCGACGCCGGTGTCCGCGAGCGGCAGCCGGCGCAGGATGGCCAGCAGCAGTTCGGTCGCACCGCCCCGCAGGGCCGCGGTGCCCTTGCCGTGCTCGTGCGACCAGGTGATCCGGCCGTCGTCGACGCCGATCGTCCACTCGCCGGCTGCGCCGAGCCCGGGGTCGGTGGCGTGTAGGTGCAGGGTGTCGTCGCCGTCGAGCGGCAGCGGCGCCCCGTCGCTTCCGGCCTGGATCGCGACCCGCTCCAGCCATTCGGTGATCGCGTCGGCGGCCACCGCGGCGTCCAGGGTGTAGGGGGATCCCAGGGCGATGGCCGCGTCGGCCCGGTGCACGGCGACCTCGTGCAGGCGGCGCCGGATCCACCAGTTCGCCGCGCGGGGGCCGAGGAACGTCCACACCGGGGTTTCCACCCCGGTGAGCTCGACGGCGTCGACGAGCCGCTGCGCTCCGCCGTGCAACCAGGAGATCGCGTCGGCCGGATCGGGTGGCGGCTTGCCGCCCTCGACGGACCGGGGGTCGAGAAACTCCTGGAGCCGGTCGCGCACGATCTGCGCCGCCCAGCGGTCGCCGCGCCCGACGTGGCGCAGCAGTTGGCTCAGGCTCCAGCCCGGGCAGGTCGGCACCGGCGTGGACTGGTCGACATCGCGGAAAAGCTCCGAGAATGCGCGGTTCTCTTCGAGGAATGCGCCGGCGTAGTCCACCCCGGTCAGGCTACTCGGCGGCGTCAACGGCTTCAGGGGCGCGGCGCGCCCAGCCGGAACACCCGCCAGCCCGCTTGCGTCCAGCGTGCGGCGTCGAGGCAGTTGCGGCCGTCGACGATGACGCGGGCGCGCACCCGGTCGGCCAGGTCCCCGGGGTCGAGGTCGATGAACTGCCGCCACTCGGTGAGAACGAGCACCGCGTCCGCGCGCTCGCAGGCCTCCTCGACCGACACCGCGTAGTTCAGCGTGGGGAACAGCCGCTGCGCGTTGTCCAGCGCCTTGGGGTCGTACACGTTGACCGCGGCGCCGTTGAGCTGCAGCTGGCCGGCGACGTTGAGCGCGGGCGAGTCGCGCACGTCGTCGGATTCGGGCTTGAACGCCGCGCCCAGCACGGCGATGTTGGCGCCCAGCAGCGATCCGCCGCAGGCGGCGCTGGCGAGCTCCACCATCCGGGTGCGCCGGCGCATGTTGATGCTGTCGACCTCGCGCAGGAACGTCAGCGCCTGGTCGGCGCCCAGTTCACCGGCGCGGGCCATGAAGGCGCGGATGTCCTTGGGCAGGCAGCCGCCGCCGAAACCCAAACCGGCGTTGAGGAATTGGCGACCGATCCGGGGGTCGTAGCCGAGCGCGTCCGCCAGCACGCTGACGTCGGCACCCGCCGCCTCGCACACCTCGGAAATGGCGTTGATGAACGAGATCTTGGTGGCCAGAAAGGCGTTGGCGGAAACCTTGACCAGCTCCGCGGTCTGCAGGTCCGTCACCAGGAACGGCACTCCCTCGGCGAGCAGCGGGCCGTAGAGCTCGCGCACGGCCGTCTCGGCGCGCGTCGAATCCTGTTGCACGCCAAGGACGATGCGGTCCGGGTGCAGGGTGTCGTGCACCGCGTAGCCCTCGCGCAGGAACTCCGGGTTCCAGGCGATCTCCACGTCGACGCCGCGGGGTGTCAGGGCGGCCGCCCGGTGGTTGAGCTCGGCCGCGGTTCCCACCGGCACGGTCGACTTGCCCACCAGCACCGAGGATCTCGTCAGCCGCGGCACCAGCGCGTCGATGACGGCGTACACGTGGCGCAGGTCGGCGCCGTACTCGCCCTTCTTCTGCGGTGTCCCGACCCCGAGGAAATGCACGTCGGCGAACTCGGCAGCCAGGTCGTAGTCGGTGGTGAACCGCAGCCGCCCGGCCGCCAGGTTCTTCGTCAGCAGCTTGCGCAGGCCGGGCTCGTAGAAGGGGATGTCACCGCCGGCGAGCTTGGCGATCTTGCCCGAGTCGATGTCGACCCCGACCACCTCGTGTCCCAGTTCCGCCATTCCGACGGCGTGGGTCGCACCCAGGTAACCGGTGCCGAAGACGGTGCATCGCATATAACCGGTGTAGGTCGCCGCGATGAGCTAACTGCATCGCCCCGCTAAGCGGGAGGCAAACGGCAGATGACAGGTGGCCCAGCTGCCCGCGCTAGTGGCGGCCGAAGCCGTGACCACCGCCGAAGCCGCCGTGGCCGCCGCCGAAGCCCGGGATTCCGGGGAACCCGCCGCCGCCACGCGGCCCGTCGTCGCCGCCTTCTCGTGGCCCGAAGCCGCCGCCGGGCGGCCCACCGATGACCGGCCCGCCGATGCCGGGTATCGGCAGCGGGATCGGAACCGGAATGGGGGCCACCGCCGGTGGCGGTGCGGGAGCCGGCGCGGCCGGGATCGGTGCGGGCGCCGGGGCCTCGGGAACCAGGACGGGAGCGGGGGCCGCCGGGGCCGGGGCCGGGGCGGGCACTTGGGCCTCGGGCGCGGGCGCCGGGGCCTGTGGGGCGGGAGCCGGGGCTGCCGGTGCCGGCGCTTCGGCCGGCGCGGGGGCCGCTGGGGCCGGCGCGGCCCGGGTGGGCGCGACGACGTTCTGGTTCGGGCTGGGCCGGACGTTGGCGGTCGGCCGGATGGCGATCGCCAGGGAGACGACCAGCGCCACCACACCGATGACGAAGACGCCCGCCACGATGCTGCCCACCAGCCGGAACGAGCGGCGCTCGGGATAGCCCGCGTCGACCAGCGCGGTGGCGCCGGTGTGCGCACCGGTGTAGGGGCCGTCGATGTCGTCGGGCACGGCGCTGTAGGCGAGCGCGTCCCTGCCCAAGGTTCCCGGGGTGTCGAAGTAGCCGGGCGCCAACGCGAACGGGTTGATGGCTCCGGTGCCCGGGTCTTGGGCATAGGCCAGCGCCGCGGTGGACGACGAGAACAGCGGGGCATGCGCCGAGGCCAGCGCCGCGCCCCGGGCCAGCGCCGTCTCGGGCTCCTCGGGGGCCGACAACGGCAGCGAGGTCGCCGCCTCCAGCGCGGGTTTGATCAGGGGGATGTCGATGCCGGAGCCGACGACGAACACGCCGTCGGGGCGGGTCTCGAGCGTCTCTGCCTGCGACACCATCGCGGCCAGCTGGGCCACCGCGGCCTCGTCGTCGGCCGGCAGCGGCTGCCGGCGGACGTCGGCGACCGAGCCGTCGGCGCTGTTGACCACCGCCAGGGTCGCCGTGTCGGGCTCGATGTACAGCAGCGCCGTCTGCGCGTAGTTGGTCTGGCTGCCCACCGCTTGCGCCAGGGCGGCCGCGGCGAGGAATGCCGAGACCAACATCACGTTCTCGACCTTGTGGGCGGCCAGCGCATCGCGCAGCGCGGCGGCCTCGATCGGGTCGGTGAAGGTGACGCCGGTCGAGGCCAGCTGGTAGCCGCCCTCGGCCGCGCCCTGACGTGTGCCCAGGATCGCGGACACTACCTGGTTGGCCGCGTTGAGCGTTGCGGCGTCGTCTTCGGGCGGAACGTCGAAATTGTCTTCGTCAACGGTGGCGCCTTCGCCGTTTTGGCCTTCGACCAGCACCATCCGGACCGCCGTCGGCGCCATTGACACGCCAAGTACGGTGTCCAATGTTCCTCCAAGGTTCGATTTGCTAGCCCTGATGATGAGGACGTGGCCGCCGCACCCCGCGAAAACGCCAGAGGTCACTGAGTCCCCACCCTATGTTCCCCTAGTGATCCGATTTTACGCGCGGTCGCGCCTTTCGGTTGGGGACGGGCGCGGCTACGGGACCGGGATGCCGTGTTCCCCCAGGTGCCGGTGCAGCCAGTCGTCCCATTGCTCGCCGTGGGAGGGGGCGGGCCCCGGTTGGGGGGACGCCGGGGCGGGCGCCGGCGGGGCGGACGCCGGGGGCGGCGGGATCACCGACGGCGGCGGGGGCGCCTGGTTGCCCGGGGCGACGACGTTTTGGGTGATGTCGGGGCGCTGGTGCGCGTGGGGCCGGATGTCGACGGCCAGCGCCACGGCCAGTGCGACGACACCGCCGACGAACACCAGGGTGGCGGCGACGACGGCCAGCACCGCTTTCCGGCTGCGCTGCTCGTCCGTGTGGGCGGCGGCCTCGCGTTCGGCCCCGGTCGCCCGGGCCTTCCCGCTGTCCGATTCGGCGCTGTAGGCCAGCTCGCGCCGGTCCGCCGAGGGGTCCCCGGCGTAGGGCATCGCGATCGTCGACGGCGCCCCCAGCCGCGCGTTGGCCGCCGCGAGTGAGGCGCCCCGCGCCAGGGCCATCTCGGGCTCCTCGGGCGTGGTGACCGACAGCGAGGTCGCCGCCTCGAGCGCCGGCTTGAGGTAGGGGATGTCGACGTCCGAACCCACGAGGAACAGTCCGTCCGGGCGCGCCCGCATCGATTCGGCGTCCGAGGCCATCGCGGCCAGCTTCGCCAGCGCCGCCTCGTCGCTGCTGGGCAGCGGATGCCGGCGCACGTCGGCGACCGACCCGTCCGCGGTGTCGACGACGGCCAGCGTCGCGGTGGCGGGTTCGACGAACAGCAGTGCGGTGCGCGCGCAATTGGTCGCGCTGCCCGCCGCCTGCGCCAGCGCCGCTGCGGCCATGACCGCCGACACCAGCTTGACGTTCTCGATCTTGCGTTCCGCCAACGCCTTTCGCAGCGCGGCCGCCTCGGCGGCATCGGTCCAGGTCACTCCGCTTGATGTCAGCTGATAGCCGCCCTGGGCCGCGCTCTCCCGGGTGCCGAGAATCGCGGAGACGACGCGATCGGCCGCGGCGACCGCGGTCGTCTGATCGGTGAGGTGAAAACCGTCCTGATCTACGGTCACCCCGCCGGCGGCCTCGCCTTCGACCAGCACCATGCGGACCGTCTCAGGCGCCATGGACACGCCAAGTACGACGTCCACTGCTCCTCCAAGTCGTCCAAATCGATTGCTGCGCCGTGCGCACGGGCGTCCGTCACTTCGGGAGTGGCGGAGACTTCGCGGCGATCCCGGCCGCGCCCCAACCCAATTCGCCACCCTAGCGCGCGAAGCCAGGCGTCCGGGGCTGCGACGGCCTACCCGGGGTGACGTGTCATTGAGTGAGGTTCGTCCGCCGCGGGCCTATTTGTGCCCGCCGCCACCGCCACCGCCGCCGCTGTGGCCGCCGCCACCACCCAGGCCGCCGCCACCCAGGCCGCCGCCGCTGTGGCCACCGCCGAACCCACCGCCGCCACCCAGGCCGCCGCCACCCAGGCCGCCGCCGCCCAGGCCGCCGCCGGTGTGGCCACCGCCGAACCCGCCGCCACCACCGGGGGCGCCGAAGCCGCCACCGCCGAACAGGCCACCGGGTCCGCCGCCATGGCCGCCACCGCCGAACAGGCCACCGGGACCGCTGGGCGCGCCGCCGCCCGAACCGGGAGACGGAAGGTGCCCGCCGCCCAATCCGCCCGGCCCCGCACCCGGGGGCGACACGTGGCCGCTACCCAGGCCACCGGGGCCCGAGCCCGGGGGCGAACCCGGCGTCGACACGTGGCCGCCGCCGAGGCCGCCAGCGCCCGAACCGGGTGCCGGCTCGTGCCCGCCACTGGAGCCGCCGGTGCCCGAACCCGGAGGTGACACATGCCCACCGCCGAGGCCGCCAGGACCCGAACCGGGGGCGGGCTCGTGGCCGCCGGTGGAGCCGCCCGTGCCCGAACCGGGCGGCGGAACATGCCCGCCAGTCGAGCCGCCGGTACCCGAACCGGGCGGCGGAACATGTCCTCCGGTGGAGGTGCCGGTACCCCCGGGAGGCGTCTGGTGGGGTGGCGACTGCGGGACCGTGCCACCGGTCTGTGGCGGCTCGGGAACGTGGACCGGCGGTTGGGGCAGCACCGGCTGCGGGGGCGACACGCGCGGCGGAGCCTGGATGACCGGCGGGCTCACGATCGGGTTGGGAACCGGGACGCGGACCGGCGGCAAAATCACCGGCACGATCGGCGGGACCACGACGGGAACCGGCACCACCGGAGCCGCCGGGACCGGCGCCGCGGGGATGGGAGGCGCCGCGGGCGGAGGGGCCGCAGGCAGCGGCGCGGCGAACTGCGGAGTCATCGGCTTGGGCGCCGCCACCGGCTCCGGCACGTTGAGCTTCGCCGCCGGGGCCGACGCCTCGACGGGCGCCGGCGGCTCCTGCGTCGGGACGATCAGGTGTTGTCCCGGGGTGGGCTGCAAGGCGATCGTGCCGGTCGTGCGGATGCCGATCGCCAGCGCGATCTCGAGCGCCAGCACCGCGCTGATGCCGGCGACCGCCAGCCCGCTCCCGATCAGCAGGGCCGGCCTGCGCCGCGGTTGGCTTTCGTCCGGCATGAAGAGCTTTTCGATGACGACGGTCGGCGAATCGGCGTCCTCGTCGGGCACCGCGCTGTAGGCGAGCTCGTCGTCGCCGGCCTCCGGCCCGAAAGGCACGTACAGGTATTCGGGCAGCGAGTGCTGGTCGACGGCACCGGTGCCCGGGTCCTGGGCGTAGGCCAGCGCGGCGGTCGACGAGGCGAACAGCGGCGCGTTGGCCGACGCCAGGGCGGCGCCGCGGGCCAGCGCCGTCTCCGGCTCCTCCGGCACGCTGACCGCCAGCGAGGTCGCGGTCTGCAGCGCCGGTTTCAGCGGGGCGACGTCGACGCCCGAGCCGACCACCAGCACGCCGTCCGGCGCCGCTTCCAGCTTCTGCAGCCCGGCGATCATGCCGCCGAGTTGCGCGGCGGCCTGGTCGTACGACTCGGCG
The DNA here is from genome assembly GCF_010731595.1 of Mycobacterium seoulense. Taxonomy (NCBI): domain Bacteria; kingdom Bacillati; phylum Actinomycetota; class Actinomycetes; order Mycobacteriales; family Mycobacteriaceae; genus Mycobacterium; species Mycobacterium seoulense. The sequence continues at coordinate 4,779,102 of NZ_AP022582.1, read as the reverse complement.
TAGATCGGTTGTTTGTAGATGTCGGGGATGGACCCGTCGGAGGTCTCGACAACCGCCAGCGTCGCGGTGTCGGGCTCCACGAACATCACGGCGGTTCGCTCGTAACCCATTGCTCCGCCGACATTTTGGGCCAGTGCGGTCGCGGCGAGGAAGGCCGACACCAGCATCACGTGCTCGACCCGGTGCGCGGCCAGTGCGTCGCGCAACGCCGCCGCTTCGAACTGGTCGGTCCACGTCACGCCGATGGACGACACCTCGAGTCCGGCGTCGGCCGCGCCCTCGCGGGTCCCCAGGATGGCGGCGAGCACCTGGTCGGGTGCGCTCGCGGTGGGCGCTTCGGCGGCGGCGGCGACGTCGAACACTTCCTCTTCGACGGTGGCGCCGTCGGCGTATTGGCCTTCGAGGACGACCATTTGGATCGACGCCGGTGCCATCGACACCCCGAGCACGATTTCCAAGACAAACCCCTCCAAAGGTATTGCGCGGTGAACCATGGTCAGGCGGAGGAAAGAACCATGGCTAACTAAGTATCGCGCAGAACGGGGGCGGGAGAGCCCCGCAGAACCTATGTAGTCCTTATGAAGTTCTGATAGGAGCGCGACGGCGTGGGTCCGCGCTGGCCCTGGTACTTCGAACCTACTTGCGAACTGCCGTAAGGATGTTCGGCCGGGCTGGTCAGCCGCAGGATGCACAGCTGGCCGATCTTCATGCCGGGCCACAGCGTGATCGGCAGGTTGGCGACGTTGGACAGCTCCAGCGTGATGTGGCCGCTGAAGCCGGGATCGATGAACCCGGCCGTCGAGTGCGTCAGCAGCCCCAGCCGGCCCAGCGACGACTTGCCTTCCAGCCGGCCCGCGAGGTCCTCGGGCAGGGTGAACAGCTCCAGCGTGGAGCCGAGCACGAACTCCCCCGGGTGCAGGACGAAGGGCTCCCCGTCGACGGGTTCGACCAGCGTCGTGAGCTCGTCCTGCTGCTTGGCCGGGTCGATGTGGGTGTAGCGGGTGTTGTTGAACACCCGGAACATGCAGTCGAGGCGGACGTCGATGCTGGACGGCTGCACCAGGGTGTCGTCGTAGGGGTCGATGCCCAGCCGGCCGGCGGTGATTTCGGCCCTGAGGTCACGATCGGAGAGCAGCACGCGACGAGCCTATCCGCTGCCCGCCGTCGCGCGGTCAGTCGGCGAGATACATCTCCCGACCCGTCGGGTATCCGCCCCCGGTGGTCGTGACGTGGACGTGGTCATAGTGGCCGAGCCGGCTCGGCTGCGCTCCGCCCGGCGTGTAGTAGACGCCGCGCCAGATCGCGTCCTGGATCCCGAAGCGTTTCGCGTTCGTCATCACGTACGCGACGATCTCGTTGCCCAGGGCGATGCCGTCGGCGCTCTGCGGGTTGGGGATCATCACGTCGATGGCCAAGCCAAGGGGATGCCACGGCAGCGGATCCGGTCGCACTCCCCCCATTTCGTGGATCTGGGGGAAGTTGGCGCTGATGCTGCGCGAGACCAGGATGGTTCTGACCTGGAGGCCCTGTTCGGGCGTAAGCCCGGCGGGCAGGAACCGCGACCTTGTGTGATACCTCGATGCGGCGAGGGGCTCAGCCGCGCCCTCGCCGCGGGACACGTCCGACGCGAGCACAATCCCGATCGGCTTTGCCGCCACGATTTCTAAGCAGCATGCTGGATTGTCTCTAATAACGGGTGCGGCGTCATGGCGGGGTATGAAAGGGGAGACATCTCCCGCCGCCGCGAAGAACACCGCCGCGGGGGCCAGCATCCCTGCCAGGAGCAGCGGCGATTTCCGCCGCTTCGTGGCTAACCGGTGCCGACCCACCCAAGGCACATTACGACATGATCACGAAAGAATAAACATCGCTTTGGGAATTTGCGGCTGAGCGGCCCATTTCGCGGCGTGGGCATTTCACCGCCGGGCTTGGGTGGCGCCAGCTGGGGCCCGGCCGGTGGGGGCCTGTCCCCCCGACGGATCCGCCGCCGGATGCTAACCTTCGAAGCCGATACCGCCGATGTAGTTCAATGGCAGAACATCAGCTTCCCAAGCTGAATACGCGGGTTCGATTCCCGTCATCGGCTCCATATTCGAGCGGCCGTCACCGAGCCTGGCTTCGACGATTGGCGCTCGAAGTACGGGACATTAATTCCCCTGACCTGATGTCTCAGCTGCTGGTGCAGTCGCGCGATGGATCGTCCCCGCCGACACCTACCTGTGGATCAACCGCCCCGACGAATGCTACGGAGCCGATATTGCGCGCAGCATCGACAACATCTCGGAACGCGAGCCGGCGCCGAGCCGGCGGCGTATCCGCGCCACATGGTGTTCGACGGTCTTGGCCGAGATGAACAGCTGACGGCCAATGTCGCGGTACGGCAAGCCCAAGAGGAGCAGCTCGGCGACTTCGCGTTCGCGCGCGGACAACGGCGAGGCCGACGGCGCCTGTCGGGTCGTTTTCGGAGCGTCAGACCCGGGCTCGTCGTCGGGTGTTTCCTCCACCGCCGCGACCAGCTTGAGGTCACGGGCGAGCTGCAACATGTCCCCCGATACCCGGCCATCCGGCGTCTGCAGCGCGGCCTGACCGGCAAGGCGCGTCGCATCCCAGGTCAAACCGAATTGGGCCAGCGAGCGGGCGCCCATGGTCACCTCGTCGGCGTCGACATCGCCGGCGAGCACCCGCAGCCAGGTGCGACCGGTGCTCGCCAGCGCCTGGGCGAAGACACTCTGGGATGCCGCCGCGGTGAGGGCCTGCCCGTGCGGGGCAACGGATTCGGGTGAACCGGTCAAGATTCCGGCGTGCACGCCCGCCCAGTGCAGTGGCACCGACCATAAGACCGGGTTGCCCAGCGAGTCCAACAAACCGAACGCCAGATCAAGGTGGTGGCGCAGCCGGGCCACCTGGCGCATCCTTGCCGCGGCGACCCACAATTCACCCAAGGGCAGCAGGGTGAACAAGTCGATGGAGTACTCGGCGAGCACCTCCATCGCCGCATACCAATGCTTGTGCAGCGCGCCGGTGTCGCCGCTGCGACGCGCGATCGCGGTACGCAGCGTCGCCGCCCATAATGCGTCGCGCCGATGCAGGTCGGTGGCCGCACCCGAGCAGGCGGCGTCGGCGTCGGCGCCGGCCGACGCGAGCTGGCCGTCGCGCATCTTCGTCCAGCCGAGCAGCAGCAGGTGCCGACGCCCGAAGAACCCGTCGCCGTCGGCGCGGACGGCAGCGCGACCGATGACGCTGCGCGCCCGCACCGAATCGCCGCCGTGCAACGCGGCCAGCGTGACCAATGCGGCCGGGCTGTCGGGGATCACTTCACCCATCGACCCGCCCACGGCGATCGCCTGGCCGAGCTTCGCCACCGCCACCGGGTACGGCTCTTTCATACTCCTCAGCAGGCCTTCGGCGAGGCCGCGCGCGGCGCGTGCGGCGGCCGTCGGCGGCCCCTGTCCCGGGACCTGCAGCGCCGCGTGCGCCGCCGTGAGGTCTCCCGTCGCGGCCAGTGTGATCGCGCCGGCGGCGCTGACCACCGCGTCCGGATAGGGTCCCAGCCAGCCGAACAACTCCGCCGCCTGCCCCGCATTGCCGTCGTGGGCGGCGGCGCTGGCCGCAACCCGCACCGCGGCGGCACGTTCGGCAAGGTCCGCCGAACCGAGCAAGTCGTCGGCCAGGGCCGCCGCGCCTGCGCAGTCTCCGGTCAGGGCCAGCGCGTCGGCCAGCCGGCACGACAACCCTTCGGCGCCGGCGTCGGCCGCCGCGCGGTACAGCCGGGCGGCTCGGCCCGACCGGCCGCGAGCCCGCGTCGCCTCACGGCGCAGGATGCTCGCCAGATCGGGGTCTCGCAGTCCGTGTTCGGCGAGACGCAGCGCGAGGTCTGATGACAACGTGGACATGGCGAGCTGGGAACGCAACAGTGCGGCCTCGACCTGGTGGTGATGCGCGTTGCCGACGAGCTGGGCAACGGCGTCGTGCACCGATTGGAGGAAGCCCGGGCTGTGCGATGGCTCGATTAGCCCGCTTGCGCGCGCGCGGTCGACAAGCAGCAGCGCTTGCGTCGCCGGGATGTCCAGTGCCGCAGCGACATCGGCGGTGCCCAAACCGTGGCTCAACGACGTGATGAGCAGCGTGTCCAGCGTCGGCTCGTCGAGGCGGCGCAGCCGGTCGATCAATGCGAACTTGGCCGCCTGCATCGGGTCCTGCGCGGCCTCGGCCACTGCCCGCACCAAGAACGGCAGCCCCGCCGTGCTGTCCAGGAAGTGGTCGGCGACCGGCCGCGGACCCAACGCTAGGCGGGGCCGCTCCCGTTCGAGGGCCGTGGCCAGCGTCCGCAGCGTGGTGTGTTGCTCGCAAGGTTCGGCGGCCACCACGATCGTCGCCGCGGGATCAGCGATGCGCTCAACGAGCGCCAGCAGCTCGGCGTCGGGCAACAGTTGCGCGTCATCGATGACAACCGCCGCGTCGGGTCGGTCCCCGTCGCGCGGAGACCGCGTCAGCACCGTTATCCCGGCACCGCGCAAGGCATCCCGAACGGCGGCGAGGACGGTGGTCTTTCCCGTACCGATTCCCCCGCTGACCAGAACCTTGACCGGGGTCTGCGCGCCGTCCGCCAGCGCGTTGATGATGCGACGCGCGTCGGGGGGGAGGACCTCGGCGGAAGCCGTAATGTCCGGACTGGCCACGTTGGGGGGGCTACCCGGGCGTGGCGCGGGCGGGCGATCGGTGATCGGTGCGCACCCTGGCACCCGTGGCCGTGTCGAACAGGCGGTTCTCGGGTGGCCGGTGGCCAACGCGCGGCGAGGCGTCGGCGTCCGGCCACCAGGCTCGCGACCCGGCCCCCAACCCGAGCGACTTGCCCATAGTGCACGTCCCTGTGTCGATTCCGGTGACTGGCGTCGGCGGTCGTTGCCTACCCTAGCGCTCCCCCGACGTGCCGGTCATCATAATCCCCGTAGGCACCGTGATCCCCTAACGGGGGTATCCCCTAACGCGGCGCTCGGGCAGGGTGGGCGCACACCGATCACGGCGGCGCCGTCGGCCGATAGCATTCCGGGAAACGGCTGGTATTTGGCTGCGGGTAGGCGCTGATGGTGACGGAGCGCACGCTGGAGGCGTGTCATGGCAAATGCATTGCTTGACTTTGTGATGTCACTTGTGCGCGACCCGCAAGCCGCCGCGCGCTACGCGGCAGATCCCGCACAAGCGATCGCCGAGGCTCACCTGACCGGTGTCACCAGCGCCGATGTGAATCATTTGATCCCGATGGTGTCGGATTCGCTGTCGATGTCCACTCCGGGCGGTACCGGCGGCACCACCGAGCACGGCAATGTGTGGGCGAGCGGGGCGGCCACGGCCGCGTTCGACGCGTTCCCGGCGCATGCGCCGGTCCAAGATTCGGGGGGAACCGACGGGCACGGCCTGACCGGACACGTCATCGATCACCCGCCGGTCGGCGGCGGCGGCGAGGCCCCGGGGGCTTGGACAGATCCCAATCCGGCGCCACTCGAGCTGCATGATCCTTCGGCGACGATCGCTGCGCCCGACGAAATGCCTGATCAGCCAGTCCACGACGGCGGATTCGGGATGGACGGCCCGGTAGGATGGGATCACTCCGTGGCCGACAGCCACCCCGTCGAGAATGAGCATCACGGATTCGACCCACACTTCGGGTGATTTCGATTCGTTATCGACTTGGGCGACGACCGCAATTGTCGGCCGTTATGGTCCTGAAGTGGGCAATTGTCGTCGATGGGGGGTTATCCGACCAAGCTCCACCTTGTCCCTAACTACCCCCTAATCCCCTAACGGCATCGGCTGAGTGATCCCGCCAAGGGCGCAAACGACTGGGGGATTCGGCCCCGTTACCGGCCTGAAAAGAAGCACCTAGCTTGAGTGTCGGAACGTCGGCGTAGCACCGGCAACGGCTCAAACGAGTCACAATCGAAAGGCACTGACGTGAGCTCTCTGATCGACTACATCCTTAACCTGTTCCGCAGCGAAGACGCGGCCAGGGCTTTCGCTGCTTCCCCCCAGCAGGCGCTGAATGAGGCCGGGTTTGCTGACGTGTCCCCCGCCCAGGTCTCCTCCGTGGCGGCCAGCGCGGTGCCGGGACTGGAACTGGGTAGCGGCGACCCCATCGCTGGCCTGCAGCAAGCGGTGTCCAGTCAGTTCGGTCTCGCGGCGGCCTCAAATGTTTCTGCGGCGGCTGGCGGTGAGGCCGCTGCTGGGCTGGGCGCCGACGTGGGTGCTGGCTTGGGCGTCGGCGCCGAGTTATCCGATGCGGTGGGGCTGGGTGCTCAGGTCGGCTACGGCGTCGGCGGTGGTCTTAGCGGTGAAACCGGTGGCGGCTTTGGTGTTGGTGGTGCTGCCGGTGGTGACCTCGGTTGGCAAGGCGGCGTCGGCGGCCAGGCCGGTGCCGGCTTAGGCCTCGGTGGCGAAGCGGGCGCAGGTATTGGTGGCGGTTTTGGCGTCGGCGGTGAAGCCGGCGGCGGTTTCGGTGTCGGTGGCGGTGTCGGTGGCGATGCCGGCGCTGGTATCGGCGGTGGCTTTGGCGGCCAAGCCGGCGGTGAAGCCGGCGGCGGTTTCGGTGTCGGTGGCGGTGTCGGCGCTGGTATCGGCGGTGGCTTTGGCGGCCAAGCCGGTGCCGGTTTTGGTGCCGGTGGTGACGCCGGATGGCAAGGCGGTGTCGGCGGCCAAGCCGGCGGTGAAGCCGGCGGCGGTTTCGGTGTCGGCGGCCAAGCCGGTGGTGAAGCCGGCGGCCGTTTCGGTGTCGGTGGCGACGCCGGCGCTGGTATCGGCGGTGGCTTTGGCGGCCAAGCCGGTGGCGGATTTGGTGCCGGTGGCGACGCCGGATGGCAAGGCGGTGTCGGCGGCCAAGCCGGCGGTGAAGCCGGCGGCGGTTTCGGTGCCGGTGGCGACGCCGGCGCTGGTATCGGCGGTGGCTTTGGCGGCCAAGCCGGTGGCGGATTTGGTGCCGGTGGCGACGCCGGATGGCAAGGCGGTGTCGGCGGCCAAGCCGGCGGTGAAGCCGGCGGCGGTTTCGGTGCCGGTGGCGACGCCGGATGGCAAGGCGGTGTCGGCGGCCAAGCCGGCGGTGAAGCCGGCGGCGGTTTCGGTGCCGGTGGCGACGCCGGATGGCAAGGCGGTGTCGGCGGCCAAGCCGGCGGTGAAGCCGGCGGCGGTTTCGGTGTCGGTGGCGACGCCGGCGCTGGTATCGGCGGTGGCTTTGGCGGCCAAGCCGGTGGCGGATTTGGTGCCGGTGGTGACGCCGGATGGCAAGGCGGTGTCGGCGGCCAAGCCGGTGGCGGATTTGGTGCCGGTGGTGACGCCAGATGGCAAGGCGGTGTCGGCGGCCAAGCCGGCGGCGGATTTGGTGCCGGTGGTGACGCCAGATGGCAAGGCGGCGTCGACGGCCACGCCGGTGGCGGCCTAGGGGCCGGCGGCCAGGTCGCTGGTAGTAGTCGCGGCGAAGCAGGTGGGCGTGCCGCCGGCGGCTTTGGCGGGCAGGGTGGAGCTGGCGGCCAGGCTGGATCTCGCGGTCAGGTCGGAGCTGGTGGTCAGGCGGGCGCTGAGGGTGACTCTGGCGGTGGCTTCGGCGGCCGCGTTGGCGGCGGCTTCGGCGGACAAGCCGGCGGCGGCATCGGCGGACAGGCCGGCGGCGGCATCGGCGGTCAGGCCAGCGGCCTGGGGTCTGGCGGAGCTCAGCTCGGCACCTCGTCGGGCGGCGTCGGTGTAGGCGGCCAGGTCGGAACTGGCGCAGCCGGAGGCGCGACGCTCGGCACCAGCGGTGGCGCGTTCGGGTCGGCTGGCGGCTCCACGGTTGGCGGTGTCGGCGGGGCTACTGCCCTCGGCGGTGCCGCCGGTGCTCAGGCGGCAGCCAGCTCGTTAGGCAATGCCGGCCTGGGTGCCCAAGCCAGCGCTGCCGGAAACGCGGCACTCGCGGCCAACGCCGGCGGTCACGCCAGTTTCCTGGGCAACGAAAGCGCAGCGCTGGGCGGTGCCGCGCAGCCGACCGGCGCACAAGGCGGAGTCGCCGCGGGCGGCCAAGCCGGCGGTGGCGCAGCGACCGGATCCGGCGCTGGCGCACACGGCACCATGCTCACTAGCGAAGGCGCCGCGCTGGGTGGCAACGCCAGCGCTCAGCCGACGACGCCCCCCGAAACCGGCATGTCAGGTCACGTCGCGGCCGGCGGTGGCGCGGCGGTCGGCGCCGGCGGCGACGCGCAGGGCAACATCCTCAGCCACGAGGGCGCTGCGCTCGGCGGCGGTACCACCGGCGGCGGCGCGGGCACCAGCCACGTCTCCGCGGGCCAAAGCGGCGTCATACACGACAGCAGCTCCGCCGCCACGGCCGGTGGCCACGCGGCCGCCGCGGGCGGCAGCTCCGCTGTCATTCAGAGTCCCAGCACGCCCGCGCACGCGGATCCGACGGCGGCCGCCGGCCAAAGCGCGGCCTTGGTGGACGCACACTCGGCCCTGCAGGGCACGTCGGCGCTCGCCGACCCGTCCGGCCACACGGCGTTCGACGCGTCGGGCCAGTCGGCCGCCGACGCCTCAAGTCACTCGGTGTTCGACCACAACAGCTACGACCCGGCGGCATCGCACACGCCGGTCCAAAGCGACCCGATGACGCACCACCCGGTGGACCCGCACACCGGGTTCTGATCAGACGCACCGCCGCCAACCGGCGGGGACCTTGCGGGGCTCCCGCCGGTCGGTGGGCATACGGTGTTTCGGAGTTCAACGCAGAAGGTAGGGCGACCCGGTGACCCAGCCCGATGACCCGCGCCGGGTCAACGTGATCGTCGAACTGATCGATCACACCAGCACGATCGCCGGCCTCAACGGCCGCGGCGACCTGAGCCAGCGGCTCGCGTGGGCCCGCGAACGCATCACCGACCCCCACATCCGGGTGGTGATCGCCGGCCAGCTCAAGCAGGGCAAAAGCCAGCTGCTCAACTCGCTGCTCAACATGCCCGTCGCGCGCGTCGGTGACGACGAGGCCACGGTGCTGGTCACCGTCGTCGCCTACGGCGACCCGCCGTCGGCTCGGATCGTCCTGGCGGGCCCCAACGGCGAACCGGAAACCGCTGAGCTCCCGGTCGCCGAGCTGCAAACGGACCTGCGTCAGGCTCCGCAGGCCGCCGGCCGCGACGTGCTCCGGGTGGAGGTCGGCGCGCCCAGCCCGATGCTGCAAGGGGGGCTCACCTTCATCGACACACCCGGTGTGGGCGGTCACGGTCAGCCGCACCTGTCGGCGACGCTGGGATTATTACCCGATGCCGACGCGATCCTGATGGTCAGCGACACCAGCCAGGAATTGACCGAGCCGGAAATGCGGTTCGTGCAGCAGGCCTATCAAATTTGTTCGGTCGGGGTGCTGCTGGCCACCAAGACCGACCTGTATCCGCATTGGCGCGAGATCGTCAACGCCAACATCGGACACCTGCAGCGCGCCCGGGTACCGATGCCGGTGCTTCCGGTGTCGTCGCTGTTGCGCAGCCACGCCATCACGCTCAACGACAAGGAACTCAACGACGAGTCCAACTTCCCGGCGATCGTCAAGTTCCTCAGTGAGGACGTGCTGGGCCGCCGCAAGGACCAGCTCCGAGACCAGGTTCTGGATGAAATCCGCTCGGCGGCAGAGCATTTGACGCTCGCGGTGCGCTCTGAGCTGGCCGCGCTCAGCGACGCCGACGTCGGTGGGCGGCTCACCGAGGACCTGGAACAACGCAAACGCGAGGCCGAGGACGCGCTGCAGCAGACGGCGTTGTGGCAGCAGTTGCTCAACGACGGGATCACCGACCTGACCGGCGACGTGGACCACGATCTGCGGGCACGCTTCCGGGAAATCACCGAGCACGCCGAGCGGGTGATCGACTCGTGCGACCCGACCCGGCACTGGGCCGAGATCGGGGTGGACGTGGAGAACGCCGTCGCCACCGCCGTCGGCGACAATTTCGTCTGGGCCTACCAGCGCGCCAAAGCCCTTGCCCAGGAAGTGGCCCGCGTGTTCGTCGAGGCGGGGCTGGGCGCGGTCGCCATGCCCGAGCTCAGCGCGCACGCCATGGGTGCGGAGTTCGGTCAGCTCAAGTCGCTGGCCCGGCTGGAGTCCAAGCCCATGGGCAAAGGCCACAAGGTGGTGACGGGGATGCGCGGCTCCTACGGCGGCATGGTGATGGTCGGCATGTTGTCCTCGGTCGCCGGGCTGGGTCTGTTCAACCCGCTGTCGGTGGGGGCCGGGCTGGTGATGGGCCGCATGGCATACAAGGAAGACAGGGAGAACCGGCTGCTGCGGGCCCGCAACGAGGCCAAAACCAACCTGCGGCGTTTCGTCGACGATGTGTCCTTCGTGGTCGGCAAGGAGTCGCGCGACCGGCTCAAGACGATCCAACGTCAACTGCGCGACCATTACCGCGGCATCGCCAACCAGGCCACCCGCTCGCTCAACGAATCGCTGCAGGCGACCATCGCCGCCGCGCGGTTAGAGGAAACCGAGCGTGACAACCGAATCCGGGAGCTGGAGCGGCAGTTGAACATCCTGACCCAGGTCACCGACAACGTCGATAAGCTCGCGCCCCAGGTGACACGGGTGTGAGCACCAGCGAGCAGGTCCGCGCCATCCTGGGCGGAACCATTCGCGCCTACCAGGCGGAGCCGGCCTACCGCGAGCGGCCCGACGTCTTCCACGAATTGCAGCGCATCGCCGACCGGCTCAACGAACCGATGCGCATCGCACTGGCCGGGACCCTCAAGGCTGGTAAGTCCACCCTGGTCAACGCGCTGGTCGGGGAAACCGTCGCGCCAACGGATGCCACCGAGGCCACCCGAATCGTCACCTGGTTTCGGCACGGCCTGGCACCGAAGGTCATTGCCAACCATCGTGGGGGGCGTCGTTCTCATGTGCCGATCATGCGCGACGGCGGACTCGGCTTCGACCTGAGCAGGCTGAACCCTGACGAACTGGTTGACCTCGACGTTCAATGGCCCGCCGACGAGCTGATCGCCACCACGATCATCGACACGCCGGGGACCTCGTCGCTGGCGCGTGACGTCTCCGCGCGCACGCTGCGGCTGCTGGTACCCGAGGACGGGATGCCGCGGGTGGACGCGGTGGTGTTCTTGCTGCGCACCCTCAACGCCGCCGACATCGCGCTCCTCAAACAGATCGGTGACCTCGTCGGCGGGGCGGCCGGGGCGCTGGGCATCATCGGTGTGGCGTCGCGGGCCGACGAGATCGGCGCCGGGCGGCTCGACGCCATGCTCTCGGCCGAAGACGTGGCCAAGAGGTTCACCCGCGAGTTGAGCCAGACGGGCGTCTGCCAGGCGGTGGTGCCGGTCTCGGGGCTGCTGGCGCTGACCGCCCGCACGCTGCGCCAGTCGGAGTTCGGCGCGCTGCAAAAACTCGCCGGTGTCGATGCCGCCGAGCTGCACAAGGCCATGCTCAGCGCGGACCGCTTCGTCCGTCCCGACAGCCCGTTGCCGGTGGACGCCGCGACGCGGGCCCGGCTGCTCGACCGGTTCGGCATGTTCGGCATCCGGATCTCGATCGCGGTGCTCAAGGCCGGCGTCACCGACGCGGCGGGGCTGGCCGATGAGTTGCTCGAACGCAGCGGGCTGGTCGCGTTGCGCAACGTGATCGATCAGCAGTTCGCGCAGCGCTCCGACATGCTCAAGGCGCACACCGCGCTGGTGTCGTTGCGCCGATTCGTGGAGGCATACCCGATCGCGGGCACTCCCCGCATCCTCGCCGACATCGATCCGTTGCTGGCCGACACCCACGCGTTCGAGGAGCTGCGCCTGCTGAGCCAACTGCATTCGCGCGCGACGGCGTTGCACGACGAAGAGCTTGCGTCGCTGCGGCGCCTCATCGGCGGTTCGGGTACCGACGCGGCCAGCCGGTTGGGGCTGGCCCCCGAGGCGCACCACGACGCGCCGCGCGCCGCCTTCGCCGCGGCCCAACGCTGGCGCCGCCGCGCCGAGCACCCACTCAACGACCCATTCACCACCAGGGTGTGCCGCGCGGCGGTGCGAAGCGCCGAAGCCATGGTGGCGGCGTTCGCCGCGCCCAACGGCGGGGCGTGGCCGCCTTCACGAAGGTGAGTCGGGGGACAGCGCTGGCCTGCTATAGGTTGGCTGCCGATAGATTGTCGTGGCCGCGCATTCGCACGCCGGCGGACACCTGAATTGGACGATATGTCGACGGAAGCAAGACGAGCGCTGGGGCTGTCGGCGGGGACCGCCAACCTGGTAGCCATAACGGCCGATCGGGCGGTGACCCGGACGTCGGTGCTGACGCTGTACCAGCATCGCCCTGCGGAAGTGGGCGTGCCCGCGGAGAATCCCAACCTGGACGGACCCGGTTTGGTGGTCACCGACTTCGTCGACCGGGTGGGAGACGCGGTCGGGATCGTGGCCGCCGACGGCACCACGCATCGCGGCGAGGCGTTGCTGGCGGACGCGTTGCGTGCCCTCGCCTACGCCGCGACCGCCGGGCGCCCGCTGCCGGAGGCGACGGCGGTGGCCTACCCCGCGCACTGGCGGCCCGCCGCGGTGGACGCGTTGCGCACGGCGTTGAGCCGGGTGCCCGAATGGTCGGGCGGTTCGGGATCCCTGTCGCTGATCTCGGATGCCGAAGGGGCGCTGACCGCCCTGCAGACCAACCCGGGTCTGCCCATCCGCGGGATCGTCGCGGTGTGCGACTTCGGCGCCAGCGGAACCAGCATCACCCTTGCCGATGCCACCAATGGCTACGAGCCCATCGGTGCCACGGTGCGCCACACCGATTTCTCCGGGGAACTGATCGACCAAGCCCTGCTGGCCCACATCGTGGCGGACTTGTCCTCGGCGGGCTCCATCGACGTCTCGGCCACGTCGGCAATCGGATCGCTGACCCGACTGCGGGCCGAATGCCGGGCGGCCAAGCAGCGCCTCTCGGCCAGTACCGCGACCACGCTGCCCGCCGAGCTGCCGGGCTTCCGCGGGGATATCCGGCTCACCAGGACCGAACTCAACGAAGCGATCAATCAGCCACTGGACCAGTTCGTCCATGTCCTACAAGACACCTTGGCGCGCAACGGAATCCGCGCCACCGATCTGGTTGCCATCGCCTCGGTGGGCGGTGGAGCGGCGATCCCGGAAATCACCACCAGGCTGTCCGAGCACTTTCGGGCGCCGGTCATCACGTCACCGCGGCCGCAGCTGGCGGCCGCCACCGGCGCGGCGCTGCGGGCCGCGCGCGGGCCGGCAGACGACAGCGCAACGAAAATGGCCGTCGCGGCATCCGTGGCTGCCCCACCGCCGCTCGCGGAACCAACGCTGGCCGACGTGGCGCCGGGGTCAACGGCCATGCCGGCCCTCGCGTGGTCTGAGGCCGGCGACGAATCGGGGATGATGCCGCTGGCCACCGACGGGCCTCGGGGCTGGGCCGACGATGATGCCCCGGGCCCGTCCCCCGCGCCGCCGTTTCAGTTCGGCGACGAGACCGGTTACGCCCGGCCGGACTTGAGGTTCGAGCAACAACCCGTTCCCGAAAACGACCGGCCAGCCGAGGTCGCCTGGTATCGGCGACCATTGGTGATGATCCTCGGTGCGGCCGCGGCGGTGCTAGCCGTCAGCGCCGTGATCATGCTGGCTTTGAGCCACGGGTCGACCGGCACACCGGCCACGCCGACACCCGGCGTCGCCACCACATCGCAGCCGTCACCATCGCCTTCCCCGGTGCAGACAACCCCGGCCCCGGCGCAGCAGGCCCCCGTGCAGACCAGCACGGCCGCACCGGCTGCCCCGCCGCCGACGAGCACTCAGCCGGCGCCGACCACCACCGAACCGCCAGCGACCACCACGGAACCGCCGCCGACGAGCGCCCCGTCAACGGCCACGACGTCGCCGCCGGCACCGCCACCACCGTCGTCTACGGACAATCCGCCGACATCGGTTCAGGTACCACAGATTCCGCGCATACCACGGATCCCTGCGATCCCGACCATCCCGCCCATCCCGTAGGCCTTAGGCGTACTTCACTGGTGGAAGCACAAACCGCAAAACACTCCCCACGAAGGCAGCAGACCCATCGGGGCAACGGGATCGCTCGATGGCGTTCGAGTCACTCCTCAGTCATAAGAGGACACATCCCAGTTTCGAAATGCCCCGAGCGCCCGGCGCGCTTTGGCCGTCAATACGCCTGATTCGTGTGATGTCGTGCTGCAGAGCAATTCGTACTCAAGCTACGTCGGGGGGCACAGATCACGCAGGGCGTAATTGACGACGTCGTCTGCCTGCCGAGGGGTGAGCCCACTCCCTCCTTGCCTGCCGTCGGAGCGTTGCAACGCCAGTCCCTCCAGCTGGGAGGGAGGAGCGCCCCACGATAGCTGCTGACAAAGGTCCAGGCCCGCCTGCAACAGCGCCGCATCACCACCCGACACGGCGTGGATCCCGTCCTTGTGCATGTCACTGATGAAGCCAGTTGCGTCCGCCGCCGCCGGGCTGGCCCAGAAGACTCCGGCCAGAAGTGGGCCAACTGCGAGCGCTAGGCCGATGGAACGCCCACAAAGACTCGGTGACCCGAACATATCTTCTCCTCGGTCTGTCGACCGGTCAGCTCATGTTGATTACCATTTGACCACTAAAGGCTCCCTGTTGACCAAAAATATCCTGGGAATGAACTGGCGAAACTATGTACGGCGCAGAGGAACTCGGCTACGAGAGCCCTCGCGGTGACCGACCGATGATTGCCTGAAGCGTTGGCGCCCGGGCAGACCGGGCACGTAGACGCCGTAGTCGACTTCACCGTCGTCGTTGTCGGACGCACCGAGGTGCTCGAACGTTCTTTCCTTACAACGGCATTGGCTCGCCGCCGGCGCTAACAGCGGGATAGGTCGCGACCCGGTGTGCGGGATCCGGCAGTTCACAACGGCGGCTACAGCTGCAGGTACCGGATCCCGAACGGCCGGTGCGGGTCCGCGCGCCGGGCGTACACGAAGTGCGTTACCCGGGAGATCCGCATCCACGCCGAAATCTCCTACATAGCAGCTCTTTTGGCGACGCCGACGTGTCACCCATCACTGCTTCTCCAGGCCCTCAACCGTCGTACTGGCCGGCAGCATGGAAGCCAGGCAACTGACAGGCCGTGACCAACCGGACGGGTGCCCCGACCCACCCTGTGCACACGGGCGCCGAAACAGTTTCGTTCAGCGTGCCTGTCATCCACGCATGCGGTACTGACAGTATGCCGACCGGGATCCCGCAACCCAGGCTCGCGCTCACCCGGTCGTCGTTGCGGTCAACCGGATTTGGCAAAAGTGACTGGAGCGCGGCTGCTTTGTTCATGGTATTCAAGTGGCTGATCGCGAAATCCGAAGGCGCAGAAAGTGAACCCAGCTTTGACAGCGACGACGTCACCGGTGCGAGAGATGCCTCCAAGGTGGCCCGGGGTGATGACGACAGCTCCAGGAGCGTTTCGGGAATCGCTGACATCACCTGGCAGCCCGTTGATATGACCTCCGGTGCAGACTCTAGGGCCCAGGTGGTTGACGTCGTGCCCGGCTCGCCCGGCGGCGAGGTGAACGGCGCCAGCGCCACCGCATCGGTCGAGGCGTCGGCGTAGGCGTGCATCGCGTGGGCGTCGCACAGCCACATCTCTTCGTATTCGGCGTCGAGGCCCGCGATCACCGGGCTGACCTGCGCCAGAACGTTTTCCGTTGCCAACGACTTCTGGCGGGCGCGGTTGCCGGCGATCAGCGGTGGGGGCGCCATCGCCGTCAGGGCCGCCTGATGGGCATTGACTGCCGCCGCAAGCTGGATGCCCGCGAGCTCACTGCGTGCGGCGACACCGTCAATCCAGGCGATGTACGGTGCCGCGGCTTCGGTCATCGCCGTCGGCCCTCCGTGTTCTGCCACCACCGTCGCCAGCACAGCCCGATAATCAGCCGCGGCGGCACATAACCGTGCGGCCAATTGGCCCCAGGCCGTGGCCGCCTCTCTCATCGATCCCGCGCCGGGACCCGAATACATCAGGCCGGAGTTGATTTCCGGCGGTAGCGCCGCGAAATCCATTACAACCACCGCCCCAGTTCAGCGGTATGAGTCGCGTTCGACAACATAAGGACTACTTCTTTCAAGAGATAGACACAGCGGTCAGAGGTGTTAGCGCGCTTAGTGTCAGGGAGATGCATGGCGCGGACGCCTGGTCTGGAAGCATGGCCGACGCACGCAGCCTTCCCCCGGCCCAGCGACACCCACGTCGTCGAGGCGCTGGGTTGTCAGCAGCGGAGGATGCAGAGCAGGGTGGGGGTATCTCGGTTGGCCGGGGTGGCCGCCGAGGCGGCCCCGGCGGCGGCGCCCGGCGCAGACGCCGGGGCGGCAAACGATGCCGGCAACGCCAGCCAGTCCGAATGGGGCGACAGCGCAGTCCAATTGGTCGGCACAGCGCGTGGCATCCACATGCTGAGGAACGTCTTGTTTTTCGTCGGCGCAACGCCGGTGCCGAGACGATGCCCGGGTTGGCTGTGGGATCGGGCGGCAGCAATGTCTGGACGCTGCCCGACATGTGCTGGCAGATGGTGGGTTACGTGAGTCCACGCCGCGGGCTCGGGCAGGGTCGACGCGGCCAACCGAGGACGCAACGAGGATCCTGCGACCAGCGCAACGAACACGCTCAGCGCGGCGATAATCGCGATGGCCGACCGCCACCGCGGAGTCATACCAGCGCCTCGCAATTTCACAATGATCAAAATGTACGGCTCACAACCACGTGAACGATCGGAGCTAGCTGTGAAATCAATCCGAGTCTGGTGTGTGCCACCGGCGGGCGGGGCTTGCGACCAGTGTGCTAGCCGAGGTCGGCGTTAGTGGACCCGCTCATGCACGGTTCTCGGGCTGGTGCTCAACGAACGAGCGAAGGTGGCGACGTGTCTGGTGGTCTTCCGCCCCGGCCTCGCCGTCGCTGTGCCTTCCTCGCGTGTAATCGCTTTGCCACGGCGCACGCTCGTCAGCGGTGTCCGCCGGCACCTGTTCGCGCCCCAGCGCGCCACGCGAGCCCAGGAAGAATTCGTGCTTGGCGTACAGTTCTGCGTCGGACTCGATGCGTCTGAGTTCGGGGGCGAATTCTTCCAGCTCGGCCCGGCGCTGGGGAACGATCATGCAGATCGGCTCGTCGACCTCGAAACGCACCGGCATGAATTCGCGGGTGAATTTCCAGTTGATGCTGAAGCTCGAGGATGACCAGTCGGTTTCGACGATGCCTTCCAGCGGACAGATAGCGTCTTTCGGATAGTTCGCCGGCCCGCGGACCAATAGGTTGTAGCCCGGCGGTGTACGAAACAGTATCGCCAGATGCCAGGTCAAGATCCCGTAGCCGAAGTGGCTGGAGGGCAGGAACTGACCGCTTTGGCGCGTGTCGGGAGCAATCGACAGACTGCTGCGGTCATCCCCGCCCATCCACGTCGCGGTGAACGCGCTGCGGTTGCGCACCTCCCAGCCGCTTTGATTGGCGATCAGCATTGGCAAACACCGGTGCGGCCGCCCTTGACGCATCTCCGACATCCACCTCCGGCTGATCGGTGCGGGGCTGATCGGCGGCGCGATGTCATGGGTGATGTACCCGATCAGAGGGCGGGCACGCCCTTCGGATTTCTGATTCATCAAATCCTCACTTCACAGACCTAATCTCGGCCCTACGGACGTCTCCGACGCACTGTCGCGGCCACCCGTGGCTCCGCGACGGTATCTGGGCTCCACCGCGTGGTGCGGATCCGTGGGCGAAGCCACGGGAAGGTGCGCGGAGATGAAAACGGTTGGCATTACCTCGGTGTCGCGAACCACCCGCCCGTAGTGACGCAGTAAGTCCTCGAGACTTAGGGCCGATGTTTCCCAACCCTGTTGGTCCAGCCAGCCGGTGATTTCGTCGGCACACCACTGACCCGTCACGCCCGCGGCTTCGGTGCCCCGCAGCCCGGCCGCCGGAGCCTGCGTGTCACTGCTCGGGGCGTTGAGAGCGAACCGACTGGCTGCGGAACTGAGCGCATGCACCCGGTCAAACAAAAGATCATGGGTCCGCGCCGGCAGATAATGGAGTAGCCCCTCAGCCAACCAGGCGGTGGGCTGCGAAGCGTCAAACCCACTCTCCTGCAATGCCATTGACCAGTCGTCCCGAAGATCCATCGGTACGCCGACCACGTTTGCCGTAGGGGTCGCACCGTTCCGCCGCAACGCGGCGTACTTGAACTCCAGCACCGTTGGCTGATCGAGCTCATACACGGTGGTGCCCTCGGGCCACGGCAACCGCCACGCGCGTGAGTCCAGGCCGGCGGCCAGATTGACTATCTGCCGAATCCCGGCCCGCCCGGCGTCCAGGAAGAACTCATCGAGAAACGCTGTCCGAACGGCCGTGAAGCCGATCAGCGCGCGCACCATCGGCTCGAGACCCGGCTCTGCGGCGCTGAGCTCGGCCAACAGCTTGGGGCTTGCCATGACGTTCCACACTCCGATACCCGCCGCGTCCACAAATACCTGCGCGAACGGATCTTGGATGATGGGGTTGTCGCCGGCGGTTTCTGCGGCACGCGCTGCGGCGATTCCCAGCGCGGTCGCCCCTACCCGCTCGGCGACATCCGATGAAGCGCCGTGGATTTGCGGCATCGTCGCCACCTTCCTGCCGTTCGCCAATCCAGTTCCGGACAGTACACGTCGACCGCTCGCGGACTCATCTGCCCCGAAAAACACTGCAGCTCAACCACGTCGGCGGGTGCGCATGACGATGCGCCGGCGGAGAAGAAGATCTGCGTGTCAGCCGGCGAAGCCTCCGCCATGAAGTCGGGCCCATACCCGAGACGGTTCAGCGTGTCGATAGACCGTCGCGGAGCTGCACCTAACTGGCAGCGGACTACCTGGGCATTCACAGTCCTTCGCCAACTTCCGTTCACGCTTCTGTCAGCTTGTGTTCACGCCTTACGGGTTACATTTGCGCCACTGTGGAGCTTCGGGGATGTGACATGACTCCGCGGTGGCGGTCGGCCATCGCGATTATCGCCGCGCTGAGCGTGTTCATTGCGCTGGTCGCAGGATCCTCGTTGCGTCCTCGGCTGGCAGCGTCGACCCTGCCCGAGCCCGCGGCGTGGACTCACGTAACCCGCCATCTGCCAGCACATGTCGGGCAGCGTTCAGACATTGCTGCCGCCCGATCCCACAGCCAACCCGGGCATCGTCTTGGCACCGGCGTTGCGCCGACGAACAACAAGACGTTCCTCAGCATGTGGATGCCACGCGCTGTGCCGACCAGTTGGACTGCGCTGTCGCCTCATTCGGACTGGCTGGCGTTGCCGGCATCGTTTGCCGCCCCGGCGTCTGCGCCGGGCGCCGCCGCCGGGGCCGTTTCGGCGCCCACCCCGGCCAACCGAGATACCCCCACCCTGCTCTGCATCCTCCGCTGCTGACAACCCAGCGCCTGTCGTGGAGTCTGATTCGGCCCTGTAGCCCCGGCCCGCAACGCGGCTGTCGGCAAAGCTACGGCTTCGGTTGGGAAGGCCAATCGCAGGGTTGTTGCCTGCGCGCGCTCAATGCCGTGCGGCTGTAGCGAGCCAAGCCGTCCGTAAGACAACACGGCACCTCCAACGTCGGCTTTCTTTTCCAGCGTCATCGTCTTGAAGGAACAGTCATGGCTGCATGTGTAACTCAGCTCGCCCGAGCCGCCACGAACCAGGTTCGGCCGCGATGAATCTCGAATCCCAAGCATCGCCTGCCGATCCCACGCAAACCGAGTCGAGCCACATTCCCACCGAATGCCCCACCAGCGCGTTCCACCTACCGCGGCTGGAACATTCCACACTCCCAATGGCCGCTGACCGAGGAGTCGGCTGGAAGGCACTGCGCGACGCCGGGCCGGTCGTGTTCATGAACGGCGCCTACTATCTGACCCGCCGCGAAGACGTGCTCGCAGCGCTGAGCGAACCCAATCTCTTCTCGGCCCAGTTGGCGCTTCAGCCCCCCGGCAGCCCGGTGCCCGTGCTGCCCTCGGGGTTCGACCCTCCTGAGCACACCCGATATCGCAAAATTTTGCAGCCGCATTTCAGTCCGCACGCCTTGAACAGGTTTCGGCCGGTGATGGAGCGCCACGCCGCCGAGATGATTGCCGCGCTAGCGGCTCGCACTCAATGCGATGCAATGGATTTCGCGCGACTCTACCCGTTTCAGGTGTTTATGGACCTCTGCGGCCTGCCCCTGGAGGACCGTGATCGCGTGATCGCGTGGAAGGACGCCGCGGTGGACGGCAGACCCGAAGGGCATGACCTGTTGGCGTATTTCACCGACGCCATCCAACAACGCCGGCAGAACGTGGGCTCCGACCTGTTATCAGAAATCATGACGGGTCCGGGAGACCTCACTGACCTCGAGCTGCTCGGCATGAGTCACCTGCTGGTGCTGTCGGGTCTGGATACGGTGGCCGCCGCAATCGGTTTCTCGCTGTTTGAACTGGCGCGCCGACCCGAACTACGTCAAGAGCTTCGCGATAAGCCGGAGCAGATCAAGGTTTTCATCGAAGAGATCGTCCGACTTGAGCCGGCGGCACCATTGGCCGCCCGGGTCACCACCGACGTCGTCAATGTGGGCGGCATGGTGCTTCCCCCAGGCACACCGGTGCGGTTGTGCACGGCCGCGATCAACCGCGACGGCAGCGACGAGATATCGACCGACGACTTGGTCATGGATGGAAAAGTGCATCGGCATTGGGGATTTGGCGGCGGTCCTCATCGGTGCTTGGGCTCTCACCTCGCGCGAATGGAGCTGATGATCATTGTCGACCAGTGGCTCAAGCAGATCCCCGACTTCGTACTGCCACAAGGCTACAGGCCGGTTATCAAGTTCCCATCGAAGAGTTTTGCGCTTGAGTCGCTGCCATTGAGCTGGAACTAGGGACAGTCGACATATCGCCCAGCGACTATGGATATCGGGGGATGACAGGATGTTTGACTTTGGGGCGTTGCCACCCGAAATCAATTCGGGCCGCATGTATACCGGTCCAGGATCGGGTCCGATGCTGGCCGCCGCGGCCGCGTGGGACGAGCTGGCGACGGAGTTGAGTACGGCGGCCAGTATCTGCGGCTCGGTGCTTTCAGAGTTGACCAGCGCGCTCTGGTCGGGGCCGGCATCGGAGTCGATGGTATCGGCAGTGGTCCCGTATGTGAGTTGGCTTGCGGCGGTGGCCAATTTGTCAGAACAGACGGCGAACCAGGCTCGCGGGGCTGCTGCGGCCTTCGATACGGCATACGCGATGACGGTGCCGCCGCCGGAGATTGCCGCGAACCGGACCTTGTTGATGGCGCTGATCGCGACCAACTTTTTCGGCCAGAACACTCCGGCGATCGCGGCCACGGAAGCCCAGTACATGCAGATGTGGGCCCAAGATGCCGTGGCCATGTACGGGTATGCGGGCTCGTCGGCGGTAGCTGGGCAGTTGACTCCCTTCACCTCACCGCCGAATACCACCACCCCGGATGCACCGACCGACCAGGCGACCGCGGTGGCCCAAGCCACCGCGACGCCGGCGGGCAACACCGCGCAGACCACGGCGACCACGACACCGCAGCTGGCTACGGCCATCTCCGTGCAGCAGGTTTCGTCGACGCTGGGCACCGCCGACTCATCTTCCAGTTCGTTGATCCCGGGCCCGAATAATTGGTGGGGGTTCGTGCCTAACGACTACAAGATCATCTTCCACGACCTGCTCCAGGAATATAACTCCTACGGCGCCGGCTACCAGGCTTACCAAATGGCACAACAGTTGGTCTTCGGCACCGGGACAACCGCCGGTAGCGGCGCCTGGTATCCGACACCGCAATTCGCACAGCTGGGCTTGGGCAACATCGGCAGTCTGAGCAGCTTCAGCGGTGTCAGCCACGCAGGGCTTACCGCTGGCGTGGGCCAGGCCGGCAAGGTCGGGATGTTGTCGGTTCCGCAGAGTTGGGCCACGCCGGTGTCGCAGGCGAGCCCCGCACTCACTGCCACAGAGCCCATGTCCGTCCACACCACTTCCAATGTGGCCACCAGCAACGGACTGCTGCGCGGAATCCCCAACGGAGCGGCGGGCCGGCGCAGCTCCGCCAATGCCGTCAACAAGTACGGGTTTCGCCGCAGTGTGCTGACCCGCCCTCCGTCGGCCGGTTGACGCGATGCTGACTGCCACGATCCACCCGTTCACGGCGGCGCGGTCCGCCGCCAATGCGCGCATGTGCCGGGCCGTCAACGTGCAGGCGGCCGCGATTCACGAGATGTTCCTCAGCACCTTGAGCATGAGCTCAGGGTCACGCGGCGATCGAGGCGGCCAACACGGCCGTGGACAGCTAAGGAGGTCAAGGTGATTGATTTTGGGGCAACACCACCGGAGTACAACTCCGCGCGGATGTACACGGGGCCGGGACCCGAGGCGCTAACAGCGGCCGCGTCGGCATGGAATGGGCTGGCCGCCGAACTGAATTCGACTGCCCTGGGCTATGACAAGGTGATTACCGCGCTCAGCAGCGAGGAGTGGCTGGGGCCGGCATCGGCGTCGATGGCTCAGGCGGTGGCACCGTATGTGGCATGGATACGTACCACCGCTGCCCAGGCCGAACAGACAGCCGCCCAAATGCTCTCGGCGGCAACGGCCTACGAGACCGCACTGGCAGCCACGGTGCCGCCGCCACTGGTCGCGGGCAACCGTGCCCAGACGGCCCAGCTGCTCGCCACGAACGTACTGGGACTAAACACCCCGGCGATCGCACAACTCGAGGCGCAATACGGCGAGATGTGGGCCCAGGATGCCAGCGCAATGTATGGTTACGCAGGTCAATCCGCGGCCGCGACCAAGGTGACGCCGTTTACCGCGGCGCCCCAGATCGCCAACCCGACCGCCCAAGCCACCCAGGGCGCCGCGGTCGCCAGCGCTACCGGTGGCAGCACGGCGAGCAGCACGCAATCCGTATTGTCACATGCGGTTTCGAGCACGCCCAATACACTCCAGGCCCTTGCGACGCCGGCATCCACGGCGGCCACGCAGGGTTCAACCACCAGCGATCCTTTCAGCGAATTGTGGTACCTGCTGACCGGGCAGACCACACTGCCCACGAGCCTTGGAGCGTTCGTCAACGGCTATAACCCTTTTTCGGCGCTGTGGTACAACACCGAAGGTCTGCCCTACTTCTCCGTCGGTATGGGCAACTTCGGTGTCCAGATCGCCAAAACAACGGGCATGCTCAACGGCGCGGCGCCGGCGGTCAAGGCACTGCCCGGCCTGGGCGGCCTGGGCGGCTTGCTGGGCGGTGGTGCGACCGCTGCCCACCCGGCCGCGGCATTGGGTAACGCAGCCTCCGTTGGTGGCAGGTTGTCAGTACCGGTCACATGGTCTGCCGCCAGCACGCCTCCTCCTGTTCTCGGGCAGGCCATTCCGGTCAGCACGGTCAGCGCCGCCCCCGAGGCCAGCGGTGGACCCGGAAACCTTCTCGGTGGTATGCCCTTAGCCGGCACAGCCGCAGGCGGGCATGGCGGTGTGGGCCCCAAGTACGGATTCCGCCCCACTGTCATGGCGCGACCACCCTTCGGCGGCTAGCGTCAAGCCCCGCGATTGGGCTTTTCGCTCCGGCGAGCATCGGCAATCGAGGTGGGTGACACAAGTCTTTCGGAGTCCGCGCCCTGATCGCCCGCGGGTCCGGCGATCACGGGCGAACAGGCTGGATCCAAACTGCAAGGGGCGTGGCATCCGGTTACGAGGCGTCGGTTTATGGCGCCATGCCGGACACACCGGTTCCCGAGTGGGTGGGCCGACTGGGACGACGGTCCCCCGTGAACCGGCCGCGAGGTCATGCTCCGGCAGGGCCCGCCGCAAGCGGACGACGTTGAATTCCTCTGGTCGACCCGCGCTCCGCGCGTCAGGCCGCGCTCTTCGCGGCCAGGGTCGAGCCCGCCCGAAACCCCAGCGCACGGCCACATTGCCGGAACTAAACCCCCGTGGCCGAAACGTGACCGAGGCTTGACCAAATACTAACGCGCCCTTGCGCTTCCGCTGGTCAGCGGGGATTTACGATCCTCCTATTACAACTATGTCAGTTAAGAGGAAGCGGAGCCATGCGGGCGGACGTTCGGTGTGTTCTTGCGGTGGTCGGAATCGCTGCGGGTGTGGTTGCCGGGCCGACCGGCACCAGCGCGGCGGCGGCGAGCCAGCCGCATGACTTCGCCATCGCGTCGGTCCTGCCGGCGCCGGGCGCGACGGTGGGTGTCGCGCACCCCGTCGTGGTGACGTTCGACGCGCCGGTCGCGAACCGGCAGGCCGCCGAACGCGCCATCGCGGTCAAGTCGACGCCCGCGATGACGGGCACGTTCGAATGGCTCGACAACAACGTCGTGCAGTGGGTCCCCGCCCACTACTGGCCGGCGCACAGCACGGTGGCGCTGTCGGTGGAAGGCCGGCCCACGGAATTCAAAACGGGCCCGAAGGTCGTCGGCGTCGCCAACATCACCGACCACACGTTCACGGTGAGCGTCGACGGGGTCGACGCGGTCCCGCCGACTCCGCACCACCGTCCCCACTTCGGCGAAGAGGGCGTGCTGCCCGCATCGATGGGTAGGCCGGAATTCCCGACCCCGGTCGGCAATTACACCGTCTTGTCCAAAGACCGCTCGGTGCTTATGGATTCGAGCAGCGTCGGCATCCCGGTCGACGATCCCAGCGGTTACCTGCTCAATGTCGACTACGCCGTCCGGATCACCAACCGCGGCCTGTTCGTGCATTCCGCCCCGTGGGCGGTCCAATCACTGGGACTGGAGAACGTCAGCCACGGCTGCATCAGCCTGAGCCCCGAAGACGCCGAGTGGTACTACAACACGGTCAACGTCGGCGACCCGGTGATCGTCAAGCAAGACCTCTGGGAGCGGCCTCCTTCCTGAGGAGGGCCCCTCACTCAATCACCCCGAGCGCGAGGTCTTTTCGCTTGCGCTCCACCCCCGCTGTCGAGTGTGATGTTGGTTTCACACCCGCGGTCGACTGGGAAACTAACCTCACCATCGGCGACCGAAGTGAAGCACCAACCACATACGAAAGGACCCGCTGGTGGCCGCCAGCGGGTCCTTCCGGTCGGGAGGGAATGGGGGCTCAGTGCGTGCCCGGGCCGGGCGCCACCGGCTGACCGGGCTGGGGGCCGCCGGTCGGGGCCGGTCCCGTGGGCGCGTCCTTGACGCCGGACATGTCGATGAGCGGGGCACCGGCGACCGCATCGAGGGGGGCACCGGCCGCCAGCCCACCGAGCGCGACCAGCGGAGCACCGGCCGGCACCACCGGGGCGATGGGCAGCGGTGCACCCAACGGCAGCGGCGCACCCAACGGCAGCGGCAGCGGGCCACCCAACGGAACCGGCAGCGGAGCACCCACCGGCAGCGGACCCGGCACAGCCAGTGGGACACCGGCCATGTCGGTGAGCGGCGCGCTGGCCGTGCAGACCTCCGCGGTCGGCGCCCCGCCCGCGGCACCGGCGGCTCCAGGTCCGGCCAGCGGCGCCCCACCAGCGGCACCGGCGGCTCCCGGTCCGGCCAGCGGCGCGCCGGCCTCGCCGGCCTGCCCCTGTATGCAGGCGTAGCCGCCCGTCTTCAGGGGAGCGGCTGCCGCATCCGGGCTCAACGCGAGTGCGGCTCCGCACAACCCAAGCGTGGCAACTACTTTCATGTTGAACCGATCGACGATCGCCATCAGCGTCGACTCTCCTTATATTCGCGCTCACATAACAACCTGGTGCAGCAGAACCGCGTAGTCGTCTTTCGGCGACCGAGCCAATTGTCGGCAGCGGAGATGAAACACCGGCCGCGCCGCACCGCGCCGTTTCCAAATGGTGATGTCACAAGGGCGTCACGAAGTCGGTTGCGTCCCCGCATGTTTGCCCACGCCGGCCGCGGCCGGCGGGTGCGCTTTCGCGCAGCTTATTCACAGGAAACTTTCGGGGAATCGACAACCCGCGGAGGTTCCATGGAAGTGAACGGTAGGCAACCAAACGGTTAACGGGCAGGAGAAGGAGCCATGACAGCACGACGGCTCTGCGGCCGACTCATGAGCACAGCGCTGGTGGGGGGCTCACTCTTGGCCGCGGAGGTGATGTGGGCCGGCCCGGCGCAGGCCGACGCGACCGCCTTCGTCAATGACTTGCACAAGGACGGCATCCACGCCGTCAGCGGCGGTGACGGGGCGCTGGTGCAGATGGGCTTCGCCGTCTGCCAACAGCTGTCGTGGGGCGCCCCGCCCTCCCAACTGGAGGGCCTCGCGCTGCAGCGCTCCGACAGCAGGCAGGGCGCCGGCGGGATCACCCCCCAGCAGGCCGACGACGTCGTCATCGACGCCGTCCGCGATCTGTGCCCGGACGCGTAGCGCCGAGCGGACCGGCGGTCTTCGCCCACAATTCATCATCGAGATTTCTCTTCCCCAGCGTGTTCGGCGGCGCTTTCGTGTAAAAGTGCATCATCGCCGTTCGGGCACGGGACGAAGGAGAAGATTTCGATGGCAGCACAGCGGCCCTATGGCCGGTTCATGGGCGCAGCCCTCGCAGGTGGCCCACTTCTGGCCGCGGGGATCGTCTGGGCCAGCCCGGCCCGGGCCGACGCGACTGCCTTCCTCAATGACCTGCACAACGCCGGCATCCACGCCGTCAACGGCGGCGACGAAGCGCTGCTGCAGATGGGCGCGGACCTGTGCCAGCAGCTGTCCTGGGGCGCCTCCCCCCAACAGCTGGAGGGCCTGGCGATACAACGCTCCGACGCCGACCAGGGCACCGGCGGGATCAACGGCCGGCAGGCCGCTGACGTCGTCATTTTCGCCATGCGGGATCTGTGCCCCAACGCTTAGCGGTGGGCTAAGTTCCGGGAATGGAGCTGAGCGCGCGCAACCTGAGCGCTCTCAGCATCCCCGTCCCGGCCTACGACCGCAGCCAAATCGGGGTCGGTATCGTGCATTTCGGTGTGGGCGGCTTTCATCGCGCCCACCAGGCCATGTACCTCGACCGGCTGCTCCGCGACGGGCTGGCCCGGGACTGGGGAATCTGCGGCGTCGGCGTGCTGCCGGGCGACCGGCGCATGCGCGACGTGCTGCGCGCCCAGGACTACCTCTACACGCTGATCCTCGAACACCCCGACGGCACCCGGGAGCCGCGGGTGATCGGCTCCATCGTCGACTTCCGTTACGCGCCTGAGGATCCCGAGGCGGTCGTGGAGCTGCTCGCCGCCCCGGCCACCCGGATCGTGTCGCTCACCATCACCGAAGGCGGATATCAGCCGCCGCTGAGTGACGTCTTCGGCTTGGTGGCCGAGGGCCTGAACCGGCGACGGGCACGCGGCCTGCCCTCCCCCACGATCGTGTCGTGTGACAACATCGCGAAAAACGGGAACGTGGCCCGGCGCGTGTTCACGTCGCATGCCGAGCGGCTCGAACCCGCACTCGCGCAGTGGATGCGGGAACACACCACCTTCCCGAACTCGATGGTCGACCGCATCACGCCGGTCACCACGCCCGAGGCGATCGCCCGGCTGGACTCCGAATTCGGTGTGCGCGACGGCTGGCCCGTGGTCGCCGAGCCGTTCGCCATGTGGGTGCTCGAGGACGATTTCGCCGACGGCCGTCCCCCACTGGACCGGGCGGGCGTCACCCTCGTCGACGACGTGTCGCCCTACGAGGCGATGAAGCTGCGGCTGCTCAACGCCGGACACCAGGGGCTGTGCTACTTCGCCTACCTGGCCGGGTATCGGCTGGTGCACGAGGCCGCCCGGGACCCGCTGATCGCCGAACTGCTGGACCGCTACCTGGAATTCGAGGCGATGCCGACCCTCGTCCGGGTCCCGGAACTCACCGACTTCAAAGCCGGGCTCATCCCCCGCTTCGCCAACGCCTACGTGCGCGACACGGTGGCCCGACTGTGCGCCGACTCGTCCGACCGCATCCCCAAGTGGCTGCTACCGGTGGTCGACGACAATCTCCGGCGCGGCGGACCGGTGCGACTGTCCGCGGCGATCGTCGCGAGCTGGGCGCGCTACGCCGAGGGCGTCGACGAGGAAGGCCGGCCGATCCAGGTGGTGGACCGGCTCGCCGACACGCTCGTCCCGCTCGCCCGCTCCCAGCGCGACGACCCGGCCGCATTCCTGGCCAACCGCGCGGTGTTCGGTGACCTCGTCGACCAGCCCCGCTTCCTCGAGCCGTACCTGTGGGCGCTGGATTCGCTGCACCGCCACGGCGCGCGCGCCACGCTGCGGGCGCTCACCGCGCCCGGTGGATGACCCGGCCTGCGGCGGCGACTCGCCGGTCTAGTCGCAGGGCCGGAACACCGGCAGGACCCGGTATTTGGCGGTGAAGGTGGCCTTCTCGTATCCGTCGCCCACCTCGCCGTCGCAGGCGATGACCGTCGGGCCGTCGAGCGCGACGAAGCCGAATTCCGGCACCTGCAGCTCGTGGTAGAGCGGGCTGCGTTCCAGCCGACCGAGCGCGAGCGCGGTCAGGATCCTGGTCCGCGTCCACCGCCGGCCCGCTTCGAGCATGCGGACATCGATCAGCCCGTCGTCCATGCGGGTCCGTCGCGACGGGGCGAAGCCGGTCGGCAGGTACAGCGAGTTCCCGAGGAAGAACAGCGACGTCAGCAGCGTCTTGTTGTCGTATGAGATGCGCACGGGCTGGTCGTGGCGCAGCGTGTGCAGCATCGCGTAGAGGCCGGCCAGCGGCTTGCCGATGCGTTTCTCCAGTTTCTCGCGCTGCTGCACGAAGGCCGGGTAGGCGCCGATGCTGGCGGTGTTGAGGACCATCTGACTTTCGTTGAGGCACACCAGGTCCACGCATGCCACGCTGCCGCGGCGGATCGCGTCGACGGTCTTGGCGACGGTGTCGCAGCCGATGTCCTTGGCGAAGTGGTTGAACGTGCCGGCGGGAAATACGGCCAGCGGCAGGCCGGCCTCGATGGCCACCCCGGCAGCGGCCGCCACCGTGCCGTCGCCGCCCCCGACCGCGAGCACCTCGGCGCGCGCGGCGGCCTCACGCAGCACGTCCTCCGGGTCGTCGTCGGGGCCCAGCTCCCGGATGTCCACCCGCGGCAGCGCGTCGCGAACCTCGTCGACGACGCGGGCCCCGGTGCCGCTGCCCGACTCCGGGTTGATGACCAGCACCACCCCGGCGCCGTCGGGCCGTTCGGGCGCCTCCATTCGAAGCGGTTCGGTCCTGGGCAGGGCGGTTTCGACGATCGGCGGGACGAGCCGACCGCCCAGGACCGCCAGGCCCGACCCGATGCCGAACCCGGCGACGACGTCACCCGGGTAGTGCGCCCCGGTCGCCACCCGCGACAGGCCGACCAGCCCGGCCAGCAGCGCCAGCCCGAAACCCAGCATCGGGTTCTCCAGACCGACCCCCACGGCGAACGCGGCCGCGCTGGCGGAGTGCCCCGACGGGAACGAGTTCGACGTCGGGCGGCGACGGACCTGCCTGACCAGCGGCACCGTTTCGTACCCGGGACGGGGGCGCCGGCGGATGCGCTTGGCGACCTGGTTGGTGAGCAGGCTGGTGGCCGCGAGCGTCACGACGCCGCGCGTCGCCCCGCGCTGGGCGCTCTGCTTCCCCGACGCCATCAGGACCGCGGCGATGGCCAACCACAGCTTGGAGTTGTCGGCCGCCCGGGTCAGCGGCGGCATGACCGCGTCCAGCAGCGGAGTGTCCGTCTCGGCGATCGCTTCGAAGATCTCCCGGTCCAGGGTCCCCAGCCCCCGGGTGATCTGGTTGATGCCGCGCGCACGTCGCCAGGGCCGCGTGTTCATTCGCTACACCCTAAATTGGTTGGCGGACATGGACGCAGCGGGCTACTTCCAGGCATGGCGCGCCAACGCCGAGCGGCGCGGCGTTGCCCCGGACGTGCTCGCGGAGATCGCCCGGCGGCACGCCGTCACCCCGGCCAGCTTTCAGGTCCTCGCCCGGATGGCGGAAATCAGGGATCCGGACGGCAAATCCTTCTTCCTCCTGCCGCGGGGCACCAGCGGCGGCGACGCCCGCGCGGCGGCGCTCCGCACCTACATCCTGAACGCCGGCACCGGCTACGGCACCAAAGGCGCGTGGCGCACCGACTTCCCGCCGACGCCCTACTGCGCCGCCGAAGTCACGCGAATCATGCGGCGGCAGAGGGTAAACCGCTGGAGTTACACCCGCGACGTCAGGTTCGTCGACCGCAACGGCGGGCGCCTCGTCGCGACGCCGAACGGCATCCTCATGGGCCTCGGCGGCAATTGGATCCAACGGCAATTCTGCCGGCGGGCCGGCACCACGTGGGGCGACATCTTCATGGTCAACATGGGTGCCGTCTCCGACCCCGCCGAACGGCTGCGCCGCATCGTCGAGTCCGGGCATGCCTGGTACGTCGACGCGGCGGGGCGGGCCGTGGAGAGCGGCCTCGACTTGGATCGGGTGCTGCACCACGAGGAGCGTCACTGCCGGCAATGGGCGGCCAAGGGCTACGCGGGCATGCTGGCCGACTACGGCCGCGAGTTGGTCCGCGAATACGCCTTCGGCGCGATCAACAGGCTCGAGGAGGAGGCCGGCCTGGCCGACGGCGGCTATAAAGCGTCGATCCCGTGGTAGAGCAGCATGGCGCCGATCACGACCAGGACCGCCGCGAGCAGGGCGGCGTTGTTTCGGTCCATCCAGTCTTTGAGCCTTGCCAGCGGGTCGTCGAGGCGGCTGCCGGCCGCCGCGTAGGCCAGTATCGGGATCGCGACACTTGACGCCGCGATGGCGACGAAGAACGCGGCGGCCACCCAGTCCCCGACCAGACCCAGCCCGGCGGTGCCGATGCCCAGTCCGGCCGGGATGCAGATGAGCAGCACGTCCGGCCGCACCACGGCCAGCACCGCCCCCATGATGCCCGCGCGGGCCGGGGTGATGGTGGCGAACGACCGCATCCAGCGCGGCGACTCGGCCTGGCCGCGCCGGTTCAACCACCGGTAGATGCCGTACACGATCAGCGCCGAGCCGAACACGATCCGCAGCCACGACGACCATTTCGGCGGCGACTTGTCCAGGCCGCCGAGCAGGCCGGAGGCCGCGACGGATAGCGCCGTCAGCGCGGCCAGGCTCAGCAACCAGCCGCCCAGGAACGCCAGGCCACTGGGCCGGGGCCGCGGTGCCTGCAGCACCAGCACGGCCGGGATGACCGTGAGCGGCGAGAGCGAGATCACCAGCCCGAGCGGAACGAGCCCGGTCAGGACGGTGCCCCAGCTTCCTGCCATGGGCAGCAATCTACAGGGCGCGAATCCCGTTGTAGAGCACCATCAAACCGATCAGGACCAGGATGATCGCCAGCAGCGTCGCATGGTTTTCCTCCATCCACGCTTTGAGGCGTTCCAGCGCGTCGTCGAGGCGATCACCGGCCCCCGCATACCCCAATATCGGGACGGCGACCGTCGACGCGGTGATGACGAGGAACACCGCGGCGGCCAGCAGCTGGCCGCCCGCGCTGAGACTGCTGCTGCCGACGGCCAAACCGGCGGCCGCGCACAGGATCAGCACCTCGGGCCGCAGCACCACCAGCACCGCCCCGGTCACCCCGGCGCGCACCGGGGTGAGCGTGGAGAACGACCGCATCCAGCGCGGCATGCTGCCGTGGCGATGCCGGGTCAGCCAGTGGTAGCCGCCCAGGGCGATCAGCGCCGACCCCAGTCCGACGCGGAGCCACGACGCCCACGTCGGTGGCGCCTTGTGCAGCCCTTCGAGCAGGCCCGAGCCGCCGACGAACGCGGCGGTGAGGGCGGCCAGGCCCAGCACCCACCCCGCGAGGAACGCGAGGCTGGTCGGGCGTGGGCGCGGCGCGTGCAACACCAGGACGGCCGGGATGACGGTGATCGGCGAGAGCGCGATGACCGCCGCCAGCGCGACGAGCTTGGTCAGCACCGAACCCCAACTTGCGTCCACGGGCAGCAATCATCGCATCGGCTCGGCGCGGCCGCATGGGTCCGGCGTAACCCCCGTGCTCATAACCGGTTTCGGCGCAGCGTCCAGGCGGGCACCCAGTGGGTCACGGTCTTGCGCTCGGAGCCGTAGGCGACCGGGTAGGTCACGAGCCCCCACCAGTCGCCCTGCTCGCAGAGGCCCCAGCAGCTGAGCAGCCCCTCGACCACCTTGTGCAGCTGCAGCCCGTTGGGCTGATACCGGCCGGAGCGGTGGGGCTCGCGCGGGAACAGCACCGTCAGGTCCACCAGGACGGTGATCGGCGGACGCACCACCCGAAACGGGCTACGGACCGGTTGGCCGTTGTACCCGATGGACGCGAACTGCCCCATCGATCGATCATACGTTCGAACGGGCATCGGCGGCCCGGTTCCTCGTTTTGGGTCCGGCACGCGGGCGGATCGATATAGTCGGCTCAGCTACCCAAGGGGAGGTCCACATGAAGATGGCTTGCGCGGCTGGCGTATTGGCGTTGGCCGGGCTGCTCACCACCGGGGTGGGCGTGGCCGGTGCCGACGAGATCGAGGTCGAAGGCAACTACTCGAGCCAGGCCGGTTGCGAAGCGGACGCCCCGCACGTCGAGCTCACCCACAACGACAACCTGTACACGCATTGGGATTGCCGGCTGGGCTCCGACGGATTCTGGCACGTCTGGCTGCTCAACTGAGGTTCGGCCAGCGGCGGGGTCGCGCTCCGCTTCTGGCACCATAGCGGCGTGCGGAACCCGCTTCGCCGCGCGCCGGCCGCGCTGGACCCGCTGCTCGTCGGGGTGCTTGCCGTCGCGGTGAGCCTGGGCGGCGCGGCCCGGCCGTCGTTCTGGTACGACGAGGCCGCCACCATTTCGGCCGCCTACAGTCGTTCCCTCGCCCAGTTGTGGCGGATGCTGGGCAATGTCGACGCCGTGCACGGCGTGTACTACCTGCTCATGCACGCCTGGTTTCAGGTTTTCCCGCCCACCGAGTTCTGGTCGCGCGCGCCGAGCGGGCTGGCCGTCGGGGGCGCCGCCGCCGGAATCGTGGTGTTGGCCAAGCAGTTCTCCTCGCGCACGGTGGCGGTGGCCGCCGGCGTCTTCTGCGCCGTCCTGCCCCGGACGACCTGGGCGGGCATCGAGGCGCGCCCCTATGCGCTGTCGATGCTGGCCGCCGTGTGGCTGACGGTGTTGCTGGTTCGCGCCGCGCGCCGCGACACCGGGTGGCTGTGGGCGGCCTACGGCGTCGCGCTGGCCGCGTCGATCGCGCTCGACGTCTACCTCGCACTGCTGGTCGCGGCGCACCTGGTCCTCGTCGTGGTATCCCGTTGTGCGCGAACGGTTTTGCTGCGGTTCG
Source organism: Mycobacterium seoulense (assembly GCF_010731595.1). Classification (NCBI taxonomy): domain Bacteria; kingdom Bacillati; phylum Actinomycetota; class Actinomycetes; order Mycobacteriales; family Mycobacteriaceae; genus Mycobacterium; species Mycobacterium seoulense. The sequence goes on along the minus strand of NZ_AP022582.1, from coordinate 4,745,811 downwards.
CCATCGCCGCGGCCGTCGCGGTCTGCGCCATGGCGCCGTTCCTGGTGACGGTCGCCGCGCAGGCCCACCAGATCAGCTGGATCGCGCCGATCGGTCGCCGGACCCTCGAAGACGTGGTGGTGCAGCAGTATTTCGAGCGCAGCCCGCCGTTCGCCGCGTTGTCGGCGCTGCTGATCGCGGCGGCTATCGCGTTGTGGCTCAGCAAGTCCGTGCCCCTGCCGCGGAACGACGGAGAACTGCTGGCCCTCGCGAGCGCGTGGCTCGTGCTGCCGACCGCGGCCATCCTGGCCTACTCGGCGCTGGTGCACTCCATCTACACCCCCCGCTACCTGTCGTTCACCGTGCCGGGAATGGCGCTGATCCTGGGTGTCTGCGCCGCCGCGGTGACCGCCCGGCCGTGGCTGACCGCCGCCCTGGTCACCCTCTTCGCCGTCGCGGCCGCACCGAATTACGTTCGGGCGCAACGTGGCCCGTACGCCAAGTACGGGATGGACTACAGCCAGGTGGCCGATCTGATCACCGCCGAGGCCGCACCCGGCGATTGCCTGCTGGTGAACGACACCGTGACGTTCATGCCCGCCCCGATGCGACCGTTGATGGCGGCACGCCCGGACGCCTACCGCAAGCTGGTCGACCTCACCCTGTGGCAACGCGCGACCGACCGCAACGAGGTCTTCGACACCAACCTCATCCCCGAGGTCGTCGCGAACCCGTTGAGCCACTGCGGCGTGGTCTGGATCATCACCCAGGCCGACGCGTCACAGCCCGCGCACGAGCGGGGCGTCGGGCTCCCGCCCGGACCGGTCTACGGGCCGACCCCCGCCTTCGCGGTCCCGCACGACCTGGGCTTCCGCCTGGTCGAGCGCTGGCAGTTCAACCTGGTTCAGGTGCTCAAAGCGCAGCGATAGTCACCAGATGCGGATGTAGTCGACCAGCATCGAGGCCGGGAAGGTGCCCGCGGCCGGGTCGCCGGCGCCCACCCCGCCGACGGCGAGGGTGAACATCGGCGTCATCCAGTAGCCGGGGATGTTGAACGGCCAGCGGAAGTCGTCGGGGGCGCCACCGGCGACGTGGATGGGCTTGTTGGGCACCTTGAAGTACTCCGCCCCGTCCCGGGAGAACTCGAATCCCTCCTCGCCCCAATGCATTCGCCAGGTGTGCCAGTTGCTGTCGACCAGGCCGGGGATGGACTTGCCCTCCCAGGTCTTGCCGTTGGACGCCGCGTGGACGGTGGTGCCCGGGGCCCACTGGCCGTTGCCGTACCACTCGAAGATGTCCACCTCGCCGTCGGGCAGCGGGTCCTCGTTGACGCCCCAGAACGAGGGCCACAGGCCGGGGTACAGGCAGTCGAGCTTGATCCGCGCCTCCCAGGTCTGGTTGATCATGCTGCGGAAGTTGCCGCGCAGCTTGCCGCTGTAATAGGTGTTGCTTAGCAGATCGTGGGTGGCGCACAGCACGAGGTTGGAATGCCCGTCCTGGAAGACGTTTTGGCGGTCGTCGCGATAGATGCCCTCGACCGGCGGGAAGACGTCGTCCTGCCAGGTCTGGATCGTCCACTTACCCGGGTCGGGCGGCGAGCCCGCGGGCCCGTCGAACTCGTCGGCGAAGATGTAGGGGCCGCCGGGGCCGGCCGACGGGGGCGCCTCCGGCGCCGGCGGGGTGGCCCAGGCGCCCGGCAACCGCATCGCAGCCCCCAGCATGCCGAGCCCCGAGATCAACATCATGCTGCGACGATCCATCTACAACCCACCAATCGTGAAAGCCGTGTTCCGTCCCAAGCCCGCCACCCCTGAGCAACTTTTGCAAACGGTGTTATGAAACCACGCGGCGGGGTGCCACGCACCCCGCACCCGGCCCGTGGCGGCGAGTTTTTGCCCGCGGGCAACGCCGCGGTTCAGCCGGAAGCCGGTTCGCTGATCTTGACCAGGGTCTTCCCGATGTTGACCCCGGTGAACAGGCCGTTGAGGGCGTCGACGCACGACTCGATGCCGTCGAAGATGGTTTCCCGGTGCCGCAGGCGGCCCTCGGCCTCCCACTGCCGCAGCGCGGCGAAGGCCTCGTCGAAGCGACCCCACTGGTCGAGGGCGTTGAATCCCTGCATCAAGGCCGTCTTGGAGAGCAGGTTCACGTAGTTGGCCGGCCCCGGGTGCTCGCCGGTCAGGTAGCTGGAGATGACCCCGCACAGGACGACGCGGGCGCGGGGAGCCAAGCGGCCCAGCACCGCGTCGAGGATCGGGCCGCCGACGTTGTCGAAGTAGACGTCGACCCGCCGCGGGCAGTGCCGCTTGAGCGCCGCCGCGAGGTCGTCGTTCTTGTAATCGATGCACGCGTCGAACCCGAAGTCCTCGACCACCGCCCGGCACTTCTCGGGCCCGCCCGCGATCCCGACCACCCGGGCGCCGGCGATCTTGGCGATCTGCCCGGCCACCGATCCGGTGGCGCCCGCGGCCGCGGAGACCACGACCGTCTCCCCCGCCTTGGGACGGCCGATGTCGGTCATCCCGAAATACGCGGTGGCGCCGGTCGGCCCGTACACCGACATGATCGCCAGCTGGTCGTCCTCGCCCGGGATGGGCGTGCTGAACAGGTCGTCGCGGACGATCGCGTACTCGGAGAAGCCGGTCAGCGTGGTGACGACATCCCCGACGGCGTAGGCGTCGCAGCGCGACTCGACCACCTCGCCGATCCCGGCCGCGCGGATGACCTCGCCCAGCTGCACCGGCGGCAGGTAGCCGGGCTGGTCGTCGAGCCACGTGCGGGCCGCGGCGTCGATCCCGACGTACGTGGTGCGCAGCAGCGCCTCCCCCTCCGCGGGCTCGGGCGCCGGCGTGGTGACCAGCTCCGTGTCACCGGGCTGGACCAGACCCGTGGGGCGGCGACGCAACAGGACCTGACGGTTCGGCAACTCGGGCACGAAGCAGAAACTACCGAACCGCACGAAATCACCGACGCGAATGGCATATTCAACCCATGGCAGCAAACGATGACCCGGAGGACCGGATCCGCGAACTCGAGCGCCCGCTCGCCGACGCGGCGCGGGCATCCGAGGCGAGTAGCGCGCAACCGGCCGGCCCGGCTTACCCGCCGCCGCCGCCGTACCCGCCCGGCCCGGCGGGGCCGCCACCACCGCCGGCGTGGACCTACGGCGGCCCCCTCGGGGGCCCGCCCCCGCAGCGTCCGTCGGGCAACCGCATGTGGTGGATCGTGGGCACCGTCATCGTCGTCGGCGTGCTGGCCCTCGCCGGCGGCATCGCGGCCTTTGCGGCACACCAGCTTTCCGGCGTCCGCTCCATCATCAGCTCACCGCCGACCATCACCGACACGTTCGGTCCCCCGGTGAGCACCTCGCCGGGCGGCACGGCCCCGTCGACCACCCGGACCAAGACGCCCAGGCCGTCGACGTCACCGGCCCCGGCGCCGGGCGACCGGGTCAGCGTCTCCGGGATCGGCGAGAACCGGACGATCGCCTGCAACGACAACGTGGTCAGCGTCAGCGGCGTGTCCAACACGGTGGTGATCAGCGGCCACTGCGCGAGCCTCACGGTGTCGGGCGTGCAGAACGAGATCACCGTCGACGCCGTCGACAGCATCGAAGCCTCCGGCTTCAACAACAAGGTGACCTACCATTCGGGCACGCCGAAGGTCAGCAACTCCGGGGGTTCGAACGTCGTCCAGCAGGGCTGAGGCGGGCGACGGCGTTACGAGGGTTGCGGGGTCTCGCCGGATTCGTCGTCCGGCGAATCGCCGTCGAGGACGCTGACCGCGATGCCGTAGGGCAGGAACCGCACCTTGCGCCTGGGGTCGACGTTGTTCTTGTTGGCCCGCAGCGCGTCGAGCTCGGTCGCGTACACCTGTTCGACGTGCGCGCCGCCGTCGGCGTCGGTGGTGTAGATGGCCCACACGCCGTCGCCCGCCTCGCCGGCGGTCTCGGGCTCTGGGCGGGGACGCCGCGACAGGTCGTCGAAGAACGACGACCACCCGGGCCGGGCTCCGGGAGCCACAAACTTGCTGACCCGCTCGACCATCTCGCGCAGGCCCTCGCTGCCCTCCCGGATCATTCGATCGAACTCTTCGGGATCAAATCCGAACGCACCGTGTTCGCCCACGCGACCTCCTCGCCGCTCGTGCCGTCACCGCCCAGTGTGCGCCCCGTCGCGGGCGCGCGCCACGTCGTCACCGCCCCGGCGGGGGCGCCGGCGGCGGCGGTGGGGTGATGGGAATCGGCACCGTGACGAACGGGAAATGCAGGTACATCGTCACCGGGGGTTGAGCGGGCACGGCCGGCGGCGGCGCGGCGGGCGGCGGCGGGGCCGGGGCCGCCGGGGGCGGCGCCGGAGCGGGTCGTTGGGCCGGGGGCGTGTACTGCGGCGCCGGCCGGGCCGGGGCGCGGTAGACCGGTGCCGCCGGCGGCGGCTTGACTTGCGGCGCGGGCTGCTCGGCGGCGGGGGCCGGCTGCGGGGCGGCCACCACGGTGGGGGGTGGCGGCGCGGGAACGGGCGGCTGCGCTTGGGGCGGCGGGCTCGGAGCTTGGGCCGGCCGCTGCTCGGCCGGCGTGGCGACGCTGACCCGCGGGTTCTGCGGCGCGCTGGACCCGGGCCGGTCGGAGGCCAGCGAGAACAGCACCACGCCGGCCACCACGGCGGCGATCCCGGCCAGCGCGCTGCCGGCGAGGAACATCGGCCCGCGGCGGCGCGGGGTCGGGTCGCCGTCGTCCGCGACGGCGCTGTAGGCCAGCGCCTCGGCGTCCGCGTTGCCCCAGACGTCGAGGTAGGTCGGGCCGAGCGGTCGGGGGCCCACCTCGCCGGTGCCCGGATCCAGCGCGTACGCCAGGGCGGCCGTGGACGAGGCGAACAGCGGCGCGTCCGCCGAGGCCAGCGCCGCCCCGCGGGCCAGCGCCATGTCCGGTTCCTCCGGGGCGGTCACCTCGAGCGGGGTCGCCGCCTCGAGCGCGGGCTTGATGGCCACGATGTCGGTGCCGCAGCCGATCAGGAAGACGCCGTCCGCCCGAGCCCCCCGGGCGCCCAGGCCGGCGACCATCGTCGCCAACTCGGCGGCCAGCGGCTCGCGCCCCGGGTTCGCCAGCTGCTGGCGGTGCAGGTCGACGATGGAGCCGTCGGTGACGTCGACCACGGCCAGCGTGGCGGTCTGGGGTTCCACGAACAGCATCGCGATGTGCTGGTAGTCGAGCGCGGACCCGACGGTCTGGGCCAGCGCGGCCGCGGCCAACAACGGGGACACCAGCATCACGCTGCCCATGCCGTGGCGGGCCATCGCCTCGCGCAGCCCGCCGACGGCGGCGGCGTCGGTCCAGGTGACTCCGGTCGACACCAACTGATGGCCGCCGGCCAGCGCCCCTTCCCGGGTGCCGTCGATCGCCGCCAGCACCTGGTCGACCGCGTCGGCGGCCACCGGGTCCCCGCCGGTGGCGCCGACCTCGAACTCGTCCTGTTCGACGGTGACGCCGTCGGCGTTCTGGCCCTCGATGATCACCAGGCGGACCGTCCCGGGAGCCATCGAGACCCCAAGCACGATGTCCACGTACGCCTCCACAGTCCGCTGATTTGCTCCAGGATCCCTCCATGAGGGCACCGCTGGAAAGACCCCGCCCGACCGGGTGACACCACGCTACCCGCGCGGGCGCGCACGCGCTGCTGGAGCGCGCTCTGCCAGGGAGGACGCGGGACTAGTAGCCCGGGCTCAGGAACGGATTCTGGGAGTTCCCCGGGTATTGCGGATACTGCGGGTACTGGGGGTACTGCGGGGCCTGGGGCGCCTGCGGTGCCTGCGTCTGCGGGACCGGGACCGGTATGGGCACCGGCAGCAGCGGTACGTGGATCCACTCGGTGGTCATCGGCACCGTCGTGGTGGTCGTGGTGGTGGTCGACGGCGGGGGTGGCGTCTCGGTCGTGGTCGTCGGCGGCGGGGGCGTCGTCATGGCCGTCGTGGTCGGCGGCTGGGTCGACGGCGGCGCGGTGTGCCGCGGGGTGTAGACGGGCGGCGCCTGCGTGGTGACCACCACCGGCGGTGGCGGCGGGGGTGACGGCGGTGGCGGCGGCGGTTCGGCCGGCGGCGGCGCGGGGCTGGGCACCGGCGCGGCGCTGGGCGGGGGCGGCACGGCGGTGGGGGGAGGCGGCACGACGGTGCGCGGGACCAGCGGGCTGGCCGGCGCCGGCCGCGGGGCGACGCTGGGCGCGGGCGGGGCCTGACGGTGTTCGATGCCGGTCAGGGTGTAGGCCACACCCCCGATCGCCGTCATGGCCACCAACGCGGACATGCCGATGATCAGCTGCGACAACCGGAGGCGGCGCCACGGCCGGTCCCGGGGCGGCTCGATCACATTCAGGCGCATCGACCAGCCGGACGGGCCGTCCTCGTCGTAGATTTCGCCGCCGAACCGCACGCGCAGGTCGCCGGGGTCCTCGGTCTGCGACCACGCCAGCTCGCGGTCCGTCAGCGCCTCGTCGTCGATCACCAGCACGTCACCGGCCCCGAGGTCGACGACATCGCCGGTGGCGTTGGCGGCCACCAGCAGTCCCATCGACGTCCGCGTGCGCAGGCTCAGCTCTTCGCCGCGGGCCGCCAGCAGCAGCGCGCCGGACGCCGCCGCCAGCGCCGGCTGCGACGGGGTCAGGACCGGGGTGCGCCCGTGGATCGAAAGCCGTTCGGCGACAAGGGGAATGTGTGCGCCCCCGCCGACGGTCACCACCGCCGCGAGGTCCGCCCAGTTCTTGCGGTAGCGCACCAGCATGTCGTCGAAGGCGTAGATGAAACCGGTCAGCCGATCCGCCATCAGGTCTTCGAGGTCGTCGCGCTTCAGCGTGAGGCTGCAGCTGCGCCCGCCGAGCTCGGCGGCGATCTCGCTGTCGACGTCGATGGACAGCCGCTCCTTGGCCAGCCGGCACTGTTCGCGAAGCTCGCCGAGCTGCCCGACGGCCGCCGTGCTGCCCGGGTCGATGCCGCTGCCGCGGCCCAGCTCCTCGAAGACCCGCAGCAGCAGCTCCTGGTCGATCTCGTCGCCGGACAGGCCCGCGTAACGCATTGTCGCGCTGATGAGTTCGAAGTCACCCGCGACGTTCACCAGGGTCGCCGAGGTTCCGCCGCCGCCGAAGTCGAGCAGCCCCACCACACCGTCGTCGGGCAGGCCGAGCTCGGACTTCACGGCGGCCAGCGACGCTATCGCGTCCGAGACCAGCCGGGGCGCCATGCCGCTGCGCACGAATCCCAGATGCGTCCGCAGCGCGTCGCGCAATGCCTGGACGGTGACGGGTTTCCAGTACGCGGGCACGGCGATGGAGATCTCCGAGGAGGAGGCGTCGGCGCCCGCGGCGCACACCATCGCGTCCAGGGCCTCCACCGTCAGCAGTTCCGGGTCGTGCGCCGACCCGTCGGCGGACACCAGCGCCACCGAGTCACCGATGCGCTCGACGAAGCCCTTCATCATCACACCGGGCTCGGAAAGGTACGAGTTCTCCTCGGGCAAGCCAATTTTCGGCGCGCAGTGCGGATAAAGAGTCAGCACCGAACGCCGGGTAACCGGTGGGCTTTCGTTGCGCGCAGCGACCAGGTTGGTGGTCCCGATCGACAACCCAAGTGGGTCGTACATAGAGCGAAAACCTTCGTCTATAGGGGTCGGTGGCCAGCGTTAACCATAGCCGCGGACACGCCCAAAACCGATGGCTTGCAACATCATCGGTATCCGGTCGATGCCACCTCGTCACCGAAGTGGTACCGCTGACCCCTTGACAAATCCGCGCCCGTGCTCACACCACGGTCAGCGGCAGCGATCGCCTCGGTTCGAACTGGAATGTCGCTCCGCCACTGACCTTCGTTACCGACACCTCGGGCAGTTCGGCCGCCGCGGTGTCGGTTTCGACCAGTTCCGCGGTCCAGTCGGTGTCGGTGCCGCTGACCCGGACCTCCACGTGCGGGTCGACGGCGGTGGCGATCGCCTGCAGCGGTTGCACGGATTCGGGTGAACACAGCGCGATCCAGGCGGCGTCGTCGTGGGCCGGCGAGCGGTGCACGACGAGCCGGTCGGCCGTTTCGGCCCGCACGTAGCCCGCGGGATTCAGCAACGGGTGCAAGTCGAGCACCTCCAGCACCCCGTCGACACCGCCTTGCAGCCCCAGCGCGCGGTGTATGCGCTCGGCGGCCACGCCCGCTATGCCGGTCAGGCCCTGGGTGCACACCGACACGGCCTGCGCCTCGTCGGCGGCGCGCGCCCGCACCGCGATCGCGAACGACAGGTAGAGCAGGTGCATCTGCAGACAGACTTCGTCGGCCATCCGGACCAGCGCCGAATGCGAGAAGCCGGCGAAGTCGAAGTCGGAGAGCAGCGGCCCGGAGTAATCCGCCTTGCCCTCGTCTGAGCGGTCGATCGGATCGAGTTCCCATGTCGCGGCGCGGGTTTGGCGAACGATGTCCAGCGCGGGAATGCCCTGGGCCTCGGGATGAGACTCGTCGATGATGACCGTCCACGCGCAATGCGGATGGCGGTCGGCCGGGGTGCGCGGCGGCCGGTGGATCGGGCGCACCTGGGCGCGCGGGTTCGTCGCCACCGCGGTGGCGTCGAAGGTCGGGTCCTCGATGGTGTGGCACATGCCGAAGACGTACTTTTCGCCCATCGGCTCCACGTCCAGCAACGCGCCGCAGTGGTCGAGGTGGAATTCGCCGTGCCAGCGGTCGTGGACGGTGTAGCGGAAGTCCATGAATTGCGGTGGGGCGCCGATGTCGAGCTGCAGACCCTTGAAGATGGTCGGCACGTCGTCGCCTTCGAAGTTGAGCGCCCGCTGCATGCGCCGGGTGTAGACGGGGCTGGCACCCGCCCACTCCTCGATGGCGATCTGCACCATCTCGTCGCGGCCGAACGCGCTGATGCACCAGGCCATGCCGGAGCGGTCGATCAGCTGCCCGATCAGGAGCAGTTCGGGGACCAGCACGGCCAGCTGCTCGCGCGTCAACCGCGCATATCGGGATCGGCTCACGGGCCAAAAATAGACTCGACTATGTTATAAAGTCAACAATGTCCATTGCCGCAGCTCAGAGCGCCGGAGGCCCGGTCGGCCCCACCCGGCGCACCAGCGCGCCGCGCAAGCGCGGCGACGACACCCGCGCGCGGATCATCGACGAGACGGTCCGCTGCATCACCGAGGAAGGCTTCGCCGCGGCCACCGCCAAGCATGTGGCCGAACGCGCGGGCGTCACGTGGGGGGTCATCCAGTATCACTTCGGCGATCGCAACGGCCTGTTGATGGCCGTCGTGGACGACGGGGTGGACCGGCTGATCGAGAGCCTGTCGTCCGCCGATGTCAGTGAGCTGCCGCTGCGCGAGCGCATCGAGGTGGTCGTCGACACCGCGTGGAGTTGCTACAGCAGTCCGACGTCGATGGCGGCGTTCGAGATCCTGCGGGCCACCCGCGGCGGCCCGGGCGAGTCGCCGCGGCGTCATCTGCTGGAGATGAACGCCGCTATCGGGCAGCTGGGGCGCCTGATCACCGATGACCCCGCGAATGCCGGTGTGGCCGAGGTCATCTGGGCCACGCTGCGCGGTGTGGTGCTGGCGCAAATGGTCACCGGGACGGCGATCGACTGGAGCCTGGAACGACGCGCTCTGATCGACATGGTCACCCGTGTGCTGCAATGACCTGATGACCCCTCACGATCTCGCCGACATCGAAGCCATCAAGCAGGTCAAGTACCGGTACTTGCGCGCGCTGGACACCAAGCACTGGGATGACTTCGCCGACACGCTCGCCGCGGACATCAAGGCCGATTACGGGCCGTCCATCGGAAACGAGTTGCACTTCACCAACCGCGACGACTTGGTCGAGTACATGCGCACGTCGCTGCCCGCCAACGTGATCACCGAACACCGGGTGACCCACCCCGACATCGTCGTCAGTGGCGATACCGCCACCGGCAGTTGGTATCTGCAGGACCGGGTTATCGTCGCCGACCTCAATTTCATGCTGATCGGCGCGGCGTTCTACAAGGACCAATACCGGCGTACCGACGATGGCTGGAAGATCAGTGGCACCGGCTACGACCGAACCTACGACGCCACAATGTCTTTGGAGGGCCTGAACTTCACGCTCAAGCCGGGCCGCGCCATCGCGGGCGTCGACTGAGCGTTACTTGGTGATGGCGATCACCGCGCCGGGCTGCAGCCATTTCATGATCGACACCAGCTGAGCGTCGTCGACGGCCACGCAGCCCTCGGTGGGTTTTCCGTCGGTGGTGTGGAAGAAGAACGCCGCACCGCCGCCCGGGGTCTTGTTCTTGTTGACGCCCATCACGACGGCGTGTTTGTACTGCGGGATCTGCAGGTTTTCGCTTTCGGCGGTGTTGAACGGGCACTGCGCCTTCTGGCACACCTGCATGGAGTTGAAGGTGGGGCTGTGGTCGTCGCCGCTCCACCAGTGGTTGGGCCCCACCTGGGTGTAGGGCAGCGCGGTGCCGGGATTGGGCGCGGTGCCGAAGGCGGAGTCCAGCGTGTAGACGCCCATCGGGGTGGCCGGCACCCCGCTCTTGGCCTGTGGCGCCATGCCCGCCGAGCCGACGTGGGTGGGAATCTGAGTCCGCAGCGCCTGCCAGCCGGCGGCGGTGCGCTGATAGATGTCCATCGTCGCGTTCGACCCGCCGGTGCTCATCACCGAAACCACCTGCGTGGCATTGCCGACGGCGTTGGCGAACCAGGGGGCGCCCGCGGCGGCACTCATCGGCGCCAGGGCCAGCGACGCGAAAAGCGCGCACGCCGAAGCGGACAGCAAAGCGAGCAGTCGGCGCATGACCTCAATCGTCGAACCCGCACGGCCCAAGGTCAAGTAAAGCTTTCGACCCGGTTAGGTCACCGCGCCGTGACCAAATCGTCCGCGTCCCATGGATTTCGGGAGAGGTCCGCGCCGGCGGGGCGAATGACCGTGACGCACAACAGGAAATACAGGTAGCCCAGCGACCACCCGGCCAACACGTCGGACGGGTAGTGCACGTTCAGCGCCACCCGGGAGATCCCCGCCGCCAGCACGCTCAGCGCCACCACCGCCACCGCGACGCGGCGCAGGACGCGGCTCATCGCGGGCAACGCGAGCGACAACCCCGCGCACAGCGCGGCCGTCACTTCCAGCGCGTGCCCGGACGGAAACGAGGTCTCGGCCGCGGCCACCAGCATGGTCGACGGCCGCGGCCGGTCCGCCAGCGTCTTGGCCGCCACGGTCACGAGTCCGCTCAGGGGCGCGCAGGCCGACAGCAGCAGCGCCGCCCGCACCCGGCGCATGGCCAGGGCGGCCAGCGCCGCCACCGCGCCCAGCACCCGCAACGGGACCGGGCCCAGCGCGAAGGAGACGTCAGCCCAGAAGCGCACCCAGAACGGGTGCTTGACCGCGCCGTCCCGCGCGGCGTCCAGCAGCGCCCAATCCATGCGCTGCTGCCAGTGCCAGTCCTGCGCGTACCCCACCCACATCAGCGCGTAGACGATCGCCGCGGCCAGGGCGATGCACACGGCCGCACGGGTCCGTGGGGTCATGACCCCACCGATACCAGCCGCGCGGCGACGGGGATCGGGCGGCCCGACCACCCGGTCACCGGGCCCGGTCCATACTGGCGTCATGGCCGTATTCGTCCGGAGGTTGTTGGGCATCGGCAAGCTGCCCGACGACGTGTACGCGCAGGTCCAGGCGGAAGGCCTGCTCTACCACGCCGACTACGTCGCGGTGATGCGGCGCTTCCGCGGCGCCATCCCCGGCGTGCGATTGCCGCACAGCGTCGCCAGCTATACGGGTTCGCTGGTGTTCACCGCCGAGCGGGTGCTGGCCACGCTGTCGATGCTGCCCAGGCTGGCCGGCCCGACGGTCGACGTCCGCTGGGACGCGCCGCAGACCGGCGCGGCGCGGGTCGAGATTTCGTCGACCGGTTTGCGGGTCGACGTCGACGTCGCGCGGGTGGACCCGAAGTTCAGCGGCGAACTGTCGCTGCACTACAAGGTCGCCATTCCGGCCGACGTGCTCAGCGGACTGCCGCGGCACTCGCTGGCCTTCGACATGCCGCCGGAGTACGTCTTCCGCGCGGTCGGCGTCACCTATAGTCCGTGATCGTCATCCGCGGCCAGGGCGGCTGCCGCAGCACCGCCAGGCTGCCGATCACCGCCGCCAGCAGGCCGGTGATCACCCCGATCAGCGCGATCCGATTCGCGTCGACGGCAGCCTCCCAGGACGCCTCGCCGTTGCGAATGACGAAGACGCCGAGCGGTTTGACGACGGGGATCACGGTGGTGCCGTCCGGTGTCTGATAGGGCTCGCCGTAGACCCGGCCGGCGGCGGGGTCGGTGGGCAGCTGGTCGAGAAGGTCGAAACGCTTCACGGAACACTCCTTTCCCGGGTGTTCGGCCGGTCCGTGTTGCGGACACGGTTCACGCTAACGCGGATTTCCTACGATGACTCCCGTGAGCGACGAGGCCTTCAGCCCGCAGGAACGGCGGGCCGTCTATCGGGTGATCTCGGAGCGGCGCGACATGCGCCGCTTCGTCCCCGGCGGCGTGGTGGGCGAGGACGTGCTGGCACGCCTGCTGCAGGCCGCCCATGCGGCGCCCAGCGTCGGCCTGATGCAGCCGTGGCGGTTCATCCGGATCACCGACGACTCGCTGCGGCGGCGCATCCACGCCCTCGTCGACGAAGAGCGACCCCGCACCGCCGCGGCGCTGGGTGAGCGGGGCGAGGAGTTTCTTGCGCTGAAAGTCGAAGGCATCCTCGAGTGCGCCGAACTGCTGGTGGTGGCGCTGGGCGACGACCGTGAGAAGCACGTGTTCGGCCGGCGGACGCTACCGCAGATGGATCTCGCGTCGGTGTCGTGCGCGATCCAGAATCTGTGGCTGGCGGCCCGCTCGGAAGGCCTTGGCATGGGCTGGGTTTCGCTGTTCGATCCGCACCGGTTGGCGGCCCTGCTCGAGATGCCCGCCGGGGCGGAGCCGGTGGCCATCCTGTGCCTGGGTCCGGTGCCCGAATTCCCCGACCGCCCGGCGCTGGAGCTGGACGGTTGGGCCGTCGCCCGCCCGCTGTCGGAGTTCGTCTGCGAGAACCGCTGGACTCAGCACACCCGCACTGCCGACAACTAGCTGCGGTATCGTCGCCCGTCGCGGGGCAAGTGGGAGAGGTGACGGAATTGGCGCCGGGCGACGCAGCGGGCCGCAAACACAACGTGCTCATCGTGCACTGGCACGACCTGGGACGTTATCTCGGCGTCTACGGCCACCCCGACGTCAGCAGCCCCCGGCTGGACCGTCTTGCCGCCGAGGGGATCCTGTTCACCCGGGCGCACGCCACGGCGCCGCTGTGCTCGCCGTCGCGCGGATCGCTGTTCACCGGGCGCTACCCGCAGAGCAACGGCCTGATCGGGCTGGCGCACCACGGCTGGGAATACCGCAGCGGCGTGCGCACCCTCCCCCAGATATTGACCGACGCGGGTTGGTATTCGGCGCTTTTCGGAATGCAGCACGAGACGTCCTATCCGCAGCGGCTCGGCTTCGACGAGTTCGACGTGTCCAACTCCTACTGCGAGTACGTGGTGGAGCGGGCCTCGGACTGGCTGCGCGACAGCACCGAGGACCTCGCGGGCCAGCCGTTCCTGCTGACCGCCGGGTTCTTCGAAACGCACCGGCCCTACCCACGCGACCGCTACCAGCCGGCGGACGGCGACCGGGTCGACCCTCCCGACTACCTGCCCGACACCCCCGAGGTGCGCGACGACCTCGCCAGCTTCTACGGGTCGATCGCGACGGCCGATGCCGCCGTCGGCCGGCTGCTGGACACGCTGGCCGAAACCGGACTGGACGCCACCACCTGGGTGGTGTTCTTCACCGATCACGGCCCGGCGTTCCCCCGCGCCAAATCCACGCTCTACGACGCGGGAACCGGCATCGGCATGATCATCCGGCCCCCCGGCGGCCGGGCCGGGACCCCCCGGGTCTACGACGAACTGTTCAGCGGCGTGGACCTGCTTCCGACGCTGCTGGGCCTACTGGGTCTCGAGGTCCCCGCGGACGTGGACGGGGTGTCGCACGCGCGCGCCCTCCTGGAGCCCGACCCGGACGCGGCGCCGGTCAGGGACCACGTGTACGCGACGAAGACCTATCACGACTCGTTCGATCCCATCCGCGCGATCCGCACCAAGGACTACAGCTACATCGAGAACTACGCGGCCCGGGCGCTGCTCGACCTGCCGTTGGATATCGAGGAAAGCCCGTCCGGGCACGCCGTGGCGCCGTTCATCGCCGGCCCGCGCCCCCAACGCGAACTCTACGACCTGCGCGCCGACCCGACCGAGACCACCAACCTGCTGGCCGGTGACGACCCGCGCGCCGACGAGGTAGCCGCCGATTTGGCTGTGCGGCTTCATGATTGGCGACAGCGCACCGGCGACGTCATCCCGTCGGAGTTCGCCGGCACCCGCATCGCCGCGCGTTACACCGAGACGTACCTGCACATTCACCGGTCGAAGCCGACCGCCCGGTCGGCGATCGCGGCCGACCGGGGCATCGAGGGACAGGCGAGCGGTTAGCCCGCCGAGCGCCGCGAACCGCCCACCTCGGCGACGATGAACACCCGACGGAACGGGAAGATCGTCGTACCGTCGGCCCGGGGCGGGTAGGCGTCGTCCAGCAGCGGGATGAGTTCCGCCCGGAACCGCTCCCAGTCGTCGGCGCTCAGCCGCTCGCGCACCGGAACCAGCGCCGTCCCGGTGATCCACTCCAGCACCGGGTTGTCACCGGTCAGCTGGTGCAGGTAGGTGGTCTCCCAGACGTCGACCCTGCACCCGGCGTCCAGCAACAGGTTGGCGTACTGGATCGGCGGCTGCACCACGGCGCCGACACGAAACGGTATGTCGCGCATCACTTTCGCGTAGGGCTCCCGCCGGGCCAGCGTGCGCACCGTGGCGTGTGACGGCGTCTCGAAGTTGCCCGGGATCTGGACGGCGATCCACGATCCGGGGTGCAGTTCGTCCGCCCAGCGGACCAGCAGCTCGGCGTGCTCGGGCACCCAGTGCAGGGCGGCGTTGCTGACCACGACGTCGGTATCGGGCTTGGGCTTCCAGTCCCGCAGGTCGCCGATGACGGCGTCGATGCCGCGTTCCTTGGCGGCGGCAACCATCTCCGGGGAGGTGTCCACCGCCTCGATCACCGCTTCCGGCCAGCGCCGGGACAGGTACTTGGTCAGGTGGCCGGGCCCGCAACCGAGATCGACGACCCGCCGGGCCCGCTCGGCACCCACCCGGGACAGCAGGTCGTAGAAGGGCCGGCTGCGATGATCCGCAAAGGCCAGGTAGACATCGGGATCCCACATGTCGGTCCTCCTGATCGTTGCGCCGTCGGCGGAACAGACCAACCGTATTACCGCATGCCGCCCCCCGCGCCGCCCAAGTGGCCCCGGGAACGGCGCCGGCCGGTTAGCATCGGCGTTCGTGGCGCCCGACACGTCGATTGATCCGCCCATCCCCGTTCCGGCCATTCCCGATGCCTTGCAAGGTGCGGACGTAGGAATCGACGTCGACGGATTACCCCCGAATTCCGCGTTGTCCCCCCGCCAGCGGATGGTAGTCGAGGGCTCGGCCATCGGCGACCTGGCCCTGCGCACCTGGGTGTCGTCCTTGCTCACCGCGACCGTGGCGCCGGCCGTGCTCGCCGCCTCGCTGCGGCACTCCGATGCCCGCGCCGAGCGCGCCAACCTGGAGTTCTACGCCGGGCTGGGCGCGCAGCGCGACCCGGTGAAGTCGTTTCCCGCGCCGACCGAACCGCCGCGGGTGTCGTCGCGCGCGGCCAGCCCGCTGACCGAGTGGGTGGCGGGCGGCACGGTGCACAACATCGCGTTCGAAAGCGGCTTCACCGCCGTCAACCCCGCGATGCGCGAACGGTGGAGCGCGTGGCGGTCGAACAACGTCGTGCGCGCGCAGCACTGGCGCCACGACGACGGGCCCCGCCCCACGCTGTGCGTCATCCACGGCTTCATGGGGTCGTCGTATCTGGCCAACGGGCGATTCTTCGCGCTGCCGTGGTACTACCGGTCCGGCTACGACGTCTTGATGTACACCTTGCCGTTTCACGGCAGGCGCGCCGAAAGGTTCTCGCCCTTCAGCGGTTTCGGCTATTTCGCCGGCGGCCTGAGCGGTTTCGCCGAGGCGATGGCGCAGGCGGTGCACGACTTCCGGTCCATCATCGACTATCTGCGCGGCACCGGGGTCGACCGCATCGCACTGACCGGCATATCGCTGGGCGGCTACACCTCCGCGCTGGTGGCCTCGGTCGACGACCGGCTCGAGGCCGTCATCCCGAACTGTCCCGTCGTCACCCCGGCGACGTTGTTCGACGAATGGTTCCCGGCCAACAAACTCGTGCGGCTGGGGTTGCGGCTGGCCCACATCGGCCGCGCCGAGTTATCGGACGGGCTGTCCTACCACTGCCCGCTGAGCTATCGGCCGCTGCTGAAATACGAGCGGCGGATGATCATCACCGGGCTCGGCGACCGGATGGCGCCGCCGGACCACGCCGTCAAACTGTGGGAGCACTGGGATCGTTGTGCGCTGCACTGGTTTCCGGGCAGCCACGTGCTGCACGTGAGCCAGCTGGACTACCTGCGGCGGATGACCGCGTTCCTGCGCAACGTCATGTTCTAGCGGTCTCGGGCACCGGGGCCGCGCCCACCACGGCCGGCCAGTCCAGCTCCGCCAGCAAGCCCGCCGGGGCATCGACGTGCCCGTCGAGCCGCCGGGTGGACAGCAGGTCCAGCGCCTCAAGCGCAGGCCGGTGGTTGCCGCGCTGCGCGGTCAGGCCGGCCGGTGGCGCGGTCGGTTCCGGCGGCGCGTCGGTCAAGAAGGCGCACGCGGCGGCGACCGTGTGGCGGGTCGCGTCGCCGGCGATCTCCAGTGCCGTGCACGTCTCGCGCGCCGGATGCGCGCGAATCGCCTCGAGCGTCTCCGCCAACCCACCGTCCACCTGGATCTGGTATGCCGCAAGGTAATCCGAGGCGCCGCAGTGCACCGCGGACCACCGCTCGCGGGCGTTGGAGGTGAGCAACCGCGGGACGTCGTCGGGCGCGACGCCGGCGACGTCCCAGCCGAGCTCGCGCAGGTGATCGGCCAGCCGGCGCGCCGCCACCCGCGCGGTCTCGTGCAACGGGATGCGTTCCGAGCGCGCCCGCAGCGCGGCCAGGTTGTCGGTGGCCGAGATGGTGATCCCGATCCACGTCGCGCGCCTGGACGCATCGGTTGCGTTGTCGCGGCTGGTGATCCGGATCTTGTCCGCGCGGATACCGTAGCGGTCCAGGTAGCTTGCCAGCAGGGGCAGCACGTCGGGGTCGGTGCCCGGCGCCTCGACGCGCAGCAGAGCCGTTGTCGCGGTGGCGGATTCGGGGGCGGCCGCATCGCCGCGGCCCAGGATCGCCAGCCGGCGGCGCAGCAGCGTGGTGAAATACAAGCCGCGCCAGCAGCCGAAGAGCACGATCACCACGGCCGCGGCGATGCCGAGCAGCCAGTAGTCGCGCGGCGATCGCCAGGGGTAGGCCATCACCGCGGGCACGATCGCCAGCAGCGCCAGCGTGATGCGGCCGGGTCCGGGGGTTGGTATCCAGCGCTGCAGGCTCACGGGGTGGGGTCCTTTCGACGGCGGGTGGCGGTGGCGGCGACGGCGCCCGCCACCGCGACAAGCACGGCCAGCGCGGCGGTTCCGGCCAGCGCGACGGTCCGCGGGGTGGTGTCCTGGGGGGCGGGTGCCGGCGGAACGGCGACCGGCTTGACCGGCGCGCCGGGGGGAGGCTGATTGCCCGTGGGCAGCTGCCAGGTCAGGGCCGCGACCGGATCCACGCTGCCGGCGCCGACGACATTGGAGGGCGCCCTCGCGCCGTTGTGCGCCGTCGCGGTGAGGCGATGCACCACCTGAGCGGCGTTGAGGTCGGGGTACTTGCTGCGTACCAGCGCCGCGACGCCGGCCACGTAGCCGGCCGCGTAGCTGGTGCCGCTGAGCGCAACCTGTTGCTGGTGTTCGTCGGGCAGCCCGTTGGCCAGGCCGCCGCCGTCGCCGTTGCCGACCGACACGATGCGTTCGCCGGGTGCGGCGACGCCCACCCACGGGCCAGCCATGGTGAATTTCGACGCCTGCCCGTCCGGTGTCAGGGAGGCCACCGACAGCACGTACGGCTGCCACATCGACGGAATGGACAGCGAGGTGACACCGGCCCAGTTGCGCGGATCGTCCGGGCGGCTCAGGTCGGTGAGCGGGTTGGACTCGCAGGACGTTCCGCCGGCGACCGACCCGGTCGGTCCGGTGTTGCCGGCGGCGGCCACGATCACCGCGTCCTTGTCGACCGCCGCGTAGCGGATCGCCGCCCCCAGCGCCGCCTGATCCACGGGCCGGTCGGCGGGAAGGCAAGTGAGCGTGGAGATGTCGATCACCCGCGCGCCGAGGTCGGCCGCGTGCACGATCGCGCGGCCCAGCGTCGTGACGTCGGAGGAGGCGCGCGCCATCAGCGGGTCGCCGCCGGGCGTGCGCGGCGAGAACTTGGCCGACGTCGTCCTGATCGACACCACCCGCGCCGCCGGCGCCACGCCGGCGAAGCCGTCATCCCCGGGCTGGCCGGCGATCAGCCCGGCGACCAGGGTGCCGTGGCCGTCGCAGTCCGTCAGGCCGTCGGTCGTCTCGACGAAGTCACCGCCCGGATCGACGTTGGGCAGCCGCGGGCCCGGCCGCACCCCGGTGTCGAGCACGGCCACCAGCTGGCCGTCACCGCGCGAGAACTGCCACGCCCCAGGCAGATTCAGCGTCGCCTGGCTGGGCGTGACGGCCGCGGGGTCGCTGCCAGGGATGACCCCGGCGACGCCGCACGGCCCGCGTTGCTCCATCGGCTGCACGGGGCCGGCGGCCCCGCTGGGTGGCGGGACGCCCGGATCGACCTTCGGCGCCTCGATCGCCATGGCCGACGGGCACGCCCACAGCATGGCCGCCAAAGCCGCTGTGAGACAAGCTGATCCGGACCGAATCATCGATTGAGTATCCAGGCGAAGATGCCGACCAGGTAGGCCATGACGGGGATGAGCGACGCGTCGAGCCCAGCGGCCACGAAGCCCGTCAGCCGGCGCAGCGGAAGCGAATAGCTCTCCGGCTCGGCGATGCGCGGGTTGAGGGCGACGACGATCCACACCGAGGTCAGCGCGACGAGCACCAGCACAGCGCCCAGGGCGGCGGCGTAGCGTCCCGTCGCGGCGTAGAGCACCAGCAGGACGCCCGCGGTCAGGTAGGGCTGCGCGAGCAGCCACGCCTTGCACGCGGCCGAGTCCCACACCCGGGCGCGCAGGACGGACGTCGCCGCCGTGGCGCCCACCACGTACCAGCCCACGCCGGCGAGCGCCTCGGGGCGCAGCGCGATCGCCACCGACCCGATGACGCTGAGCAGCACTGCGGCAGCGATGAATCCGCTCTGATGGGCGTCGCTGATCCGCACCCGCCGCGGCAGATCCTCGAGCACCCGCAACGACGGGGCCGACGGGGTGGGGTCGCCGGGCGCCGGGATGACCGGCAGCGGGAAACGCGCCCACAGCGCCGAGAGTTGGGCCGCCTCGATGGTGACCAGCAGCGCCGCCACGATCAGGCCGCAGCCGATCGCGAGCGGGCCCGGGTGCCAGAGCAGCACGGCGCCGGCGGCCAGCAGCGCGCCGGCGCCCACCACCGCGCTCGCGGTGAAGAACCCGACGATGCGTTCACGTTCGGCGCCGGGCACCATCAGCGCGATCAGCGACCACGCGGTGACGCCGGCCGCGGCGAGCATGATGTGCGCCGGGCCGAAGCGTCCCGGCACCGCCAATGCCAGCGCGGCGCCGATGGGCACCAGCGCGGCGATCGTGCACGCCGTCCCGGTGCGCGGCGAGCGCGCCGCGACCAGCAGGCCGACGATCGCGGTCACCGCGGCGACGGCGCTGACCGCGACCAGTCCGGCGAGCGCGCCGGTGGCGACGCGGTAGGTGGCGGCGAGCCCGGTGGCCAGGAACGCGACCGCGATCGCCGCGGCCAGCGCCGCGCGCCCGATATGCGTTGCGCCCCAGGGCCTCAGCCGGGAGGTCGAGAAGATCATGGCCGCGTCGGCGATGTCCTCGACGATGCCGGGGGCCGCCTGGCCCACGGGCACCGGCCGCAGCGCAAGCAGGTCACCGTCGACGACACCGACGGTGTCCAGGCTGGCGTCCAGGCTGAACGGCGCCCCACCGATCGGCGCGAGGCTCAGCTGGGTCGCGGCGCCGAGGTCGGCGGCGCCCCGGGAGGTGTCGTCGGACTCGCCGTTCGACTCCGCCGGAATGACGAGCCGCCGGACCGCGGGCAGGATCTCCCGCAGCGGCAACTCGGCGGGCAACGCCATTTCCGTCAGCCTGCTGTCCGCGAGGATCGCGACGCGGACGATCGGCATGACGGCGCCGGACGTCACCGGTCCCCCGAAGGACGCTGGGGCCATACCTGAAACATCGTTGCTCTCTTCTCTAGTGGATTCGGTCTCTTACTGGCTAGCGGTCATGCGTGTTGGGGGGTGAAGTCCCGGGCCAACCGGTGGCCGGAGAACCAGTCGGACTCCGGCAGTGACGCGGTCAGCTGTTCGATCGCGACGGCGATGGCGAAGGGTGTGCCGGGGGCGAAGGTCGACACCCACTCGCCGTCGAACGCGCGCGACGGGCTGACCAAGATCCGGCCCGCCGCCGCGTCGACGATGCTCATCCCCACCTCGGTGGTGGCATGCCGGCCGTCGCGGCGGCAGCCCGCGACGATCTCGACGTAGCTGCGCGGACCGGCGAACACCGACTCCACCACCCGTCGCGCCGACTGCGGGATGCCCAGGTAGTCAACGACTTCGGCGAGCGAGGCGCCCGAACGCAGCCGCTCGTCGGCCCGCGCTCCGACCCGCGCGGGCATGGTGAACTCGTCGAACCGAGCCGGCGGTCGCCGCGCGAGCCCGACGCCGAGGACCGGAACCAGCGCTCGCGGGTCGTCGATGTCCATGGCGGTGAACGTGATCAGCTGCGCGCTGCGCAGCGCCACCACCGTCTTGGCGGTGATGGCGGGGCGCTGCGCGACGATGCCGCGCAGCAACTCCCCCGCACCGGCGTCCTTCGCGGGACCCACGTAACGCAGGTCGAGCCATCGTTCGGGAAAGCAGACCACCCTGATCCAGTCGGCCACCGCCGGGTTGATCGCCCCGCCCTCCGATACCAGACCCAGCTGGGTCAGCTCGGCCTTCTGGCGCTCGAGGAACGCCTGGCGTTGCGCAGCATCGCTGTACGGCGAGGTGATCGCCAGCACCCACGGGAAGCTGCCCGCCCCAATGGTTTCCGCGATGAACCACGCGTGGTCGACCGTCAGCTCGACGGCGTTGGGCTCAGCCTTCATCTGAGGAGGACTAACCGCCCCATTTGGCGGCTTCGGCCTGGTCGCGGGCGAGCATCGACATGGTGTTGGCCTCGTGGGTGCTGGCCATCGCCTGGTAGGCACGCACCAGGCTGTCCATCGCCTGGTTCCACTGGGCCTGCCACACCTGGTAAGTCATACCGGTGTCGCCCTGCCAGGCGTTCGACAGCGTCGCCTGCTCGCTGGCGATGTCCGAACCGAGCCCCTGCAACGTGCCGGCGTAGCCCGACATGTCGGCGGCGTGGCTCAACATCGCCGGGTAGTTGTACATGATCTGGGACATGACAAGTCCTTTCGCGGTTGGTGGCGGCTGGTCAGAAGGCGGTGTAACCGGACGCCGCGGCGGCGTCGGCGGCCACGTAGGTGCCCGCGGCGTCGCCGAGGTTGGCCTGCGCGATGTCCAGCAGGGTGTTCACCCGCGCGGCGGCCTCGACGAAGCGGGCGTGCGCGGCCTGGAACGCGGCCGATGCCTCGCCCTGGTGGAACGCCTGCGCCGACATCGCCTCCTGCTCGGCCTGGCTGATGGTGCTGCGCATCAACGCCGCCTTGGCGCTGAACGCCGATTGCGCGGCCACCAACTGCGGAATATGAGCGTCCAACATGCTCATGGTGCTTCCTTTCTCTTCGGTCCCATGGGGTTTCGCTGACTGCCAGGCATCGTGCCGACTGCCTTACCCCCCTTCCCTCGGCTCGGTCGGGCGTGCCGGGTCTTGGTCGGCGTCGTGGTCCCAGGTGCCGGGCATCATCGGCACCCTCGGGCCGCCGCCGAACTCGCCGTCGGTCAGCTTGGTCAATCCGGCCGCCCGGAAGGCGCGCCCTGTGCGCGCGGTGCCGGCGAAGCCCAGCGTTCCTGCCCCCGCGCCGGACGCCGCCACGGCCGGCCACTCCTCGTCTCCGTAGTCGGGAGGAACGTCGAAGTCGGCATCCATGTCGGCGAACTCGTCGGCGTGGTCGCGCATCGCCGCCCGCTTCCGCCGCCGCGCCCGCGCCTCGGCCCGGCTGGCCGCCGCCGCGCCGGCCGCCGGGATGGTCGCCGCGGGCGCCTTGACGCCACCCCGGCCGCCCAGCGTCGGGCCGACGCCGGTTTCGGGGTCACCGCCGTAGGCGACCAGGTAGGCCAGAGTGCTCGGCGCGGGCGCCGGGGCCGGCGCGGGAGCCGCACCGGAACCCGCGGCGACCGAAGTGGCCGGCGCCGCGGCGGGAGTCGCCACCGTGGGGGCCAACGCGACCGCCGGCAGCATCGACGCCGGCTTGGTCGACGTGACCAGCGGCGTCGCGGCGGGCGCCGCGGCGACCGGCGCGATGTCGGGCGCGCTGAGCAACGAACTCAGGCCGATGCCGAGCAGCAGCGGGATGAGGAAGGGTGCGGTCAGGATCGCGCCCCAGGTCGGCCAGCCGACGGCGTTGAAGAACACCTGGTAGGCGACGAAGAACAGCAGCGGGCCGTTGGCGGCCAGTAACGCGGGCAGGTTCGAGAAGAAGTTTTGCAGCATCTGCTGGATGTTCTGGAAGAAGTCCTGCAGGAATTTGGACAGCTGCTGGAAGAAGTCCGAGATCGGGTTCGACGAATTTTGCAGGGTGTTGACCGTGGCGTCGTTGGCCTCGCCGCCCGGCCGCACGATGGACGGCGCCGGGGCGCTGCGCGGGGCGGCGGCGAGCGCCGCGCCCGAGGTGGCCTGATAGGCGCCCATCACGGTCGCGGCCTGGACCCACATCCGCGCGTAGTCGGCCTCGTTGAGCGCGATCGGGATCGTGTTGATGCCAAAGAAGTTCGTCGCCACCAACACCCCGTGGACGGTGTGATTGGCGGCCAGCTCCCCCAGCGTGGGCATGGCCGTCAGGGCGGCGGTATAGGCCGCCGCCGCGACCTCGTGCTGCGCGGCCACGCCCGCGCTGTCGGCGCTGGCCTGCTGCAGCCACGCCAGGTAGGGCGCGTGCGCGACCGCGTACTGTTCGGACGTCGGCCCCTCCCACGCCCCGGCCTGCGTCTCCCCCAGCACTCCCGTGAGTTCGGCTGCGGCCGTGGCGTATTCGGCGCTCAGCGCGCTCCACGCGCCCGCGGCTGCCAGCAGCGGCCCCGGTCCGGGACCGGCACTCAGCAGCGCCGAATGCACCTCGGGCGGCGAGGCCATCCAGACGGGCGCAATGGGGGACGTCATGGTCAGGCGCCCGCGAACCCATACGTCGCGGCGGCCGAGGCGTCCCCGGTGAGATAGCTGGCGCCGGCTTCGCCGACGCCCACGCCGGCGCGGCCGAGTTCTTCCACCCCTTGGGCGGCGACCGCGGCGTGCTCCTGGCCCTGGGCGCTGAACCCGATGGCCGTCTGCACCGACACCGGATCCACCGCCGGCGGCACCACCGCGGTGATGGCGGGGGCGGCCGCCGCATGCGCGGCCGCCAGCTGCGCCGTCAGCGCCTCCACCGCGGCGCTGGTCGCCGCCAGGCCCTCGGGAACCACTCGCAACGTCATGACTCTCCCCTTACTGTTGCGTTTCACCGGACATCGCGGCCTGACCCACCAACGGGTTGACCAACTGCACGTAGGTCGGACTGTCGCTGTCGCCCAACAAGATCGCCCGCCCGGCCGGCAAGCGGCCGAACCGCTGACCGCGGATCTTGCCGCTGTCCTGCGGATTGCCCGCCAGCATCAGCGTGGTGGCCTGCAAGTCGTTGAAGCGGCGCAGCAGCGGATTGGTCATCAGGGCGTGCCCGGACCCGGTGGCACGTGCCGTGACGATCACCCGCAGCCCCAAATCGGCCGCCTGCGAGAGGATTCCGATCAGCGGGCTCCACGGTCGCTGCCCGACGTAGGGGCCGCTCATCGCCGGCGAGTCCGGTATCTGGTCG
Organism: Mycobacterium seoulense; assembly: GCF_010731595.1. Taxonomy (NCBI): domain Bacteria; kingdom Bacillati; phylum Actinomycetota; class Actinomycetes; order Mycobacteriales; family Mycobacteriaceae; genus Mycobacterium; species Mycobacterium seoulense. The sequence goes on along the minus strand of NZ_AP022582.1, from coordinate 4,721,543 downwards.
ACGTCGTCGATGATCAGGTAGTGGGTGTGGCCCGCGTACGTCCAGCGGGCCAGCTCGCCGGGCGACAGCCCGGCCGGGGGACGCCGCGATTCGATGATGTTGGCCAGCCCCAACATCGCCGGGATGATGCGGTCGATGTTGGCGGTGTACTCGTTGTCGGCGAACAAGGGCTCGTCGACCAGATGCAGCCGCCGATCCAGCACGGTGAAGGCCGCCTGGTCGGCGGTGGAGTGCTCGCGGATGGTGCGAATGATGTGGCGCAGCAACGTCGTTTTGCCCGACTTGCTGTCGCCGAGCACCATCAGCAGCGGCTCGTCGGCGAAGTTGACGACGACCGGGGCGAGGTCCTCCTCACGCTGGCCGATCACCACCTGCTCCGGCCCGCGATAGAGCGCGCCGACCGCCTCGGGAGCAAGGTTGGTCGGCAGCAGCCGCACCGGCGGCGCGGCCATGCCCGGGTAGCGGGCGTTGAGCGCGGCGATCTGGTCCAGCTCCGGCGCGGCGAACAAGAAGTGTTCGGCGGCCATGGTCAACCCGCGGCCCGGCTGGTCGTGCGGCACGGCTTCCGCGGGACGCCGCAGCGCACCGACGAGCCGCACGTTGCTGTCCCGCGGATCGTGCAGTTTGAGCTCGAGGCGCAAACCGAGGCCGTCGCGCATCGCCAAGGGCACCTCGAGCCAGCTCGGGGTGGTGATGACGACGTGGATGCCGTAGGCGAGCCCGACGTTGACCAGCTCGGTCACCTTGGCCAACAACGGATTCCGGGTGTTGAACTGATCGGTGTTGTCCCGGCCGAAGGCGTACAGGTTGTCGATGACCAAGAACACCTCGCCGTACCCGTCGTCGGGGGCGGCGCCGTGCCGGTCGCGGAACACCTCGCGCCGCTGCCGGGACAGCAGCAGTTGCTCGAGCTCGCCGAAGGTGCGCCGGATGCGCTCGGGTTCCAGCGCGGAGGCGACGCTGCCGACGTGCGCCAGGTCTTCCAGCGCCCGCAGCTTGCCGCCGCCGTAGTCCAGGCAGTAGAACGTGACGTCGCGCGGCGAGTGCAGGCTGGCCGCCGACAGGATGAACGTCTGCAGCGCGGTCGATTTGCCGGACTTGGGGCCGCCGTGGATCACCATGTTCCCGGCCGACGAGGTGGCGTCGAACACCAGTGGGTCGCGGCGCATTTCGAAGGGTTTGTCGATCTCGCCCAGCGGCCACCGCCACTGGCGCTGCGGCACCCCGGCGCGCCCCAGCATCGCGGTCAGCGGGATCGGCTCGTCCAGCGGCGGCAGCCACAGCTGCGGGGCCCGAGGCCCGTAGCGCGCCAACTGGTCACCGATGGTGGCGATCAGCTTGCGCGGGGGCCCGGTGTGCTCTTCGTCGTCGGCGGTTGAGATCACCGTGTCCTGATCGGGCTCGACGCGCCCGGCCGTGAACAGCTTGGGCTCCGGGGCGGCGTGCACCACAAAGGATTTCGCCTGCCGCGGCGGCTCGTAGATGCCGTCGACGTAGGTGCTGCGAAATTTGATCGGGGCCGCGCCCGGGGCTGGCACCAGAAAGCCCACGCCCTTGTGCTCCTTGCCCGATTCGATGTGGTAGGCGTCCTCCACGCCGATGATCTGGCGGGACACGCTGGGGCTGGCCACCTTCAGCCCGATGCGGTAGGAGGTGTTCTTGTCGATGTCCTTGATCTTGCCCACGTCCAGCGTCTGTGACGCGAACAGGATGTGGATGCGGAACGAGCGGCCCTTGCGCGCAACGTAATCGAACAACTCCGCGTATTCCGGGTGGTCGGCCAGCATCAGGGTGAACTCGTCGGCGACCACGAACAGCGTCGGAATGGGCGGCAGGTCATGCCCGGCCGCGATGGCGCCCTCGTATTCGACCACCGAGTTGAACGCGCTGCCCTGGACGCGGCGCCCGGCCTCGCGCAGCAGCGTCTCGCGGCGGGCCACCTCGCCGCGCAGCGTGTCGGCGAACCGGTCGGCGAGCGATTTCTTCTCGGCCATGTTGGAGATCACCGCGACGACCTGCGGGAAGTGGCGGAAGCTGTCGGCGCCGGCCTCACCCTTGAAGTCGGCGTAGATCACGATCAGCCGGTCCGCCGAATGAGTCGTCAACAGCGACAACAGGATCGACATCAGGGTCTGCGACTTTCCGGAGCCCGTCATACCGATCATCAGGCCGTGCGGGCCCATCCCGCCCTCGGCCTCGTCCTTGAGGTCGAAGAACAGCGGCTCACCGGTCGCGGTGACGCCGATGGGTACGCGCAACTCGTCGTCGCGGCGCCGCGGCGCCCACATCGTGGGGACGTCCAGCCGCGAGGCGTCGGGAATCCCCAGCAGTGTGGTGAAGGTGGCACCGCGGGTGGCCGCCGAGCGCAGACCGGTGTGGGTCGGGTTGGAATCCCAGCGCGCCAGTTGGCGCGCCAGGTGGGCGGCCTCGTCGGCGCCGAACCGGTCGGCCTCGTCGATGTAGGGCTGCCAGCCGCCGGTCTGCCAGCGCTCCAGGGCCCCCGCTCGGCTGCCCTCGCCGATGACGCGCAGGATCGGCCTCTCCGGGTCCGAATACTGCTCGCGGTGTGGCGGTGTCGCGCCGCGGTGCACGACGGTGACGCCCGCCCGGCCCAGGGCCAGCGTCGAGGTGTTCAGGTCGAGGTCGGGGTCGTCGACGACGATCAGCAGGTGGCGCAGCGTGTCGGCGGGCGCGCCGGTGAACGCCGGGCGGTCGACGAACGCGGGGCCCAGCAGCAGGACCAGTTCGTCGGGGTTGGTGGTCAGCAAGCGGGCCGGCCCGACACCGTCGAGCTCGCCCGGAACGTCGGTGTGCGGAAGCCATTTCAGCCAGGACCAGTCGGGGCTCTCCAGGTCGCGGGCGACCAGCGCCACCCCCAGCACCGTCGGGTCGTGCCACGTCACCGCCTGGGCGATCCACGCGCGCATCGCCGCCCGCGCGTCCTCCGCCTCGCCCAGCACGGTGATCCGCGAGACCTTGGTCAGGTCGATTCCGGTCGGCACGTCGCGAACGACGCGGTGGGTGTCGATCAGGCTGCGTAATGCGCTGTGCGACACGGGTTCCAGGTCGATCTCGTCGGCGGTGTCGTTGACCCGCAGCGCCGTGCTCAGGGGAACCTGGTGGCGGCCGGCCCGCACCACCAGGAAGTCCGGGTCGTGCGGGTCCCGCTCCCACTGCCGGCGCGAGCCGGACACGCTCGCCAGGACCGTCGGCGTGGGGTGCGACCATTCGGCGGCGGCCCGCTGCTGGGCGGCCTGGGTACGGATGTTGTCGCGGACCACCGACAGGTAGCGCAGGTAGTCGGCGCGTTCGGCGTCGACCTCCTCGGTGCGCGCCTTGTTGTCGTTGCCGCGATACATCGCGGTGGCGGCCAGCAGCAACACAAACGGGAAGAACAGCGTCTGCGGGGAGATCAGCCGCATCCCGGTGGCGAAGAGCGCGACGACCATGCCGACGATCAGGATCACCAGCACGTAGGGCATCGCCCGGCGCAGGAACGACGGCGGGATCACCCGCGGCAGCTCGGGCGGCGCCTCGATGTTGATGGTGCCCTTGCGGGTGACCGGCGGCGCCAGCCGGCGGCGGGCTTCGAAGATGAGTCGGCTCATCGGGGCGCTCCCTCTGCTGATGCCACGCGGCCGGGCTTGGTGTCGGGCGCCAGCCCGTCGTGCGCGAGCAGCGCGTCGGCGCGCGACAGGGTGGGGCCACTGGCGAACAGCGACAGCACCGACCACGGGGCGGGCACCGCCGGCTCGCTCAGGCCAAGGGCCTCAACGGTTTTGCCGCGCCCGGCGGCCGAGCTCTCCGCCTCGTTGTCGATGCCGTAGCGGACCCCGGTGTCGGACACCCAGAACAACGACCCGGTGCCGGGCGCGCCGGCACCGCCGGTGACGGTCTGGGCGAAGTATCCGGTGCCCGGGGCCAGGGCAACGCGGGTGGCGGTGGCCGCGGAGGCGCCGACCAGGTCGACGGTGCGGATCGACTCGGGCACCGGCAGCGCCGAACCGGCCATCAGGCTCAGCGAGCTGGTGGCGGCGCCCGCCGGCTTGCTCCAGTACGCGCACGTGACGGGGTCTTTGGCTGCGTCCACGAGGGTGACCTGCTGCTCGGGATAGCGCGAGGTGTCCAGCATCCGCGACACCGGCAGCTTGGCCACGGCGTCGGCGCCCAGCCGCGGCGGTTGGTCCAGGCCATAGGAGTTGGTGTTGCGCAGGATCGCCGCGAGCACCGGGGAGATGGGCTGCAGGCCGTCCGGCAGCACCGCGTAGTAGCGCAGCGCGCCCGCCGAGTTCTGGTCCAGCGCATAGGAAACCACGACCGCCCCGATCGGCGCGGGCACGCTGAAGCCCGCCGGGGCGCCGGCGTTGGGGATGGCCGGCGCCGCCAGCGGCGGCGCCTCGGGGATGGCGTTGAACAATCCCAGCGCGATGGGCCGGGGCGCGGGGATGTCGGAGTTGTTCAGCCCCAAGCCAAGCGCGTTGGTGACCGCGTGGTCGGCCAGGTTGATCTGGCTGCGCCTGCCGTCCCACAGCAGCCAGGTGCCGTTGCCCTTGTCCGTCGGGAAGTCCACCAGGATCGCCTGTTTGGTGTCGAGCTTGGCGGCCCGCGCGCCGCTGCTGTCGGGGCGGCCGGCGATCACCGTGACACCGGTGCTGTGCACGGCGTGCGCCGTCCCGCCGATGCCGTCGCACACGGTCCAGTTCGCGTCGCGCGTGGTGTTTTGCACCATGCGCTCCGGCGCGCCCGGAATGCCGATCAGGTTGCCGCGCGGAAAACGGTCCAGCTCGGTGCTTTTCACCGTGGCGGGGTTGACCGGCTTCCCGGCGATCAGCCGGGCCGAGGTCAGGTTGAGCACCGGGTGCAGCTGGTCGCCCACCCGCACGTACAGGGCGGCGGTCGACCGGTCGGCGAGTACGGCGTTGGTGCCCGCCGTCCCGTTGGGCCGGATCAGCGAGAACACGAAGCAGCCCGCCAGGCCGGTGGCCAGCAGGACCACGCCCATCAGCACCGCGCGCGACTGGGTGCGCAACGGGTCGACGAGCATCCGGGTGTCGTGCAGGGCGATGCCGGAAGCGATGCGCCGCATCACGAATCGCCAGCCGCTGACCTGGTGGCGGGTGACGAAGCCGCGCCGATACTCGACCTGGTCGGGATTGTCGTTGACCGGGGTACGCGAGGCGAACGAACGCCGGTCGTCCGATTCGGGATTCGTCATGCCGGCACCGACAGGCCGAGGCCGCGCAACAACGGCTCCACCGAGTTCTCGACGTCTTGGTCGGTGATGGTCATCAGCTCCTCGTCACTGAATTCCCCGGTCCCGGCGTGGTCCGAGTGGTCGAGCCGGAATTCGCGTTCTTCCTCGGAGCGCTCGACGATGTTGCGGACGAAGCGACCGTTGCCGGCGATGTCGAGGTTGCGCCGCGAAATTCCGTTGGCGTCCGGTGTCGACTCGGTGGCCAGCTTGGTGAACAGCGCCTCCATGTGGTCGAGCGCGGCCTGTTCGAAGACGCTGTCACGCTGCTCGGCCATCTTGGTCGCGATCTCGACGAGCTCCGACGGTGCGTAGGAAGGGAAGTCGATGTTGCGGGTGAACCGGGACCGCAGGCCCTCGTTGGTGTCCAGGAACTTGTCGAGGTCGGCACGGTACCCGGCGATGATGACCACCAGCCGGTCGCGGTCGTTCTCCATCCGCGCCAGCAGGGTGTCGATGGCCACCAGCCCGAAGTCGTTCTTGGCGCCCGTGGCCACCAGGGCGTAGGCCTCGTCGAGGAACAGCACCCCGTCCAGGGCGCTGTCGATGATCGCGTTGGTCTTGGCCTCGGTCTCGCCGATGTGCTGCCCGATCAGGTCGGCGCGGTGCACCTCTCGGATGTTTTCCCGCTTCAACAGCCCAAGGCCGCAATAGATCTTGGCGACCACGCGGGCGATGGTGGTCTTTCCGGTGCCGGGCGGCCCGGCGAAGACCAGGTGGTGGGCGCGCTGCGCGACGGCCAGCCCGCGCTGCTTGCGCACGAGTTCCATGGCCACCGAGCTCTTCAGCCGCGACACCTGGTTTTTGACCTCGTCCAGCCCGATGAATTCGGCGAGCTGGAGTTCGGCCTCGTGCAGCAGCACCGACTTGCGTTCGTGGGCCGCGGGGTCCACGAAGTCCTCGGCACTGGGCTCCGTGTCCGGGTCCCAGGGGTCGGTGCGCGCCTCGATTCGGGCCGCGGTGGTGGTCACGATCCCAAAGCTGGTGTCGGACAGGGCCTGCTCGATCTGTTCGTTCTCCGGATGGGCGGCGTAGAGGTCCTGCAGCACTTCGCTCGCCGAATCCTCGTCGACGTGCGCGCGCAGCACGAGCGCCTTGGCCAGCGCCCCGTCGACCGCCGCCACCGCGACGGGACCGTCGGGTTCCTCGAGGTAGGACAGCGCCGGGGCGAACATGCCCAGCCGCGCCAGCGCGGTGCCCAGCGCGATCCTGGCCGCGTGCGAGAAGGCCTCGTCGAGGTCGGCGTCGTTGACGACCGGCGTCAGCAACTTGACGACGTCCGACCACCGCTCGGCGCGGTAGTTGACGACGACGGCGACCCAGCGGGCTTCGCGCCAGTTCGGGCGCCGCGCGGTCAGGCCGGTGACGATCCGGTCGGCATCGGCCAACCGGCCGGCCGTCCCCAGGGCCGCCGCGTAGGCCAGGTGGAAGTCGTCGGGCGTGACGGCGCGAAACTGCAGATACAGGCCGGTGTCGTAGCGGAAGCCCAGCGCGCCGGGCGCCAGATCCACCTTCCGCTGCAGCGTGCCGGCCGTCGGCGCGGTCTGCGAGACCGCCTCCAGCACCCGCAGGGACGCGTCGCCGGCGGCGGCCAGCCCGGTCCAGGCGTCGCACTGATCGTGGGCGATGCGGGTCAAGGCGGTGAACCCGGAGCGGGCGGCGGCCAGGTCGGCCGGGCGCTGGCGCTGGTAGACCGAGAGACCGAGCGCGCGGCAGCACGTGGCGAACCGGCTGACGACGTCGCCGTCGACCCGTGCTTCGACCCGGGAATTGACGGGCTGGGCGGCGAGCACGCCGGTGTCACCGAGTTCCACGGCCACGCCTCTCCATTTGTGTAGCCTCCCCTAACCTAACGCGCCTGAAGTTAGCATTGCATAAGCTAAGTGTCGAGGCGCGCGGGCCCGTTCGACTCACCACGCCACTCCCCGTTCTACGCCGCTGATGCGGAGATTGAACCCCATATTTATCCGCATTTCCGGTTCTTTCCCGCCTCTTCGGGTTGGCAGCCCGCTGTCAGCCCCTCCTAAGCGGCCGAGCTTATCGAAAACCATTTTCATTAGCAATCCGAGGCTCCGCCCCGCCGATCGCCGGCCAGCGTGGCGCTGCGGGAACGAACACGCAGCCAGTAGTCGTCCGCCGCGGCCCAAAAGTTCCGGGCCCCGCTAGTCCGGCTCCCACGAGCCCGGCAGCATCGGTAGCGCGGGCCCGCCGCCGAACTCGTCGCCGGTCAGCGTCGCCAGGCCCGCCGCGTCGGCCGGGGCCTTGCTCGCCGTTCCGGCGAAACCCAGCGTGCCCGCCCCCCGATCGGACGCCGCCGTCGCGGCGAATGGTGCCGGCTCGACGAACCCGTCGGGTGCCGTCCCGCCGTCGGAGTCGACGAACTCGTACCGGTAGCCGCGCTGGTGCTCGGGCATCGCCGCCTGACGGCGCCGGCGCGCCCGCCGCTGCTCGCGCGCCACCGCCGCGGCGGCCGCCGCGGCCGCGGCCGAGTCCGGCTTCGTCGCCTTGCGTTGCGCGCCGGCGCCCATGCCCGTGCCGGACCCCAGGGTCGGCCCACCGACCAGGTAGGGAAAGGCGCCGCCGCCGATGCCGGGCGGCGCGGTTCCGGTGGCCGGCACCGTCGTTGACGCGGGCGCCGGGGCGGAGGTCGGGGCAGTCGACGGTGCCGGGGCCGTGGCCGCGACACTCACCGGCGCGCCGGCGGCCACCGCGGGCATCTTCGGGGCCTGCGGTACCGGCGCGGGGACGGCGGCGGGCGCGGAGGCCGGTTCGGGCTGGACCGCGGTCAGCCCCACCAGGCCGACCAAGCCCGCCGCGGCCCCCGCCGGCAGGGCGAGCGCGAACGCCGCGATTTGGGGGGCGAACGCCTGGAAGGCCTCGATCGCGTGGCTGAACTCGTCCACGATCAACAACCAGATGTCGCGCAGCAGCTCCGTCAGCGCGGCCGACGGGTTCTCGGGGAACTCCTCGAGGTCTCGTGCGATGGTTTGGAAGATCTCGGTGAATCGGTTGATCCACCAGCTGAGCTGGTACGGGTTGCCGCCGTCGTTGTCGACGATGCCGGTGTCGTCGGGCTCGTCGCCGCCGTCGCCGCTGCTGTCGGCCTGCACGATGGCCGGCGCCGGGTCGGTCTGCGGTGTCGAGGCCACGGCCGCGGTCGATACCGCCTGATAAGTGGACATCGTGGTGGCGGCCTGGACCCACATCCGCGCGTAATCGGCCTCGTTGAGCGCGATCGGGATGGTGTTCACACCGAAGAAGTTCGTCGCCACCAGGGCGCCGTGCGTCGCGTGGTTCGCGGCCAGCTCCGGCAACGTCGGCATGGCGGCCAGCGCCGCGGTGTAGGCCGTGGCCGCGGTCTCGTGCCGGGCCGCGGCCGCCGCACTGGTGGCGCCGGCCCGCGTCAGCCATGCCAGGTAGGGCGCGTGGGCGGCCACGTACCGCTCGGCGGTGGGCCCCTCCCACGCCCCGGCCTGCGCCGCGGCCAGGGTCGCGGACAGCTCGTCGGCCGCCGAGACGTAGGTCGTGCTCAGCGAACTCCACGCGGCCGCGGCGGCCAGCAGCCCGGCCGGCCCGGGACCACTGCTCAGCTGCGTCGAATGGACCTCCGGCGGCAGCGCCATCCACACCGGCGCGGTCATCGTCGGCCGCCGGCCGGGCTATCGAAAAAAGCGTGCAGCGTCACGCCAGACTCCTCGCCGGGCTGAGATCGGCGCCGCCCGGGCTGTTGGGCGGCGCACCGATCAGCCCGGTAGTAGTCGCAGGGCGGCGCGCGAAAGTTCCGGCGCGCGCTCAACTCATGGAGAACTCATCGGGAGCCCGACCGCAGCGGGTCAGGCCTTGACCGCGCTCACCAGGGTGTTGCGGGCGACCATCGGCCCGGCGTCGACGTCCGGCCCGGGCACGGGCCTGCCGTTCTGACGCAGGAAGTCGGCCAGCGGGGTGCCGACCGCGGTCCATCCCCGCTCGCCGAACCAGTCGGTGGCCGGCGCGATCCGCTCGTTGTAGACCAGCTGATAGAAGGGCCGCTCGGCGCCCTCGGCCATGGCGGCGCGTTCTTCCTCGCGTTTCTTTTCGAAGTCGTCCTGGTCGAGCGGCGCGCCGTCCTCGACCCCGACGTGGCTGCCCGCGGCGGCCAGGCCGTCGATGCCGGTGAACAGCTGCTCCTGCGCGGCGGCCGGAAGGTAGATCAACAGGCCCTCGGCGATCCACGCCGACGGCTTGGCGGCGTCAAAGCCGCTGTCACGCAGCGCCTGCGGCCAGTCGTCGCGCAGGTCAACGGCGATCTCCCGGCGCTCCGCCTTGGGCTGGGCGCCCTGCCCGGCGAGCACCTCGCGCTTGAAGTCGAGCACCTGTGGCTGGTCCAACTCGAAGATCGTGGTGCCGGCCGGCCAGTCCAGGCGGTAGGCGCGCGAATCCAGTCCGGCCGCCAGGATGACGACCTGCCGCACGCCCGCGGCGGCGGCGCGACGGAAATACTCGTCGAAGTATTTGGTCCGCGCGCCCTGGAAGTTGACGAAGTGCTCGCCGAACTCGGCCGTCGTCAGCTCGTGATCGGGGGCCCTGCCGTCCAGCACGTCGGCCGCCCAGCCGCCCACGGCGCGGCAGAACACCTCCGCATAAGGGTCGACGGCCAGCGGGTCGGGCTTCCGCGCCTCCAGCGCTCGGGCCGTCGCGACGAACAACGCCGTCGAACCGACACTTGTTGTGATATCCCAGGTATCGCCTTCACTACGCACGAATTCGACATTACCGGCGCCCGGTGTCGGGCGACGGCGCCCACCGCCACGGCGTCAGCGGATTTGGTTGCTGAGCTTGGGGACCAGCGCGGTGTTGAGGTACGTGGTGGCCGCGGGGCCGCCGGCGTTGAGGGCGGCTATGGCGGCGGGGTCGTCGACGATGACCAGCGTGCCGCCGAAAGTGGTGTATCTGGCGGGCAGGCCGGCGTATCCCCCGCCGCCGGCCGCGGGGTCGGTGCGCAGCAGCAGCATCACGTCGCTGCGTTGCGAGATGTAGTCGGCGTCGTTGATGTTGAACGGGACTTCTGCGGGTCCGCCGGGGCTGCGTTTGTAGTGGGGGTTGTAGGTGAAGCCCACGCCCTCCAGGTAGCCGCTCGGCGGCGACGGGTCCGCGGCGGCCGTCGTGGTGGTGCCGGTGTAGTTCACGACGAGGACGGATTTGCCGGAAAAGCTGCCGTGCTCCGAGCGGATGGTGTTCTGCTGGGACTGCGCCGTGTCGATCAGGGTTTTGGCCGCGTCGGTGCGGCCGAGCGCGGTGGCGATCCAGTTCAGCTGCGTCTGCCAGGTCCAGTCTCGGGTGTCGTCGGCGGGCCGGGCGAGAGTGGGCGCGATCGCCGTCAACGCGTTGTAGGTGGGTTGGTCGATGTCGCCGGTGTCGATGATGAGGTCGGGTTTGGCGGCGGTGATCGCGGCGGTGTCGGCCGCCGCGAACACCGGCGGGGACGAGTGGATGAGCGGTTGCAGCCAGTTCGGCACGGTCGCGTTGGCCGCGTTCATGAGGACGGGCTGGGCCCCCAGCGACAGGACTGCATCGGGATCGCCGGGTCCGAGCGCGGCGATGGCCAGCGGGCGGTGCTCGAGTTTGAGGGTGCCGAATTTGGTGGTGAGGGTTTGTGGTTCATACGGGCCCAGTCCGCCGCTGGTGCGGCCGAACAGGTGAACGCCCACGACCGTGGCGACGGCCAACGCCGCGACAAGAACGGTCGCCGCCACGATCAGGCGGGTGCGTCTGCGCCGCTGGGCTTGGGGCGATGGCCCCGGCCCGCCGGCCAACGGGTGCATGCCCGAAACCCATTGGGGCGCGGGATGATTCGTGGACCCGGCCACCCCGGGGTGGTAGGCGGGCCACCCCGGCGCACCGGTCGCCCCCGGAGGCACGGTTGGCGGATAGGTCAGCGTGGGATTGGTCGGATTGCCTGCCGGTGGCCCGCTGGGGCCGGTGGCCGGCGGCGCGGGGTTATTGGTGAGCGCGGCGGCGGTGGCCGCGGCCAGTGCGCCCGCCGTCGGGAAGCGCTCGGCGGGGTCTTTGGCCAGCGCCCGGGCGATCACCTCGTCGATCTCGCGGGGCAGGGCGGGGTTGATCTCGGTGGGGCGCGGGACGGGCCGCATCAGGTGTCCGGCCAAGATCGCCGACAGTGAGTTGTCCTCGTAGGGGCTGCGGCCGGTCAGCAACCGGAACAGGGCGCATCCCAGCGAGTAGATATCGCTGCGGGCGTCGGCCGGGCCGCCTTCGATGGTCTCCGGTGCGGCGTAGGCGGCGGTTCCGACCATGGAGCCCGTGGCGGTCAACGCGGTTGCGTCATCGAGGGCACGGGCAATGCCGAAGTCGGCCAACAACACTCGTTCATGGTCGCTGCCGGGAGCGGAGATCAAGAAGTTGCCGGGTTTGATGTCGCGGTGCAGCACCCGCCGGGAGTGGGCGTAATCAAGTGCGGCGGCAACGTCGGTGATGATGCGCACGATGCGGGCCGGGGTGAGGTTGGCGCGGTCCAGATCGTTGGCCGCCGTTCCTTCGACATACTCCATGGCGATCCACAGGTGTCCGTCGTCGGTTTCGCCGCGGTTGTACACCCGCACGATATTCGGGTGATTGAGGGTGGCGGCCAAGTCGGCTTCGCGGGTGAAACGGACCCTGAATTGGCGGTCCACGGACAGCTCGGCGGACAGGATCTTCAACGCGTCGCTGCGAGGCAGCGTCGGGTGGCGGGCCAGGTACACCGTGCCCATCCCGCCGGAACCGAGCACACCTTCGATGCGGTATCCGGCGATGATCGTTCCCACAGCGAGCGGCATCAGGCGCTCATTTCCCGGTGAGCATGCGATATTGGGCGGCCATCATCTGGTGCAGCGCATTCTCCTGTTCGTTTTGCATCTCGTAGGCGTAGCGATCCGCGCGCGCCACACACCAGTAGCCCAACGCCTCGTTGAAGCACTTCGCCTTGGGCATGCCGCTGATCCCGCCCACTTGGTGTGGCCCGGACATGTCAGCGACGATCCGCGCCGCCGCGCCGGCGTCGGGCGTTTGATAGACCGTGGTTTCCAGGGCGTAGGCGACCTGCTGCACGTTGGCGGATTTGAACAGTGCCTGTAGGTGAACCGGGTTGTCGGTGGCCACATGCAGCGCGCCGTGCGGGTCATAGACGCCGTCGCTGATCGATTCGTTCTCCTGTCGGGGTGCCAGGGTGCGTGCCATCAGCCCGTCGGGGTCCAGCGGCAGCTGGGCCAGCTGATCGCGCGGGGTGGGCTTGAAGGCGTCGATCGAGGGCTGCTGCAAATCCAGTGTGGTGGCGATCAATTGGGCTGCGATATCGGCATTGTCCGACGATGTCCCCGTTTGCGCCAGCACATATTGACCGTGGGCACTCAGGGCGGTCACCGAGAACCGTGGACCGCCGGGGTCTGGGTACCGCGCGGTCCACTGGTAGGTCAGCGCAGCAGTTTCGGGGTGACGTGGGATCGAAAACGGCTGCGTGGGAATGGGTTTGGTTTCGAAGGGCATTGTCAGGGCCGCGCCCTTGGCGGCCATGGCGGCGGTCGCGGCGGTCGCGTCGGCCGGGGTGGCCAGCTCCAGCACGATGTTGAGCAGGCCCTTGTAGGGGCCCTTCTCGGTGTGCCGCGAGCTGGAGAACCCGGCCAGTAGGTTGTGGCCGCCCAGGCCCTCGCCGATCGGGATGCCCAGCAGCGAGTTGACCGCGTCAGCGTCCTTGACCACGCCCGAATCGACTTGGGCGTAGTCGATCAGGTCGGGGTCGGCCTCCCAGGGGCCCACGACGGCGCCGGCCAGGCGGCGTCCTTCGGCCCAGCCGCCGCGCAGCCCGTCACCGGCGGTGCCCAGCGGGTCACGCGGGGTGGTGGGGAAGTTCCCGGCATCGAGCAGGGCGAGGTCGACGCCGTCGGCACTGTCGGCCCCGGGGGCTTTGACAGCGGTCCCCGCGACCGTGGAACTGCAGGCGACCGTCAATGCCGCGGCCGCGGCGGCGAGGGCCCACTGGCGGACGCGGCGCGTCATGGCGCGGTCAACATCAGGTATTGGGCGGCGACGATCTGGTGCGCCTCGAGTTCCTGAGCGGCAGTGACTTTGAACGCATAACGATCGGCGGTGGCCACGCACAGATAGCGAACGGCGCCCAGCTCGCCGATATCGGCCCCGCGGTCGAAGCAGTGCGCCGCGGGCAGTCCGGTGATTCCGGGGGCGGAGCGGTAGCCCAGGAAGGGGACGTCGATGCGGGCGAGCCCGTCGGCGGCCCGCTGGGCGCCGGTGATATCGACCGCCTCGTAGACGGTGGTGCGGTCGGCGGCGACGCGGTTGATTCCGGCGTCGGTGTACACCGCCTGGGTGGCCACCGGGTCGGACCGGAAATGCAGTGAGCCGTGTGGTGCATAGACCGCGGCCTGGTTGACGCCGGGGTCGGTGGCGGGCACGGTGCGGGCCAGCAGTCCGGTCGGGTCGGCGGGCAAGGCGGCCAGCTGGTCGACGGGCGTGGCCTGGAAGTGGTCGGCCATCGGGCCTTGCAGGTCCAGCGTTTTGGCGATCATGTCGGCGACCGCGCTCGCGCTCTCTTTAGAGCCCGCGAACTGGAAAAGTACGTAGGGGCCGTGAGCGGTGAACGCTTCGGCCTCAAAGCCTCCGGACAGGGGGGCGACGTTGGCGATCGTGTTGGGGTGCTGCGGGATTGACAGCCGGGTGGCCGGGATGTTGCCCGGCCGGATGGTGGCCAGGTCGGCGTCCGCCATGGCCGCGGCGGCGTCCGTGGCGTCTTGCGGGCCGGGGAAGCGGAACACCCCGTTGTCCAGGATCTTGGGTTTGTCAGCGGGGGGTTGCCCGCGTGGTGGTGGCGGGGTGGCGCGCCCGCTGACGAAGCCGGCCACGAAGTGATGCGCGGCGGCGATCGCGGCGATCGAATCACCGCGCACCAGCGCCGAGAGCCGCCCCGGCTCGGGAAGGGCTGTGGTGGGCGCTATTTCAGCGCTCAGTGGGCTGATCATCGTCCCGTCGACCTGCCAGGGGCCGGCCACCATTTCTGCCATCCGCTGGGCTTCGACACGGCGCCCGGCTGCGTCGTCGGCGACGGTGCCCAGCGGTGGGCGCGGCCGGCGCGGGTAGTTGCCCGGGTCGAGCAGCGCCGCGTTGGCCGCAGCCGGCGCCGGGCCGCCGGACTTGACGGCGCTGCCGGTCACCACCGTCGAACAGCCGCCCAGCGCGGCCATCACGGCCAGCGAGGCGATCAGCACGGCCGGCCGTCGCACCCGGGCGCGGATTCGCTTCTCCTCCGCACGCATTCGGTGCCGGTCGGCTCCGGCGGCACCGGGGTCGGTGCTGTCGCGCGGGCGGCCGATCCTCCGGGAGCGGCCGCGCGGCGCGTGCCCATCCCCCATCCCTATCCCCTCGTTTCGGCGCCCCACTGCCGGCCACCCGTGGCGGCCCCGACCAGACCAGCAGAATGGTAGTCGCTCCCACCAGCGCATCAGATTCGTTCGCCGATTTTGTTCAGTTCAGCGGGCGGTGACGCGCTGGGCCATCCGGGTGGCGATGGTGATCGCTTGATCGGTGCGGTTGTCGCCGCAGCTGCGCACGTCGATGACGATGTTGTTGCGTGCGGTCAGGGCCCGCTGGCACTGCCACCCCCGGGCGCCTTCCTGAGTGTTGGTGATGCTGAGCATGCCGTCACGGTTGGTGGCGGTGCCCGCCATCCAGATGCTGGTGGGTTCTCGGTGGACGGTCAGGCGCAGGCTGGCGCCGTTGCATCTCGGCCAAGCCTGCGCCTGTTTGGCCGCGAAGTCGTCGGCCGCCTTGGCGGTGGCGAAGTAGATCGCGGCGCTGTGGTTGAGGTGCCGGGCGCCGACGGGGTCTTGCAGCGACTGGGTTCGCACGCCGATCCAGCCGCTGCCGTCCAGCTCCGATTCGAGTGCGGGAGCTTGGATCTCGCCGCATTCGGGCCGGTCGGTGCTCAGGCCGCTGTAGGCCCCGTTGTCGTTGGCCGAGTCGGGTGAGGGTGCAATGTCGGTGGCGCCCTCGATGCTGTTGATGGTTGCCACATCCAGCATCAGCCCGGGCAGCGCCGACAACGGCACCGTGGGCGTCTGCGGTGCCGGGCCCGGGTCGATCGGCGCCGCGGAAGTCGTCGGCGCCGGCATCGATGTCGAGGTCGCCGTGTCGTCAGGGCTGCCTGCCACGTTGATCGCCAAACCCGCGACCACCAGCGTCACCACGACCGCGGCCCCTACGGCGATCTGCACCCAGGTGGGTTGACGCCGCCGGCGCGCCGGGGCGAACGCGGGCGGGTAACCCGGCACAGGCCCCCAGGCGTGCATCGCCGCCGGCACCGCGGGCGGACCCGCGATCCCGAACGGCCGGCGGGGCAACACCGTGGTGACCTCGTCCCCGGGGGCGACGGACGGTGCCGGGGCGGGTCGGTACGCGCTGCGCGGTACCGGCGGGACGCTTCCCGGGGCGGGGTAGGTCGTGGTGGTCATCGGCGGGTGCGGGTGGTCGGGCATGGGGGCGTCCTTCGGAACGAGGTGACTGCGGGGTGGGGCGACCGCGAGGGCGGCGGACCGGTCCTGACGGCCGTCGGGTGCAACGGCGTTGTCGTGCATAGTCCCGATTGAAACACAGCGCTCGGCCTAGTGCAACGTTTCTAAGCGTTGCACTGCTCCGTTTTTATTGCTAGCGTCTGCGTCGTACCGCACGAGCCGGCAGGAGGACCGACATGAGCGCTGTTTCGCGGACACACCAAGGTGGGCCGACAACCGGCGCCCCGAATACGGGCAGCGCCGGGTGCAGACCGCGCTTCGCGCCCACCGCGCGCTGGGCACTGCTCGCCGCCGTCGCGCTCGCTGTGGTGCTGAGCGGCTGCACCACCACCGCCACCGGACACCCCGCCGCGGCCCCGGACCTGGGCCACTGGCAGCCGGCGGCGATCCTGCCCCAGAACCTGGCCGATCTGCTGCTCAAGGAGACCGAGGTCAACGCGATCGGGCACACCACCGCCATGGCAGTGCGCAAGCCGGTCTCGCGGATGTGGCACGACGAGAATATGGTCTCCAACCCGGGCTGCCTGGGCATCTATTCACCCGCCGAAGCCGCCGACTACCAAGGCAGCAACTGGACGGCGGTGCAAGGGCAGATACTCGATGACGCCGCACCCGTCGCTCCCGAGCACGCGCTTGTGCAAGTGCTGATCGGCTTCCGTGACGCCGATTCGGCCCGGCAATTCTTCAGCCAGGCCAAGACACGCTGGACTGGGTGCGCCGACCGGTCGATCACCGTCACCACGCCCGGCCACGCCCCCGTCACCTGGGATCTCGGCGCGCCGCAGGCCACCGACACCACGTTGGCCAGCATGCAAACCCAGCCCGGTGGCCGCGGCGCACCCTGCCAGCGCGCCATGGGGCTGGCCAACAACGTCATCGTCGACGCCCTGTGGTGCGGGTTCGACACCACCAGCGAGGCGAGCGACATCGTCTCCAAAACCACCGCCGCGATCTCGCAAGCCTGACCCACCGCTCGCAACGGCCTTGCGCCGTGAAATCCGAACCGCCCCACCCATTACGGAGGAAAGATGTCTGCGCCGCACCCCGCCTATCGGCAGCCCTACGCCCCCTGGCAGGCCAACTACCCGGCCCCACCCGGCAACCAGCCGCTGTTCCGGGTACGGATCAGGAAACACACCGGCGCGGTGGTGCTCATGTTCAACCAGACCTACACCGTCACCGGAACATTCGCTCAGTGCGAGGCCGCACTGCACGACGCGCTGTTGCATAACCTGCTCGCCGGGTGGTGGAGTGTGGCCTCGATCCTGGGCTGGAACTGGATTGCCTTACTCGAAAACCACACTGCGCGAAGAAATCTGCGCCGCCAGGCCGCCCAGGCTCATGCCACCCGGATCGGGACGCCGTGGGCACCGTCCCCGGCGCCGCCGGTGGGGCGTTAACTGACTGTCAGCTGCGCGACGAGGTTTTCGATGGCCCGTGTGGCCTCGGGAGAGATCGCGCGCTCGGCTTCGGCGTCTTCGAGGGCGGATACCGGCAGCCCGGCGCCGTTGGCCGCCTCCTCGAGGCTCAGTTCCGCCCGGTGGCGGGCGCCGTAGAGCCGCTGCCCCAGCGTGGCCGCCGGCGAGGCCGCCGCCCGCCTCATCAAGTCGTTATAGCTGCGCCGCACGCTGCTCAGCGCCAGGATGACGGACGGGCTGCCTTTGGCGTTGCGCGCCGCGCTCGATGCCAACCTTTCGAGCTTGCGCAGGTCGGCGAGGATTTTGGTGGCCCTGGGGGTGAAGTCGGGATCGGTCGGCTCGGGCAGGTCAGCGACGGCGGTGGTGAGGGTGTGCATGGCCAGTTCCACCGTCTCGGCCATCAGCGGCGCCTGAACGGAGTCGGTCAGCACCTCGGTGGCCTCGTCGCCGGCAGCCCGGGGCGGGGCGATCCTGACCGCACCGCCGGCCGGCGCCGGAACCGCCCCGCGGCGGATGCGCGTGATGTGGCCCGTGGGCCAGTCCAACACCTTCTCCAGCCGCTCCAGCGTGCTGCGACGCGGCCAGCTGCGGCCCTTCTCGAAGTTGATCAGGGCGCCCGCGTTGATGATTCCGTCGCGGTCCAGGCTGCGCTGGGAGATCCCCAGCTGCTGTCGGCGCTCGGCGACCGCGCCGCCCGCGCGGATGACGCCCGGGTCGCTTTGGCCCTCCCACCACTGTTCGTCGTCGGAGTCGAACGGGCGCACGACTTGGGTCGACTCCTCGCCCGTCACCTCCGACGGGTGCTGCGGGGTCAGGCTCACGGCCACCCCGTCGGGCGCGCCCAGATAGATGGTGGTGGCGCCGGTGAGCAGGACCGAGTTGCGGCGTATCCCGTCGACGAACATCCCGTTGGTGCTGGTGTCGAAGGCCTGCCAGCCGTCGCGGTGCGGCTCGAGCCGCACGTGCGACCGCGAGATCCGCTCGTCGTCCACCCGTACCGCGGCCCCGGCGTCTCGACCGATGACGGCGACGCCGGCCGCGGGGTCAAGCGTGTGGGTCGCCTGCCCGACCCGCACGGTGAGCGCGGTCGTCGATTGGCCGGATGTCACGTAGCGCTCCTCGGTCGGGGGGCCACTGCTGCGGTATGACCCAATGCATTACCGGTGATGCTACAGCGGCTGCGCGCGAAGTCGGCTGAGGCGGTTAGTGCTATGTTTTTAAACATTGCACTCATCGTACGCTTCGGTTAGAGTTCGAGCACGGGCCCGCTACCCGCCACCCAGGCCACAGCGAGAGAGGTTCTCCGATGCAGCCACCGCAGCCCAGGGCGCCACGGCAATACCCCCAACCACCGGCCGGGCCACCGCCCACCTCCGGGCCCTGTCACGAACCACCCACCCGGCCGCTGCCGCGCCCCTTCCCCATGGGGAGGCCGCACCCGCCCCTGCCCCACCCTCGGCAGCAACTCCGTCCCGGTGAGAACTTCTGGGCGCCAACCACCTTCGCCCCACACGGCCCGCGGTCCGCGGCGCGCAGACGTCTGCCGCTCTACCTGGGCGCAGGGATCACCGTGGCCGCCGCGGCGGTCGCCATCCCGGGATTGTTGGCGCCGGGCTTTTTCGTCACCAAGCAACTCGACGTCGCCGCCGTGCAGGCCGGTGTCGCGCACGTGCTGTCCGACCCGGCGGGTTACGGCGCGAGGAACGTCGGCGACGTCTCCTGCAACGACGGCCAAAACCCCACCGTGACCAAGGGTGGCAGCTTTACCTGCCAGGCAACCATCGACCACCTCAAACATCAGTTCGTGGTCACCTTCACCGACGACACGGGTAGCTATCAAGTCAGCGCCGCGAAGGGAACGAAGATCTGATCCTCGCCTCCGAGGATCCACCGGCGCGGGCGCGCGAGGTCGTTGCGTGCGCTACGGCGTCTCGCTGCTACCGCCGCCGTCCCAGGTGCCCGGCATCATGGGAATCCGTGGGCCGGCGCCGAACTCGTCACCTGCCAGTGTGGTGAGACCCGTCGCCACGGCGGGCGCCTCCCGGCGCGCCGTACCGGCGAACCCCAGCTTCCCGGCGCCGCTCCCCGATGCGGCCGACGGCGCCTCGTCACCGGGCGCACGCCAATCCGGGTCCACGTCGACGTTCATATCCGCGAACTCGTCGCCGTAGTCGCGCTGGATCGCCCGCCTGCGCCGGCGCGCCCTGGCCTGCCCTCGCGCTGCCGCGGCCGCGGCGGCGGCGGCGCTATCCGGTTCGGGCGCTTTCCTTTTGGCGCTCGAGCTGGCGCCGGCGCCCATCCCCGAACCAGACCCGATGCCCGGCGGGGCCACGACATAGGGCGGTGCGAAACCGGCCGCGTGCGGTGGCGGAGGCGCGGGCGGCCCGGAGGCGGCGACGGTGGTCGCGGTCGGAGCGGGCGCGGACGCCGGCACCGAGGCCGGGGCCGGGGCCGGCGCGACGGTGGTCGGCGCCATCGCGACGGCCGGCATCGCGCCGGGCGGTGGGGCGGGCGCGGGTGCCGGCGCCGGTACGACCGCGGGCTGGGGTATGCCGGCCAGCCCGGCCAACCCGGCGAACGCGCCGACGGCGCCCAGCGGAGCGGCCGCGAGCAGAACCGCGGGGGCCAATAGCTCGGGCTGGCTGGTCAAGATCTCGAGGATGTGGGTCGGCCAGTCGAACAGCATGAGTTGGACGATGTACTGGAAGGCCAGGGCCGGGTTGTGCACCAGGTAGTAGCCGAACTGCTGAAAATCCTCGAGCAACTCCAGCGCTCGAACGACCCAGAAGATCGGTTCTCCCGCATTGGTGTACGCGTCGTAGGGCAGCCCGTTGACGGTGCCCTCGGCCGGGTCCCAGTTGATGCCGAGGTTCTTCAGGATATTCGCGATGAAGTCGTCGAGCGGATTGTCGATCGTGGGGTCGTGCAGATCGTTCCCCGAGCCTTGGCCGGTGGCAGTGGATTTCACGATCTGCGGCGCCGGATCGGTCTGCGGTGTCGCCGCGACGGCCGCGGTCGAGACCGCCTGGTAGGTGGTCATGGTGCCGGCCGCCTGCACCCACATCCGGGCGTAGTCCGCCTCGTTGACCGCGATCGGAACCGTGTTGATGCCGAAAAAGTTCGTCGCCACCAACGCGCCGTGGACGGCGTGGTTGGCGGCGAGTTCCGGCAGCGTCGGCATGGCCGCCAACGCCGCGGTGTAGGCGACCGCGGCGCTCTCGTGTTCGGCGGCCGCCACCGCGCTGTCCGCGCTGGCGCTCGTCAGCCACGCGAGATAGGGCGCATGCGCGGCCACATACGACTCCGCGCTGGGCCCCTCCCACGATCCGGCCTGCGCCGCGGCCAACACACCGCTGAGTTGCGCTGCGGCCGAGGCGTATTCGGTGCTCAGTTGGGACCATGCCGCGGCCGCCGCCAGCAGCGACGCCGGACCAGGGCCGCTACTGAGCAACGCGGAATGCACCTCGGGTGGCGAGGCCATCCAGATCGGCGCCGTCATAGGTACTCCTCGGGCTGGAGGGCTTACCAGGCAGAGGAGAGCTTAATGAATATGATTGTCGTTATCAACACGGCGGCCGATTCGGCCCTCGCACTAGACCAACGGGCGCCCCGTCCTGATCCGGCGGTCGACGTCGGCCAGCAGAACGTTGAACGGGAACTGCCGAATGAACCGCGGCAGGCGCCGGTTCACCAGGGCAAGCGCCGCCATGAGCCGGTCGAAGCGCCGTTGCTTGGCGGCGTCCCAGGGCAGGCGCATCTCGTCGCGGAACCGCTGCGGCAGGAATCCCGTGGTGATCAGCAACGCCAGGCTGTCGCAGGCGCGTTGCAGCGGGCGCGGAAGCGCCAGCCCAGGGATGCGGCTGGCGGCGATGGGATAGAGGTACTCGCGGACGGCGTCGTCGATGTGGACCTTGGCCAGCGACTCCTGCCAGTACCGGTCGAACGCCGCCCGGTCCGCGGGCCACATCTGTGGCGGCACCTGCAGGGTGGTCGCCAGCGCCATGCCCTCGCGGTAATGGCGGTCGGCGTCCTCGCCGTCCAGCTCGCCGATGAACATGCGGTAGATGTCGACCCCGCCCTTGTACAGGCACGCTCCGACCCACAGCTGCAGCTCGGGGTCAAAGGCGTTGTATTGCACCGGGCTTTCCGGGGTCGAGTAGACCTGGGCGTGCGCGCGGTTCACCGCCCTGCGGAAGGCCTCCTTCTGGGCGTCGCTGCCGTTGGTCGCCACGGCCAGGTAGGTGAAGGTGGTGCGCGCGCGCTTGATCGGATGCAGGTCGACGCGGCCACTCTCGACGCGGCTCTCCATGACGCCGTAGCCGACACCGGGGCGCGCCAACTGCATGATGACGTTCGCCGGGCCGGCCAACAACGCGACGCCCATCAGCCCCTCGTCGATGCCGAGCGCCCGCCGGCTCCGCCGCGCGGGGGATCGCCGGGGCGGGTCGGCGATCGCGCGCTCGACATGCCGTGCCGGTTCGTGAACAGCGCCGTGTATCGCCATGGTCAAACCCTCCCGCGGCACCGCCCGCCAATCTGCGAACGCGTGTTTCCTGATATTGTCGCGGCGCCGCGCCGGTGTCAAGATGGTTCGCATGAGCGAGACCTCGAGCGCGCGGCCGTATCGCGGCGTCGAGGCCGCGCAGCGACTGGCCACGCGCCGCAGCCGGCTTCTGGCCGCGGGCCTCGACATACTCGGCGCCCAGCGACAGAGCGTCTCGGCGGTCACCGTCCGCGGCGTGTGCCGCCAGGCCGGGCTGGCGGCCCGCTACTTCTACGAAAGCTTCGCCGACAAAGACGAATTCGTCGCTTCGGTGTTCGACTGGGTGGTCGCCCAGCTGGCCGCCACCACACAGGCCGCGGTGGCGACGGTGCCGGCGCCCGAGCAGACCCGTGCGGGCATGGCCAACATCGTGCACACCATCGCCGACGACGCCCGCCTCGGGCGCCTGCTGTTCAGCACGCAGCTGGCCGACCCGGTGATCGTGCGCAAGCGCGCCGAATCCAGTGCGCTGTTCGCCATGCTGTCGGGCCGGCACGTCGGAGACGCGCTAAGGGTTCCGGAAAACGACCGCATCAAGGCCGCGGCACACTTCGTGGTCGGCGGCGTCGGCCAGACCATCAGCGCCTGGCTCGCCGGTGACGTGCGACTGGAACCGGACCAGCTCGTCGATCACCTGGCCGCCCTGCTCGACGAGCTCGCCAAGCCCAGCCTGTACCGGCTCACGGAGACGGCCGCGGAGCCGCGTTCGGACGCGTGACGCGCGGGCTCACACCGGGCACACGGTGCGCCACCCCGTGCCGGCGGTGAGCGAGAACTCGCTCAATGCGGTCGAAATCTGTTGGCGCAAATCGATATCCGAGTTGTGGCGACCCAGCTCGTAGGCGAGGAACGAGACGAAGACCCGGCCGTGCACTCGTCCCGACAACAACGCCAGCCCGCCATTGGTGCGGTACATCGTCGCGGCGGTCACGCCCGGGTACACGGTCCTCATGGCGAAATGGTCGGCGTCGGTGCCGTCCGGCCGGTTGACGGCGGGATCCAGCGTCCCGAGGTTGGACGACGCGACGGTGATCGCACTGCCGGTGACCACGCCGATGAGTCGCCGCATGACGCGCCGCGGAATGAAGGGAACCAGCGGCAGCAACGCCCAGCGCTCGTCGGGCTCGTCCCGGTGGCGCGTCAGGGCTTCCTTGATCCGGGCGCGGATCTCGCGCAGGTCGGCCGTCGCGGGCGCGGGGTCGACCGCGATGTCGACGTTGATCGCGGCGTTGGCACGGGTGTCGCCCGGGGTGCGCTCGTTGACGGGCATCCCCACGTTGACCGTGCCGTCGGTGGCGACCCGCCCCACTCGTCGGGCAAGGTGGGCGGCCAGTCCGGCGAGCAGCGCGTTGCTGGTTCCCCCGAGCGCGGCGGCGCGCGCGTCCCACTCGTCGGCGTCGACGAACACCGTCGCCATGGGCAGCGTGATGCGTTCGTCCGGTCCGGTGGGCGGCGCGGGCCGCTTGTCGGCCGGCGACGCGGCGGTCGCGCCCCGGCGTCCGGCCAGGACCATGCGCGCCGCGGCCACCACGGCGCGGCCCACGTTCGGGGTGTCGTGCGCGACTTGGCGCGCGTCCTCGCGCAGCGCCCGCCATCGACGGCGCGACGCCGCGGGCGGCCAGTCGTGCGCATCGTCGCGGCCGCGCGCCGCGTCCGCCAGCGCCTCGCACAGCCCGACGCCGTCGGTGAGGGTGTGGGTGACCACAAAGCTCACCGCCGCGCCGCCATCGGTCAACGGGAGGACGGCGAGGTGCCACCCGGGGCCGCGCTCGGCGTCGGGACGCTTGTCCGCCTGCCGGTCCAGCCAGCCGTCGATCGCATCGCGCGGCAGCGGAGTCGCGACGACCTCCAGGTCCGACTGATCGGTGGGCACCACCCAGCGATGGCGGCCGAACGGCAGCGGGGACCTTTCGATGCGGCGACGCAATCGGCCCCGACACAGCTGGCGATGAAAGGTCCGCAGGCCGTCGATGTCGACGGCGCGGTCGTACACCCAGATGCATTGCACCACACTGGTGGTGGCGGTCGCTCGCTCGCCGAGGAAAAGCGTCTGGTCGGCCAGGTCCAGCACGTTGCTCATCTTCCCACCCCCGTTGTTCGGTGCGCCTCGGCCGCAACCACGTCGGGTTGGTCGGGGGTGGTGTCGATGACACGAGCGAACTCCCGGACCAACGCCGCCACGTAGCGCTGCACCGACTCGCGCGCTATCCCGTTGTCCGGGAAGGACATCGTCACCGTGGTTCGTTCGACGTGCCGGTTGATCCACATGTTGATCCCGCCCGCGGACAGGCTGTCGCCGTAGGTCCCGAAGTTCATCTCCGTCCACATCCCGACGAGGGGTATCTTCCGGAAGTCCAGAAACGACACCATCATCGGCAGTTGCGTGGGCAGCTTAATCCCCAGCTCGTCCGGCGTGGCCAACTCCAGCACCCGCTGGACCGGCACCGCGGCGAGGTCCTTGGCGGAGTCGAAAGACTTCTGCGCCGCCCGCGCCGCCTCGGGGAACGAGTCGCCGGCCGTCGGCACGGTGACCGGGATCAGGCTGGCGAACCATCCCACTGTCATCGCGTCGACGTCCGTGGTCCGCGTGTCGCGGGCGGTGAAGCCGAAATAGGTTTCCTTGCCGGTCAATTCGCGCTCCGCCAACGCCGTGCACGCGAGTACTCCCCCGATGAACCGGGCACCCGCCGCGCAGCAGGCGGCGTCGAAAGACTCCGTCCCCTTGGCGTCCAGCAACTCGACCGTGACCAAGTCACCCTGGCAGCTGGCCCACGTGTCGCCCAGCGGCAGCGGAAAGCTCGGCCAGTCACCTTCGGTCTCGCGCGCGAACGCAATCCAGTCCTTGATCTCGGGGGAGGACAGCGTCAGCCCGGCCACCTTCTCGCGCTGCCGCGCGGTGTAATCGCGGTAGCTTCTCAGCTCGGGGCGAGCCGGGAGCCCGCCGCCTCCAACGCCCAGTGCCAGTTCGTGATACGTCAGGTGGATGTCGAGGAAGATCAGCGCGGCGGAGACGCCGTCGATGTGCAGGTGGTCGACGCTGGCGTAGAAGGTGAAGTGGTCTGCCCCCTGGACGACACCGTATGTGAAGCAACCCCATCCGAGCGTCTCGGGTGTCGCCGTCAGGGCGTGGGTGCGCGCTTGGTCGGGGCTCATCGGCCCGAACGCCGTCGGAGCGAATTCGATGACCTCGGGGTCGGCGATCGCGCGGCGAACGATGACGCCTTCCACGATTTCGAACCAGCTGTGGTAGGTGTCCTGACCGCGGACATGGGCATTGATCGCCGCCGTCATCGCCGGGATGTCACACACGCCGGGGATGTCCCAGGCCACCACCATCAGACGGGGCAGCCTTCTGTTGAGCGCGTTACCATGGTGAGCGGTCCAGAGGTGTTGGCTCTGTTGATAACTCGGAACCAGTTCGCTCAACGGCGCGGTACGAGCCGCTTCGTGCGCCGCGGGTGTGGCCGTCCACGTGGTCAGTGGGCCGTGCGGTGGTTGCCATTCGCTGATGTTTCCGAGTGCGACCATTTCTTGATCCTCGCTCTAATACGATGCTGATCCGTTGTGCGGCAAAGGGGTACCGGAAAACCCATTCTCGAATGGCTTTTCTGCGCAGCATGAATTCAATTTCGTACCAGGGGATCTTCGCGACCATTTCGTATGTCGGACTGAACTTGCGGTTGCCGCTAGTAACCCCCCTTGTCGCTGTTGTTGGACATTAGTACAGGAACTCGGGGATGACGCGGTTTTGCGAAGATTCGCGATTCCCGCGCATTCCGGCGGTGCCGGCGGTAATCTCCTCTTCCCCGACCGGACGATCACGCCGAGCCGGCGCCGCATGACGGCTCGCCGAGCTAAATGCGTGCCGCCTCAGGGGAACAGCGGCAGCTGCCAGAGCCGCATGCCGGGGTCCAACAGCCACAGCCGCATCATGGTGAGCCGTATCAGCCGCTGCGCGCTGAAGATCAGGAACACCGCGAGCGGCACTTCGATCAGCAGCGCGGTGGTCACCGACAGCCAGAAGTCTTTGGGCCCGGCCGTCGTCAGGTCGAACCAGGCGTCGCAGATCAGCAACACCCCGGTGGTGAACGCGGCCGGGACCAGCAGTTGGCGACGCAGATACCCGAGTGCCGCAGTCGCCAGCATGAACCCGACCAGGAGAAGGTCGAAGCCCACCCACGTCACGGGCCAGTTGTGGGCAACGTAGTTCTCCGGCAACGTCACCGAGAGATATCCCAGCCAGGGAACCATCGCCATCGAGCCGCCGACCATGAGGCTCAACCGGATGCGCCGCACCCGGACCAGCAGCGCGGGATCGATCAGGTCGCTCACCGGTTGCTCCAGCCGGGAGATGAGCTGCCGTCGCTGCTCGGGGGTGAGCGCCGCGATCTGCGCGTCGGTCAGGATGCGCTCGGTCATCAGCGACCGGCGACCACCGGAGGCCGGCGGTCCGCCGCGGTCCTGGGCACGGCCTGGGCATCGCTTTGACCGAATTCCTTGACCCAGCAGGCGAATTCGAGCGTGATGCCATCCGGGTCCTGGAAGTAGAACGAGCGCACGTACACCCCTGGGTGCACCGTGGCCGACACCTGCGTCGGGCTCTCGTCGTGGTTGAGCACCGGCCCCACCCGCACGCCCTTCTCCTTGAGGCGCCGGCGGTAGGCGTCGAACTTGTCGGCCGGCACGTGGAAGGCCAGATGGTTCATGGTGCTCACGGCGCTGGTGATGTCGCCGATGCCGGGGATGGCGCCCGGCGACGAGATGCCCGGTACCCGGTCGGGGGCGTCGGCGAACCAGAAGAATGCCACGCAGTCGCCGTTACCGGCGTCGAAGAAGAAGTGCTGGCCCGCGCCCCCGGGCAGGTCGAGCGACTTGATCAACGGCATGCCCAGGGTGTTGGTGTAGAAGTCCACGGTTCGGGCCATGTCCGAGCAGACCAGGGCGACGTGATTGATCCCGCCGAGTTCGAATTCCGTGTTGGTGTTGTGCGGCTTGATCATCGCGCGGCTCCCCTCGGTCCCGGCTGCGGAAATCCTGGCCAAGATGTAATTCCGAATCTAACATCAGCTTCAGTTTTGAACGAGACGTCAATCGCCAGCAGGGCCGCCGAAATGACTCTTCACACCGGTGCCGCGGGAGTGATCCGCGAGTTCGTCGGTCTGCCGTCGCCCACCGCCGGGCGCGCCGGCGCGGGCGGGCATCCCTGCCAGGGGGTCTACCACCGCGGGGTCGGACGCAAGCCCAAGGTGGCGATGATCGCCTCCCACTACCAGATCGACTTCTCCGAGCACTACCTCGCCGACTACATGGCCACCCGCGGCGTCGGCTTCCTCGGGTGGAACACCAGGTTTCGCGGCTTCGAAAGCAGCTTCCTACTCGACCACGCACTGGTCGACATCGGCGTCGGGGTTCGCTGGCTACGGGAAGTGCAGGGAGTGCAAACCGTTGTGTTGCTTGGTAACTCGGGGGGCGGCTCGCTGATGGCCGCGTATCAGTCGCAAGCCGTGGAGCCGAACGTCACCCCGCTGGAGGGGATGCGGCCCGCGGCGGGCCTGACCGAGTTGCCCGCCGCCGACGGCTACGTGGCCACCGCCGCCCATCCGGGGCGGCCCGACGTGCTGACGGCCTGGATGGATGCCGCCGTGGTCGACGAAAACGACCCGGTCGCCACCGATGCCGACCTCGACCTGTTCAACGAGCGCAACGGCCCGCCGTACGCGCCGGAGTTCCTCACCCGCTACCGCCGCGCGCAGACCGCGCGCAACCACGCGATCACCGACTGGGCGGAGAGAGAGCTCAAACGCGTTCGCGCGGCAGGGTTTTCCGACCGCCCGTTCAGCGTCATGCGCACCTGGGCAGATCCCCGCATGGTCGACGCGAGCATCGAGCCGACCCGGCGTCAGCCGAACATGTGCTATGCCGGCCTTCCGGTCAAGGCCAACCGGTCGGCGCACGGCATTGCGGCGGCCTGCACCCTGCGCAACTGGCTCGGCATGTGGAGCCTGCGGGTGGCGCAGACCCGGGCCGAACCGCACCTGGCCCGCATCAGCTGCCCCGCCCTGGTCATCAACGCCGAGGCCGACACCGGTGTGTTTCCCTCCGACGCCCAACGGATCTTCGCCGCGCTCGCCAGCCCCGATAAGACGCAGGCGTCGGTCGACACCGATCACTACTTCACCACCCCGGGCGCCCGCGGCGAGCAGGCCGACATCATCGCCAAGTGGATCGCCAAGCGGTTTGGCTGAGTGCCCCCACCGCCCCGGTGACCGCTGTGGTCAACCAACCGACCGGTTGTTAGTTTGGAAGGTGCCTGGCCGAGACGGAACCCGAACGCATGGGAAGGCGACCAATGCCGATCGCTATCACTCCTGAGCATCAAGACCTGGCCGATTCGGTGCGGTCGCTGGTGGCGCGCGTCGCGCCGTCCGAGGCGCTGCACGCGGCCATGGAAACGCCGATCGACAATCCGCCGCCGTACTGGCAAGCGGCCGCCGACCAGGGCCTGCAGGGCCTGCATCTGGCCGAATCCGTGGGCGGGCAGGGTTTCGGGATCCTCGAGTTGGCCATCGTGCTGGCCGAGTTCGGCTACGGCGCGGTGCCCGGGCCCTTCGTGCCGTCGGCGATCGCCAGCGCCTTGATCTCCGCCAACGACCCGCACGCGAAGGTGCTGTCCGAGCTGGCGTCCGGTGCCGTCATCGCCGCCTACGCGATGGACTGCTGCGGGCTGACCGCCACCCGCCACGGTGACGCGCTGGTGCTCCGCGGCGAGGTCCGCGCGGTGCCCGCGGCGGCGCAGGCCTCCGTGCTGGTGCTCCCGGTCGCGATCGACAGCGGCGAGGAGTGGGTGGTGGTGCCCGCCGAGGAACTCGAGATCGAGCCCGTGAAAAGTCTTGACCCGCTACGCCCGGTCGCCCACGTGCGCGCCAACGCCGTCGAGATCGGCGCCGACGCCGCGCTGGGCAACCTGAGCATGGCGACCGCGCACGCGCTGATGACGACGCTGCTGTCCGCCGAGGCGATCGGCGTGGCGCGCTGGGCGACCGACACCGCGTCGCAATACGCCAAGATCCGTGAGCAGTTCGGCCGGCCGATCGGCCAGTTCCAGGCCATCAAGCACAAGTGCGCGGAGATGATCGCCGACACCGAGCGGGCCACCGCCGCGGTGTGGGACGCCGCCCGCGCCATCGACGAGGCGCGCGAAAACGATTGGGACATCACCGGTTCCCACGTGGAGTTCGCGGCCGCCGTCGCGGCGACGCTGGCACCGGCGGCCGCCCAACGGTGCGCGCAGGACTGCATCCAGGTGCATGGCGGGATCGGCTTCACCTGGGAGCACGACACGAACGTGTACTACCGCCGGGCGCTGCTGCTGGCCGCCTCCTTCGGCCGCGGTTCGGAATACCCGCAGAAGGTGGTGCACACCGCCACCAGCACCGGCCTTCGGGCGGTCGACATCGACCTCGACCCGGACACCGAGAAGCTGCGGGACGAGATCCGCGCCGAGGTCGGCGCCCTCAAGGCGTTGGAGCGCGACCAGCGCAAGGTCGCCATCGCCGAGGGCGGCTGGACGCTGCCGTATCTGCCGAAACCGTGGGGCCGCGCCGCCGGCCCGATCGAGCAGATCATCATCGCCCAGGAGTTCACCGCCGGCCGGGTCAAGCGCCCGCAGATGGGCATCGCGACGTGGATCATCCCGTCCATCGTCGCCTTCGGGACCGAGGAGCAGAAACAGCGGTTCCTGCCGCCGACCTTCCGTGGCGAGATGATCTGGTGTCAGCTGTTCTCCGAGCCGGGCGCCGGATCGGACCTGGCCGGGCTGAGCACCAAGGCGACCCGCACGGACGGTGGCTGGCGCATCACCGGCCAGAAGATCTGGACCACGGCCGCGCAGCTCTCCCACTGGGGCGCGCTGCTGGCCAGAACGGACCCGAGCGCCCCGAAACACAACGGCATCACCTACTTCCTGCTGGACATGCGCAGCGAGGGCGTCGAGGTGAAGCCGCTGCGCGAGCTCACCGGGAACGCGATGTTCAACACCGTCTACATCGACGACGTGTTCGTGCCCGATGAATGCGTGCTCGGCGAAGTGAACCGTGGGTGGGAGGTCAGCCGCAACACCCTTACCGCGGAACGGGTTTCGATCGGCAGCAGCGAGGCGAACTTCCTGGCCACGCTCGCGCAGTTCGTCGAGTTCGTTCGCGACGGGCAGTTCGACCCGGTCGCGCAACACCGGGCCGGTCAACTGATCGCGGAGGGCCAGGCCGCCAAGGTGCTGAACCTGCGCTCGACGCTGTTGACGCTGGCCGGCGGCGATGCCATGCCGTCGGCGGCCATCTCCAAGCTGCTCTCGATGCGCACCGGGCAGGGGTACGCCGAGTTCGCGGTGTCCTCGTTCGGCACTGACGCCGCCATCGGCGACACCGGCCAGCTACCCGGCAAGTGGGGCGAATACCTACTGGCGAGCCGGGCCACGACCATCTACGGAGGAACATCCGAAGTTCAGCTGAACATCATCGCCGAGCGGCTGCTCGGGCTTCCTCGCGATCCCTAACCGCCGGTTGGCGATTCGGCCCTGGAGAGGGCCATGCCGACCTGAGGGGTGGTCAGGCCGGCATGGTTTCCCCCCCATCCCGTGGGTTGGTCAGCCTACTGTGGATCGGCACGTCGAAGCTGACCAGCTACCACGGGGAGGCTGGTTCACCACCACCAGTTCCACCAGTGGCCCGGGGCCCAGAATCCGCGGTTCACCCAACCCGGACCACGGTGCCCGTTCCATCCGTGGCCTCCGCCCCATCCATGACCCCCTCCTGGACGGTCGGGAAGGATTCCGGGTCCGCCCGGCGCGCCGTGTGGACCGGCGGTGGTGAAGCTGGTGCCGGGACCTGGTACCGGGGCCGCCTGCGCAACGGGGCCGGTGCCGAACAGCAGCGCTCCGGCCACGGCTGAAGCACCGGCCGCGCCCGCGGCCGCGCCACGCAACGATCGTGCGGAGATCATCTTCGCGAGGCTCCTTCCAGACCTGATGCCGACAAAAGAAAACGTTAGCCAGAAGTTTCCCGGCAAACAACGAGACTACACCGTAATTGTGCTGTGAATTATGTAACAACTGCGTATGCAATTGGCCTGAATTTGTCCGTTTGTCGCGTTTACTGATTTCCCAATACCAGGGAAACAGCAGATACTGACCTGCCGATACAGCGCATATGAGCAGTTCAATAGGGATCTACTGAGATACTGGTTTCCACAGTCGCGTATTAACAGACCGACTGAATTGCTGATTGCTCAATATCGGCGATTCCGTCCGACGGCGAAAATATGCGCCCCCAAACCGCCAGCCTGCCAGCTACCGTCAATAATTTGCTGCTGGGACGCGCTGCCGGCGGACCCGCCGCGGCGCCGGGCGGCCGGCGGCCCGGCGACGCGACTTACGCCGTCGTCGGTGGAAGAATCAGTATTGACACACTCGAGCGCTGATTTACTGATTGGCCACTCATCGGAGGACGACCGCCACAGTGAACTTCAACCCCAGCCAGATCGGACCCCGCGCCGGAACGTTTCGGGGTCCCGCGCCGTCCGCCGCGCCGGCGGGAGACGCCGCGCCCACCGAGCGCCTCACCGGGCTCGCGCAGCAGGCCGCCCCGCGTATGGTCGGCCAGCCGGCGCCCAACCAGGCGGGACGGGTTCAGCGGACGCGGCGCACCGTCGACCTGCCGGCGGCCACCCACCGGGCCCTGGACATCTGGCAGCGGGAGGCGGCCGACCGCCTGGGAGTCGCCCGGGTGACCGGACAAGAGGTCCTCACCGCGCTCATCGACCAGCTCCTGGTCGACCCCAAGCTCGCGGCGCAGATCACCCGCGCCATCAGAGACCGGCGCTGACCCCGTCGGCGGCTAGTCGACCTCCATCTCGCGCAGCTCGCGCTTGAGGATCTTGCCCGTCGGGTTGCGCGGCAGCTCCTCGAGGAAGACCACCTCACGCGGCACCTTGTAGCGCGCCAGGTGGTCGCGGACGTAGTGCTTGATGGTGTCCTCGTCGACGTCGGAGCCGTCCTTCTTGACCACGAAGGCACGCAGCCGGTGGCCCCATTCCTTGTCCTCGACGCCGATCGCGGTCGCCTCGACCACCTCGGGGTGCCCGCTGATCAGGTCCTCGACCTCCGCGGGGAACACGTTTTCGCCGCCGGAGACGATCATCTCGTCGTCACGGCCGCTGACATAGAGCAGGCCGTGCTCGTCGAAGTAGCCGACATCGCCCGAGGACATCAGGCCGTCGATGATCTGCTTGTGGCCGCCCCCGGTGTAGCCCTCGAACGGGAAGGCGTTGCCGACGAAGATGCGCCCGACCTCGCCCTGCGGCCGCTCCTGACCGTTGTCGTCGAGGATCTTGACCTTGACGCCCTTGACCACCGGGCCAACCGTGGCCGCGTTCTTTTCCAGGTCCTGCGGCCCGGCGATGGTCGCGAACGCGATCTCGGTGGACCCGTACATGTTGTAGATGACCGGGCCCAGGTCCTTCAGCGCGCGGCTGGCCAGCTCGGCCCCCAGCTGCGAGCCCGAGATGAAGACGATCCTCAGGCTGGACAGATCCGGCTTCTTGTCCATCTTCTCGACCGCGTCGAGGATCCGCGACAGCATCACCGGCACCACCACCATGGCGGTCACCTTGTACTTCTCGATGTCCTCGAGCACCAGCGGCGGCTTGAATTTGCGCCGCAGCACCAGCGTCGAGCCCAGGAACATCGCGATGGTGCCATGCAGGAAACCCAGCGCGTGGAACATCGGCGCGGGCAGCGATGTCACCTCGTTCGCCTTGAACGGCACGTGCGACAGGATGCCCCCAATCGGTGCCAGCGTCGGCGGGGTGCTGCGGTTCGCACCCTTCGGGGTGCCGGTGGTGCCGCTGGTCAGGATGATGATCGACGAGTGCTTGCTCGCCTTCGGGGCGGGCGACTTGCTGCTGCGCTTGATCAGGTCGGCCAGGGTCTCGTCCTTGCTGCCCGACGGCTCGTCGGCGTCCGGGTTGGTGCCCAGGGCCCGCAGGAAGCCCAGTTCCGGCTCGGCCTTGCTGACCGCCTTGGTGTACTCGTCGTCGTAGATGATCAGCTTCGCGCCCTCGCGCTCCGACACCTCCTTGATCTGCGGCCCGGAGAACTCGCTGTTGAGCAGGATGATGCGGGCGCCGACCCGGGCGGCCCCGAAGTAGGCGATCAGGAACCAGCGCGTGTTGCGCGCCAGGACGGCCACCCCGTCACCCCCCTTGACGCCCATCTCGAGCAGGCCGTTCGCCACCGCGTGGGCGGCCTCGTCGAGCTCGGAGAAGGTGAACTCGCCCTCTTCGTCGATGCAGGCGGCGCGGTCGGGGTGGCGTCTGGCGTTCAGCGACGGCAGCATGCCGAACTCGCCCCACTTGTAGATGTCGTTGGCCATCGCGGCGTAGTTCTGCGGCGGTTCCAGCCGGAAGGCACCCGCTTCGAAGATCTTGCGCACGTAGTGCAATTCGGCTGAGCCGCGCTCCAGGTATTGCTGGACCTTGGCAACCGCCTGCCCGGGCAGGCCGATCAGATTAGGCATGGATCCACCCTATGTGACGTCCGTCGCATTCCGAGGGGTAAGTACCCACCGACTTACGATGATGAACATGGGTCCGGTTTCGCTGGAGGTGGCCGGGCGTCAGGTCACGATCACCCACCCGGACAAGGTGGTGTTCGAAGTCCACGGCGGCACCGGGCCGCACACCAAACTCGACCTGGTCCGCTACTACCTGTCGGTGGCCGAGGGAGCGCTGCGCGGCGTGGCCGGGCGGCCGATGATCCTCAAACGCTTCGTCAAGGGCATTTCCGAGGAGGCGGTGTTCCAGAAGCGCGCGCCCAAGAACCGGCCCGACTGGGTGGACGTCGCCGAACTGCACTACGCGCGGGGCACCTCGGCCGCGGAGGCCGTCATCCACGACGCCGCCGGCCTGGCATGGGCGGTCAACCTCGGCTGCGTCGACCTCAACCCGCACCCCGTGCTGGCCGACGACCTCGACCACCCCGACGAACTGCGGGTCGACCTCGACCCGATGCCCGGGGTCTCCTGGCGGCGGATCGTCGACGTGGCGCTGGTGGCCCGCGAGGTGCTGGAGGACTACGGCCTGACCCCGTGGCCGAAGACGTCGGGGTCGCGCGGTTTCCACATCTACGCCCGGATCGCACCCCGCTGGGAATTCCGGCAGGTGCGGCTGGCCGCCCAGACCGTGGCCCGCGAGGTCGAGCGGCGCATGCCCGACGCGGCGACCAGCCGCTGGTGGAAGGAAGAGCGCGAAGGGGTGTTCGTCGACTTCAACCAGAACGCCAAGGACCGCACGGTCGCGTCGGCGTACTCGGTGCGGGCGACGCCGGACGCCCGGGTGTCGACGCCGCTGCTGTGGGACGAGGTCACCGAGCGCCTTCCCGAGGAGTTCACCATCGGCACGGTGCCCGCCCGGTTCGCCGCCATGGGTGACCCGTGGGCGGGGATGGACGACGCGGTCGGTGAGCTCGACCGGCTGCTGGTGCTGGCCGAGGAGATGGGGCCCCCGGAGCGGGCGCCGAAGGGATCCGGCCCGGCCGGCGGCCGGCGCCGGTCGGCGATGCCGCTCATCGAGATCGCTCGCACCAAGACCAGGGACGAGGCGCTGGCCGCGCTGGACACTTGGCGTGGCCGCCACCCGGACGCCGCTCGCCTGCTGCAACCGGTCGACATCCTGGTCGACGGCATGCGCGGGCCGAGTTCGATCTGGTACCGGATCCGGATCAACCTGCAGCACGTGCCCGCCGATCAACGACCGCCGCAGGAGGAGCTGATCGCCGACTACAGCCCTTGGGACGGGTACGGGGGCAGGCAGAGGCCGTCGCGCTGAAGGCGGGCTACACCCCGACCCGCGCGACGGCGCCCTTCTTGCGCAGGTAGCAGTACCAGGTGACCACCAGCAGGGCGAGGAAGAACCCCACGTAGAACCGCAGCGCGGGTTCGATGGTGCCGAACTGCGACTTCGACCAGGCGTACGCCAGCGGCACGATGAAACCGCCGAAGGCGCCGACCGACGAGATCACGCCCAGCGCGCCCGCCGCCTGGCGGCGCATGTGCACCATGGTGTCCGGGTCGCCGCCCGCGAGCTCCCCCTTGATCACGAAGATCCTCGAGATCATCCGGTAGGTCGAGCCGTTGCCGACGCCCGTCGCGACGAACAGGAACATGAAGCTGGCGAAGAACACCGGCAGGTTCTTGGCGTTGACCGACCACAGCGCCGCCGCCGCGCCCACGGCCAGCATGACAAAGCTGACGGCGGTGATCCTGGCGCCGCCGATCCGGTCGGCCAGCTTGCCGCCCAGCGGTCGGATCACCGAGCCGATGCCCGCGCCGAGGAACGCCCAGGTCAACGCGATGTCGCCACGGCCGAACACCGTCTTGAGCAGGGTCGGGAAGGCCGCCGAGTAGCCGATGAACGATCCGAACGTGCCGATGTAGAGCAGCGACATCACCCAGGTGTCGGGATGCCGCAGCGATTGCACGACGGGCTTCACGTCCGCCTTCGCCTCGGAGAGGTTGTTCATGAATCCGAACGCGCACACCGCGGCGACCACGGCCAGCGGGATGTAGAAGAGGCCGGCACGCGACAGCGCCACCCCGCCGCCGGCGACGACGATGGGCGGGATGATCTTCTGCACCACCGCCACGCCGATGTTGCCCCCGGCCGCATTCAGGCCCAGCGCCCAGCCCTTGTCCTTCTCCGGGTAGAAGAACGAGATGTTGGCCATCGACGAGGCGAAGTTGCCGCCGCCGAAGCCGGCGGTGGCGGCGATCGCCACCAGCACCGGAAACGACAGGCCGGGATGGCTGACCGCCCAGGCCAGCAGCACGCACGGGATCAGCAGCAGCGCCGCCGAGATGGTCGTCCAGTTGCGGCCGCCGAAGATCGGCACCGCGAAGGTGTAGGGCAGGCGCAGGAAAGCGCCGACCCCGCTGGGGACGGCGACCAGGCACAGCGCCTGGCTGGCGGTCAGCGCCCAGCCGGACGCGGACGGATGCCCGTGGGAACCGGCGGTCATCTGGACCACCACGATGCTCCACAACATCCACACGCTGAACCCGACGTGCTCGGCGAAGATCGAGAAAATCAGGTTGCGCCGGGCGATCGGCTTGCCGGTCGTCTCCCAGAACGCGGGGTCTTCGGGCCGCCAGTCGTCGATCCAGTGCCCGCCCCGGTGGGGCGGGCGCGGGGGCGCAAGGACCGGGGTGGTCGACTCTGGCGTGGTCGTCGTAGTCACGCCCCGACGTTAGAAAGGGACTGTTACCGGTCTGCGTGGGCGCAGTTACGTCGGCAATACGTGGATCTCGCAGCCGACGTTCGCCCCTTGTCAGAACTTTTCGGCCCCCGAGTGCGCGAGAATTGCCGCATGCAGGCGAGTGAGCAGCCCCTGGGGCTGCGCGAACGCAAGAAGATCAAGACCCGCCATGCCCTGCGCCGCGAGGCGTTCCGCCTCTTCGACGCGAACGGCTACGCCGCCACCACCGTCGAACAGATCGCCGATGCCGCCGAGGTGTCCCCCAGCACGTTCTTCCGCTACTTCGGATCCAAGGAGGCGCTGCTGCTGGCAGACGACCTCGATCCGCTGATACTGGCGGCGTTCGACGCCCAGCCGCCCGAGCTGTCGCCCAGCCAGGCCATCCGCCGCGCGTACGCGAGCGCGATGGCCGGCCTGTCGCCCGAGCAGCTGGAATTCGAGAACACCCGCCAGCGGCTGATCTTCTCGATCCCCGAGCTCAAGGCCGCCCTCTACGACGAGTACTACCGCACCGTGAACGTCATGGCCGAGGCCATCGGTCGTCGAATCGGCCGTCCCGCAGACGATTTCGAGATCCGGGTGTTCGTCGGCGCGATGGTCGGCGCCATGATGGCGGCGTACGACAGCGCACCGAAAACGTCCGAAACCATCTACCGGGCCCTGGACTTCCTGGACGCGGGCATGCCGCTGGGCTGAACGCGGCAACCGCGCGGCGACCGGCGTTGTGGGCCAGGAACGCGATAATCTCACGCGATGCGACAGGGTTGGAATCGACGGGGATTCTTGCAGCTCGCAGGGGCTGCGGCGGTCGCTGCGGCCGCCGCGGGTCCGACGGCGTGCTCGTCGCGCAAACCGTCGTCGGATACCGGCGGCGGCAAATCGGTGACGATCAACCACCTCTTCGGCCAGACCGTCATCAAGGAACCGCCCAAACGCGTGGTCAGCGCCGGTTACACCGAGCAGGACGACCTGCTCGCGGTCGGCGTCGTGCCGATCGCCGTGACCAACTGGTTCGGCGATCAGCCGTTCGCGGTGTGGCCATGGGCCCAATCCAAACTCGGCGGGGCGCAGCCGGTGGTGCTCAACCTCGACAACGGGATTCCTGTCGACCAGATCGCGGGCCTCAAGCCGGACCTGATCGTGGCCACCAACGCCGGGGTCGACGCCGACACCTATCAGAAGCTCTCCGCGATCGCCCCGACCGTGCCGCAGTCGGACGGCGACGCCTTCTTCGAGCCATGGAAGGAGCAGGCCACCATCATCGGCCAGGCGGTGTTCCGGGCCGACCAGATGAAGTCGCTGATCGACGCCGTCGACCAGAAATTCACCGCCATCGGCAAGGAGCACCCCAACTGGACCGGCAAGAAGGCGTTGCTGATGCAGGGCACGCTGTGGCAGGGCACCGTGGTGGCGACCATCGCGGGCTGGCGCACGGACTTCCTCAACCAGATGGGGTTGGTGATCGCCGACAGCATCAAGCCTTTCGGCAGCGACCACCGCGCCGTCATCCCCCGCGACCACGTCAAAGAGGTGCTCGACTCCGCCGACGTGGTCATCTGGACAACCGCGAGCCCCGAGGACCAGAAGGCGTTGCTCGCCGACCCCGACGTCGCGGCCTCACAGGCGACCGCGCAGAACCGGCACATCTTCACCACCAAGGAGCAGGCCGGCGCGATCGCGTTCTCCTCGCCGCTGAGCTACCCGTTGGTCGCCGACCAGCTGCCCCCGCAACTGGGCAGAATCCTCGGCTAGATCCCCGCCGCGCCTGCGGCGTTTGAGCGTTTGCTAAGGCAGCTCTGGCAGTGTTCGAAATTCCCTCGCTCGCCCCTCGCCCGGCCCGCGTTGGGGAGGTTACCGTCGAGTAATGAGCGTCACGGACCTTACCGACAACGTGTCCAAGGACCTGCCGACGGAACTGGTCGGCAACACGGTCCTGGACTTCGGCGACAGCGCGCTGATGCTGCAATGCGGCAGCACCGCCGAGGTGTTGGCGTGGGCTGCGCAGTTGCGCGCCGCGGCGTTGCCGGGCGTGGTCGACATCGTCCCGGCCGCCCGCACGGTGCTGGTCAAGCTCGACGGCCCGCGCTTCCAGGGGCTGGTCCGTCAGCGCCTGCGCAAGATGCGGGTCGCCGCCGAGGAGGCCGCCGCTCCTGATCGGCGTGCCGACGTGGTCATCGACGTCGTCTACGACGGCCCCGACCTCGCCGAGGTCGCCGGCCACACCGGGCTGACCGTCGCGCAGGTGATCGAGGCCCACACCGGTTCCCTCTGGCGGGTCGGATTCAGCGGATTCGCCCCGGGTTTCGCGTATCTGGTCGACGGCGACGCGCGGCTGCGGGTGCCGCGCCACCCGGAGCCACGCACCTCGGTGCCCGCCGGCTCGGTCGGCCTGGCCGGCGAATTCAGCGCGATCTATCCGCGCCAGTCGCCGGGCGGCTGGCAACTGATCGGCCGCACCGACGCGGTGCTGTGGGACCTCGCACGGCCCGAACCGGCGCTGCTCACGCAGGGCATGTGCGTTCAATTCCGGGCCGTCTGAGTTAAGGAGGTCACCGTGGCAACCCTGGAGATCCTTCGCACCGGACCGCTCGCCGTCGTCCAGGACCTCGGCCGCCCCGGACTGGCCCACCTCGGTGTGACCCGATCCGGGGCCGCCGACCGTCGCGCGCACCAGCTGGCCAACCGGCTGGTGGCCAACCCAGATGACCGCGCCACCGTCGAAGTGACCTTCGGCGGTCTCGCGGCCCGCGTGCGGGGCGGCGACGTCGACATCGCGGTCACGGGCGCCGACACCGACCCGACCGTCGACGGAAACAAGTTCGGCACCAACAGCATTCAACATGTCCGCGACGGGCAGGTGATCGCGTTGGGCACCCCCCGCGCCGGGCTGCGGACCTACCTGGCGGTGCGCGGCGGCTTCGGCGTGGAGCCCGTGCTGGGCTCGCGCAGCTACGACGTGATGTCGGCCATCGGGCCGGCACCGCTGCGGGCGGGAGATCGGCTCCCCGTCGGCGAGCACACCCCGGACTACCCCGAGCTGGACCAGGCCCCGGTGGCGGCGATCACCGGACATGTCGTGGAGCTGGCCGTGGTGCCCGGTCCGCGGGACGATTGGTTCGTCGACCCCGATGCCCTGGTGCACAACGACTGGGTGGCGTCCGACCGCAGTGACCGCGTGGGGATGCGATTGGTGGGCCGCCCCCTGCAGCACCGATACCCGGACCGCCAGTTGCCCAGTGAGGGCACCACCCGGGGGGCAATTCAGGTGCCGCCCAACGGTTTACCGGTGATCCTGGGGCCCGACCACCCGGTCACCGGCGGCTACCCGGTGGTGGGCGTGGTGGTAGACGAGGATATCGACAAGATCGCCCAGGTGCGCCCCGGGCAATCGGTGCGCCTGCACTGGTCGCGCCCCAGGGTCCTGGTGGGCGCCCGACCGGGAGCCGACGTTGTGGGCTGGCCGTTTTCCTGACCGAAATGTGTTACAGCTCACACAAAGTCACGCGTTGATGTCGAATCACGGTGATTCAGTGGCTATTTCACCGTCCGCGGCCTACAGGGATTTACCAGCTAACTGGTAATCAACGTACAGGCGATTCGGGCCCGACTGAGTTGACCCGTTCCCGTCCCGAATGTGAGCATCGAAATACACGGCGGGGCATGCCCCTTCATTCGGGGCGCCCAGATCTCCTCCCGCTGCGGGGTCCCAGCCGAATTCGCCCTCGGGGCAACGGGAAATGTGCACTGCGCCGTGCCGATTCCCGCATCGCAGTCGACGAAAGGTGACGATCGGATGGCCCGCAATCATCGCATCGCGGACTGGAATCCAGAAGACACGGTGGCCTGGGAAGCCGGCAACAAGAACGTCGCGCGCCGCAATCTGTTGTGCACCATCGCGGGTGATCACGTCGCCTTTTCGATCTGGACGCTGTGGCCGGTCATGGCGCTGTTCATGCCCGAGCACGTCTACGGCTTCACCGCGGGCGACAAGCTGCTGCTGGGCGCCGTCGCCACCCTCGTCGGTGGCCTGGCCCGCATCCCCTACACCCTGGGCATCGCCACCTTCGGCGGCCGCAATTGGACCGCGTTCTCGGCGTTCGTGCTGCTGATCCCGACGGTGGGCACGATCGTGTTGCTGGCCAACCCCGGGCTTCCGCTGTGGCCCTTCGTGGTGTGCGCCGCGCTGACCGGGCTCGGCGGCGGCAACTACGCGGCTTCGCTCGCCAACGTCAACGCCTTCTACCCCCAGCGGCTCAAGGGCTCGGCGCTGGCCGTCAACGCCGGCGTCGGCAATCTCGGGGTGGCGGTGGTCCAACTGGTCGCGTTGCTGGTGCTGGCGACGGCCGGACACGAGGCGCCGTACTGGGTGTGCGCGGTGTACCTGGTGGCGCTCGCGGTGGTCGGTGTCGCGGCCGCGCTGTTGATGGACAACGTCGGCCACGGCACCGAGCTCACCACGATGCGCGCAATCCTGTTCGAACGCGACACCTTTGTGATCTCGCTGCTCTACATCTGCACCTTCGGCTCCTGGATCGGGTTCTCCTTCGCCTTCGGCCAGGTGATGCAGGTCAACTTCCTGGCCGACGGCGAAAGCGCCAAGCACGCGGCGCTGCATGCCGCGCAGGTGGCCTTCATCGGACCCCTGCTGGGTTCGCTGGCCCGGATCTATGGCGGACGGCTCGCCGACCGAAAGGGCGGCAGCAGGGTCACGCTCGGCGTGCTGGCGGGCATGACGCTGAGCGCCGGATTGCTGGTGGTCATCAGCACCATCGACGACCACACCGCCGCCGACCGCTCGGCCAGCATGGTCGGCTACGTAGTCGCCTTCATGGTGCTGTTCATCCTGTCCGGGATGGGCAACGGTTCGGTGTTCAAACTGATCCCCTCGGTCTACGAGGCGCGCAGCCGCGCCCTGCGGGCGAGCGAGGACGAGCGCCGGCGCTGGGCGCGCGCCAGGGCGGGATCGCTGATCGGCATCTGCTCCGCGGTCGGGGCGCTCGGCGGGGTGGGCATCAACCTCGCGCTGCGCCAGTCCTACCTGGCCACCGGGACGGAGACGTCGGCATACTGGGCCTTCCTGGCCTCCTACGTGGTGGCCGCGATCGTCACGTGGACGGTGTACGCGCGCCGGCCGGTGTCGCCCGCCGAGGCCGTGGAAGGCGACCCGGCGGACGCGCTGGCGCGCGTGTGAGCGTGGCCTCATGGTGGGCAATGCGTAAGCAATTGCCAGGTAACTCAACGGAAATCTGACAGGCATACACAGGTGATATGGGCCAGCTCGACTCCCCGCCGCTGACGGGCTACCGCATCGCGGTGACGTCGAGTCGGCGCTCGGAGGAGCTGTGCGCGCTGCTCAGCCGCCAGGGCGCCGAGGTGTGCAGCGCGCCCGCGATCAACATGATCGCGCTGCCCGACGACGACGAACTGCACCGTAATACCGAGGCATTGATCGCCGAGCCGCCCGACATCCTGGTAGCGCACACCGGCATCGGCTTCCGCGGCTGGCTGGCCGCGGCCGAGGGGTGGAGCCTGGTCAATCCGCTTCTCAAGGCGCTGTCGTCGGCCCGCATCGTCTCGCGCGGGCCGAAGGCGACCGGCGCGCTGCGCGCCGCCGGCCTGCACGAGGAGTGGTCCCCGGAATCCGAGTCATCCCAGGAAGTGCTGGAATACCTGCTCAAGTCGGGGGTGTCCGGGCTGCGGGTGGCGGTCCAGCTGCACGGCGCCGCCGACGCGTGGGACCCCTTCCCGGAATTCCTCGGCGGGTTGCGAATGGCCGGCGCGGAGGTGGTGCCCGTCCGCGTATACCGTTGGAAGCCAACGCCGTTGGGCGGCATGTTCGATCAGCTCGTGACCGGCATCGCGGGACGCCAGTTCGACGCGGTCACCTTCACGTCGGCGCCGGCGGCCGCCGCGGTGCTCGAGCGCGGCCGCGAGCTGGACATCGAGGACCAGCTGCTGAGCGCGCTGCGCGGCGAGGTGCACGCGATGTGCGTCGGCCCGGTGACCTCCAAGCCCTTGATCCGAAAGGGTGTACCGACGTCGTCTCCGGAACGAATGCGGTTGGGCGCCTTGGCCCGTCATGTCGCAGAGGAGCTGCCGCTACTGGGCTCGTGCACGGTGCGCGCCGCGGGCCACACTGTCGACATCCGCGGCACCTGCGTGCTGGTGGACGGCTCGATCAAGGTGCTGTCGCCGTCGGGTATGGGGATACTGCGCGCGCTGGCGAAGCGTCCCGGTGACGTCGTCGCCCGCGGTGACCTGTTGCGTGCGCTGCCCGGTAACAGCAACGACCCGCACGCCGTCGACACGGCCGTGCTACGGCTGCGAACGGCCCTGGGGGACAAGAACATCATCTCGACCGTGGTCAAGCGTGGCTACCGGCTCGCGACCGAGCAACGAGCGGACACGTCATGGCGCTGATCCTGGTCGCGCACGGCACCCGCCGGCCGGAGGGCGTGGCGATGGTCGAAGGGCTTGCCGCGCAGGCGAGCTCGCTGACCGGACGCCCGGTGGAGGTCGCGTTCGTCGACGTGTTGGGCCCCACTCCCAGCGAGGTGCTGACGCGGGCGAAGGCCACCGGCCGGCCCGCCATCGTGCTGCCCGCGTTCCTGTCGCGCGGCTACCACGTCCGCGCCGACCTGCCGGCCCACGTCGAGCTCAGCGGGCACCCCGGCGTGATCGTCACGCCGGCCCTTGGCCCGAGCGGCCAGGTCGCCCGCCTCGTCGGCGATCAGTTGGTCAAATGCGGTTGGCGTCCCGGCGATTCGGTGATTCTTGCGGCCGCGGGAACATCGGATGCCAGGGCACGCGCCGACCTGCACACCACGGCGACGCTCGTCTCTGCGCTGACCGGGTCGCGGGTGAGCCTGGCGTTCGCGGCAACCGGGGATCCGCAGTTGCCCGAAGCGGTCGACGAGGCGCGGCGCCATGCGCGCAGCAACAACGCGCGCGTCGTGGTCGCCTCCTATCTGCTGGCCGACGGACTGTTCCAGGAGCGGCTGCACGCCTGCGGCGCCGACCTGGTCAGCGAACCGCTGAGCACCCATCCCGGCCTGAGCCGCCTGATCGCCAATCGATTCCGGCGGGCCATGCCGCCGGTACTCGCACCGACCGCCCGGCACGCTTCGCGCCGGTCGAGCGCGCAGCGGTTGGTCCATGACCGCGTCGTGCGCCCGAATTCGGCGGCCTGAGCGGGCCGAAAGCGCCGACCGGTGGGGCGCGCCGACGCCCCGCGACGCTTGATCTTTGGCCTGATACCGGCGATCCTGGCACCATGCCCCGTCGCGAAGAGCCGTCGCGTGGGCTCCTCGACCCGGTCGCCAAGATGCTGCGGTTGCCGTTCGGCACACCGGAATTCATCGACCGGATCGTGACCGGCGGGGCCAACCAGGTGGGCCGTCAGACACTGCGCCTGTTGATCACCACGTGGGACGCCGCCGGCGGCGGCCCCTTCGCGGCGAGCGCGATCGCCTCGACCGGGATGGCCAAGACCGCCGAAACCGTGCAGACCATGTTCGTCGGCCCGGTTTTCGGCCCGCTGCTCAAGCTACTGGGGGCCGACAGGGCCGCCACCCGCGCCTCGCTGTGCGCCTCGCAACTGGTGGGCCTGGGCATCATGCGCTACGGCATCCGCTCCGAGCCGCTGCATTCGATGTCCGTGGACGCGCTCGTCGACGCCATCGGCCCGACGATGCAGCGCTACCTCGTCGGCGACATCACCCGCTAGGTGGCGATCCGGCCGACCTGGACGACGCCGTCGTCCGTGACGCGCGCCGGGTAGACCGGCACCGAGAAGTTCGGATCATCCAGGCATTCACCGTCTTCCAGTGAGAAGGCCTGCTTGAGGATCGGTGACTGAACCGTCACCCGGCCACCGCGGTCCCCCACGATCCCGCGCGAGAGCACGGCCGCCCCGGAGAACGGGTCGACGTTACCCACCGCGTACACCGAGCCGTCGTCGAGCCGGAACAACGCCGCCTGGGACCCGTCGTCGAGCAGCACGCCGACCCCCCGGCCCGGGATGAGGCGGTCGTACTCGCAGGCCGTCGTCCACACCGCAATGTCGTTGAGAAGTGTCATGATTTCTCTCCAGCTCCCATACGGATCTTCGGCATGCCAATGGACACGGGGATTTTGCGCCCGGCATGCTCGGTGAATTCCACGGTCGAATCGACTTCGTCGGGGGCGTTGACGAACGAGACGAACCGCGACAGCTTGTCCGGGTCGTCGAGCACGCCCTTCCATTCACACTTGTAATTGAGCACGTGCCGCTCCATTGCGGCCTCGAATTCTTCGGCCAGGCCCAGCGAGTCCTCACACACGACCTCGCGCACGTGATCGAGGCCGCCCTCGAGCGAATCCACCCAGGGCGCCGTCCGCTGCAGCCGGTCGGCGGTCCGG
Source organism: Mycobacterium seoulense (assembly GCF_010731595.1). Classification (NCBI taxonomy): domain Bacteria; kingdom Bacillati; phylum Actinomycetota; class Actinomycetes; order Mycobacteriales; family Mycobacteriaceae; genus Mycobacterium; species Mycobacterium seoulense. Next base: position 4,677,073 of record NZ_AP022582.1, on the reverse strand, counting down.
ATGTAGTACATGACGAACCGGTCGACGTAGCGGACCAGCGTCTCGGTGTCCAGGTCGCTGGCCAACAGCTGGGCGTGCTTGGGCGTCATGCCGCCGTTGCCGCCGACATAGAGGTTCCAGCCCTTTTCGGTGGCGATGACGCCGACGTCCTTGGAGCGCGCTTCGGCGCACTCGCGCGCACACCCCGAGACCCCCATCTTGATCTTGTGCGGCGCCCGCAGGCCCCGGTACCGCAGCTCCAGATCGATGGCCAGCTGCACCGAATCCTGCTGACCGTAACGGCACCAGTCGGTACCCACGCAGCTCTTCACGGTGCGCAGCGCCTTGCCGTACGCGTGGCCCGACTCCATGCCGCCGTCGACCAGCCGTCGCCAGATCTCCGGCAGCTGGTCCACCCGGGCGCCGAACATGTCGATCCGCTGGCCGCCGGTGATCTTGGTGTACAGCCCGAAGTCCTGCGCGATCTGGCCGATCAGGATCAGGTGCTCGGGCTTGATGTCACCGCCGGGCACCCGCGGCACCACCGAGTAGCTGCCGTTCTTCTGGATGTTGGCCAGGAAGTGGTCGTTGGAATCCTGCAGCGAGGCCTGCTCGCCTTCGAGGATGTGGTCCGAGCCGGTGGAGGCGAGGATGGACGCGACCACGGGTTTGCAGATGTCGCAACCCTTTCCGCGGCCGAAGCGCTCCAGCAGGCCGGAGAACGTCCGGATCTCGGTGGCCGAGATGATCTCGAAGAGCTCCGCCCGCGACTGGCTGAAGTGCTCGCACAGCGCCTTGGACTGTTCCACACCCTCGGCTTCCAGCAGCTGCTTGAGCAGGGGCACACACGATCCACACGACGTTCCGGCCGCGGTGCACGACTTGAGCGCGGGCACGTCGGCGCAGCCGTCGGCGATCGCGCACTTCAGGTCGCCCTTGGTGACGTTGTTGCACGAGCAGATCTGCGCGGAATCCGGCAGCGCGCCGATTCCCAGCGCCGGAGCGTCGCCGGAGACCGGGGCGATCAGCGCGAGCGGATCCCCCGGCAGCTCGCTGCCGACCATGGGCCGCAGCACCCCGTAGGACGAGGCGTCACCCACCAGGACGCCGCCGAGCAGGGTCTTCGCGTCGTCGGACAGCACCAGCTTGGCGTAGGTCTTCTTGACCGCATCGTTGATGGCGACCTCGAGGCAGTTCTCGGTGGCCCCCATCGCGTCGCCGAAGCTGGCGACGTCGACGCCGAGCAGCTTGAGCTTGGTCGACAAGTCCGCCTCGCCGAACTCCGCGGCACCGTCCAGCAGGCGGTCGGCCACCACCTCGGCGGAGGTGTAACCGGGCCCCACCAGGCCGTAGCACCGGCCACCGATCGCGGCCACCTCACCGACCGCGTAGATGTTCGGATCGCTTGTGCGGCAAGTCAAGTCGGTGAGCACGCCGCCGCGCTCGGCCAGCTCCAGCCCCGCGGCCCTGGCCAGCTCGTCACGGGGACGGATGCCGGCCGCGAAGATGACCAGCCCGGCGTCGATGACCTCGCCGTCGGTCAGGCGCACCCGCACCGACGACACCCCGTCGGAATGGTCGACCGCTTCGATCGACTCCGTGCCAGTGCCCACGTGCACCGCGATGCCCAGGTCGCCGACCATCTTGGCCAGCAACGCGCCGCCGCCCTCGTCGATCTGCTGGGCCATCAAGCGGGGCATCATCTCGACGACGTGCGTCCGCAACCCGAACTGGCGCAGCGCATTCGCGGCCTCCAGGCCCAGCAGGCCACCTCCGATCACCACGCCCGCCGGGGTGCGACCGGCCTCCAGCGTGCGCTGGGCGTCGGCCCGGATGGCGTCGAGGTCGTCGAGCGTGCGGTACACGTGGCATGCCGCCAGGTCGTGGCCGGGCACGGGCGGGACGAACGCGTAGGAGCCGGTGGCCAACACCAAGGTGTCGTAGCCGTGTCGTTGCCCATCGGCCGTAACAACCGACTTCGCTTCCCGGTCGATCTCGGTCACGCGAGCGTTCAACACCAGCCGAACCTGTTCGTCACCCGCGTAGTCGTTGCCCGGCAGTGCCAGCAGCTTGCGGTCCCAGCTTTCGGTGTACGAGGTCAGCCCGACGCGGTCGTAAGCCGCGTCGGCCTCCTCGGCGAAAACCGTGATGCGCCACAACCCCTCGGTGTCGCGCGCGCGAAGCGCCTCGACCAGCCGATGCCCCACCATGCCGTGCCCGACTACGACGATGTGACGGCTCGCACAGTGCGCGCGCGAAATCCCGTCTGCAGCCATGGCTTTGAGGCTAGCGGCCGGAAATTACCGCGAATTCGCCCAATGTGACGGTCCTATGACGAGGATCTCACAACTCACAGGGAACACTGTGAATATTCGTTCGCCCAAGGCGAACGCCTAGGTGGAACTTTAGCGTGGTCGACTCATGTTTCACCTAACAGCCGGCCGGAAGGGCGCCGGACACAGCAAATCCACAACAAAGCTCAAGGAAGCACAAGGAGATCCCCATGAGTAACCTCGCATTGTGGTCGCGACCGGCCTGGGACACCGACCGGTGGTTGCGCGACTTCTTCGGCCCCGCCGCCGCGACGGACTGGTACAAGCCGACTACCAGCGGTTTCAACCCCGCCGCGGAGATCGTCAAGGACGGCGACGACGCGGTCGTCCGCGTCGAGCTGCCCGGCGTTGACGTCGAGAAGGACGTCAACGTAGAGGTCGACCGCGGCCGTCTCGTGATCCACGGCGAACGCCGCGACGAGCACGCCGAGGAGAAAGAGGGGCGCACCCTGCGTGAGGTCCGGTACGGAGCCTTCCACCGGTCGTTCCAGTTGCCGGCCCACGTCACCGGCGACGCCATCACGGCCTCCTACGACGCCGGGGTGCTGACGGTGCGGGTCGCCGGCGCCTACGCCGGAAGCCAGGCGAAGCGCATCGAGATCACCAAGTAAGAGGTGGACAACGATCCGGCGGGGCCAAGCGCCCCGCCGGATTCGCCTGCCGCGCAGGTGCTCTCGCTCCGGATCGGCCCCCGGCGCGCCGGCGGTTCTCTCGCCCGACACTGATGCGGGCCGCACCCGGCGCCGGGGGCCGCTTGCCCGCGCGCGGGCAAGCGGGTGCGGCGCGCGGAGATAGATAAGGAAGCGAGTCGCCTGACGTTGGGCTGTGCCGTGGCTAGTATCGGGGGCGTACTGTGATCCGCAACACCGCCCGCCCTAGGAGATTTCCGTTGACGCCCCCGACTGGCACCACTGAACTCGCCGAACTGCACGACCTCATCGGGGGCCTGCGACGGTGCGTGGGCTCCTTGAAGAGTCGCTACGGTGACAGCCCGGCGATGCGGCGCATCGTCATCGACGCGGACCGGATCCTGTCCGACGTCGAATTGCTTGACACCGACGTGTCCGAGCTGGACCTGACGCGCGCCACGGTGCAGCAATCCGGCGAGAAGATCGTCATTCCCGACACCCAGTACGACAGCGAATTCTGGCGCGATGTCGACGACGAGGGTGTCGGCGGTCACAGCAGGTACTGACAACCCAAGCCCCCCGGAAATCAGGGGGTGCTCTCTGTGTACCCTTCGACCAACAGCCCGTTCGAAGAGGAACACTAGATGAGCGCACCCACGGCGAACCGTCCTGCGTCAGGTGTCTTTTCACCCACGCGCGCCCGCATCCCGCAACGGACCCTACGCACCGACCGGTGGTGGATGTCGCCGCTGAGGATCGACCTGGGCTTCGCCGCGTTCGTCATCTACGCGACGGCGCGCGCATTCCAGCAGGATTACTTCTTCGTCCCGAAGTACCACTACCTGACGCCGTTCTACTCGCCCTGCGTCAGCAAGGCTTGCGGCGAGGCCGGTGACATCTGGCCGCAGTTCCTGCCGGACGTGTGGTGGCTGCCGTACGCGGCGCTGTCCCTGCCGTTCCTGCTGCTGTTCCGGCTGACCTGCTACTACTATCGCGGCGCCTACTACCGCACGGTGTGGCAGTCGCCCAGCGCATGCGCGGTGGCCGAACCCCGCGTCCACTACACCGGCGAGACCAGGTTCCCGCTGATCATCCAGAACACCCACCGGTACTTCTTCTACATCGCCGGCATCATCTCGGTCATCAACACCTACGACGCGATCGTGGCGTTCCACTCCGACAGCGGACCGGGCGGATTCGGCTTCGGCCTGGGCAACCTGATCCTGGTCGGCAACGTCGTCATGTTGTGGATCTACACGCTGTCCTGCCACTCCTGCCGGCACGTGACCGGCGGGCGCCTCAAGCACTTCTCCAAGCACCCTGTGCGGTACTGGATCTGGACCCAGGTCAGCAAGATCAACACCCGGCACAAGATGTACGCCTGGATCACGCTGGGCACCCTGATGCTCACCGATTTCTACGTCGCCCTGGTGGCCAGCGGCACCATCAGCGACCTGAGATTTGTTGGCTGAAAAGCCATTTGAAGAACAACTTAGCTAGCGAGGATTTTCATGGTTGAGGTCGAGCGGCATGCCTACGACGTAGTCGTCATCGGTGCCGGCGGCGCAGGGCTGCGTGCGGTCATCGAGGCGCGGGAACGCGGCCTCAAGGTCGCCGTGGTGTCCAAATCGCTGTTCGGCAAGGCCCACACGGTGATGGCCGAGGGCGGTGCCGCGGCGGCCATGGGTAACGCCAACCCGAAGGACAACTGGCAGACCCACTTCGGCGACACGATGCGGGGCGGCAAGTTCCTCAACAACTGGCGGATGGCCGAGCTGCACGCCAAGGAGGCGCCCGACCGCGTCTGGGAACTGGAGACCTACGGTGCGCTGTTCGACCGCACCAAGGACGGCAAGATCAGCCAGCGCAACTTCGGTGGGCACACCTACCCGCGGCTGGCGCACGTCGGTGACCGCACCGGCCTGGAGCTGATCCGCACGTTGCAGCAGAAGATCGTCTCGCTGCAGCAGGAGGACCACGCCGAATTCGGTGACTACGACGCGCGGATCAAGGTGTTCGCCGAATGCGCGATCACCGAGCTGATCAAGGACGGTGACGCGATCGCCGGCGCGTTCGGCTACTGGCGCCAGACGGGCCGATTCATCATGTTCGAGGCGCCGGCGGTCGTCCTGGCCACCGGCGGCATCGGCAAGTCGTTCAAGGTCACCTCGAACTCCTGGGAGTACACCGGCGACGGGCACGCCCTGGCCCTGCGGGCCGGAGCGTCGCTGATCAACATGGAGTTCGTCCAGTTCCACCCGACCGGCATGGTCTGGCCCCCCAGCGTCAAGGGCATCCTGGTCACCGAGGGTGTGCGCGGCGACGGCGGTGTGCTGAAGAACTCCGACTCCAAGCGGTTCATGTTCGACTACATCCCGCCGGTGTTCAAAGGCCAGTACGCCGAGTCCGAGCAAGAGGCCGACCAGTGGCTCAAGGACAACGACTCGGCCCGCCGGACCCCCGACCTGCTGCCCCGCGATGAGGTCGCGCGCGCGATCAACTCCGAGGTCAAGGCCGGCCGGGGCAGCCCGCACGGCGGCGTGTTCCTCGACATCGCGTCCCGGTTGACGCCCGAGGAGATCAAGCGGCGCCTGCCGTCGATGTACCACCAGTTCAAGGAGCTGGCCGGGGTCGACATCACCAAGGAGCCGATGGAGGTCGGGCCCACCTGTCACTACGTGATGGGCGGTGTCGAGGTGGACGCCGACACCGGTGCGGCCACCGTGCCGGGCCTGTTCGCGGCCGGTGAATGCTCCGGCGGCATGCACGGCTCCAACCGGCTGGGCGGCAACTCGCTGTCGGACCTGCTGGTCTTCGGCCGGCGGGCCGGCCTGGGCGCGGCCGACTACGTGCGGGCGCTGAGCAGCCGCCCGACCATCTCGGCCGAGGCCGTCGAGACCGCCGCCGAGCGCGCGCTCTCCCCGTTCGAGGCACCGCCCAACGGGGCCGCGGCGGAGAACCCCTACACGCTGCAGCTCGAACTGCAGCAGTCGATGAACGACCTGGTGGGCATCATCCGCAAGGCGGACGAGATCTCCGAGGCCCTCTCCCGGCTGGACAAGCTCCGCGAGCGGTTCAAGAACATGCACGTCGAGGGTGGGCGCGAGTACAACCCCGGCTGGAACCTGGCGATCGACCTGCGCAACATGCTGCTGGTCAGCGAGTGCGTCGCCAAGGCCGCGCTGGAGCGCACCGAAAGCCGCGGCGGCCACACCCGCGACGACCACCCGTCGATGGATTCGGGCTGGCGCAAGGTGCTGCTGGTCTGCCAGGCCGCCGGCGGCGACGGGGTGATCCCGGACATCAGCGTCACCCGCAAGGACCAGGTGCCGATGCGGTCCGATCTGCTGGAGCTCTTCGAGATCTCCGAGCTGGAGAAGTACTACACCGACGGTGAGCTGGCCGAGCATCCAGGACGGAGAGGCTAATGACCTACAACGCGACCATGCGTGTGTGGCGCGGTGACGATGCCAACGGCGCGCTGCAGGACTTCACGGTGGAGGTCAACGAAGGCGAGGTGGTGCTCGACATCATCCATCGCCTGCAACAGACCCAGACTCCCGACCTCGCGGTGCGATGGAACTGCAAGGCCGGCAAGTGCGGCTCCTGCTCGGCGGAGATCAACGGGGTGCCGCGGTTGTTGTGCATGACCCGGATGTCCACCTTCGCCGAGGACGAGGTGGTGACGGTGACGCCGCTGCGGACGTTCCCGGTGATCCGGGACCTGGTCACCGACGTCTCCTTCAACTTCGAGAAGGCACGCGAGATCCCGGCCTTCGCGCCGCCGAAGGATCTGCAACCGGGCGAGTACCGGATGGCGCAGGCCGACGTGCAGCGCTCGCAGGAATTCCGTAAGTGCATCGAGTGCTTCCTGTGCCAGAACGTGTGCCACGTGATCCGCGACCACGACGAGAACAAGGAGGCGTTCGCCGGGCCGCGCTTCCTGATGCGCATCGCCGAGCTCGAGATGCACCCGCTGGACACGCTGGACCGGCGCAACCAGGCCCAGGAGGAGCACGGCCTGGGCTACTGCAACATCACCAAGTGCTGCACCGAGGTCTGCCCGGAGAACATCAAGATCACCGACAACGCGCTGATCCCGATGAAAGAGCGGGTCGCCGACCGCAAGTACGACCCCGTGGTGTGGCTGGGCAACAAGCTGTTCCGGCGCTGAGGCGTTAGCCCACCCGGGGCACCGGGTATCCGCATATCAACCCAAACTCCGGAAGGCAGCGTGGGAGATATGCGAGAAACCACCAGCATCAACGAAATTCGAACCGCGATCCGCGAGTTGTCCCTGCGCGCCGATCTCGCGCGCAAGGAAGGCCGCCCCGACGACGCCGCCGAGATCGAGCAGCGGATAGCGGGCCTCCGAGCGGAACTCGGCCGCCGCCCCTAGCCGCGCTCAGGCGCCGAGGCGCCGGAACATGCTGCGGTGAAACACGATCGGTGCGACGTCGGCGTCGATGGTCACCTCGATGACCCGCAGCACCACGATGGTGTGGTCCCCCGCCGGGATCAGCTGCTCGACCGCGCTCTCCAGCCAGAGCGCGGTGCCCTTGATGAACACCGCCCCGCTGTCCCTGGATTCCGTCTCCAGACCGGCGAACCTGTCGCCGGTCTTGGCGGCCAGTGTCCGCGCCGCCTCGTCGTGGGCCTCGCCGAGGACGCTGATTCCCAGCATGGGCAGGTCCTTGAGCTTGGGCCACGTCGTCGACGTGTTCTGCACGCAGAACGACACGAGCGGCGGATCCAGGGAGACCGGGACAAAGGTGCTGGCCGCCAGGCCTTCCCGGGCGCCCTGGACCTCGGCGGCGATGGCCACCACCCCCGAGGGGAAATGACCGAAGGCCTCACGGAGTGTGGACGGTGTCAAATTCTTGTTCGAGTTCACCGGAATTCATTCGCCCCTTGAGCCGAGAACGGGATTCTCGTCCCCGACCCTACCTGCCGAATACCCGTGCGCCGAAGCCACATCGGGGTGCGCGCGCAACCTGCTCTTCCAGGCGTTGCGGCCATAGACGGAGAAGATCGGATCCGAGGGGTCGGCGACCCGGCCCGCGCGCGCCTGCAGTTCGGGGGGCAGCGTCAGCACCGGGATCCGCGCGTCCAGCCGCGGATTGAAGAAATACGGCACCGAGATCCGGTCGGCCGGCTGCGCGTCCAGGGTGACCCGGTGCTCGGTGGCCCGCAGGTAACCCCCCGTCGCCACCTCGAGCAGTTCGCCGATGTTGACCACGAAGGCGTCGTCGACCGGCGGCACCTCGACCCATTCCCCGGTCCCGGGCCGGCGCACCTGCAGGCCGCGGCTCCCCGGCTCGGCCAACAGCAGCGTGAGCACGCCGGAGTCTCTGTGCGGGCCCACGCCCTGCGGCGAGGCCGCGGTCCGCGGGTAGCGCACGACCTTGATCAGCGTGGCCGGGGTTTCGGCGAAGGCGGGCTCGAAGACGTCGGGTGGGCCGCCCAGGGAGGCCGCCCAGTGCCGGAGCAGGGTGCGGGCCACCTCGGAGAGCGCGGCGTCCCACTCGGCGATGATCCCGGGCAGCTCGGGCAAGGCGGCCGGCCATTGGTTGGGGCCCTGCAGCCAGAGGTAGTCGGGCTTGCCGGGCCCGCCGATCGCCGGACGCTCCGGGCCGATGTCGATCTGCTCGCGCCAGTCCACCTCGCCGCGGGTGAGCTCCCCGCCCATCCGGGTGTAACCGCGGAAGTGGGGACTGCGCACCATCGCGACCGCATCCTTGTCTTCCTGGGGCAGCGCGAACAGCCGCCGTGCCGCGTCGAGCACCCGGTCCGAGAGACCGGCGGGCACCCCGTGGCCGGCCAGGTAGAAGAATCCGACCTCGTGGGCGGCGCGGCGCAAGCCGTCCCGCAGCGGGCCGGCGCCGGCCCGCATGTCCACGACAGGCAGCGCGGTGACGCTACTCACTTTCGTCATGCCCCAATCATCTCCGCAGGTCACGGCCGTTGTGTCGACGTTCCCAACCGGTTGGTTAGTTAGACGGTGAAATTTAGATCACACTCGCTTGCGCGGAACTGTCGACAGCGATAGTTTTACAGGGTTACTGGTGGGTAACTTAGACCTAGTACCCAACCACAAGTGGCATTCTCAACGAGGAGGAACCGTAGTGGGCCACTACAAGAGCAACGTCCGTGACCAGGTGTTCAACCTGTTCGAGGTCCTGGGCGTTGAGCAGGCCTTGGGCGCCGGCGACTACAGCGATCTGGACGTCGACACCGCGCGCGAAATGTTGTCAGAGATCAGCCGGCTGGCCGAGGGGCCCATCGCCGAGTCGTTCGTCGAGGGTGACCGCAACCCGCCGGTCTTCGACCCCAAGACCCACTCGGTGACGCTGCCGGAGCCCTTCAAGAAGTCGGTCCGCGCCGTCACCGAGGCCGGGTGGGACAAGGTCGGCATCGACGAGGTCCTCGGCGGCATGCCGATGCCCCGGGCGCTGGTGTGGGCGCTGCACGAGCACCTGCTGGGCGCCAACCCCGCCGTGTGGATGTACGGCGGCGGCGCCGGCTTCGCCAACATCCTCTACCACCTCGGCACCGAGGAGCAGAAGAAGTGGGCCGTGATCTGCGCCGAGCGCGGCTGGGGCTCCACCATGGTGCTGACCGAGCCGGACGCCGGTTCCGACGTCGGCGCGGGGCGGACCAAGGCGATCCAGCAGGACGACGGGTCCTGGCACATCGAGGGTGTGAAGCGGTTCATCACCTCGGCCGACTCCGGCGACCTGTTCGAGAACATCTTCCACCTGGTGCTGGCCCGCCCCGAGGGCGCGGGTCCGGGCACCAAGGGCCTGTCGCTGTTCTTCGTGCCCAAGTTCCTGTTCGACTTCGAGACCGGCGAGCTGGGCGAGCGCAACGGCGTCTTCGTGACCAACGTCGAGCACAAGATGGGCCTGAAGGTTTCGGCCACGTGTGAGCTGTCCTTCGGCCAGCACGACGTGCCCGCGAAGGGTTGGCTGGTCGGCGAGGTGCACAACGGCATCGCGCAGATGTTCGAGGTCATCGAGCAGGCCCGCATGATGGTCGGCACCAAGGCCATCGCGACCCTGTCGACCGGTTACCTCAACGCGCTGGAGTACGCCAAGTCGCGCGTGCAGGGCGCCGACATGACGCAGATGACCGACAAGACCGCGCCGCGGGTGACCATCACGCACCACCCCGACGTGCGCCGGTCGCTGATGACCCAGAAGGCGTACGCCGAGGGTCTGCGCGCGCTGTACCTCTACACCGCGACCTACCAGGACGCGGCGGTCGCCCAGGCCGTGCACGGCGTGGACGCCGAGCTCGCCGTCAAGGTCAACGACCTGATGCTGCCGGTGGTCAAGGGTGTCGGTTCCGAGCAGGCCTACGCCAAGCTCACCGAGAGCCTGCAGACGTTCGGTGGGTCCGGCTTCCTGCAGGACTACCCGATCGAGCAGTACATCCGGGACGCCAAGATCGACTCCCTCTACGAGGGCACCACGGCCATCCAGGCGCAGGACTTCTTCTTCCGCAAGATCATCCGCGACAAGGGTGTGGCGCTGGCCCACGTGTCCGGTGAGATCCAGAAGTTCGTGGACAGCGAGTCCGGCAACGGCCGGCTGAAGTCCGAGCGTGAGCTGCTGGCCAAGGCATTGGCGGACGTCCAGGCGATGGCGGCCACCCTGACCGGCTACCTGATGGCGGCGCAGGAGGACGTGACCAGCCTCTACAAGGTGGGTCTGGGCTCCGTGCGCTTCCTGATGAGCGTCGGCGACCTGGTCATCGGCTGGTTGCTGCAGCGTCAGGCGGCGGTGGCCGTGCAGGCGCTGGACGCCGGCGCCAGCGGTGAGGAGCGGTCCTTCTACGAGGGCAAGGTCGCGGTGGCTTCGTTCTTCGCGAAGAACTTCCTGCCGCTGCTGGCCGGCACCCGCGAGGTGATCGAGACGCTGGACAACGACATCATGGAGCTCGACGAGGCCGCTTTCTGAGCCGCTTCCACCGGGGATGAGCAAACCCCGCTCCCGAAATGGGAGCGGGGTTTTCATCTGATCCCCCGGCGACAAAAAGACCGCCGCTGGATCCCCTCACTCCAACGGCGGCCCTTTTCGTACGCCCGTCCGCGTTGACCGGCGGTCGTTCCGGGGATGCCCCGTATTGCCGTCGGGGTCGGGGGGTCAGACCACAACACGGGGTCATCCGCGCCTACGGATACCCCTACGACGGAATTACTAACCCGGTGTGACCCATTTCATGAAAGCCCGCCCGCTACCCGGAGGTCAGGCCTCCAGGATCGCCGCCACGCCCTGGCCGCCGGCGGCGCAGATGGAAACCAGGGCCCGCAGCGGCTTGCCCGCGCCGGCCTTGCGCTCCGCCTTCTTCTGCGCGAGCTGCTTGGCCGCCTGGGCGAGGATCCGCCCCCCGGTGGCGGCGAAGGGGTGGCCGGCGGCCAACGACGAGCCGTTGACGTTGAGCTTGGACCGGTCGATCGAGCCCAGCGCGGCGTCGAGGCCGAGGCGCTCCTTGCAGTAGTCCTCCGACTCCCACGCCTGCAGGTGCGCCAGCACCACCGAGGCGAAGGCCTCGTGGATCTCGTAGAAGTCGAAGTCCTGCAGGCTCAGACCGTTGCGGGCCAGCAGCCGCGGCACCGCATAGGTGGGCGCCATCAGCAGCCCGTCCCGGCCGTTGACGTAGTCGACCGCGGCGGTTTCGGCGTCCACCAGGAAGGCCAGCGGCGACAGCGAGTGGGCGGCCGCCCACTCCTCGCTGGCCAGCAGCGCGACCGACGCCCCGTCGGTCAGCGGGGTCGAGTTGCCGGCGGTCATCGTCGCGTCGCCGGACTTCACGCCGAACACGGGCTTGAGCTTCGCCAACTTCTCCGCCGACGAATCCGGGCGCAGGTTGTCGTCGCGGTACAGCCCGAGGAACGGGGTGACCAGGTCGTCGAAGAAGCCCCGGTCGTAGGCGGCGGCCATGTTGCGGTGGCTGGCCGCGGCGAGCTCGTCCTGGTCGACGCGTTTGATGCCCATCTCCTTGGCGGTGATCGCCTGGTGCTCGCCCATGGACAGCCCCGTGCGCGGCTCGCTGTTGACCGGGATCTCGATACCCAGGGTGGCCGGCAGCGTGCCCACCAGCCGCAGCCGCTGGACGTTGGACTTGGACCGGCGCAACTTGAGCAGGGTCCGGCGCAGGTTGTCACCCAGCCCGATCGGCGGGTCGGAGGTGGTGTCCACGCCGCCCGCCGCGGCCGCCTCGTACCGCCCGGAGGCGATGCCGTCGGCCGCGGCGATCGCCGCCTGCAGGCCCGTGCCGCAGGCCTGTTGCAGGTCGAACGCCGGCGTGTACGACGACAGCTCGGAGCCCAGCACGCATTCGCGCGTCAGGTTGAAGTCGCGGCTGTGCTTGAGCACCGCGCCGCCGACCACCACACCCAGCCGTTCGCCGGCCAGTCCGAAGCGGTCCACCAGCCCGCCCAGCGCGGCGGTGAACATGTCCTGATTGGATGCCTCGGCGTAGGCGCCGTCGGACCGGGCGAACGGGATGCGATTACCGCCCAGGACGGCGACCCGTCGCCGCTGCGAACTGCGCTGGTTGCTTGCCTCGGAACTTGCAGGGGCCACTGTCTTCTCCGTGTGTCTGCGGTTGGATTATCGGATCGGCCGTCTGGGGTCATACTACCCACTGTTCTTACTCTGAAGTAAGTTCGTCCTCGATACGGTTGTGCTGTAGGCACACCCCGACTTCGAAGCACATGGAAGGTAGCTCCGGTGGCTCCCAAGGTCTCGTCCGATCTGTTCAGTCAGATCGTCAACTCCGGTCCTGGATCGTTTCTCGCCAAGCAACTCGGTGTCCCGCAGCCCGAGACGCTGCGCCGCTACCGGCCCGGCGATCCGCCGCTGGCGGGCTCCCTGCTGATCGGCGGCCAGGGCCGGGTGGTCGAGCCGCTGCGCGCCGCGCTGGCCAAGGACTACGACCTGGTCGGCAACAACCTGGGTGGCCGCTGGGCCGACCAGTTCGGCGGGCTGGTCTTCGACGCCACCGGCATCACGACGCCGGAGGGGCTCAGGGGGTTGTACGAGTTCTTCACGCCGCTGCTGCGCAACCTGGGCCACTGCGCCCGCGTCGTGGTGGTCGGCACCACCCCCGACGCCGCCGCCGGCCCGCACGAGCGGATCGCGCAGCGTGCGTTGGAAGGGTTCACCCGGTCGCTGGGCAAGGAGGTGCGCAACGGCACCACCGTGGCGCTGGTATACGTCTCCCCCGACGCCAAACCCGCTGCGACGGGAGTGGAATCGACCATGCGGTTCATCCTGTCGGCGAAGTCCGCCTACGTGGACGGCCAGGTGTTCTACATCGGGGAGGCCGACTCCACGCCCCCGGCGGACTGGGAGCGGCCGCTGGACTCCCAAGTCGCCATCGTGACCGGCGCCGCCCGCGGGATCGGCGCGACGATCGCCGAGGTGTTCGCCCGCGACGGCGCCCGCGTCGTCGCTATCGACGTCGAGTCGGCCGCCGAGACGCTGGCCGAAACGGCCAGCCGGGTCGGGGGCACCCCGTTGTGGCTCGACGTCACCGCCGAGGACGCGGTGGACAAGATCACCGAGCACCTGCGCGAGCACCACGGCGGACGCGCCGACGTGCTGGTCAACAACGCCGGAATCACCCGCGACAAGTTGCTGGCCAACATGGACGACGCGCGCTGGGACGCCGTCCTGGCCGTCAATCTCCTTGCCCCCCTGCGGCTTACCGAAGGGCTGGTGGGCAACGGCACCCTCGGCGAGGGGGGCCGGGTGATCGGGCTGTCCTCGATGGCCGGCATCGCGGGCAACCGCGGGCAGACCAACTACGCCACCACCAAGGCCGGGATGATCGGCCTCACCCAGGCGCTGGCGCCCGAGCTGTACGGCAAGGGCATCACGATCAACGCCGTCGCACCGGGCTTCATCGAAACCCAGATGACGGCCGCCATCCCGCTGGCCACCCGCGAGGTGGGCCGCCGGCTGAACTCGCTGCTGCAGGGCGGCCAGCCCGTCGACGTCGCGGAGACCATCGCCTACTTCGCCAACCCGGCGTCAAACGCGGTGACGGGCAACGTCATCCGCGTCTGCGGCCAGGCCATGCTGGGCGCATAGCTGCGAGGAGGACGACGCGATGAACCAGCCAAGCGGCCTGAGGAACATGCTGCGCGCGGCGGCGGGGGCGCTGCCCGTGGTGTCCCGCGGGAACCAGTTGCCGACGCGCACGGTGGATATCGAGGAACTGCCCATCGACCGCACGAACGTGGCCGAGTACGCCGGGGTCACCGGCCTGCGTTACGGCAACAACGTGCCGCTCACCTATCCGTTCGCGTTGACCTTCCCGGCGATGATGTCGCTGGTGACCGGGTTCGACTTTCCTTTCGCCGCAATGGGTTCGGTGCACGTCGAAAACTACATCACGCAGTACCGGCCGATCGCGGTCACCGACACCGTCGGTGTGCGCGTGCACGCCGAGAACCTGCGCGAGCATCGCAAGGGCCTGCTGGTCGACCTGGTGACCGACGTGAGCGTCGGCACCGACACGGCGTGGCATCAGGTGACGACCTTCCTGCACCAGCAACGCACCAGCCTGTCCGACGAGCCCAAGCCGCCACCGCAGAAGCAGCCCAAGCTGCCGCCGCCCAGCGCCGTCGTGCGCGTCACCCCGGGCCTGATCCGGCGCTACGCCGTCGTCGGCGGCGATCACAACCCGATCCACACCAACCCGATCGCGGCCAAGCTGTTCGGCTTCCCGACCGTCATCGCGCACGGAATGTTCAGCGCGGCGGCCGTATTGGCGAACATCGAAGCCCGGCTCCCGGCCGCGGTGAAGTATTCGGTGCGGTTCGGCAAGCCGCTGGTGCTGCCCGGCACCGCAGGCCTCTACATCGACGAAGGTCACGACGGCTGGGACATCTCGCTGCGCAACATCGCCAAGGGCTACCCGTACCTGACCGGCACGGTCCGGGGGCTCTAGCGGCGCCTCAGCCCGAGTGCGTCGGGCCGCGGCCCGTGGCGAGCACCTTCAGGCCGTGGGCGCTGGTCGCGGTGAGCAGGAAAAGCAGGAACAACCACAGCGGGGGCCGGGCGAGTTCCCAGACGAAGATCGCCGCCCAGATCGGTGAGCCCTGCGTCACCGCGAGCACGCCGGCGGCGCCCGCCAGCGACACCGCCGGCACGTGCAGGTGGGTCCCGGCCGCCCAGTTGATCGTCAGCACCAGCGCCGCCCCGGCGGCCGCACCGGTGGCCAGCGACGGCGTCAGCATCCCGCCGGCCCCGCCGGCACGCAGGAACAGCGCCGTCAGCAGGGGTTTGAGGGCCAGGATCGCGAGCGCGGACAACAGTGTCATGCCGCTTTCCAGGCTCACCGTGAGGACGCTGCGACCGTTGCCGGGCAACTCGGGCCACCAGTGCGAGCAGATACCCATCGCCAGCCCGGCTCCGGCGAGCGCGGGAACCAGCACCCAGGTTCGCATGGGCTTGGCCGGCCGGGCCGCCGCCATCAACCGGTCGAACGCCAGACCCACCGCGAGGGTCAGCGGCGCCAGCAGCAGCCCGTGCGCGGTCAACAGGTACGTCGACTCGCCGATCGGCCACTGCAGGCTGGGTTCGTCCCGCGTGATCGCCGAGCCGACGGCGACCGCCAGGCTGGAGGAAATGAACGCCGCGCCCAGCGCCCGCGGATGCCAGGTGTTGAGCATGATCCGCACCGAGAACAGCGCACCGGCCAGCGGAACGGCGTAGACGGCACCCAACCCGGCGCCGGCCGCGCAGGCCAGCAGCACCTCGCGGTCGCGGGGCGATAGTCGCCTGAGCCAGGCCGTCCCGAAATCGCCGAGGGCCGCGGCGAATTGGCGCGGGGCGCCTTCCCGCCCCAGCGATGCGCCGGAGCCGACGAGCAGCACCTGCACTATGGCGTCGACGCTCCAGGACAGCCGCGGTATCGGTTCGCGGCGGGCGATGGTCTCCGCCAGGGGCGGCACCCGGGTTCTCCTGCGCAGGGCCCACCACCCGATCGCCGCCAACGCACCGCCGATCATCGGCCCCACCGCGCGGCGCACCGGGCTGCTGGCGGCGACGCCGGCGAGCAGCGCGCCGAAGGTGTAGTGGTACGTCACGTGCTCGACGAAGCGCAGCACGGACGTCGTCGCCAGCCCGGCAATCCCGGCCAGCAACCCGATGATGACTACGGCACAGAAGAAGTCGACGTTGCACCGGGCAGGCGGTCGAGCCACATGACGAATGTAGGGGTTAGCGCCCCGCGGCGCCGGGTCCGCCCTTCTCGGGCCGCGCCGCCGCGGCGGCCTCCCGCTCCTCCGGCGCGCCGCGCAGGCCATGCCAGAACAGGTTGATCATCAGCTCGGCCGCCTCGTCGGCGTCGATGTCGCCGATGCTGAGCTGGTTGGCCGTCGCCTCGCCCGCGCCCACCAGCGCCACGGCCATCATCTCGTGTTCCCGCTCGGTCCGCGGGGTGCGGCTGCCCGCCCGCACCAGTCCGGCGACCAGTTCGATGATCTGTTCGCGCCCCTCGCGCACCATGTGCGCGAACGCCTGCGAGCTGGTGGCCTGGGTGTACATCACGATCCACGAGGCCCGGTTGGCGTCGATGTAGCGCATGAACGACACAATGGTGTTGCGCAGCAGGTCTTTCGGGCTCTGCGTGAAATCGATGTCGGCGCGGACCGCGTCGATGAACCGGCCCATCTCACGATTCAGGCAGGCGCCGAACAGGTCCTCCTTGGAGCCGTAGTACAGGTAGAGCATCGGCTTGGAGATCTGCGCCTCGGCGGCGATGGCGTCCATCGAGGTCTCGTGGTAGCCGTTGACCGAGAACATCTGCACCGCGGCGTCGAGCATCTGTTGCTCACGGACAGCCCGCGGTAACCGCTTGGTGCCACCCGCCATCGCTTGCCTCTCTAGCCCGGCTATCTGACTCCAGGGTAAGCAACGCCCGGCGGCCGCACGCGCGTGGTGACAGTGGCGGCGACCCGCTTCGCCCGGCTTCGCCGCGCTCGCGATCACCGCTAGTGGCCGCAGGCGGGGCTGCGGCCCTTCATCGTCGCCACCCGGGTGAGCGCGTCGTCGACCCGCTGCCCGGGCAGTTCGCCGGCCGCGACCGCCTTCTGCAGCCGGTCCAGGACGGCGGGCACCTCGTCGGTGGTGACCCAGAGCGCGACGTCGGTCCCCGCCCGCAGGGTGCGCAGCACCGCCTCGGCCACTCCGTACCGGTCGGAGATCGCGCCCATGCTGGACAGGTCGTCGGTGAACACCGGGCCGTCGAACGGCGGGGCACCGTAGCCGACGCCGTCACGCAGCAACTGCACCGCCGCGGGGCTCAGGCTGGCCGGGTCGTCGCCGGTCAGTCCGGGGACCTGCAGGTGGCCCAGCATGACCGCGACCGGGGCGGCGGTCACCAGGGTGCGGTAGGGCACCAGGTCGACGCTCTGCAGGTCGCTCAGGGGCGGTGTCACGACACCGCCGGTGTGTGAGTCGCCCGAGCCGTGCCCGTGGCCGGGAAAGTGCTTGAGCACCGGGAGCAGCCCGGCGTCCCGCAGGCCCTGCGCGTACGCGCCTGCGTAGGCGGTGACCGTGTTGGGATCGCCGCCGAACGAGCGGTCCCCGATCACGCCGCTGGTGGCGTCGGTGACGTCGACGACGGGGGCGAAGTCGATGGTGATGCCCAGGTCGCGCATCTTCTTGCCGCGCTCCGCCGCCAAGTCGTGCACCTGGGCGACGGTCTGGGTCTGGGCCAGCTCCCGGGGCGAGGGCGCCGCGCCGATCAACGCGCGCAACCGCGACACCCGGCCGCCCTCCTCGTCGACGCTGACGGCCAGCGGCAGGGGTCCGGCCTTCGCCGCGATGTCGGCCAGGGGGCCCTTGAAGATCGACAGATCCGTCCAGCTGCCGATGAAGATGCCGCCGACGTGGTAGCCGTCGACCACCGACCGGGCATCGTCGGCGTTCTTCACACCCACCATCAGCAGCTGGGCCAGCTTGTCGCGGACCGGCAGCGTTTTGACGTCACCGCACGCCGGCGCCGCGGCCGTCGGCTTGCTGACCGAGGTCGACGGGCCGGGTGGCCGCGCGGCGTGGTGAGCGCAGCCCGCCAACAAGGCCGACACGGAGGCGAGCACGGCCAGGGTGCGCGAAAATGACATCGGGCCATGTTTTCATGGCGCTATCCGGGCCTTCGGATCTGGGGAGCGACGAGGTTTTCGTCGGGGGTTTCTTCTTCGGGTGCGGGGGCACTCCTGGGCTGGTGCCGGCGGGGCTAGGGGGCGACATGCCAGCGATGACGGGTTTCACCGTGGCCGCCGCGGCCAGCATCGCGGTGGGTCTGTCGGTCGGTGTTGCGACGACCCTCGGGGTCACGGTGGCCGTCGCCGACCACGGCGTGGCACCGGCGCGGGGGCGTCCGGCCGCGCTGAACCCGCTCGCGCCCCATCAGGTGCAATACGGCGACCGGTGCTTTCACGGGCACTGCCTGCCCTGACCAGCGCCCCGGGCACCGATCGCGCTTCTGCTAGGTTGGCGCTAGGCCGCCGCCACGATTTCGAAGATGCTATGAGGAGCCCTCGATGAACCGGATCATTGCGCCCGCCGCCGCGAGCGTGGTGGTGGGTCTTCTGCTCGGCGCGGCGGCGATCTTCGGGATCACCTTGATGGTGCAACAGGACACGAAACCGCCACTCCCCGGGGGCGATCCGCAGTCGTCAGTGCTCAACCGGGTCGAGTACGGCAACCGTAGCTAGCGGGCGCAGCGGGTCGCCGCCGTCGGATCCAGCGGCCATCGCCGAGGCCGGCTCGCCCGTCCCATGTTCATCGGCCGAGCCGCTGTCGCGCCGGTGGCTGCTGCTGGTGGGGGCGCTCGCATGCGCGTTGACGTTCGCGCAGTCTCCCGGGCGGGTCTCCCCCGACACCAAGCTCGACCTCACCGCCAACCCGCTGCGCTTCCTGGCCCGGGCCACCAACCTGTGGAACAGCGAGCTGCCGTTCGGGCAGGCGCAGAATCAGGCCTACGGGTACCTGTTCCCGCACGGCACGTTCTTCGCGATCGGCCACCTGCTCTCGGTGCCGGGGTGGGTCACCCAACGGCTGTGGTGGGCGCTGCTGCTCACGGTCGGGTTCTGGGGGCTGCTGCGGGTCGCCGAGGCGCTGGGCATCGGCAGCCCGGCATCGCGGGTGATCGGCGCCGCCGCGTTCGCGCTGTCGCCGCGGGTGCTGACCACCCTGGGGTCCATCTCGTCGGAAACCCTGCCGATGATGCTTTCGCCGTGGGTGTTGCTGCCCACGATCCTGGCCCTGAAATCAGGGGGGCGCGCTTCCGGCAACCGGTCGGTGCGGGCGCTCGCCGCTCAGGCCGGTTTGGCCGTCGCGTTGATGGGCGCGGTCAACGCGATCGCCACGCTGGCCGGCTGCCTGCCCGCGGTGATCTGGTGGGCCTGCCACCGGCCGAACCGGCTGTGGTGGCGCTACACCGGGTGGTGGCTGGTGGCGCTGTCCCTGGCGATGGCGTGGTGGGTGGTGGCGCTGGTGATGCTGCGCGCCATCAGCCCGCCGTTCCTGGACTTCATCGAGTCCTCCGGCGTGACGACGCAATGGTCGTCGCTGACCGAGATACTGCGCGGCACCGACAGCTGGACCCCGTACGTCGCGCCGACCGCCACCGCGGGCGCGTCGCTGGTGACCGGCTCGGCGGCCGTCCTGGCGACGTGCCTGGTGGCCGCGGCGGGGCTGGCGGGACTGGCCAGTCCGGCGATCCCGGCCCGCGGGCGGCTGGTGACGATGCTGTTGGCCGGCGTGGTGTTGATGGCCGCCGGCTACAGCGGCGGCCTGGGCTCGCCGGTGGCGCACGCGGTGCAGGCGTTCCTGGACGCCGGCGGCGCACCGCTGCGCAACGTGCACAAGCTGGGGTCGGTGATCCGGATCCCGATCGTGCTGGGCCTCGCCCACGCGTTGGGGCGGATACCGCTGCCCGGCCGGCGACCCGCGTCGGTGTGGCTGCGCGCGTTCGCTCACCCCGAGCGCGACCGGCGGGTGGCGGTCGCGATCGTCGTCCTGACGGCGCTGATGGTGAGCACCTCGCTGGCGTGGACCGGCCGGCTGACCCCGCCCGGCACCTTCAGCGCGATACCCCGGTACTGGCAGGAGACCGCCGCCTGGCTCGACGCGCACAACACCGGGACGCCCGTCCCGGGCCGGGTGCTGGTGGCCCCCGGGGCGCCGTTCGCCACGCAGGTGTGGGGCACCAGCCATGACGAGCCGCTGCAGGTGCTCGGCGGCAGCCCGTGGGGCGTGCGCGACTCCATACCGCTGACCCCGCCGCAGACCATCCGGGCCCTCGATTCCGTGCAGCGCCTGTTCGCCGCCGGGCGCCCCTCGGCCGGCCTGGCCGATACTCTTGCGCGCCAAGGTATTTCGTATGTGGTGGTACGCAACGACCTGGACCCGGATACGTCACGCTCGGCGCGTCCGCTCCTGGTGCACCGCGCCGTCGACGGATCCCCGGGGCTGCAGAAGGTGGCGCAGTTCGGCGAGCCGGTGGGGCCCGGCACCCTGGCGGGCTTCGTCGCCGACAGTGGACTGCGTCCGCGATACCCGGCCGTCGAGATATACCGGGTGGGCATCGCCGGCGATCCGGGCGCGCCGTACCTCGCCGACGTCGACCGGATGCCCCGCGTCGACGGTGGACCGGAGGTGCTGCTGCGCCTCGACGAGCGGCGCCGGCTGCAGGGTCGGCCGCCGCTGGGTCCGGTGCTGATGACCGCCGACGCGCGCGGCGCCGGGTTGCCGGTGCCGGCGGTGACGGTCACCGACACCCCGGTGGCCCGGGAGACCGACTACGGCCGGGTGGACCAGCATTCGTCGGCCGTCCGCGCCGCGGGCGACGCGCGGCACACCTACAACCGGGTGCCCGACTACCCCGTCCCCGGCACCGACCCGGTCGCCGGCGCCTGGACCGGCGGGCGGGTCACCGTGTCGAGCTCGTCGTCGGACTCCACCGCGATGCCCGACGTCGCTCCGGCGACCTCCCCCGTCGCCGCGGTCGACGGCGACCCGGCGACCGCGTGGGTGTCCAACTCCCTGCAGTCCGCCGTCGGCCAGTGGCTGCAGGTCGATTTCGACCATCCGGTGACCAACGCGGCGATCACCCTGACCCCCAGCGCGACCGCGGTCGGCGCGCAGGTGCGCCGCATCCTGGTCGAAACCGCGACCGGCAGCACCACCCTGCGCTTCGATGAGCCCGGCAAGCCGCTCGCCGTCGCCCTGCCCTACGGCGAGACGCCGTGGGTGCGGATCACCGCCGCGGGCACCGACGACGGTTCTCCCGGTGTGCAATTCGGCATCACCGACCTGACGGTCACCCAGTACGACGCCTCCGGCTTCGCCCACCCGGTCGAGCTGCGGCACACCGTGCGGGTGCCCGGGCCGCCACCCGGCGCGGCCATCGCGGGCTGGGACCTGGGTTCCGACCTGCTCGGCAGGCCGGGCTGCGCGCCGACGCCCGACGGTGTGCGTTGCGCGCCGTCGATGGCCCTGGCGCCCGAAGAGCCGGTCAATCTCAGCCGGACGCTGACCGTTCCGTCGCCGATGTCGGTGACCCCGCTGGTGTGGGTGCGGCCCCGGCAGGGGCCCAAGCTGGCCGACCTGATCGCCGAGCCGGACACCACCCGGGCGCGGGGTGACGCCGACCTGGTGGACGTCCTCGGGTCGGCGTACGCGGCGACCGACGGCGACCCGGCCACCGCGTGGACGGCACCGCAGCGGGTGGTGCAACACAAGACCCCGCCCACCCTGACGCTCGCGCTGCCGCGGCCCACCGAGGTGACCGGGCTGCGGCTGGTGCCGAGCCGGTCGGCGTTGCCCGCGCACCCCACGATGGTGGCCGTCAACCTGGGCGACGGCCCGCAGGTGCGCGCGTTGAGGCCCGGCCAACCGCAGACGATCCCGCTCAATCCCCGGGTGACCGACAGCGTCACGGTGAGCCTGCTGGACTGGGAAGACGTCATCGACCGCAACGCGCTCGGTTTCGATCAGCTCAAGCCGCCGGGGCTGGCCGAGCTCGCGGTGCTCGGCGCCGGCGGCAGCCCGATCGCACCCGCCGACGCCGCCCGCGACCGCGCGCGCGAGATCGCCGTCGACTGCGACCACGGCCCGGTCATCGCCCTCGCGGGCCGGTTCGTGCACACGTCGATCCGTGCCACCGTCGGCGCGCTGCTCGACGACCAGCCCATCGCGGCGCGGGCCTGCGATCGCGACCCGATCGCGCTGCCCGCGGGCCAGCAGGAGCTGCTGGTCAGCCCGGGCGCCCAGTTCGTTGTCGACGGCGTCGACCTGTCCCCGCCGGCACCTGCGGCCCCCCAGCCCGGCGCCGCCTCCGCAGCCCCCGTGTGGCGCGCATGGGGCCCCGACCGTCGGGAAGTGCAGGCTCCGCCGTCGGCCACCCCCCGGGTCCTGGTCATTCCCGAAAGCATCAACCCCGGCTGGGTGGCGCGCACCAGCGCCGGGACCCGCCTGACCCCGGTGGCCGTGAACGGGTGGCAGCAGGGCTGGGTGGTGCCCCCGGGAGACCCCGGCACCATCACGCTGACCTTCCCGTCCAACGGCGCCTACCGGGCGGGTCTGGCGGTGGGGCTGGCCTTGCTGCCGCTGCTGGCCCTGCTCGCGCTGTGGCGCACCCGGCCCGGGCGGACCGGCGACGCGCCCGCCCGGCCGTGGACGCCGGGGGCGTGGGCGGCGGTCGCGGTGCTGGCCTGCGGGGCGGTGATCGCCGGTGTGCCCGGGGCCGCCGTGGTCGGCGCCGCCCTGGGCCTGCGGTACGCGCTGCCGGGCCGGCGTTTGGACCGCGCCACGATGGCGCTCAGCGCCGGTGGGCTCATCGTGGCCGGGGCGGTGTTGTCCCGGCATCCCTGGCGGTCGGTCGACGGCTACGCGGGTCATTCCGCGAATGTTCAGCTGCTGGCGTTGATTTCGCTCGCGGTGCTCGCCGCTTCCGCGGTGGTCTTGCCGGGCCGGGTGCGGCAGCCCGGGGATAAATAGCCGGTTGCGGGTATTGGCTACCGGTTTGTCGCCTGATTGACTGGATATGCGGGTCTCTGGTGACCGCGACCGTCCGAGGAGTTACGGCCATGGGCTGGTTTTCCGCACCCGAATATTGGCTCGGCAGGCTGGTGCTCGAGCGCGGCGTGGCGGTGGTCTACCTGCTGGCGTTCGTCGCGGCCGCGGCCCAGTTCCGCGCGCTGATCGGGGAGCACGGGATACAGCCCGTCCCGCGGTTTCTTGCCGGGCAGTCGTTTTGGCGGACACCGAGCCTGTTTCACCTGCGCTACTCCGATCGCCTGTTCTCGGCGGCCTCCTGGTTCGGTGCGGCGCTCTCGGCGGCGGTCGTCGCGGGCGCGGCCGACGCGGTGCCGCTGTGGGCGGCGATGCTGATGTGGCTGGCGCTCTGGGTGCTCTACCTTTCGATCGTCAACGTCGGACAGACCTGGTATGCGTTCGGGTGGGAGTCGCTGCTGCTGGAGAGCGGCTTCCTGATGATCTTCCTCGGCAACGGCGGGGTGGCGCCGCCGGTGCTGACGTTGTGGATGGCCCGGTTGCTGTTGTTCCGCGTCGAGTTCGGTGCGGGGCTGATCAAGATGCGTGGCGACCCGTGCTGGCGCGACCTGACGTGTCTGTACTACCACCACGAGACGCAACCCATGCCCGGGCCGCTCAGCTGGTTCTTCCACCACCTGCCGAAGCCGCTGCACCGAATAGAGGTGGCGGGCAACCACTTCGCGCAGTTGATCGTGCCGTTCGGCTTGTTCGCACCGCAGCCGGCGGCGAGCATCGCCGCGGCGATCGTGGTGGTCACGCAGCTGTGGCTGGTGGCGTCGGGTAACTTCGCGTGGCTGAATTGGGTGACGATTCTGTTGGCCTGCAGCGCGATCGACGACTCGTCGATATCGGCGCTGTTCGGCATGCCCGCCCATCCGGCGTTTTCGGCGACACCGCTGTGGTTCGTCACGCTGGTCGTCGCGTTCGCGGCGGCGGTGCTGTTCATGAGCTACTGGCCGGTGCGCAACATGCTGTCCTCGCGCCAGCGAATGAACATGTCGTTCAACTCCTTTCATCTGGTGAACACCTACGGCGCGTTCGGCAGCATCGGCCGCGTCCGCCACGAGGTGGTCATCGAAGGAACCGACGACGCACGCCTCACCGACCAGACGGCCTGGAAGGAGTACGAGTTCAAGGGCAAACCCGGCGCCGTGGGCCGGCTTCCGCGCCAGTGGGCGCCCTATCACCTGCGCCTGGACTGGCTGATGTGGTTCGCCGCCATCTCGCCCGCCTACGCGCAGCCGTGGCTGACCCCGTTCCTGCAGCGCCTGCTGCGCAACGACCGCCCCACGCTGCGCCTGTTGCGGCACAATCCATTTCCGGATTCACCGCCACGGTACGTGCGCGCACTGCTGTACGAGTATCGGTTCACCACACCCGCCGAGCTGCGCCGCGAGCGCGCCTGGTGGCATCGGACGCTGGTCGGCGGATACGTCCGGCCGATGGCGTTGCCGACGGCGACGTCACAGCGCGGCTGAGCTATGCCGCGTCGTCGTCGTCGCCGTCGTCGTTGTGGTGTTCATCGCTGAGTTCCGGTTTCCTCGATCAGACACAACGCCAGATCCAGTAGCGCCGGAATACACGGATCGGCCACCGAATACAAGATGCGGGCGCCGTCGCGGCGGCCGGCGACCATGCCGCGATCCGACAAACGTTGCAGCTGATTGGATACCGCCTGCACCCGCATGCCCACCTGTTCGGCCAGCTCACCGACAGACACCTCGCCCCCACGATGCATCGCATGCAGCAGCCGCAGCCGGGTGTCGTTGCCCATCACCTTGAAGAGCCCGACAACGTCGGCGGCCTGCTCGGAGGTAACCAGCGGCCGGTTTCGCAGGGGCGGCTTGCCCGCCACTCCGGCCGGTCCTACCGCGGCACACGTCGGTGTCTCAGTCATTATTCCATAATTACACAATATGGTGTAATAATGGCAAGGCGGCCTTCGAGGGACGTGCCAGTGATGGCAGGGCGCTCATCGACGGGAGTCGAATCATGCGCGAAGCGAAGAACTCCGAGACAACCCGCCGTCGCCGGGGACATCCCGTCCGACTCGTGATGGTTGCCGTCGGCGGCGCGTTGATCAACCAGCTGATGCCCCGTCGGCACGCCCGTGACGGTTTGCGCTGGTATCAGGTTGTCTATCGGTTCATCTACCGGGTGGGTCTCATCATCTGGTGCCGGGCGACGCCACCGGCCGAGCTGGTCGAGCTGGTCGAAGGACCCGCGGCACTGCCGGCGGGACGCGCCCTGGATGTCGGCTGCGGCACCGGCACCGACGCCATCTATCTCGCCGCTCACGGCTGGGATGTGACAGGCGTTGACATGGTGCCCAAGGCGTTGGCCCTCGCACGTCGCAAGGCCACCGCCGCTGGGGTGGCACCGCGATGGATCGAAGGCGACGTGACCCGCTCAGACGATCTCGGCATCGGCGACGGCTACACCTTGCTGTTGGACTTCGGCTGCTTTCACACGCTGCCCGAAGATCGGCGAGCCGCCTACGTCACGGGCCTCTCCGAGGCCGCCGCGCCGGACGCCACTCTTCTGATGTACGGCTTTCGCAGGCCACCCAGGGCCGCGCCCATGCATGCCGGCGTGACCGTCGAGGAAGTCAAGCAACGCTTCGGCACTGCGGGCTGGGAACTGGTCGACGCGGAGCCAACCGCTGTCGAACCGGCGGCTATTCGGCGCGCGAACGGTCTGTTCGAGCTGTGGCGCTACGAACTCCGTCGCACCGCAAGCTGACCGGCGTTCTCGACGACAGGGAGGGAAAGCGCACCGTGGCGCTCACCTTGAAACAGGCCCGCGCGGTCTACGACCGGATCGGAAGAGTCCAGGACTGGCAGGCCTTTTACGAGGATGCGACGACGGACCGGCTCGTAGCCAACGCAGAACTCGGGGGTAACCAGACAATTTTCGAGTTCGGTTGCGGCACAGGACGCTTGGCTCAGCGCCTGCTGCGTGCACTTCCATCCAGTGTCACCTACCTCGGCGTGGACATCAGCCCGGTCATGATCAACTTAGCCAAGAGTCGGTTAGCCGCCTGGCCGGAACGGGCGAAGGCCACACTGGTCGACGGCTCCCTGCCGTTGCCCGCCGATGACGCATCCGCGGACCGTGTGCTGTCCACGTTCGTGTTCGACCTACTCGAGGCGGAGTATGCCCGAGCGGTCCTCAACGATCTCCGGCGGATTCTGGCCCCCGACGGCCGGCTGTGCGTGGCCAGCCTTGGCCACGGGGAACGCGTGACTGAACGAGGCGTTTCGCGAACCTGGACCGGGCTGTGGGATGTTGCGCCCCGACTGGTGGGCGGATGTCGCCCCATCAACATGAGCGCCCTGATTGGCCACGACTGGCAGATCCTGCATCACTCACGAGTGCATCGCTTGGGACTTGTCACCGATGTCGTCATCGCAACTCCGAGCACAGCCTAGCGGGTGAATGAACCGAAGGCGCACTCCCGCAAACGATTTGGAAGGGATCTACAGCGTCTCGTCCAGCTCGCCGAGCCGGTCGGTCAACCGCAGGTTCTCGGAGTAGTCGACCGGGCAGGCGATCACCGAGACGCCTTCGTCGTCGAGCGCCGCCCGCAGCGTCGGCAACAGCTCCTCGGCGCTGTTGATCCGATATCCCTTGGCGCCGAAGCTTTCCGCATACTTCACCACATCGGGGTTACCGAACTTCACGTAGTAGTGCGCGCCGAGTTCGAGGTCCATCTTCCACTCGATCAGGCCGTAGCCGCCGTCCTCCCAGATCAGCACGACCAGCGGTATCCGCTCGCGGACGGCGGTCTCGATTTCCTGCGAGTTCATCAGGAACGCGCCGTCGCCGACGACCGCCAACACCTTCGTGTCGGGCCGCGCCAGCTTCACACCGAGCGCACCGGGTAGGGCAAACCCCATGGTGGACAACCCGTTTGACACCAGGCAGGTGTTGCACTCATACGTCGGGTAGAGCCGGGCCATCCACATCTTGGTGGCGCCGGTGTCCACCAGGACGACGTCGCTGCGGCCCAGCGCGGCGCGGGTATCGGCCACCACCCGCGCGGGGGCCAACGGGTAACGCGAATCCTGTTGTCCGCGAGCGAATTCCTCGGCCAGCAGGCCGTGGCCGGGCACCTCGGGATCGGCTTCGTAGGCGTGCCCGTCGAGCGCTTCCGTCAATGCATCCAAAGAAGCGCCGATGTCGCCGATGATCCCCACGTCCACCGAATAGTGCGCGTCGACCTCGGCCGGGAAACGATGGATGTGGATGATCTTCTTGTCGGCCTGGGGGTTGATCCGGACGGGATCGAACTCCTGCAGCTCGTACCCGACGGCGATGACCACGTCGGCATTGTCGAAGCCGAAGTTCACGTAGTCGTGCCGCATGAACCCGAGGGTGCCGATGCTGTTGGGATGGTCGTCGGGCATCACGCCCTTGCCGTGGAATGTGTTGGCCACCGGGATGCCGAATGCTTCGGAGAACCGGACCAGGGCCGCGGTGGCGTTTCCCCGGGCGGCGCCGTGCCCGGCGAGCACGACCGGCCGCTTCGCCCTGCGCAGGATGTCAACCGCGCGTTCCACCTGGCCGGGTGCGGGTGCGTCGGGACGGACGACGTTGCGCGGCAACGGCGTCAGGTCGTAGTCGGTCTCGTCGGCATCGATGTGCTCGGGAACCGCGAGGTAGACCGCGGCCGGGCGTTCGGTCTCGGCGACCTTGAACGCCTTGCGGAACATCTCCGGTATGGCGCGCGCGGTGGGGACCCCGGCGGCCCACCGGGTGATGGGCGCGAACATCGACACCAGGTCGACGTACTGGTGCGACTCCTTGAACTCCCGGTCCTGACCCACCTGCGCGGAGACGGCGACCAGCGGCGTGCTGTTGGTGGTGGCGTCGGCCACGCCGAGTTGCATGTTGATGGCGCCCGGACCCAGGGTGCTCGACACCACCGCCGCCCGCCCCGTGACCCGCCCGTACATCTCGGCCATGAAGGCCGCGCCTTGCTCGTGCCGGGTGAGCACATAGCGGATGCTCGACGACGCCAACGCCTGCACGAAGCGGATGTTCTCCTCCCCCGGCAGGCCGAAGACCACGGAAACACCCTCGTTTTCCAGGCACTTGACCATCAGCTCGGCGGCTTTACTCATCCGGCACCTCCCTTGGGGGAACGATAGTGGCAGGCTGGGTGTTGGACCTCTTACCAACTCCGAAGCGAAGGATGTCAGCGTGCCCATCGCCACGATCAACCCGGCCACCGGCGAGACGGTAAAGACCTTCACCCCCGCCACCGACGAGGAAGTCGACGCGGCGATCGCCCGCGCGTACGCCCGGTTCCAGGACTACCGCCATAACACCACCTTTGCCCAGCGCGCGGGGTGGGCAAACGCGACCGCCGACCTGTTGGAGAAGGAGGCGGACGAGGTCGCGGCGATGATGACCCAGGAGATGGGCAAGACGCTGGCCTCCGCCAAGGCCGAAACGCTCAAGTGTGCCAAGGGTTTCCGCTACTACGCCGAGAACGCCGAGAAGCTGCTGGCCGACGAGCCGGCCGACGCGGCCGCGGTCGGCGCCTCCAAGGCGTACATCCGCTACCAGCCGCTGGGCGTGGTGCTGGCGGTGATGCCGTGGAACTTCCCGCTCTGGCAGGCGGTCCGGTTCGCCGCTCCGGCGCTGATGGCCGGCAACGTCGGCATCCTCAAGCACGCGTCCAACGTGCCGCAGTCCGCGCTTTACCTTGCCGACGTCATCGCCCGCGGCGGCTTCCCCGACGGCTGCTTCCAGACCCTGCTCGTCTCGTCCAGCGCGGTCGAGCGCATCCTGCGCGACCCGCGCGTCGCGGCGGCCACGCTGACCGGCAGCGAGCCGGCCGGCCAGTCGGTCGCCGCCATCGCCGGCGACGAGATCAAACCCACCGTGCTCGAGCTCGGCGGCAGCGACCCGTTCATCGTCATGCCGTCGGCGGATCTCGACGAGGCCGCCAAGACCGCGGTCACCGCGCGCGTCCAGAACAACGGCCAGTCCTGCATCGCCGCCAAGCGCTTCATCGTTCACGCCGACATCTACGACGCGTTCGTCGACAAGTTCACCGAGCGGATGGCTGCGCTCAAGGTCGGCGACCCGACCGACCCCGACACCGACGTGGGCCCGCTGGCCACCGAGTCCGGGCGCGACGAGATCGCCAAACAGGTCGACGACGCCGTCGCGGCGGGGGCAAAGCTGCGCACCGGCGGCAAGCCGATCGACCGGCCGGGGTGGTTCTACCCGCCGACCGTGGTCACCGACATCACCAAGGACATGGCCCTCTACACCGAAGAGGTGTTCGGCCCCGTCGCGTCGATGTACCGCGCCGAGAGCATCGACGAGGCCATCGAGATCGCCAACGCCACCACGTTCGGGCTGGGTTCCAACGCCTGGACCAATGACGAGGCCGAACAGCGGCGCTTCATCGACGAGATCGAGGCCGGGCAGGTCTTCATCAACGGGATGACGGTGTCCTACCCGGAGCTGGGCTTCGGCGGCGTCAAGCGCTCCGGCTACGGCCGCGAACTCGCGGGCCTGGGCATTCGCGCCTTCGTCAACGCCAAGACGGTGTGGGTCGGCTAGACCGACGCGGCGGCCAGCGCCTTCTCGTCCTCGTCGGCGAAGGTGTCCTCGAGCTGCAGCGGCGAGTAGTCGAGGTCGATCTCTTCGAGCGGGCGCCCGCGGGCGCTGGAGATGGTGCCGAAGCGTCGCATGCCCTTGTCGGCCGCGTACTGCATGAACTCGTCCACCGAGAGGCCGAACGGCATCGGATCGTAAAGGGCGAAGCCCTCTTCGATGAGGCGCAGCCCCAGCGGCATGAGTTCGTTCATGCGCGTCTCGAAGACGCCCCAGTTCGCGTCGTCGGCGGCGACGTGGCGGCGGCAGGTGAACGTGCCCCACGCCATGTGGCGCCGCTCGTCGTCGCCGATGCGCCGGACCAGCTCCTGCATGCCGGGCAGGATGCCGCGTTCCACACAGATCTTGTGCCAGCCGAAGTAGCCCGTGAGCGCCAGCATGCCTTCGACCATGTGGTTGTAGGTGACCGAGGCCCGCACCTGGGCGGCCGGTGACGGGTCGACCGACAGGGCGTTGAGGCAGTCCGGCAACTCCTCGTAGAAGATCGTCCGGTACGTGGGGATGTCGTCGAGGTATTGATGCAGGTCGTCGGTGACCCCGACGGCGTCGAGCCACATCCGGAACACCTGGACATGCTTGGCTTCCTCGAACGCGAACTGCGTCAGGTACATTTCGTCGCCCAGCCGGCCCTCGACCCGCATCGCCGACATGAAGGGCTGGATGTCTTCGGTCACCGCTTCCTCGCCGGCGATGAACTCCGCGCACAGCCGGACGGCGTAGTGGCGTTCGTCGTCGGTCAGCTGCTCCCAGTCGGCGCGGTCGCGGGAGAAGTCGATGTCGGCCGGGTTCCAGAACTTCGCGTTGCCGCCGGCGAACAGCTTCAACGGCAGGCTGTCCCAGTTCAGCCCCCCTTTGACCATCGAGCCCGAATGCGTGCGTGTCATGTGGCCTCCTCGGATTGTTGTGGGGCTGAGTGGACGGGAGGGCGCGGGGACACCGCGAAGGCGGCCGCCAGCACCGCGACGAGCCGGCGCACCGCCAGAGCAGGCTGTTCCGGTGTGGGTTCGTCGAGCCCGAGAACCGGGTCCAGCCCGCGCATGTAGGGCGCCAGCGCCAGGTGCGGAAAGATCAAGAGCAGCAACGACAACAGCGCGTCGGTGTCCGAGTCGGCGCGCAGGTCGCCGCGCGCCTTCGCGTCGCGAACGAGCGGCCGCATCACTTCCAAGTAGTGCCGGTGGATGACGTTCTGCACGCTGACGCGGGCTTCGGTGTCGACTTCCAGGGTCGCCGCGGCGTGCAGCGCACGTTCGTGCGGGTGGTCGGCGAAGTACGCCACCCACGCGTCGAGCCAGTCGGTCAGGAAGTCGAAGAACGGCCGGCTCGGGTCCAGCTCGCGGATGCGGTCTTCCATGTAGGCCCGCACCCGCTGGCTGCCGATGTCGGCGATGAACGCGTAGAGGTCGCGCTTGTCCGCGAAGTACTGGAAGAGGCTGCCTTTGGCGACGCCGGCGCGCCGGGCGATGACGTTGAGGCTGCCCCGGGAGAAGCCGTGCGTCCCGAACTCGTGTTCCGCGGCTTCGATGATGGCGGCGCGACGAGCGGGGTCGACCCGCGCCCAAGTCACCGTTGGCATTGCGGCCTCCTAGCGTCGATGACCACTGGTCATATTACGGTGAGCTGCGTCACAGTCAAGGGGTTTGGCAGGGCGGGTTCCGTCGGTCCGAATCGCCGGGGAAAACCCCAGCTGCTGGCTAATATTTGCTGGCGCTGGACCAGTGGCCCTTTGTCGGCAGACGCGAGGAACTCGACGAGGTCGGCCGGCTGGTCGCCCTACGCATTGGCGCGGCGCGTCGTCGTTGCGGTGACTGCGCTAGTCCGTCGGTGATGGGGCCGAAAATGCAGTAGTCCCTCGCGGGTTAAACCGTCGTGGTTAGGTTGACGATGGTCGGTGAGTCCGTTGGCCATTGGTTCTAATGAGAGCGAGGGGCCATGGATTTCGGGTTGCTGCCCCCGGAGGTCAACTCGGGGTTGATGTATGCCGGCCCGGGATCGGGACCGCTGCTGGCCGCTGCGGCGGCCTGGAACGCGGTGGCCGCCGAGCTTGAATCCACGGCAGCGGGCTACTCTTCACAACTCGCCGACCTGACCGGCTTGGCATGGTTCGGCCCGTCGTCGATGGCGATGTCGGGCGCGGCCGCCCCCTACGCGGCGTGGCTGCAGGCCGCGGCCGCACAAGCCGGAGTCACCGCCATGCAGGCGTATGCGGCGGCCGCGGCCTATGCGGCGGCATTCGCGATGACGGTGCCTCCGCCGGTGATCGCGGCCAACCGCGCCCAGCTGATGGCGCTGATCGCCACCAACTTCTTCGGCCAAAACGGCCCCGCGATCGCGGTTACCGAAGCCCAGTACTTCGAGATGTGGGCCCAAGACGCCGCCACCATGTACGTCTACGCCGCCGACTCGGCGACCGCGAGCACCATGACGTCATTCAATGAACCGCCGCAGACCACCAACCCGGCGGGCCAGGACGCCCAAGCGCAGTCGATGGCGCAGACGGCCGCCAACACCACCAGCGCCCGCACCCAATCCCTGACCCAGATGACCCAGACCCTGGCCACTCAGCAGGCCAACCTCGTCGACCCGCCCCTGCCTTCAGGCAGCACCGCCAACATCGCACCCGGCGGCGCCACCATCAGTCCGGGCGTGACCTTCACCGCCACCCCCG
This sequence comes from Mycobacterium seoulense, assembly GCF_010731595.1. Classification (NCBI taxonomy): domain Bacteria; kingdom Bacillati; phylum Actinomycetota; class Actinomycetes; order Mycobacteriales; family Mycobacteriaceae; genus Mycobacterium; species Mycobacterium seoulense. Next base: position 4,644,747 of record NZ_AP022582.1, on the reverse strand, counting down.
GCAACCCCGTCGTCTTCACTCAGCTACCCGGGTCTGCCGCCTCGTTCAATTTCTCCACCCCCGGATCCGTTACGACGCCGAGCGGGGTGACCGTTCCTATTGGTACAGGTGTCCTCTCCTTTGGTCCCGGAACGTGGACCATCACGTCCGGCACCGTTACCCAAATCAACGGCGTCAACGCCGCGGTCACCATCCCCAGCGGCGCCGTCACCGCCGGCAGCGCAGGCGCCGAGGTCACCATCAACGCCGGCACCGGCCTCGTCACCGCGATCAACGCCGGCACCGTCATTACCGGCCCCGTCACCGCGACCCCTTACGTCTTCCCCGTCGCCCCCGTTGTCGCCACCCCCTCCGGCGCGATAGGCGCGGTACCCGCGGCAGGCGTTGTCACCAGCGCACCGGGCCTGGCGGGAACCGCAGGAATCCAACCCCAGCTCAACGTCGACGCTCTGTTGGACGCGCTCTCAGCCGCCGCCGAATAGCAGAGCCAACCTCCTGCCGCGCTTGCCGGAATTCGGCTGGACCTATGGCCGCATCTGGTACGCGCCGTTGAGGGGAAGGATGTGCTCCTTCCAGATCTGGGCGTACCGCGTGGGGTCGTGGACCGGGCGGCGGATCATCCGCGTCGCGAAGCGGGCCTGCTCATCCGTCGTGGCGGGCTTGTCGCTCAGCTCCACTGCGTAGCCGTTGAAGTCGCGGACCAGCACCGCGAAGATCCCGTCGATCAACGTCTCGTCCACGTCCGACAGCGCGGCCTCCTCGAGGATGAGCTGCGCATAGGGCACCGTCGCGAAGAGCTGGCCCACGGCGAACGCGAAGTCGACGTCCTTCTGCTGCGCGGCGCCAGGGGTCGCGCTGGCCAGCATGTCGGCGAGCACGTCGATCTGCTTGCGCAGCAGCGCGACGTTGGGCAGGTGGCCGAAGCCATCGAACGGCGCCCGCCAGTCGTGGAAGCGCACCTTGCCCAGCCCTCCGGTCGGCCCCTGGGCGAAGAGGAACGCGTCGTCGGACGCGTCGTCGCGCCGATCGAGGATGGGCAGTTCGCTGTTGGGGGCGAAGAGGAAGTTGGGCATGAATTTGGCCAGCAGCCCGATGTTGATGTGCACCGTGCCCTCGAGCCGTGGCAGCAAACCGATCTCGCGGGTGACGGCCTCGAAGAAGGTGTCCTTCTCCACCCCCTTGGCGGCGATGACGTCCCACAGGGCGATCACGACCCGCTCCCCTTCGCTGGTGACTTTGGCCTTGGTGAGCGGGCTGTACAGCAGGTAGCGCCGGTCGTCCGCCGACGCGCTGCGCATGTAGTCGCAGGCCCGGGTGCACACCAGGCGCATCGCGACCAGCCGCAGGTAGGCGTCGGTGAGCAGCCGCCGCACGTGGCTGAAGTCGGTGACGACGGTGCCGTAGAGGACGCGGTTGGAGGCGTGCGTGACCGCCTCGTACATGGCGTGGGTGCACATGCCGACCGCCCCCCAGCCCAGGTTGTACTTGCAGACGTTGACCGTGTTGAGGGCGGCGTGGAAGGCCTCGGGTCCCCGGTGCAGGATGTCGGCCTCGGTGACCGGGTAGTCGCGCAGCGCGTAGTTGGCGACGAAGTTCTGCGAGTTCACCACGTTCTTGATCAGGTCGTACCGGTCGTGCTGGGAGTCGGCGGTGAAGAACACGTACTCGTCAGAACCGGCGATCTTGCCGAACGTCGAGACCATCCGCGCCACGTTGGCGTTGCCGATGTAGTACTTCTCGCCGCTCGCGGTCCAGCCCCCTTCCGACGGCGTCAGGATCATGTCGGTCTGGTAGACGTCGGCGCCGTGGGTCTGCTCCGAGAGTCCGAAGGCGAACACCTCGCCGGCCTCGAGCTGGGCGGCGGCCTTGCGTTTGGCGTCCTCATTGCCGCTCATCCAGATCGGGCCCAGCCCCAGCGCGGTGACCTGGAAGGGGTACCAGTAGCTGAGCCCGTAGAAGCCCACGATCTCGGCGAACTCGCTGATCCGGTAGGTGTCCCAGCGGCAATCGCCGGCGCCGTACTCGGACGGTGTCAGCAGCGAGGCGAAGATGCGCTCGCGCCCGATGTGGTCCAAAAACTCGGAGTACCAGACCCGTTCGTGGTCGTCGGCCTTCAGCCGCGCCTTGCCCCGCGATTCGAAGAAATCCACGGTCGCGGCCATGATCTCCGCCGAGCGCCGGTCTGGGTATTGGCGTTGCAGGTGGTTGGGATTGAGCAACATGACGGGACTCCCGGGGCTCGGAAAAGGACGCGGCTCGACGGTACGCCAATAGCGTGGCCGTGAGGGCGACAGTCGGCTGGCGAATCGACGAAATTAACCGCCAACCTTCCAGGGGCGCTCGCGCATGTCCCCCGATCAGGGGACGGAAGATTCATTCCTCCCCCGAACCGATTGGTGGAGGCCTGAGCGCGCGGACCTGTCTACCGTGCGATTTGTAACACCCACGGTGGCCATCGCTAGTCGCGGATCTCCGAAACATTGACGTTCGAGGACGGCTTCAGCCACGCGCGATCCGCGTTACCGAAGACGCTTCTCGAGGAGACCCGTTGATGAATGTACAGCCCCGGATACACCGATTCCGGAACAACGCCAAGGCCGTCGCCGTGGGCAATCCCGCATGGCAGGCTGCAGCCGACAACAAGCTGCTGGACAACAGCGTTCGTTACGTCGGCAACGATCGGCTGGAGCGGCAAAGCGATGGCCACCGTTTCATCAACATGATTTCGTGCTCCTACCTCGGGCTGCACTCCCACCCCTGGGTGCTGGAAAGCGCTCGTGCGGCGATTGATTCGGAGCAGACGTTCGCGCTGTCCGCCTCCCGGCTGCGGATCCGGTTCTCCATCATCGACGAACTCGAAACCGGACTCTCGGCGTTGTATCGGGCACGCTGCATCTCCGCGATCTCCACGGCGGTGGCGAGCGCCGCCGTGCTGCCGCTGATCGCCTCGGGGCACTTGACCGACGACGGTGAACCGCGCGTCATGGTGTTCGACAAGCATGCGCACTTCTCGCTCAACTACGTCAAGCCCATCTGCGCCGACGAGGCTCCGGTCTACACCTGCCCGCACAACGACCTCAACTACCTCGAAGACATGTGCAAGAAGCACCAGCGGGTCGCCTACGTCGCCGACGGCGCCTACTCGCTGGGGGGCATCGCCCCGGTCAAAGAGCTGATGGAGTTGCAGGACCGCTACGGGCTGTTCCTCTTTTTCGACGAGGCCCACTCGTTGTCCATGTACGGCGAACGAGGCGAAGGAATCGTGCGATCCATGATGCCCGAGCAGCTCAACCCGCTGACCGTCATCGTCGCCTCGCTCGGAAAGGCCTTCGGCGCCAGCGGCGGGGTCATCATGTTGGGACCAGAGAAGCACTACGACGTCCTCATGCGCTTCGGCGGCCCACTGGCATGGTCCAAGCCTGCGAACGCGCCGACGATCGGCGCGTGCCTGGGCTCGTTGCGCGTGCACAATTCACCCGAGCTGGCACAGCGACAGCAACAACTGCGCGACAACGCCGCCCTCTTCGACAGCCTGATCTCGACCCCGCAGGCCGGCACGTTGACCCCGATCCGGCTGATCCGGACGGGCGAGGACGCCAAAGCGATCGGTCTGTCGCGGGAAATCTTCGATCGCGGCTACTACACCTCGGCGGTCTTCTTTCCCGTCACCGCCATGGGCCACGCGGGACTGCGCATCATGCTGCGGTCAGACAACGACCCCGAGGACATCCGCCGGTTCTGCGAGACCGTCGGCGAATTGGTGGCGTCGGAATCACAAGATCTGTTCGGTATTTCAGCATGAGTAATCGAGTGTTGGCGCAAAATAACGTCTTTCGGACGATGCTGATGACGAGCGCTGTCCATCCGCGCCGCTATCGGGCTGCCCTGAAATCAGGCGCCGACGTATGCACCCTGGATCTCGAAGACGCGGTGCCGCCCGCCCAGCGCGAAGCGGCTCGTCGCGTAGCGTCTCGGCTGTTCGACACGAAGTCGACGGGCTGCGTTCGTGCCCTGCGGATCAACAGCCTGCGCACCGCCGACGGTTTGCACGACATTCTCGCCCTCTTTTACGGCGCCATCAGACCCGACGCGCTGCTGGTCCCGAAGGTGAATTGTGCGCATGACCTACTCATCCTGGAAGACATGCTGGGTGACCAGCTCGCGGACGTCGCTTTTCTGGCAACGATCGAAACCGCGGCCGGCCTCTCGGCGGTTGACGAGATCGCGAATGCCACGCCACGCGTACGGGCGCTGGTCTTCGGAGCCGCCGACTTCGCGGCCGACCTGAGCATATCGATGGAGTGGGAGCCCTTGCTCTATGCGCGGTCGCGCATCGTCACGGCCGCCGCCGCAGCCGGTATCCCGGCCATCGACGCACCCACCTTCGACCTGAGCGACGATCTCGCCCTCAAGATCGATGTGAACCGGTCGCGCGAACTCGGCTTCGGCGGCAAAGCCGCGGTTCATCCCCGCCAGGTGCCGGTGATCAATGACGGCTTCACGCCATTGCCTGCGGAGGTGGAACGAGCCCGCCGTGTCATCGAGATGGCGCGCGAACGATCCGGGGAGATCGGTGTCCTCGACGGGCAGATGGTTGGCCCGCCGATGGTCGCCGCGGCGCGGCGCCTGCTGGCGCGGGCGATAGCGGTTGAGGCGCCGCGCTACGGGATCACCCATGGATGAGATCCGTGCCTACAAGAAGATTGCTGATCGGCGCTGGCGAGAGTCGCGCGGCCTCTTCTTCGAAGACGTCGAGGTCGGGGTCATCGTTGAGCACCGTCCGGGCCGAACCCTCACCGAAGCCGACAACGTCTGGATGTCGTTGCTCTCACTCAATCTGCACCCGCTGCACATCGACAACGCTTACTGCGAACAGACCGAGTGGAAGCGGCCTTTGGTGTCGAGCCTGGTCACCTTGTCGATCGTCTCGGGCATGAGCGTTCCCAGCACCAGCGCCAAGGGCCTTGCCAACCTGGGCTGGGACAACATCCGCCTTCTCGCCCCCGTGTTCGTCGGGGACACCATCTATGCCGAGACCGAGTACCTGGGTAAGCGCCTATCGGCATCCCGGGCACACCAGGGCATCGTCAGCTGCGCCACCCGTGGACTGAAGGCGGACGGCACGCTCTTCCTGACGTGTGAACGCAGCTTCCTGTTGCCCACGCGCGAGCACGATCTCGAGGATCAGGCCGCGTACTGAGATGAAGAGCGATGTGCACGAGGGCGCCACGCGCCATGTCGTATTGGTTGACACCTACGCCTCCATCGGCACCGAACTGGCCCAGGGTTTCCTGAGTGCGGGATATACCCCGCTGCGTGTGCAAAGCAGCCCCGAGGTGCCCGAAGCCTTACGCGGCCAACCGGATCGATATCCCTACGACGTCGACATCGTGCACCACGGCGACTTACACGCGACGCTGCAAGCGCTGTCTCCGTTCCGCCCGGTCGCGGTTGTGGCGGGCACCGAACCCGGAGTGGAACTGGCCGACGCGCTCAGCGAGGCCCTCCACCCCATCACGGGCGCACCGACCAACGGCACCGCGCTGAGCAGCGCACGGCGCGACAAGTATCTGATGATCGAGCGGATCAAACAGCAAGGTTTGCGGGGAGCCAGGCAGATCTTGGTGGAAACCGAAAGGCAGCTTCGCGACTGGCATACCGAAGTTCGGGGCATGGTCGTCCTCAAGCCACTGCGCAGCGCCGCCGGCGACGGTGTCGCCTGGTGCCACACCCCCGACGACTCCGTGCAAGCCTTCCGCCGGCTCGACGGACGCAAAAACGTGCTGTCGCAGCCCAATGACGGTGTGGTGGCCCAGGAATGCCTGATGGGCACCGAATACATCGTCGACACGGTCAGCCGAGATGGAGCCCACCACGTGTGCGACATCTGGGAGACGTATCGCATCAACGCAAACGGGGTCCCCGACCTTCTGGTGGCCTGGCGGCTGCTGCCGGCGACGGGCGAAGTGCAGGACAAGCTGGTTGCGTACGCGTTCGCCGTGCTCGACGCCCTCGGGATCCGGCACGGCGCGGCCCATGCCGAGATCAAGATGACGTCCGACGGGCCATGTCTGGTCGAAGTGGGGGCGCGAATCGCGGGCGGCACCCTGCCCGAGGGGGCACTCTTGGCCACCGGGCGGTCGCAGGTCGAATGGACGGTGGACGCCTACGCGCGACCCGGGCAATTCGCCGAAAACAGCGGGCGGCCCTACCGCCTCCGCCAACAGGTTGCGGGCGCCGCCATGGTCGCCCCGCGCAGCGGCACCCTAACCTCCTACCAAAGCTTGGAGGCCATCAAGGGGCTGGACAGCTTCCACGACATGCGGGTCCGGGTGAACCCCGGCGAACAACTGTCGCTGACCACCAACGACCTGACCTACCCGATCTTCGTCAGGCTGGTGCACGAGGTCGGCGAAGTCGTGGCTCGCGACCTCTGGACGCTGCGTTACATCGACGGTCCAGGCTTCTACGAGCTGGCTTGAGGGGATTGCCGCGATGTCGTGTTGTCACTGCCAAGCCGATGCGAACACCGAACGCACGGCCGACGGAAGCCTGATCGAGCTCTACCGCCGACTGCCGCCGACGGGAGAGCCCGAGCAGATCGACGCCCTTCTTCGACCGCGAAGCTCGGTGCTGGAACTCGGTGCCGGCACCGGACGGATCGCCGACCCGCTGGCCCGCCTCGGCCACCACGTCACCGCGGTCGACGACTCCGACCGCATGCTCGCCGAAGTTCGGTGCGCGCGCACGGTGCGCGCCCGTATCGAGGACCTGCGCCTGACGCAGGAGTTCGATGCGGTCCTGTTGCCGACCAACCTCATTCACTACCCGGGCGTCGCGCTTCGACGGGCGGTGCTGGCTACGGTCGCGCACCATCTGAAACCGGCAGGCAAGGCGATCATCCAGTGGAAGCCGCCGGCATATCTTGCGGCTCGACCTGCCGGCTGGACGGAATGTAAAGCGATCGGCGACCTGACGGCCCGCGTGACGGTCCACAGCGACCTCGCTGGGCTCGTCGAGGGCGAATATGCGTTGGTCGTCGACGGGTCGACGTTGCGGCAATGCTTCCATCTCGAGGTGCTGACGGCCGACGAGCTCCTGCGCGAACTCGACGGTGCCGGATTGCGGTTGCTCACCGCCAGTCCCGAATCGACGGAATGGCTCGAAGCGGTGCCCTCGCGCCGCTGACCCAGCGACGTCGACGAGACGGCACTGTTGCTTTGCCACCGAGTCGACCTAGCATCAGTCACGTGTCAGAACTCAATACCGCCCGCGGCCCCATCGATACCGCCGACCTCGGCGTGACGCTCATGCACGAGCACGTGTTCATCATGACCACCGAGATCGCGCTCAACTACCCGGACGCCTGGGGCGACGAGGATAAGCGGGTGGCCGACGCGGTCGCCCGCCTCAACGAGTTGAAGTCCCGCGGTGTGGACACCATCGTCGACCTCACCGTGATCGGGCTGGGCCGTTACATCCCGCGCATCGCGCGGGTGGCCGCGGCGACCGAGCTGAATATCGTTGTGGCGACTGGGCTTTACACCTACAACGACATCCCGTTCCGGTTCCACTACGAGGGGCCCGGCGGGTTGCTGGGCGGCCCGGAGATCATGACCGACATGTTCGTCCGCGACATCGAGCAGGGCATTGCCGACACCGGCGTCAAGGCCGGAATCCTCAAGTGCGCCACCGACGAGCCCGGCATCACCCCGGGCGTCGAGCGGGTGCTGCGCGCGGTCGCCCAGGCGCACAAGCGCACCGGGGTGCCCATCTCGACGCACACCCACGCCGGGCTGCGCCGCGGCCTCGAGCAGCAACGCATCTTCGAGGAGGAGGGCGTCGACCTGAGCCGGGTCGTGATCGGCCACTCCGGCGACAGCACCGACATCGGCTACCTCGAAGAACTCATCGCCGCGGGGTCGTATCTCGGGATGGACCGGTTCGGCCTCGACGTGATCTCACCCTTCGAAGAGCGGGTCAAGATCGTGGCGCAGATGTGCGAGCGCGGCCACGCCGACAAGATGGTGCTCTCGCACGACGCGAACTGCTACTTCGACGCGCTGCCCGAAGAGCTCGTGCCCCAGATGGCGCCCAACTGGCACTACCTGCACATCCACAACGACGTCATCCCCGCGCTCAAGGAGCGCGGCGTGACCGACGAGCAACTGCACACGATGCTGGTCGACAACCCCCGCCGCATCTTCGAGCGGCAGGGCGCATATGAGTGAGCCGATCCCGCCGATCGGTACCCAGATTTCGGCGCTGGCCGAGCTGGCGCCCGACGAGCCCGCCGTCACCTGCGACGGACTGACCCTCACCCGCGCGGAGCTCGACGCCTCGACGAACCGGCTGGCCCGCGCGTACGCCGAGCGTGGTGTCGGCGTCGGCGACTACGTGACCATGGTGTTGCCCAACTCCGTCGAGTGGATCCAGGCCGCGGTGGCGTGCTGGAAGCTGGGCGCGGTGCCCCAGCCGCTGTCGGCCCGGTTGCCCGACGCGGAGCTGCAGGGCCTGCTGGAGCTGCGCCCGCCCGCGCTTCTGGTCGGTCGCGATCATCCCCAAATGCCCAGCGTTCCAGCCGGTTTCACGCCAGGGCCGGAGCACTCAGACGCGGCGCTGCCGGAGGCGGTCTCGCCGGTCTGGAAGGCGATGGGATCCGGTGGCAGCACCGGCCGGCCCAAGCTCATCGAATCCGGCGGTGACAGCCGGATTCCGGCCGCCATCGGCTATCCCCTCGGCGCGCAGGAGGGCGACACCACGCTGGTCCCGATCCCGTTGTCCCACAACACGGGTTTCACCACCGCGACGCTCGCCCTGCTGATGCGCCATCACCTGGTCGTGATGAGCCGGTTCGACCCCGAGCGGTTTCTGCGGCTGATCACCGACCACGGCGTGACCTTCCTGACGACGGTGCCGACGATCATGCAGCGGGCGCTGCCCGTCTACCACGCCGACCCCGGGTCGTATGACCTGTCGTCGATCCGTCGGTTCTGGCATATGGGGGCGCCCTGCCCGCCGGCCGTCAAGCAGGCGTGGATCGACCTGCTGGCCCCGGAGAAGGTGTGGGAACTCTACGGCGGCACCGAATTACAGGCACTCACCTTCATCTCCGGCGACCAGTGGCTGACCCACCGCGGCTCGGTGGGCGTGGTGGTCGCCGGGGAGATGAAGGTGCTCGACGACGACGGCAACCCCTGCCCGCCCGGCGTGGTCGGCGAGATCTACATGCGTCCCGGTGCGGGCAGCGCGCCCACCTACCGCTACGTCGGCGCAACGGCGAAGAGCCGCGACGGCTGGGATTCGCTGGGCGATCTGGGCCATTTCGACGCCGACGGGTTCCTGTATCTGTCGGACCGCCGCGTCGACATGTTCACCGTGGGCGGCCGCAACGTGTACCCCGCCGAGGTCGAGAACGCGTTGTCGGCGCACCCCGACGTGTTGTCCTGCCTCGTCGTCGGCGTCCCCGACCCGAACTCCGGCGACCTGGGCCAGGTGCCCTACGCGCTGGTGCACACGGCCGACGGCGCCACGCTGGACGCCGAGGGCGTGCAGGAGTTCCTGCGCGAACACCTCGCCGCGTACAAGGTGCCGCCCACCACCGACTTCATCGAGTTCGTCGACACTCCCCTGCGCGACGACGCCGGCAAGGCCCGGCGGTCGGCGGTGCGCGCCGAGATCATCGCGCGCCTGCAGGCCGCCGAGCCGGTCTGACGCGCGACCGTTCGCATCAAGAATCCTCCAAGGCCGCGGCCGCACCATCGGGCCATGCAGATCGAACCGCTGAGCACGGACCTGATCGACCGTTACCTGCAATCGCGTCAGTTGCGGTTCTTTCGCAGCGACGACGGCGAGGAGTTCCTGATGCTGCCCGGCTACGAGTGCGGCAAGCTGCACGTGAACCTGCGGATCAACGGCCTGCGGCGCGACGTCTTCGAGATCTCGATCAGTCCCGCCGGCTACTACCCCGCCGCCGAGCGGCCGCGCCTGATGGAACTGGTCAACGACTGGAACCGCGAAACCCATTGGCCGAAGGCGTTTGTGCGCGAGACCGCCCGCCCGGGCCACGTCAGCGTCGTCGGCGAGAACGCTTACCTGCTGACCGACGGGATCCACATCGAGGCGCTGGGCAACCTCGTCCGTTCCACCGTCGAGTACGGCGCCGACCTATTTGAGAAGATCGAGCGCGCGATCTGCCTGCCGTCCGCGCACACGCTGGAAGAGTGGATGGACCGAACCGGTTAGGGCGCGATCGCGTCCGCCTCGGCGTCGACCGCATCGCGGCCTTCGGCCGGCTTCTCTCGTTTCTCCCAGCGCCGCAACGCTTCCCGGCAGGGTGACTCGACCAGCCCGTAGCTGACCGCTGCGATCGCCCACCCGAAGATGAGCGTCAACACCAACACCTCGGGCATCCGGCCGGTGAACGCGAACGTCCCGAGCACCGGGAACACCATGGCCAGCGCGGCCAGGTGCCAGACGAACAGCCCGTAGGACCACCGCCCCAGCGTCACCATGACGGTGCTGCCCAGCAGCCGGTGCGACGTGTCGACGCGGTCCAGCACCAGCGGGGCGACCAGCGCGAACGCCACCACCGACCCCGCCGCGGTCTTCACCGCGAACTGGCTGGCCGTGCCGGGAATCAGGCCCTCGGGCCCGGCCAGCGGGGACGCCGCCAACAGGTAGGCCAGGACCGCGGCGACGCCCATCACCACGCGGCGCCGCGCCCACCGGTGCGGCACGCCGACCGGGCTGTGGACCCATTCGGCCAGCACCATGCCCGCGGCGAACCAGGAGAAGAAGGCCGGCGGCCAGTTGAGCGGATTGGTGCCGGATCCGGAATGGATGGGCACCCAGCCCCAGGCCCAGCTCAACGCGGCCAGCGCGGCGATCGCCGGCACCCGCGCGCCGATCGGCAAGCGGCGGGCCAACAACGCCAGGATGGGCAGGGCCAGATAAAAGGCCACCTCGACGGAGAGGCTCCACATCTGGGTCAGCCCGCCGGTCAGGGTGAGCGGCACATAGATCTGGGTCAGTGTCAGGTTGGCCAGCCACACCGTCGGGCTGGCGTGATCCGCGTCGGGCAGCAGCGACAGGATCACGACGACCGCCACCAGATAGGCGGGCATGATGCGCACCACCCGGGACCGCAAATAGTGGCCGGTGTGGGGCCGCCTGGCCAGGCCGCGTGCGGCCGCGGCGTGGCCGCGCCACAACAGGAATCCCGACAGCGTGAAGAACACCGCCACGGCGAGGTCGAACCGGCCGAACAGGCGGCCCGTCACCCCGCTGGAGTGTCCGGTCTGGAAAGCGACGTGGGTGACGACCACGCCCATCGCCGCGCAGGCGCGCATCCCCTCCACGGCGGGCAGGAAGCTGCGAACCCCGCCCGCCTGCTGGCCATCCGTCACCCCCACAGTTTGCCTGGGATGCATCGGCCGACGAATGGGTACACCCGAAAGGCCCGTGGCGGTCCCAATAGATTGGTAAGCCGGGGCCTTACGTTCTGCTGTTAGGGTCGAACGGGTTTGCCCCGGCGAGAGACCATGAGGGAGGGCACAGCAACGTGAACCGAGCAGTCATGTTGCGGTTCGCCGCATGCGGGATCATCGGACTCGGAGCCGCCCTGCTGATCGCCGCGCTGCTGTTGTCGACGTACACCACCAGCCGGATCACCAAGGTCCCGCTCGACATCGACGCCACGCTGATCAGCGACGGCAGCGGAACCGCGCTCGACTCCGCGTCGCTGTCGACCGATCACGTGGTCGTCAACCAGAACGTGCCGCTGGTGTCGCAGCAGCAGATCAGCGTCGAATCACCCGCGAACACCGACGTGGTCACGCTGCAGGTCGGGACCTCGGTGCGGCGCACCGACAAGCAGAAGGACAGCGGCCTGCTGCTGGCGATCGTCGACACCGTCACCCTCAACCGCAAGACGGCGATGGCCGTCTCCGATGACACCCACGCCGGCGGCTCGGTCCAGAAGCCGCGCGCCTTCAACGACGAGAACCCGCCCACCGCGATGCCGCTGCGGCACGACGGCCTGGCCTACCGGTTCCCGTTCCACACCGAGAAGAAGACCTACCCCTACTTCGACCCGATCGCGCAGAAGCCGTTCGACGTCAACTACGACAGCCAGGAAGACGTCAACGGCCTGACCACCTACAAGTTCACCCAGAACGTCGGCTACAACGCCGAGGGCAAGCTCGTGGCTCCGGTGGCGTACCCGTCGCTGTTGGCCGGCAACGAGGACGCCAAGCAGACCACGTCGGCATCGATGTGGGGCGTGCAGGGCGGCGACCCGAACGAGCAGATCACCATGACCCGCTACTACGCGGCGCAGCGGACCTTCTGGGTGGACCCGGTGTCGGGCACCATCGTCAAGGAGACCGAGCACGCCAACCACTACTTCGCCCGCGATCCACTCAAGCCGGAGCTGACCCTGGCCGACTACAAGGTGACCTCCAACCAGGACACCGTCGAATCGCAGGTGAACGCCGCCCGGGACGAGCGCGACCGGCTGGCCCTGTGGTCGCGGGTGCTGCCGATCACGTTCACCGCCGTCGGTTTGATCGCGCTGGTGGGTGGCGGCCTGCTCGCCTCGTTCAGCCTGCGGACCGAGAGCGCGCTGACCGATCCCGGCCTGGACCGCGGTGATCAGGACTTCTTCGGCCGCAGCGGGGTCGAGGAGCCGGTGCCGGGCGCCGAGGCCGAGACCGAGAAGCTCCCCACGCAGCGCCCCACCTCGCGCGATGATCCCGGTGCGGACGCGCCCACCCCGGGCGCCGACGACCCACCCGATGCGGGGCCGCCCCAGCCCACCAGTCCACCCGAACGGGAGTAGCCCGCCGCGTGCGCTGGTCCCGGCCCGGGTACGCGTTGGCCTTGGCGCTGCTGGTGGTCGGGCCGCTGCTCAAGCCCGGTTACCTGCTGCTGCGCGACGCCGTGTCCACGCCGCGCTCGTATGTCTCCGACACCGCGCTGGGCCTGACGTCGGCGCCGCGGGCGACGCCGCAAGACTTCGCGGTGGCGCTGGCCTCGCACGCGCTGGACGGCGGCGTCGTGGTGAAGGCGCTGCTGGTCCTGGGGCTCTGGCTCGCGGGCTGGGGTGCGGCCCGGCTGACCGCGACGGCGCTGCCCGGCGCGGGCGCGGCCGGCCAGTTCGTCGCCACCACCGTGGCGGTCTGGAACCCCTACGTCGCCGAGCGACTGCTGCAGGGCCACTGGAGCCTGCTGGTCGGATACGGCTGCCTGCCCTGGGTTTCGACGGCGATGCTCAGGCTGCGGACGGCGTCCGGCTCGTTCTTCGCGCTGGCCTTCTGGATCGCGCTGGCCGGGCTGACGCCAACCGGTCTGCTGCTCGCCGCGACGGTGGGGCTCGCCTGCGTGGCCGCGCCGGGCCCGGGCGAGCCGCGCTGGCGGTGCGCCGCGGTGACGTCGGGCGCCGCGCTGGTGTCCGCGCTGCCCTGGCTGACCGCGTCGGCCCTGGGCGCGTCGTTGACCTCCCACACGGCGGCGAACACCCTCGGGGTCGCCGCGTTCGCGCCGCGCGCCGAGCCGGGTCTGGGCACGCTCGCCAGCCTGGCCAGCCTGGGCGGGATCTGGAACGGCGAGGCGGTGCCGATCTCGCGGACCACCCCGTTCGCGGTGGTGTCGGCGGTGGTGCTGCTGGGCGTGGTCGCGGTCGGGTTGCCGGCGGTGGTGCGCCGCCCGGCGGCGCGGCCGCTGCTGGCGCTGGCGGCTGCCGCCGTGCTGGTGCCGGCCGCGCTGGCGACCGGCCCGGGTCTGCACCTGCTGGCCGCCGGGGTCGACGCCGTGCCCGGCTTCGGTGTGCTGCGCGACGGGCAGAAGTGGGTGGCCCTGGCCGTGCCGGCCTACGCCCTGGCCGGCGCGGGGGTGGTGGTGACGCTGCGCAGATGGGTGCCGCCACCCGCGGATGTGGTGGCGGCGCCGGTTTGCTGCCTCGCGCTGATCTTCGCGCTGCCCGACCTGGCCTGGGGGGTGTGGGGGCAGGTGTCGCCGGCGCAGTATCCGCGTGGCTGGGCGGCGGTGGCCGCCGCGATCAACGCCCAACCCGGGACGGTGGCGGTGTTGCCCGCCGGCACCATGCGGCTCTACTCGTGGTCGGGTCGCGCGCCGGTGTTGGATCCGTTGCCCCGTTGGGTGCGCGCCGACGTGCTGAGCACCGGCGACCTGGTGATCTCGGGCACCGTCATCCCGGGCGAGGGCACTCACGCCCGGGCGGTGCAGCAGTTGCTGCTGGCCGGGCCCGATCCGTCCGCCCTCGCCCCGGCCGGCGTGGCCTGGCTGGTCGTGGAGTCGGACACCGCCGGCGACATGGGGGCCTCCGCCCGCACCGTCGACGCGCTGACGCCGGTCTACCGCGACGACGACCTCGCGCTGTATCGCACCGGCGGCGACACCGCCGGGGCCGCCCCCGCCGTCCGCACGACGACGTTGATCGCGCATCTGGCGTGGCTGGCGGTCCTGCTCGTGGGCGGCGCCGGGGCGTTGGTCGGCGGGTGGCGATCCCGGTCAGTCAGCCCCGGCCGCTGACGAGGCCGCTGACCGGGTGGCCGGTTCGCACGGCCTCCAGAACCGTGCGCATGGCGTCGGCGCTTTGCCCCCAGGAGAATTCACCGCTTCGGGTGTGCGCCTTGGCGCCGAGTTGGTCGCGCAGCACGGGGTCCGACAGCAGCTCCTCGAGTCGATCCACCAGCTCGGCGTGGGTGTCCACCAGGACGCCGGTCACCTCGTCAACGATCGAATCCGACAGGCCGCCCGAGGATCGGTAGCCGATGGTCGGCACCCGGTGCTGGGCCGCCTCGACGACCGCGAGGCCCCACCCCTCCTTGCGTGAGGGCAGCAGCTGCACCCACGAGCTTTGCAGCACGTGGTGTTTGGTCAGGTCGTCGACATGACCGTGGAAGGTGACCGCGTCGGAGATGCCGAGCCGACGGACGTGGTCGACGAGCCGAAGGCGCCACCACCCGTCACCGACGATGTCGAGGTGCAGGCCCGGCACGCGGGGCCGCAGCTGCGCGACGGCCTGCAGCGCGTCCTCGATCTGCTTGTGCGGCACCAGCCGGGACAGCACCACCACCCGCGGCGCGGCGGCGCGAGGGCCGGTCAGCGAACGCGCCGGGGCCTCGTCGAGTCCGTTGCGCACCACCGCGATTCGCGCGTTGTCGACCCCGAGCGTCACCAGGTCGCGGGCCGACGGCAGCGACACCGTCACGTACTGATTGCGCCGGTTCAGCCACGGCGACAACCTCGACTCGACGAACCAGCCGAGCCGGCCGAGCACCGGCCCGGCCACCGGCCATTGTTCGCGGTGGCAGTGATGCACCAAGACCACCACCCGACGGCCATAGACCAAGCGGGCGAGGAAAGGCAGGCCGTTCTGGGTGTCGACGACCACGTCGGGACGCACCCGCCGCAGCGGTCCGATCCCCAGCCGGGCCGCCGCCATCGCGAGTAAGGCCCAGACGTAGACGGAGTACCGGCCGCCGGCGCGATCGATGCGCACACCGTCGACGACTTCACGGCGAGGCGCTCCGGGATAGCGTGCGGTGCGCAGGGTGACTTCGACGCCGGATGCCGCCAGCTGGGCGCCGATGCGCTGCAGGTAGGTTTCGCTCCCGCCGCCCTGCGGGTGGCCGGTATCGCGCCAGCACAGCAGGAGTACGGAGCGCAGAGCAGACATCACCGGTCAGCCTAGCCCGGCGACGATGCGCGCCGCGGAGCGGCGCGAGGTGGGCGGTCAAGCGCAGCCCGGCGACTACGCGGACCCATGCGTAGGGTTGGCCGGTGGCCGTGACCCCGCCTCCCACCCAAGTCTTCGCGCGGCGGGCCACCCTGGCCCGTGCGCTGCGGCTGCTGTCGGAGTTCCGCTACGAGCAATCGGACCCGGCCCGGTTCTACGGCGCGCTGGCGGCGGACACCGCGGCGATGGTGGGCGACCTGTGGCGGGCCGCGCACGGCGAGCCCCCGGCCGGCCGCACGCTGCTCGACGTCGGCGGCGGGCCCGGCTACTTCTCGGCCGCGTTCGAAGACGCCGGGCTCCGCTACCTGGGTGTCGAACCCGACCCGAGCGAGATGCACGCGGCCGGGCCGTCGCTCGCGCGCGGCCCCGGAAACTTTGTCCGCGCCTCGGGCATGGCCCTGCCGTTCGCGGACGACTCGGTGGACATCTGCCTGTCATCCAACGTCGCCGAGCACGTGCCTCGGCCGTGGCAGCTGGGCAACGAGATGCTGCGGGTGACCAAGCCGGGCGGGCTTGCCCTGCTCTCCTACACCGTCTGGCTGGGCCCGTTCGGTGGGCACGAGATGGGGCTGACGCACTACCTCGGCGGCGCCCGGGCCGCCGCCCGATATGCGCGCAAACACGGGCATCCGGCGAAAAACAACTACGGGTCGTCGTTGTTCGCCGTGTCCGCGGCCGAGGGCCTCGACTGGGCCGCCAGCACCGGCGCCGCGGTGGCGGCATTTCCCCGCTACCACCCGCGATGGGCGTGGTGGCTGACATCGGTGCCGCTGCTGCGGGAGTTCGGAGTCAGCAATCTGGTGCTGGTGCTGCGGCCCCGATAATGAAACATGTTCTCGTTTTGCGTCGGCTTGGGTAGGGTGGCGCAAATGAGCGACATGACCGAATACGACAAGCTTTTCATCGGCGGCAAGTGGACCGAGCCGTCGACCGACGAGGTGATCGAGGTGCGCTGCCCGGCCACCGGCGAGTACGTCGGAAAGGTGCCCCTGGCGGCGGCCGCCGACGTCGACGCCGCGGTCGCCGCGGCCCGCGCGGCCTTCGACAGCGGACCCTGGCCCACGACGCCCCCCAAGGAGCGCGCGGCTGTGATCGCCAACGCGCTCAAGCTGATGGAGGAGCGCAAGGATCAGTTCACCCAGCTGCTGGCGGCCGAGACCGGCCAGCCGCCGATGGGGATCGAGACGATGCACTGGATGAGCTCGATCGGCGCGCTGAACTTCTTCGCCGGCCCGGCCGTCGACCAGGTCAAGTGGAAAGAAGTCCGCACCGGCGGCTATGGGCAGAGCATCGTCTACCGCGAGCCCATCGGCGTGGTGGGCGCGATCGTCGCGTGGAACGTGCCGCTGTTCCTGGCGGTCAACAAGCTCGGTCCGGCGCTGCTGGCCGGCTGCACCGTGGTGCTCAAGCCGGCGGCCGAAACCCCGCTCAGCGCAAACGCCTTGGCCGAGGCCTTCGCCGAGGCGGGGCTGCCCGAGGGGGTGCTGTCGGTGGTGCCCGGCGGGATCGAGACCGGTCAGGCGCTGACCTCCAACCCGGGCGTCGACCTGTTCTCCTTCACCGGCAGCTCGGCCGTCGGCAAGGAGATCGGCCGGCGCGCCGCGGAGATGCTCAAGCCGTGCACCCTGGAGCTCGGCGGCAAGTCGGCGGCCATCGTCCTCGACGACGTCGACCTGGCCGCCGCGGTCCCGATGCTGGTGTTCTCCGGGATCATGAACACCGGGCAGGCCTGCGTGGCCCAGACCCGCATCCTGGCCCCGCGCTCGCGCTACGACGAAGTCGTGGACGCGGTAGGCGGTTTCGTGCAGGCGCTGCCGGTGGGGCTGCCGTCGGACCCGGCCGCCCAGATCGGGTCGCTGATCTCGGAGAAGCAGCGCGCCCGGGTCGAGGGCTACATCGCCAAGGGCGTCGAGGAGGGCGCGCGGCTGGTGTGCGGCGGCGGCCGACCCGAGGGCCTGGACGGCGGCTTCTTCGTGCAGCCGACGGTGTTCGCCGACGTCGACAACAAGATGACGATCGCCCAGGAGGAGATCTTCGGGCCGGTGCTGAGCATCATCCCCTACGACACCGAGGAGGACGCGATCAAGATCGCCAACGACTCGGCGTACGGGCTGGCCGGCAGCGTGTGGACGTCCGACGTGCCGCACGGCATCGAGATCGCCGAGAAGATTCGCACGGGGACGTACGCGATCAACTGGTACGCCTTCGACCCGTGTTGCCCGTTCGGCGGCTACAAGAACTCCGGCATCGGCCGCGAGAACGGTCCCGAAGGTGTGGAGCACTTCACTCAGCAGAAGAGCGTGCTGATGCCGATGGGCTACACCATCGAGAGCTGACCCCGGAACGCACCGAGCGTGCACCCACCGCGACGAATCAGGACCAACCTCGCGGTGAGTGCACGTTCGGCGTTTCAGGCCATCGACGCCGGTTCGCGCACCTGTAGAATTATGCAAAAGAGCATAGAAACCTGCTTGTTACACCCGCGTCAACCACGATTCACAACAACGCATATCGGTGTTTCTCGTGGTGCAGGGTTTACATAGGCAATGAAACTTGCTTACTGGACCGCTGTCTTATATGCTTCTCAGCATAATCATCGGCGGCGCTAAGGCCGGGAGAGAATTATGTGGATCATCGAGCTGAACATCGGCGGCTATCAATTCACCCGCGAGATGCCCGACCTGAAGCGCCGGAGTTTCCGCTTCAGCCCGCGCAGCATGCATTGGCCGGTACTGCGGCACTCACACGCTGCATAACGTTGGCTCCGGGAGGCACGAGAGTGGCGACCACGACCGAAACGGTGCAGGACCTCGCCCCGACGAAGCGCGGCGGCACGCGCAAGAAGATGTTGGCCAGCGCGGCCGAGGTGATGCGTGAACGCGGCGCCGCCGGGGTGACGATCGACGCGGTGCTCGCTCGCAGCGGCGCCCCGCGTGGCTCCGTCTACTACCACTTCCCCGACGGTCGCAATCAGATTCTGATCGAGGCGCTGCGGTATTCCGGTGACTCCATCACCGCGATGATCGACGACGCCGCGGACCAGGGCGCCCGCGTGCTGCTGCGCAAGTTCGTCGAGTTCTGGGAGCGTCTGCTCACCGAGGGCGGCTTCAGCGCCGGCTGCCCGGTGGTGGCCGCGGCGATCGGCTCGGACGAAGCCGACGCCAAGCTCTCCGCCGAGGCCGGCGCCATTCTGGGCCGCTGGTGCGCGGCGCTGACCCGGGCGTTCACTCACGACGGCTTCGACGAGCCCTGCGCGGCATCGCTGGCGGTGATGTCGATCGCCGCCCTCGAAGGCGCCATTGTGCTGTCCCGCTCAACCGCCAGCATCGACCCGTTGCGCGAGGTCGGCGATCAGCTCGAATTCCTGATCAAGGCAAGGGAATTCGTGGTCCGCAACAAGATCGCGGAGTGATCCCTCAGTCGCTGGCCGGCAGCGGCTTGACCTCTTTGAGCTGCAGCGCGGTAGTCCCGACGCTCAGGCTCCCGGCGCCCGGCTTGGTCACCAGCACCTCGGCGCCCGTCTCGTCGACGTAGCGCTTGCCCATCACGGTGCCGTCGGCGAACGCCGGATCCAACTCACCCGAACGCTCGGCGCCTATCGGCACCATCGGCGCACCGCCACAACGCAAATCGTCGAGGCTGTCGGCGCTCCTGACGACGATCACCTGCGTGTCACACACCTGGCTGGCCAGGCGGGTTCCGTTCTTGATCATGTTTTTTCCTTAACTCCCCTACTGCTCGACCGGCGCGGCGCGCAACGCACCCAAGTCCTTGACGATCTCCCGGCGCAGGACCTTGCCGGTCGCCGTGGTGGGTAACTCGTCGCGAAACACAACGTGGTCCGGCGTGCGCGACCCGCGCAAGCTCTTGCGGACGTGCTCGCGCAGCTCCTCGGGATCGGGATCGATCCCGAGGGCCGGCACGACGACGGCGACGATCGCCTGACCCCATTGCGGATCCTCGACACCGACCACGGCGACATCGCGGACATGGGAGTGCTCGATGAGCACCTCCTCCAGCTCGGCCGGCGCGATGTTCTCGCCGCCGCGGATGATCGTGTCGTCGCTGCGTCCGCTGATGAAGAGGTAGCCGTCCTCGTCCAGCAGGGCCACGTCGCGGGTCGGGAACCAGCCCTCGTCGTCGAGCACCGAGCCGATCCCGGTGTAGCGCCCCGACACCTGCTCGCCGCGGACGAACAATTCACCGGGTTCACCGGGTCCGAGCACCTTGCCGTCCTCGTCGCGGATCTGCAGTTCGATGCCCGGGACCGGGCGTCCGACCGATCCAAGCCTCTTGGCGACGTGCGCCTCCGATGCCGAGTGGGCCTCCCGGTGGTCGTCGGGGCCCAGCACCGCGATCGTCGAGCTGGTCTCGGTCAGGCCGTAGGCGTTGACAAAACCCACGTGCGGCAGCAGTTTCAGCGCCCGGCGCACCAGCGGCAGGCCCACCTTGGAGCCACCGTAGGCGAGGTTGCGCAGCGACGGCAGCTCGTGGCCGCCGCTCTCCAGCACCGTGACGATCCGGTCCAGCATGGTGGGCACCACCGTCGCCGTGGTGACCCGCTCGGCGTCGACCAGCCGCACCCACTCCTGGGCGTCGAAGGTGGGCAGGTAGACCATCTTGCGCCCGGCATAAAGATTGGACAACGCGGCGCTGACTCCGGCGATGTGATAGGGCGGCACGCAGATCAGTGCTGCCTCGCCGGCGTCGGCCGATTCGAACTCCACGGTCCCGGTGACATAACTGGTCAGATTGTTGTGCGAGAGTTCTACGGCCTTGGGCTGCGACGTGGTGCCCGACGTGAACAACACGATCGCGACGGACTCGGGGTCGGGAAACTCGGCGGCCGGCTCGGCGCTGCGCGCAGCCGTCAGGAACTCCTCGGTGGCCATCAGCCGCGGTGTGGCCTCGCCCAGCATGTCGCGATACCGGCCGTCGACGACCACGAGCGGCTCGGGCAGGCGACCGATCAGTGCCCGGATGCCGTCGGCCGACAGCCGGTAGTTGATCGGCGTGAAGGCAACCCCGGCGCGGGCCGCGGCGAAGATGAGCAGCGGCAGCGTCGCGCCGCCGGTTCCCACGTAAGCCAGGTGCCTGGCACCTGATCCGGCGACGACCCCCGCGCCGCCGTCGGCGAGATCGCTGAGCTGCTGCGTCGTCAGCCGGGTGTCTTCGGAAACAACGGCCGTCCGATCGGGGTTGCTCGACGCAGCCATCTCAAGCAGCAGCGAAATGCTCATCCTCGATCTTTCCGGTTTCCCGACGGTTTACAGATTCAAGCCATAGTGTAACCCGGGAGGTTATGTGCCCGTCCAACGCGGCGGGCGCTTCTCCGCGAAGGCGACGGCACCCTCCTTGGCGTCGTTGGACGCGAACACCGGAGCCAGGATCGCGTTCTGCTCGGCGAACATGTTCTCCGGGCTCCAGCCTCGGGACTCGACGATGATCCGCTTGGTGGCGGCCACCGCGAGCGGCCCGTTGGCGGCGATCTTCTCGGCCAGCGCGATCGCCTCGTCGAGCGCCTTGCCCGGCTCGGCCAACACGTTGACCAGCCCGAGCTCGTGGGCGCGCTCGGCCGACAGGTTGTCGCCGGTGAGCGCGAGCTCCATGGCGATGGCCGGCGGGATCCGCTGCGGCAGCCGCAGCAGGCCGCCGCCACCGGCGACCAGCCCGCGCTTGACCTCGGGGATGCCGAAGGCCGACTCCTTCGACGCGACGATCAGGTCGGTGGCCAGGGCCAACTCGGTGCCGCCGGCCAGGGCGTAGCCCTCGACCGCGGCGATGAGCGGTTTGACCGGTGGGCGCTCGGTGAAGCCCATGCCCCGGCCCGCGACGATGGGCAGTTCGCCACGCGCGAAGGCCTTGAGGTCCATGCCCGCGCAGAACGATCCGCCGGCGCCGGTCAGGATGCCCACCGAGAGGCCGGCGTCGCCGTCGAGCCGGTCGACGGCCTCGGCCAGGCCGTTCGCCACCGCGGCGTTGACCGCGTTCTTGGCCTTCGGCCGGTTGATCGTGATGATGAGGATCCGGCCCCGTTGTTCGACCAGAACTTCGGGTTCGCCGGCTTCTTCGCTCCCAGTGCTCACGTGCCGCACAACTCCTTCGGTGTCGGGGTGGCTGCTGTCCGTGGAGATGGTAGCGGTCGACCAGAACGCCATTGACGTCAGGCGAGAGTGCCATTTCCCCCGGGGCGGCTCACGCCGGAGCCATCGCGGCCTCGACCACGGTGAGCTCTTCGGAAAGCCCTGCCGCCCTACGTATTTCAATGAAGTCGGCCACCATGGCCTCGGTCACCTCGTGCGGGTCCTTGAGCGTGGCCCCGTCGGAGAGCACCGAGATGTTGAGCTGGTCGACGTAACTCCACACGGTGATGTTGAGTCCGCTGCCGGCGGTCAACGGTCCCACCGAATAGATCTCGGTGACCAGCGCCCCGCCGACGCGGCCGCGCTCGCGCGGTCCGGGCACGTTGGAGATGTTCAGGTTGAGGATCTTGTTGTGTCCGTCGCGCCCCGACGCCCACCGGAAGAAGGCCTGGGTGGGCGCGGGCGGCATGTAGGCCGCCCACCGGCTGACCAGCTCCGGCCCCATCAGCTGGTTGCTCTCTTTGGCGGCTATGGCGTTCTCGTGGGTGCACCGCACCCGCTCCAGCGGGTCGTCGGAATCGGTCGGCAGGCCCACCAGGACGCCGGTGAAGCGATTGCCGGAGATCCGCTCGGGAGAGAAGTCGAAACTCATCGGCACCGAAGCGAGCAGGGGTTCGGCCTTGCCGTCATAGCGCAACAGCAGGGTGCGCAGGGCGCCGGCCGACATGGCCAGCACCATGTCGTTGATCGTCGCCCCCAGCCGCTTGCCGGTCTCCTTGACGTCGGCCAGCGCCAGCGTCGCGGTGGCGAACCGGCGCTCCGGGGTGACCTTGTGGTTCATGAAGGTCGGCGGCGGCTCGAACGGGCGGGTCAGCTCCGGCGACAGCTTGCGTGAGCTGCGGCGCACCCGGCCCAGCCCCTCGAACGTGTAGCGGACCGTGTGCGGGATCCGGCCGACGTGGCGCAGGTGATCCGTGAAGGCCGAGCTCAGCAACTGCCGCGCGGTCGGCGCCGGATCGCACATGTACGGCCCACCCTCGGGCCCGGGCTGCAGATCCATGCCGCGGGCCATCAGGTTGGCCGAGGCGACGCCGTCGGCCAGGGCGTGGTGGATCTTGCCGACCACCGCGATCCGGTTGTTGGCCAGGCCCTCGATGAAGTACATCTCCCACAGCGGGCGGCTGCGGTCCAAGGCCGTGCTGGCGATACGCCCGATGGCCTCGTCCAGCTCGCGGCGGCCGCCGGGCGCGGGCAGCCGCCACGGCCGGATGTGGTAGTCGAGGTCGAGCTCGCAGTGCTCCCGCCACATCGGGTGGTGCAGCTTGAACGGGATCTCAACCAGCTGGTAGCAGAACGGCTCGAGCTTGTTCAGGCGGCCGCGGATGACTTCGCGGAACGCGCCGATGTCGAAGCCACGCCGATCGGAATCCAGTTCGATCACAGCGGCTTTGATCGTGTGCATGTGCACGTTCGGCGTTTCGCTGTACAACAGGACCGCGTCCCACCCGCTCAGCCGTTTCACCGCTGCCCCATTCCCATAAAGGGACCATACTCAGCGGTGGCTGCTCAGATAACCTCTTTGGCCGCGTTCGCCTTGGTGCGATACACCTGGTTGAGGAACAGCGAAGTCGCGTGCGCGGCCGCGCCCGCCCGCTCGCCGTCGATGAGGTCGTAACCGTGGCCTGCGCCGGGCAGCTCGAGGTAGCCCACCATCGAATGCGAGACCGCCCGCATCCGGTCGACGAAGCTGCGCGCCTGCTCGACGGGGATGACGCTGTCCCGGCTGCCGTGAATCACCAAGAACGGCGGCGCATTTCGATGCACGCGCGCCATCGGCGACGCGTCGCGGAACACCTCCGGGTGGCGGTCCATCCTGCGCTTGACCACCACCCGCTCCAGGAACTCGACGAACCGGTCGCGCTCGGGGGTCGAGCGGTCCTCCCAGTCGTAGCGACCGTAGATGCCGACCACCGCGTCCACCGAGGTGTTGGCGCCTTCCGGCAGCTTCGCGTGCAACTGCGGGTCGTCCGGGGTGAGGCCGGCCAGTGCGGACAGGTGCCCGCCGGCCGAACAACCCGCCACGGCGACGAAATCGCGGTCACCGCCGAATTTGTCGACGTTGGCGCGCGCCCACGCGATGGCGGTCTTGACGTCGATGATGTGCCGCGGCCAGCGGTGATGGGGGGCGACGCGGTAGTCGATCGCCAGGCACACCCAGCCCTGCTCGGCCAGCCGGGACATCAGGGCCGAGCCCTGGCCCATGGCCTTGCCGTGCACCCAGGCGCCGCCGGGCACGAAGATCAGCACCGGCGCGGGATGCGCGGGCAGATCCTTGCGGCGCCAGACGTCGAGCACCTGCGCGGGATGGTCCCCGTAGTGGACCGCCCGACGGTGGAGGTAGCGGCGCTGACGCATCGCGTCCCAGATCGGCGGCGTCCGCAGCGCCGCCGGCCATTCCAGCTCGAGGTCCGCGGCCGACACGATTCCCCGCAGCGCGGCAATGGACACCTCCCGGGCGCTCAGCCCGTCGGGGAGCCCGACGTCGTCGCCGCCGTCCGACGGCCGCCGGGGCTTGGTCAGCCCGGAGAAGAAGTCGGGCGCGTGCCGGGCGCCCCAGATGCCCATCGCGGTGAGGCCGCCCAGCGGCTCGAGGTGCTTTCCGACCACCGGCAGCGAAGCGCCCGCGACGCTCAGGGCCAGCGCGTAGTCGCCCGGTCGGGCCCGTAGCAACCATTTCGCGCACGATGTCATAGCCGGCCTCCTTGCCGTGGTGTTAGGGCAGCGTACCCCCGGCTCCAGGTCCGAAACTGACGTTTCCGTCGACGCGACCTCCGACATCGAAATGACATCCGACCTGGGATTGCCCCGCGGGTATCCGTCCTGCTCTAGGCGGCGGCAGCGTTTGCTATTCGGTGAAAAACGGCCGGCCGCGACACGCTCACATCGCCGCGAGGCAGGCGATCACCCGGCCGCCGATCAGGCGCACGCCGGTCAGCGTCAGACCGACCTGCGCGGCCAGCGCGGCGGCGCTGTCCACGCCGACCGACGCCCAGCGGAACCAGGGGCCCACCTCACACGCCGACTCCAGCCGGACCCAACGCGAACGGATGCCGATGTTCTCGGCGTCGAACTCGGCCACGCACCGGCCACCCCGCGCCAGCAGCTCGGCGGCCCGCCCCAAGATGCGGCACGGGTCTCCACCGAGGCCCACGTTGCCGTCGACCAGCAACACCGTCTGCCAAAGGCCCATCGCGGGCAACGGGTCGAACACGTCCCCCAGCAGGACCGGCGCGCCGCCGCGGCCCGCCAGCCGGATCGCGGCCACGGAGCGATCGATGCCCAGGGCCGGTATCCCCCGCTGAATCAGCCGAGCCACCAGCCGGCCCGGCCCGCAGCCCAATTCGATCGTCGGCCCGGTGCACATCCGCGTGACCGCTTCGTCGAAGTCTTCGTCGAAGGCGTCGCCGGATGAATCACCGGGACGTTCGTGCTCGGGACATCGCACACCCAGCCAGCGGTGCGCGGGCAACGGCCGCAGCTCGCCGTCGTCGTGGCGAATCCAACATCGCTCGCCGCCGAGCGCCCGATCGTAGAGATGCCCCAGCATTCACGTCCCTCGCGTCCTGCCCGACCGGGCGGCCCTAGCTCGGTCCCGGTGAGGGACGTTGCGACGACGAACCAGCGACAGCGTGCACGACGGCTGCCGCGCTCGCCAGCACTCCAACCGATACCCCGATCTTCGTCCGGCTAATCCACCGCGCTTGGAGTACGCGCCCGGGGGCGGAATGGTTCATTGGCGATCGGCTTGGGCAGAAGTGCCTTCCCACATGGGTTCCCACTGATCAGTTGGTGCCGGTCGCGTTGCCACCCGATGTCTGAGCCGCCGCCTATCACTGATCCGCGGGCCTCCGGCCTTCGCCGTCGGTGATACTGATCCGGTGCCGAACACCGATGTTCACCCTGACCTGCAGCGAATCGCCCGTTTCGCGCCACGCCGACTCGTCGGTCCCCGGACCCTGCGGATCATGCGGGCCGCGATGGCGGTGCGTGAGCGCCTCGCCAAGCCCGTTCCCGGGGTCGAGGTGATCACGCTGAGCTCGGGAGCCGGCGTCCGGCTGTTCCGGCCGGCCGGCGTGGCCGCGCCGACCCCGGCGCTGCTGTGGATCCACGGGGGCGGATACGTGATCGGCACCGCCCGGCAGGACGACCGGCTCTGCAGCGGCTTCAGCCGCCGACTGGGCATCACCGTCGCGTCGGTGGAATACCGCCTGGCGCCCGAACATCCGTATCCCGCGCCGCTGGAAGACTGCTACTCGGCGCTGACCTGGCTGGCCGGCTTGCCGTCCGTGGACCGCTACCGGGTGGCGATCGGCGGCGCCAGCGCCGGCGGCGGACTGGCCGCGGCCCTGGCCCTGTTGGCCCGCGACCGCGCCGAGGTGAGCCCCGCGTTCCAGCTGCTGACCTATCCCATGCTCGACGACCGCAGCTCGGCCACCGCCCACAACCCGAACTACCGGCTGTGGGACAACCGCAGCAATCAGTTCGGCTGGGCGGCCTACCTCGGCGACGCCGACCCGCACGTCGCCGTGCCGGCGCGCCGCGAAGAGCTGGGCGGGCTGCCGCCGGCCTGGATCGGGGTCGGCACCCACGACCTGTTCCACGACGAGGACCTGGCCTACGCGGAGCGCCTGATGGCCGCCGGGGTGCCGTGCCAGGTCGAGACCGTTCCCGGAGCCTTCCACGGGTTCGACCTCTTCGTGCCCAAAGCGCAAGTGTCTAAGCGGTTTTTCGACAGCCAGTGCGCCATCCTGCGCGCCGCGCTCGCCGCCGCGCCGTGATCGCCGGTCACATCGCGAAGTAAACGAGCTCGCCCGCGATGATGGTGGCCGCCACCATGCCGGCGTCCAGCTCGGCCAGCGCCGTCGCCGGCGGCTCGCTCAGTACGCACAGGTCCGCCGGCTCGCCGATCGTCACCGCCCGTGGCTGGGCCGGACTCTCCGGCCGGCCCAGGAACATCGCCAAAGCCTTTCGGGCCGAGACACATTCGCCGGCGTTGAGCACGACACCGCTGGGGGTGGTGCGGTAGACGGCGGCGCGCATCGCCGTCCAGGGATCGCCGTGGCCGAACGGCATGTCGGTGGACAGCGCGACCGGCACCGCCGCCGTCAGCAGGGAGGCGACCCGCCACAGCTGATCGTGCTCGGCGGCGGGGACGTCGGTGAGGTAGTGGTCGCCGCGCTCGGCGACGAAGTTGGGCTGCGTCACCACCGTGACGCGCAGGTCGGCCAGGTCGGCCAGGTTGTCGTCGGGCACCACGGCGGCGTGCTCGATTCGGTCCTGGGGATGGCCGCCGGCCGCCCGCAGGGCGGCGATGGCGACCACGAGTTGCGCGGCGGTCACGCAGTGCACGGCGACGGGCCGGCCCTCGTCGTGCTGGCCGGCGATCCACTCGGTCAGGCCGTCCAGGTCGAGGCGGTCGTCGTGCAGGATCCTCTTGCCCGGGGATAGGAAGCTCGGCCGGGGCCGGAACTCGCCGCGGCGGTGCGCCACCACCAGCGAGACCATGTCGTCGGCGTCGAGGTCGGGAGTGGCGTCGGTGACGCCGGTGACGCCCGTCGCGGTGATGCGCCGGCTCAGTTCGGCCAGGTCGCTCTCGCGCCGCTGCAGCAGGTCCGACCAGCCGTGGTCCGCGCTGCGCAGCCGCCCGTCGGGATGTTCGGCCAGGCCCACCCGGCCCAGCGCCTCGGAGTTGAGGATCCACAGCGCACCGCTGCGGTGCTGGATACGCACCGGGGCGCCGCGCACCATGGCGTCGAGCGCGGTCCGGTCCAGGTCGCCGGCCACCGACTCGTGGTAGCCGACGGCGCGAATCCACCCGTCGGGGCCCGGCGTCGCGTTCGACAGCAGTTGTGTCAGCTCGGTTTTGGTGCTGACTCCGGGCGGCCCGACGAAGAACGAATCGAGCGCGGAGGCCGCCGAGCGCAGGTGCACGTGATGGTCGTGCAGGCCGGGCAGGACGGTTCCCCCGCCGGCGTAGAGCACGCCCTCGCCGGGTTGGGCGACCAGCCCGTCACCCATCTCGTCGATCCGCTCGCCGAAGCGGATATCGGTTGCCGTCCCATCCAGCAGGGTGGCGCGCCGAATCAGCATGACAGGCAGCCCCGTTGGGCCACGATATGGCGCACCGCGGCGTTGTCGGCGCCCAGCCGGGCCGCCGGCCGGGCGGGCGGCGGAGGCGGCGGCGGCGGCGCGGGACGGTTGGCGACCGACGCCTGCGTCGGCAGCGCCGCATAGCCGGCGGCGACCGCCGCCATCGAGACCTCGATCAGCTCCCCGCCCCCGCGCCCCAGCGAGTCGACGACCACCCGGGCCGCCTCCAGCCCGGCCAGCGGGTCGGCGATGGCGTCACCGCAGAACACCGGCCCGCTGGCGGCGACGCCGACCAGCCCGCCGCCCACCGCGGCGTCGTCACCGAACGCCGGGCGCCCATCGGTGTATCCCTTGATGCGCAACCAAATTCGCCCGCCACCCGCCGCGACGTCGTCCGGCCCCAGCCCGCGCCGGGTCAGCGCCGCGGGACGCGAGCCTTCGATCACGACGTCGGCGACGGCGAGCAACTCCCGCAACTCGCCCGCCTGCCGGTCGAAATCGACACAGTACGAGAGCTTTTCACCGTTCATCCAGTCGAAGAACGCCTGGTTGCCCGCTCGGGTGCCGTCCGGGCGGGCCGGGCTCTCGACCTTGACCACGGTCGCTCCGGCGCGGGCCAGCAGCTGCCCGCACAGCGGGCCCGCCCACATCGACGACAGGTCGGCGACCAGTAGGCCCGTGCTGCCGCGCGCCGGTCCGCGCGCGCCCCACGGTCGAATTCGCGGCGCGGCGGCCACGGCTTCGCCCAGGCGCGCCGCCGGCAGGTCGAGCAACGTCGCGCGCTCGATGATCGCCGAAAGCGATTGCGTTGCGGCCCAGCGCCGCAACGCGGGCCAGGGATCCCCCGTGGCGTCGTCGGATTGCACGAGCGCGGGCACGGCGGCGGCGTCATCCGGGCGCGACAGCGTGATCGCGCACCAGCCGTCGGCGGCGGCCAGCAATCTTGTGGCGCGGCCGGCCGAGACCCGGCCGCCGCGGGTCAGGCCCAGCAATGCCGCCCGCCCGGCCAGCAGGCCGGCGGCGTCGATGGCGAACCCCAGCCGCCAACCGACGGCCGCCGCAACCCGCTGGGCGTGGGTCAGGACGTTCGCCCGGGAGAAGTCGGGCGGCCCGTCCGGCTCGCCGGTCAGATAGGCCAGCCCGCTGCTCCCCCACACCGACGTCGCCGAGCTCACCCTCCCATTGTGCTCGTGGCGCCGCGGTTCAGAAGTGCAGCGCGCTGAATCGCCAGTCCAGCACCGCGCGGTCCGGCTCGCCCGCGGGGTCACCGACGGCGTAGACCAGCGACCGCAGCCCCAGCACACCGCCTCGGCCGGTCGGCTCGGCGGATTCGACGTGCAGTTCGCTGTACAGGGTGTCGCCCTCGTGCACGGGGCCGGTGTGGTCGCAGGACGCCCAGCCCAGCACCGTCACCAGGTTGGGCAGTAGCCTGCCGGCCTGCGCGAGGGCGAGCCCGATGGTATGCCCGCCGTACACCAGCCGGCGCCCGCCCGTCCGCGAATCATGGTGGGTGGCAGCGATATTCAGGGTCAGCCGGGCGAGTTCGGGCGCGCTGCTGACCACGTCGCCGGTGCTCTGCAGTACGGCACCGGCCAGGCCCGCGTCGAAGTGTGGACCGGCCACCCTGTTCCGGAACACCGCGGCGTCCCACTGTGCGGTCGGATCGACTGCGGGGCCGGGCACGTCGGCGCCGATGGCGGACAGGTCGTCCTGCGCCGCGCCGTCGGGCGCCCAATCCGGGCTTGCGGGCAGCATGCCGCACCGGTAGAAGTCGAGCACCAACCGATCGTCCTGGTCGACGGTGGTCATCCGCAGCGCCGCCAGCCCCGTCGGCGCGCGACCCGGCTTGAGCGAGTTCGCCCGCAGCCCAACCACTTCCGTGCGGGTGTACAGGGAATCACCGATGACCGGGAACCGGTGGAAGGTGAGCCCGCGGTAGAACAGGTTGGCCTTGACGCGCTGGGTGGCCAGCGTCGACTGCCCGATCGCCACGTCGCAGACCAGGGCCGGGTGTGCCAGGGGGGCGGGCAGGCCCGTGACGGCGGCGCACAGGTCGGCGTCCAGCGCGAGCCGCAGCCGATCCCCGACGATCGCCTGGTGGGCGGCGGCCAATCCCGACGTCAGCGTGATCGCCGGTGCCCAGTGGAAGACCTGACCGATCGAGAGGTCGTCGAAGTACGGCCCGCCGGCGCGGATCCCCGCATACCCCTCACTCGTCACAACGCCACATGCTGGCAGGCTATGGAATCGGGGGTCAACGCCGGGGGTCGACGCTGGAGGGTGCTCGCAGGTGAATGACGAAGAAGAGATGCTGGTGGCCACGGTGCGGGCGTTCATCGACCGCGACGTCAAGCCGACCGTCCGCGATGTCGAGCACGCCAACACCTATCCCGAGGCGTGGATCGAGCAGATGAAGCGGATCGGCATCTACGGCCTTGCCGTTCCCGACGAATACGGGGGGTCGCCGGTGTCCATGCCGTGCCACGTGCGGGTCACCGAGGAACTGGCCCGCGGCTGGATGAGCCTGGCCGGCGCGATGGGCGGGCACACCGTGGTGGCCAAGCTGCTCACGCTGTTCGGGACCGAGGAGCAGAAGCGGACCTACCTGCCGGCGATGGCCACCGGCGAGCTGCGGGCCACCATGGCGCTGACGGAGCCGGGCGGCGGCTCGGACCTGCAGAACATGACGACCACGGCGCTACCGGACGGTTCCGGCGGCTTGCGGATCAACGGTGCCAAGACGTGGATCAGCAATGCGCGGCGGTCCGGGCTGATCGCGCTGCTGTGCAAGACCGATCCGAACGCCACGCCGCGGCACCGGGGCATCTCGATCGTGCTGGTCCGGCACGGCCCGGGCCTGACGGTGTCGCGGGACCTGCCCAAGCTGGGCTACAAGGGCGTCGAGTCCTGCGAGCTGTCCTTCGACGACTTCTCTGCGCCCGAGTCGGCGGTGCTGGGCGGCCGCATGGGCGAAGGGTTTTCGCAAATGATGACGGGGCTCGAGACGGGCCGCATCCAGGTGGCCGCCCGCGCGCTGGGCGTGGGCACGGCGGCGCTCGAGGACGCGCTGGCCTATGCCCAGCAGCGGGAGAGCTTCGGGCGGCCGATCTGGCAGCATCAGTCGGTCGGCAACTACCTGGCCGACATGGCCACCAAACTGACCGCCGCCCGCCAGCTCACCCGCTACGCCGCCGAACGCTACGACAGCGGCGAACGCTGCGACATGGAAGCCGGCATGGCCAAACTGTTCGCCTCCGAAGTGGCGATGGAGATCGCCCTGAACGCCGTGCGGATTCACGGGGGCTACGGCTACTCGTGCGAGTACGACGTGGAACGCTACTTCCGCGACGCGCCCCTGATGATCGTCGGTGAAGGCACCAACGAGATTCAGCGCAACGTGATCGCCGGGCAGCTGGTCGCGCGGGGCGGCATCTGACCGCGGGGCCGAATGTGCGGGCCTGACGTCGGGGCGTGCTGTATCCTTGCCTGACTTCTCCCGCCAGCAAAGCTGCGTGGGAGCAAAAGTTACTGCAACGAAAGAAAGTCGGCTGCCATGAGTTATCCCCCTGGGCCGTACGAAGGCTCGCCGGAATGGCAGGGCCAGCCGCCGGAATGGCAGGGCCAGCAGCCGGCTTGGCAGGGTCAGCAACCGGGCTGGCCGGGCCAGCAGCCCGGCTGGCAGGCGCCCCAACCGGGTTGGCCAGGCCAGCCGGAACCGGAGAACTACCTCGTCTGGGCCATCCTGTGCACCGTGCTGTGCTGCCTGCCGATCGGAATCGTCTCGATCGTCTACTCCACCAAGGTGTCCGGGCTGTGGGCTCAGGGCCGCTACGCCGAGGCGCAGGCGGCGGCGCAGAGCGCCAAGAAGTGGGCCATCATCGGTGCCGTCGTCGGGGCCGTCTTCGCCGTCATCCTCGTGCTCGTCTACGTCGCCATCGGCGTCTTCGCCGTCTCCCACCTGCCGTCCACCACGACCACCACGTATTCGGGCTTCTGACAACGCTTTAGGCGTAGACCTCGTCGACAAGACCCCAGGCCAGCGCGGTTCCGGCGTCGATGGTGCGGCCGGACAACACCAGATAGGCGGTGCGCCACCGGCCGATCCGGCGGGTGACGCTGAGCGTCCCGCCGGCGCCCGGGATCAGCCCCAGCTCGAGTTCGGGCAGCCCGAACACCGAATCCTCCCGCGCGGCCACCCAACCGCAGAACGCCGCCATCTCCAGCCCGCTCCCCAGCACGCGGCCGTGCACCTCCGCCCGGCAGGCGCGGCCCAACCGGGCGGTGAGCGCGTCGAGCGCGAGGGCGGGGCTGTGCCGGGTCCGCGCGAGGTGAGCGCTCGCGGGGTCGGTGAAGGTGCCGAATTCGGCGAGGTCTCCGCCGCTGCAGAACGACGGACCGTTGCCGCTCAACACGATCCCGGTCACCGACGGGTCCAGCTGCGCGACGGCCAGCGCCTCCAGCAGGGCGGCGCGGGCGTCGGTGGAGAACGCGTTGTGCCGCTGCGGCCGGTTGAACGCGATGCGCAGCGTGTCGCCGTCGCGCTCGGCCCGCACCGGGTCGGTGATGTCGGGCATCCGGGCCGGTCCGCGCCGGGTCAGCCAGCGCGCGAACTCGGGGCCGGCCTGCAGGGTCGAGTACGCCAGCGACTCCGTCACCACCGCGGGCAGTGCCGGCCCGCCCGGTTCCACCGCGCGCAGCACGTCGTCACAGACGCTGCTGGCGTGCGGCCAATGGTGACAACGCGCGGTCAACTCGGCGAGCGCGTCGGGCACCGAGTCGACGGTGACCACCCGGCGATCGTCGCAGCGATCCTCGGTCAGGGTGAAAGACGCCGCGCTCAGCCATGATTGGCACCGCGCGAGGCCGGCGGCGGCGCCGTGGGCCAGGATCACCCCCGGCGCCGTTGCGGTGACCGTTTCGGGCCCGGCGTCCGGCGCGCCGGACAGGTCCACCACCCGCAGCATGGGTCACACCGAGTATTTCTCGATCAGCCCGTTCTTGTAGAGCTTGCCGGTGTCGGTGCGCGGCAGCTGCGTCTCGAACGCGATCGACCGCGGACATTTGTAGTGCGCCAGGCGGTCTCGCAACCAGGTGAGCAGTTCGTCGGCGAATTCGTCGGTGGCGTCGGCCTGGTCGACGGTCTGCACGGCCGCCACCACGCGTTGCCCCATCTCGTCGTCGGGAACGCCGAACACCGCCGCGTCCAGCACCTTGGGGTGGGTGACCAGAAGGTTCTCGGTCTCCTGCGGGTAGATGTTCACCCCGCCCGAGATGATCATGTGGTGGCGCCGGTCGGTCAGGTACAGGTAACCCTCGTCGTCCACGTAGCCGACGTCGCCGACGGTCACCCAGCCGTGGGTGTCGCGGGACGCGGCCGTCTTCTCCTGGTCGTTGAGGTACTCGAAGGAATAGCCGCCCGCGAAGTAGATTTCACCGGCCTGCCCCGGCGGCAACTCGTTGCCGTTCTCGTCGAGGATGTGGATCTCGCACGCCATCGGCTTGCCGACCGAGCCCGGGTGGGCCAGCCACTCCTCGGCGCTGATCAGCGTCGACCCGATCGCCTCGGAGGAGGCGTAGTACTCGTCGATGATCGGCCCCCACCAGTCCATCATCTGCTTCTTGATCTCCACCGGGCACGGGGCCGCCGCGTGCATCACCCGCTGCAGGCTGGAAAGGTCGTACGAATTGCGCACCGCCTCAGGAAGTTTCAGCATCCGGGTGAACATCGCCGGGACGAACTGGCCGTGCGTGACGCGGTGGCGCGCGATGGCATCGAGGCAGCCTTCGGGATCGAACTTCTCCAGCACGACCGTGGTGATCCCCCCGGCCTGCGCGCTCATCGACCACACCGACGGTGCGGTGTGATACAGCGGTGCCGGGCTCAGATAGATCGAATCCGGGTTCATCCAGAAGCCGACCAGGGCCGACATCATGCCCGGCGCCTCGGCCGGCGGCACGTGCGGCAATTCGCGTTTGATGCCCTTGGGCCGGCCCGTGGTGCCCGACGAATACTGCAGCAGGTCGCCCTCCCGTTCGTCGTCGATCGGGGTGTCCGGCTCGCCCGCAACGCATTCGGGGTAGCGCGCCCAGCCCTCGAGATCGGCCTCTCCCCTTTCCGAGGCGATCAGCAACAGCTCGGGCAGCCCGCCCGGCAAGTGCTCGCCCAGGTTCTCACACGTCTTGCGCAGCGCGGCCGAACCGATGATCGCCTTGGCGGCGCTGTTCTCGACGATGTAGGCGGCCTCGGCCGGGGTGAGGTGGGTGTTGATCGGCACGTAGTACAGGCCGCTGCGACGCGCCGCCCACATGACCGCGTGCATGTGCTCGTTGTTCTCCATGAGGATCGCGACGGCGTCGCCCTCGGCAAGGCCGTGGCGCCGGAAGTAGTGCGCCAGCCGGTTGGCCCGCGCCTCCAGCTCATCGAAGGTGACGACGGTACCGGACGGGTGAAGAATGACGGCGGGCTTGTCGGCGCCGCAGTGCTCGCGAATCTGCATGCGCAGACTGTACCGCCGAAAAACTTGACGGGTGTCAAGTGGTCAGGTTCCGCGCAGCGACCGCGTTCGGAGGCGGTTCGGCGCCGATCACTGTAAAGTACCGTGCCTTGGCGAAGCCGGCATTTCAGGCCAGTCTGGTGCGGAGGTGCGTATGGAGGCTGAGAGCCCAGCCGCGCCCGCGCCGTGTTGCTCGGCACCCGGCCGATTCGGCCTCGACGCCTATGTCGACGGGATGGAACGCCTGCTCGAGGCGGTCCAGGAACTCTCGCTGGCGCGCAGCCTCAACGAGATTCAGCGCATCGTCCGGTCCTCGGCGCGCGAGCTCACCGGCTGTGATGGCGCCACATTCGTGCTGCGCAACGACGACAAGTGCTATTACGCCGACGAAGACGCCATCGCCCCACTGTGGAAGGGCAGCCGCTTCCCCATCGACGCCTGCGTCAGCGGTTGGGCAATGCTCAACCGCGAGGCGGCGATAATTCCGGACGTCTACCGGGATTCGCGTATCCCGCAAGGCATTTACCGCGCGACGTTCGTCAAGAGCCTGGTGATGGTGCCCATCCGCAAGCTCGACCCGATCGGGGCGATCGGCAACTACTGGGCCCACCGGCATCCGCCCTCCGAGCAGGAAGTGCGACTGCTACAGGCCCTGGCCGATTCGACATCGATCGCCATGGAGAACGTCCAGGTGTACGCCGAACTCGAACAACGGGTGCGCGACCGCACCTTCGAGCTGGAAAGCGCGAACGAGGAGATCAGCCGGCTGTCCGTCACCGACGAACTGACCGGGCTCAACAACCGTCGCGGCTTCTACCTGCTGGCCGAGCAGAAGCTGCGCGGCGCGCACCACCTCGGCCACGACTGCGTGCTCGCCTTCCTCGACATCGACGGGCTCAAGCGGGTCAACGACGAGCAGGGCCACGATGCCGGAGACACCCTGATCAAAGATCTCGCCCGGGTGCTGCGCGGCGTGCGGCGCGAGTCCGACATCGTCGCCCGCCTGGGCGGCGACGAATTCTGCGTCATGGTCACCGAAAGCGACGGTGGCACGGCGGCTCTCAAAGAGCGGCTCGCCGAGGCGTTCCGCTCGTTCAACGAGACGAGCGCCCGCCCCTACCGCCTTTCCGCGAGCATCGGCCTGGTGCGGGCGTCCGTCGCCGAGCACGCGACCGTCGACGAACTGCTGGCCCGCGCAGACGAACTCATGTACGCGGAGAAGAAAACGAACCCTGGGCGGCGCGCGGGGTGACTCGGCGGCTAGCGCCGGGGCCTAGTCGGCGTCGGCCAGCCGCTGCTTGAGCGCCTCGAACTCGTCCTTGACGCCGGTGGGCAGCTTGTCGCCGACGAACTCGAACCACTCCTCGATCAGCGGCAGCTCCTGACGCCACTCGTCGGCCTTGACCGCGAGCGCCTGCGCGACGTCGGCGCTGTCGGCGTCGAGCCCGTCCAGGTCGAGGTCCTCGGCGGAGGGCACCACACCGATCGGGGTGTCCTGGCCGCCGGCCCGGTGCTCGATGCGGTCGACGATCCACTTCAGCACCCGGCTGTTCTCGCCGAAGCCCGGCCACAGGAACTGGCCCTCGTCACCTCGGCGGAACCAGTTGACGAAGAACACCTTCGGCAGCTTGGACTCGTCGGAATTCTTGCCCAGGTCCAGCCAGTGCTGGAAGTAGTCGCCGACGTGGTAGCCCAGGAACGGCAGCATGGCCATGGGGTCGCGGCGCACGGTGCCGACCTTGCCCTCGGCAGCGGCGGTCTGCTCGCTGCCCATGGTGGCCCCCATGAACACCCCGTGCTGCCAGTCGCGGGCCTCGGTGACCAGCGGCACCGTGGTCTTGCGGCGGGCGCCGAACAGGATGCCCGAGATCGGCACGCCCTGCGGGTCGTCCCATTCCGGCGCCAGGATCGGGCACTGCGACATCGGGGTGCAGTACCGCGAGTTCGGGTGCGCGGCTTTGGTTTCCGTCTCGCGGATGTACCAGTCGTTGCCCTTCCAGTCGATCAGGTGATCGGGCTCGCCCTCCAGGCCTTCCCACCACACCTCGTCGTCGTCGGTCAGCGCGACGTTGGTGAAGACGGTGTTGCCCGCGGCGATCGTGCGCATGGCGTTGGGGTTGGACTTCCAGTTGGTGCCCGGCGCCACCCCGAAGAAGCCGAACTCGGGGTTGACCGCGTACAGGCGGCCGTCCTTGCCGAACCGCATCCAGGCAATGTCGTCCCCGAGCGTCTCGGCACGCCAGCCCGGGATGGTCGGCTGCAGCATGGCCAGGTTCGTCTTGCCGCACGCCGACGGGAAGGCCGCCGCGAAGTAGTACGCCTTGTTCTCCGGCGAGATGAGCTTGAGGATCAGCATGTGCTCGGCGAGCCAGCCCTCGTCGTGCGCCATCGCCGAGGCGATGCGCAGCGAGTAGCACTTCTTGCCCAGCAGGGCGTTGCCGCCGTAGCCGGAGCCGTAGCTCCAGATCTCGCGGGTCTCCGGGAAGTGGGTGATGTACTTGGTGTCACTGCACGGCCACGGCACGTCTTTCTGGCCGGGCTCCAGCGGGGCCCCGACCGAATGCAGCGCCTTGACGAAGAAGCCGTCGTCACCCATCTTCTCCAGGGCCGCCTTGCCCATCCGGGTCATCACCTTCATCGAGACGACGACGTATTCGGAGTCGGTGATCTCCACGCCCAGCTTGGGGTCGTCCGCGCCGAGGGGGCCCATGCAGAACGGCACCACGTACATGGTGCGGCCGCGCATGCAGCCGCGGTACAGGTCGGTCAGGGTGGACCGCATCTCGGCGGGGTCCATCCAGTTGTTGGTCGGCCCGGCGTCGATTTGCCGCTCGGAGCAGATGAAGGTCCGGGACTCGACGCGCGCCACGTCGGACGGGTCGGACAACGCCAGGAAGGAGTTCGGGTACTCCTTGGGGTTCAGCCGCTTGAACGTGCCGGCCTCGACCAGCTGATCCGTCAGCCGCTGCCACTCCTCGTCGGAGCCGTCGGCGAAAACCACCCGCTCAGGCTGGGTGAGCTCGGCGACCTCCTGTACCCACGACAGCAGCCCCTGATGTTTAGTGGGTGCGGTGTCCAAACCGGGAATGGTCGCTGAGGTCATCGAAGTCTCCTGAATTCTTCGTCGTACTCGGGCTTCTCTACGTGCCTATCGCGTATGCGGTCGCCCACACAACGGTTGACATGGTGGCGTTAACTACAGGTTATCGTGAGCATCTTGTCGGGGAAGCCTCGGGCAGGTATAAGCCTTCTCACAACAACGATTCAGAAGATCCCTGCGAATCGCCATCACCGCTCCTAGAAGCCGGTTTCTCGGTTGCCTCGTTTCCCGCGTCTTGCTGCACGTCCGACGAGGGGCCGTCGGACCGGGGTATACCCGCTTCGCCGAGTTCTGCACGCACGGCGTCCAGGGCCGCCAGCACCGTCGGCATCTCCCGGTCCCGCGCGGCCGCGGCGCGCGACGCCGCGGCGGCGTGTGCGCGCAGCTCGCGGTCGATGGCGTTGACCTGGTCGCTCACCGCGGCGTTCTCGACCTCGTCCTGGGCCAGCACCGCCTTGGTGAGCACCGACTCGGCGACCAGGACGCGGGTGGCGACCAACTCCTCGGCGACCGACCGCAACGAGGAGGTCACCTCCCCCGCCCAGCGGTCCAGCAGCGCCCGGTCGCGCAGCAGGCTGCGGATGTTGATCACCAGCAGGGTGACCGCCAGCCCGATCGCCACGCACGTCACGGCCGCGACGACGGACAGGGCGGGGCTGAGCCGGGTGGCCAGCCCGCTCATCAGCCGGCTCAGGGTGAGCGCCACACCCAGGCCGAAGCCGGCGCCGAGGAGCATCAACAGCCAGGTTTCGTGGCGCCGGGACTTCAGCGGGGGCGCGGGGACATCGACCGTGGGCAGCTGTTCGAGTGGCGGCAGGGTCGTCGAGACCCCCACCACCTGCGCGACGTCCGCGAGGTGGGTGGCGGTGCCCTCGTTGACTTCGGCGACCACCTCGCCCAACCGGTCGCGCGTGTGCGCCTCG
This sequence comes from Mycobacterium seoulense, assembly GCF_010731595.1. Taxonomy (NCBI): domain Bacteria; kingdom Bacillati; phylum Actinomycetota; class Actinomycetes; order Mycobacteriales; family Mycobacteriaceae; genus Mycobacterium; species Mycobacterium seoulense. The sequence goes on along the minus strand of NZ_AP022582.1, from coordinate 4,606,234 downwards.
AAGCCGGGCATGTTGCGCCGGGACAATCCCGCGACGTCCTCCTGCAACTCGCCGCGCACCGACGAGCAGCGGTTGCGCGCGAAGTGCGACAGCTGAACCCGCGCCTGCTGGATCTGGCCGCGCAGCGTGATCGCGCGCTCGGTTTTCGCCTCGCGCCGCCGGCGCAGGGCCGTGCTGCGCTCGTCACGCAGCGCGTCGACCCGGGCCCGCCGCCCGGCGCCGTCGGCGTCGCGGTCGAACCGCTGCGCGACGGTCTTGAGCCGAAAATCCCACGCCCGCAACCTGTTTCTGCGCGCGAGCTCGGGGTCGGCCAGCCGCGCCGCGAGCGTCTCCACCAGCTCGTCGACGTCCCGCTCGCCGAGGTCGGGCAACGCGGCCGCGCCCACCCAGTGCACGCCGCCGTACCGCGGCGCGTGCGCGGCCAGCGCCTCGCGGTTGGCGGCCAGGACGTCGCGCCAGGCGCGGTGCACGTCGATCTTGGACACCACCGGAACCACCACATCGGTGTGCGCGGCGGCGGCGTCCAGCAGCGCGCAGTCGGACGGCGTCAGCTGGGCCGCCGCGGACACGACGAACACCACCGCCATCGGCGCCTCGCCGGGACCCAGCTCCGCCGACTCGACGAACTTGTGCTCAGGCAGCCGTTCGCGCAGCGCCGCGGCCACCGCACTCACCCCGGCCATCCAGGGCCCGGTCACCAGCACCACGTCGCGGCGGTGCACGGCGGGGGCGTCCAGCTCCGGTCCGATGCCCGCCACCAGCGCGTCGACCTCGGCGACCGGATCGTCGTGCCGCTCGCCGCTCACCGCCAGTCCCCCACCGGCTCCCCCGGCAGCGAGCCACACGCCTGCGACCACAGCCGCATCGATCCCCTGGCGATGTCCGCGCCGCAGGCGCGGTGCAGGTCGCTCACCGGCGCGCGGCTGTAGCGCTGCCACCGCACCGCGCGCGGCAGGTGCGCGGCCGGGTCGCGGTCCCAGTCGGCCGGCCCCGAATTGTCCGCGTCCAGCCCGGCCGCCTCGGCCAGGTCGACGGCGGCCGCCATCCGCGCCACCACCGTGTCGTCGTGGGAAAGGAAGCCGCTGATCCGCTCCGCGGATTCGCCCGAGCCGACGGCCAGCGCCTCCAGCTCCGCGACGGCGTCCAGCACCCGCCGGTAGCGGGCCTCGGCGCCGACGCCGGAGAGGTGGGACAGGACGGCATCGACACCGCTCGCCCGCCGGAGCAGGGCCCGCACCTGCGCGGCCGTCCGGCCCTGGCGGATCGCGGCCACCGCGAGCGCGACGCCGAACAGGTCCAGGGTGTCCAGCAGGCGCAGCCGCACGCCGGCCGGCACGGGGTTGTCCGCCGCCATGAACCCGGGGAACGAGCCGTCGAGCAGAGCGGCCGCGCCGGGGTGCGCGGCCAGCGTCTGCAGGGCCGCCCACAGCGGGGCGTCCAGGTGATCGAGCGCGGCGACCGCGAGCAGGCCGGTCATCGGAACCATGGGCACGCCCACCACGGCGGCCAGCTCGGCGCACCGGGTCCGCGCCGCCGCGATCGGGCCGTCCCCACGGGAGAGGGACCCGGCCAGGTCGGCCTTGTTCAGCACCGCCAGCACCGGGCGTCCGGCGACGGCGATGGCGTCGACGTCTTCGGGCTTGACCACCTCGGCGATCACGTGCACGACGATGTCGGCGTCACCGCCGTCGGCTGGGGTCACCGCGATGCCGGCGCCGGCTCCGGCCCCGTCCAGCGCCCGGGCCACCGTGCCGCGGCCCACGCCGGGGCGGCCCCGAACCAGCACGCGCAGCGGGGCGGCCGTTCGTTGGGCGATTACCGTGACGCGCGGGTCGGCGTGGCCGGCGGCGAACCGGGCCAGCTCGTCGGCGAAATCCTGATGTCCTTGTCCCCTCATTCCCTCCCCATTCGATTCGATGGATCCGACCCGGGGGCCGATCGGGTCCCACCGAATGGTGGCACCTGCGTCACTTTGATGCGAGCCACCGTTTGACTGTTACCAGCTGAAGGCAACTGTTGGGTATCAATCTGGACCAGGGGCGGCTACATCACCGGTTTATGGGCCACCATGGACAAATGCATGCGCAACCCGGGGTTGAAGTGCGTCCGGACGCGCCCGAGGGGTCGGACGGCAGGCGCGACCAGCGTTATCTCCCGGCATCGACCTTTCGCTCCCGACGTTCCGCGCTGTCCGACGCCCAGCGGCAGACCTGGGAACGGCGGTGGCCGGAGCTGGGCCTGTCCGTGGGCGTGCCGGCCGCCGAAGGCGCCGAGCCGGCGCTGGACACCCGCGCGTGGTTCGGCCGACAGGCGCCGCTGGTGCTCGAGATCGGTTGCGGCAGCGGCACCTCGACGCTGGCGATGGCCCAGGACGAGCCCGATATAGATGTGATCGCGGTGGAGGTCTACAAGCGCGGCCTGGCGCAACTGCTGTGCGCGATCGACCGCGCGGGGGTCGGCAACATTCGCCTGATCCGCGGCAACGCCCTCGACGTGCTGCAGCGGCTGATCGCGCCCGGGACCCTGACCGGGGTCCGCGTCTTCTTCCCCGATCCCTGGCCGAAGGCCCGCCACCACAAACGGCGGTTTCTGCAGCCGGGCACGATTGGCCTGATCGCCGACCGGTTACTCCCTGGTGGTGTCCTCCACGTCGCCACGGACCACCCGGGCTACGCCGAACACATCGGCGCCCTCGGCGATGCCGAACCACGGCTGCGTCGCGTCGGACCCGGCGACGGCCTGCCCGTCTCGGTGGTGCGGCCGACCACTAAATACGAGACGAAGGCCCACGAAGCGGGCAGCGCCGTGACCGAATTCATCTGGCTACGACATGAGTAGGCGATGACCATGAGCCTGGCGGAAGAACAGACCGCGGCAGAGCCCCTGGCGGTGTTGCCCGACGACGCGCTGGGCGGCTTCACCCCGCCGGGCGGACGCGTCCTGCTGGTGTGGGACGCGCCCAACCTCGACATGGGGCTCGGCTCGATCCTGGGGCGGCGCCCCACCGCGCTGGAACGGCCGCGCTTCGACGCCCTGGGGCGCTGGCTGCTGGCGCGCACCGCCGAGGTCAGCGCGGGCCGGCCGGGTGCCGTGGTGGAACCCGAGGCCACCGTCTTCACCAACATCGCGCCGGGCAGCGCCGAGGTCGTGCGGCCCTGGGTCGACGCCCTTCGCAATGTGGGGTTCGCGGTGTTCGCCAAACCGAAGATCGACGAGGACAGCGACGTCGACCGCGACATGCTCGCCCACATCGAACTGCGGCGCAGCGAGGGGCTGGCGGCGCTGGTGGTGGCGTCCGCCGACGGGCAGGCGTTTCGTCAACCGCTGGAGGAGATAGCACGCAGCGGGGTCGCCGTCCAGGTCATCGGATTTCGCGAACATGCGAGTTGGGCGCTAGCGTCGGATACCTTGGACTTCGTCGACCTGGAAGACATCACCGGCGTGTTCCGGGAGCCGTTGCCACGAATCGGCCTAGATTCGCTGCCTGATCAGGGAGCATGGCTGCAGCCGTTCCGGCCGCTGTCCGCTCTGTTGACCGCGCGTGTGTGACACTGGAAAACCGATGCGCGGGTCGTTAACGATCCAGTAAGGAGCTTGCGTGTTCGCCTGGTGGGGTCGAACTGTGTACCGCTACCGGTACATCGTGATCGGGGTCACGGTAGCTCTGTGCCTGCTGGGTGGGGTGTTCGGCCTGAGCCTCGGTAAGCATGTCACACAGAGCGGTTTCTACGACGAGGGCAGTCAATCCGTGAAGGCCTCGGTGCTGGGCGACCAGACCTACGGCCGCGACCGCACCAGCCACATCGTCGCGACCTTCACCGCGCCGCAGGGCAAGACGGTGGACGACCCGGCCTGGCGAGACAAGATCGTCGGCGAACTCAACAAGTTCAAGACCGACCACCCCGACCAGGTCGTCGGCTGGGCCGGCTGGCTGGCGGCGCCCGACAGCACGAACCCCTTGATCAAGGGGATGGTGAGCGAGGACCGCAAGCACACCTTCGTGTCCATCCCGCTGAAGGGCGACGACGACGACACGATCCTCAACAATTACAAGGCCATCGCGCCCGACTTGCAGAAACTCAACGGCGGCACCGTGGCACTGGCCGGGCTGGAGCCGATCGCCAACGCCCTGACCGGCACCATCGCCACGGACCAGCGGCGCATGGAGGTGCTGGCCCTGCCGTTGGTGACGGTGGTGCTGTTCCTGGTGTTCGGCGGCGCGGTCGCCGCCGGCCTGCCGGCCATCGTGGGTGGGCTGAGCATCGCGGGCGCGCTGGGCATCCTGCGCCTGGTCGCCATGTTCGGGCCGGTGCATTTCTTCGCCCAGCCGGTGGTGTCGCTGATCGGCCTCGGTATCGCCATCGACTACGGGCTCTTCGTGGTGAGCCGGTTCCGGGAAGAGATCGCCGAGGGCTACGACACCGAGGCCGCCGTCCGCCGGACCGTCATGACGGCCGGTCGAACGGTGACGTTCTCGGCGGTGCTGATCATCGCGTCGAGCGCCAGCCTGCTCGTCTTGCCGCAGGGCTTCGTGCACTCGCTGACCTACGCGATCTTCGCCGCGGTGGGGCTTGCCGCGATCCTGTCGATCACGTTTCTGCCGGCCTGCCTGGGCATCCTCGGCCGGCACGTCGACGCGCTCGGCGTGCGGACCGCCTTCCGGGTGCCCTTCCTGCGGAACTGGAAGTACTCCCGCGCCTACCTGAACTGGCTGGCCGACCGCCTGCAGAAGACCAAGACCCGTGAAGAGGTCGAGGCCGGGTTCTGGGGCAAGCTGGTCAACTTCGTGATGAAGCGGCCGCTGGCCTTCGCCATCCCGATCGCCGTCGGCATGATCTTGTTGGTCATCCCGCTGGGCAACCTGTCGTTCGGCGGCATGAGCGAGAAGTACCTGCCGCCGGACAATTCGGTGCGCCTGGCCCAGGAACACTTCGACAAGCTCTTCCCCGGCTACCGCACCGAGCAGTTGACGGTGGTGATCCAGAGCACCAACCACAGCAAGGTCACCGACCAGCAGGTCGCCGACATCCGCAGCAGGATCGCGGGCATCAACGGGTTCACCGACAAGACGTGGGAGGAGCGGCCGTGTCCCACCATCGCCGGCAACCCCTGCATCGCCGGCCCGAACGGGACATCGGTGCCCAAGGACGGCTCGGTGCGGGTGATCCAGAACGGGCTGGTCAATAAGAACGACGCCGCCAAGAAGATCGGCGAACTCCGGTCGATAAACCCGCCGAAGGGCCTCAACCTCTATGTCGGCGGCACCCCCGCCCTCGAGCAGGACAGCATCCACAGCCTGTTCGACAAGGCTCCGCTGATGCTGGTGCTGTTGCTCACCGCCACGATGCTGTTGATGTTCCTGGCGTTCGGATCGGTGGTGTTGCCGATCAAGGCCGCGGTGATGAGCGCGCTGACGCTCGGGTCCACGATGGGCATCCTGACGTGGATCTTCGTCGACGGGCACTTCTCGACGTGGCTGAACTTCACGCCGACCCCGCTGATGGTGGTGCTCATCGCGCTGGTCGTCGCGGTGGGCTTCGGCCTGGCCACCGACTACGAGGTGTTCCTGGTGTCGCGCATGGTCGAGGCGCGCGAACGCGGCATGTCGACGGCGGAGGCCATCCGGATCGGCACCGCGACGACCGGGCGGCTGATCACCGCCGCCGCCCTGGTGCTGGCCGTCGTCGCGGGTTCGTTCGTGTTCTCCGATCTGGTGTTGATGAAATACCTGGCGTTCGGCCTGATGGCGGCCCTGCTGCTGGACGCGACCGTGGTCCGCATGTTCCTGGTGCCGTCCGTGATGAAGCTGCTCGGCGACGACTGCTGGTGGGCCCCCCGCTGGGCCCGGCGGCTGCAGAACAAGATCGGGCTGGGCGAGATCGACCTGCCCGACGAGCGCAAGCGGCCGACCCTCAACGGGCGTCCAGCGCGGCCGCCGGTGGCGGCGAGCCTGGTAGCCGCCGCGCCGCGCCCACCGCACGACCCCACGCACCCCGCCGCGCTCGAGCCGTCCCGCGCGACGCGTCCGGGGCCGGCCGAGCCCAAGCCCGCTCAGGACGTGCCCGCGGGCGCCGCGACGCGCGCCGCGGCACCGCCGGCCGATGCCGCCAACACCACCCGGTTGCAAACCCGGCCGGGTCAGCCGACCGAGGCCAAGACGACACGCCTCTCGGTGCCCAACGCCGCCCCGGCCCAACCGGCGTCCCCCGGCCACGAGCGGCCGGCCAACGCGGCGCCGCCGGCGCCGCCACGACCTCCCGCCCCGGGCCCCGCCGCACCGCCGCCGCCACCGTCGGGTGGCCAGACGCGGGCAATTCCGGTGCCCACCAACGGTCCTGACGATCAGGTCGATGCGGCCGAACCCACCACCGCCTTCCCGTCCATGCGGTCGGAGGGGAACGACTCCGACGTGGCCACGGAAAAGCTGAACTCGCCCGGCCAGGCCGAGAACGGCGACGCGCGCCAGCGGCGTCGCTCTGGAGGGGGCCTGTCGGCCCAGGACCTGCTGCGTCGCGAGGGACGGCTGTAGGCCCGCTGTAGGCGTCGGCCCTACTTGGCCTCGGGCTCGTCGGGTTCGGCCTGCAGGATGGTGCCGCCCCCGTCGGCCTCTTCCGTCTGTTTCTCGGCTTCGGCCGCCGGATCCGGGGCGAGCAGCACCTGCATCGCGTTGTTGAAGAACGCGACCGTCGGGACGGCCAGCAGCGCGCCGACGATCCCGGCGAGCACCCCGCCCGTGGAGATGGCCAGCACCACCCCGAGCGGGTGGATCGACACCGCGCGGCCCATCACCAGCGGCTGCAGGACATGCGCCTCGAGCTGGTTCACCGCGATCAGCACCCCGAGCGTGATCAGCGCGTACACAATGCCTTTGGCCAACAGCGCGACCACGACGGCCACCAGGCCCGAGATCAGGGCACCGACGAGCGGGACGAAGGCGCCCAGGAATACCAGGGAGGCCAGCGGGAGCGCCAGCGGGATGCCCATGATCGCCAGGCCCGCGCCGACCCCGGCGGCGTCGGTCAGGGCCACCAGAAAGGTGGCCCGCACGTATCCGGTCAACGACCCGTAACCGGCGCGGCCCGCCTCGCTCACCCGTTCTCGGACGTCGGCCGGGAAGATCTTGGACACGTATGCCCAGATGTTGCGTCCGCCATAGAGGAAGAAGATCAACGTGAACAGCACCAGCACGGCCGCCGTGACCAGCTCGGTGACGGTGGCCGCGGTGGACAGGGCGCCGCTTTCCAGCTTGGCCTGATTGTTGCGCAACGCCTCGATCGCGGCGTTGCCCGCGTTGTCGATCTGTTCGCGGCGCAGGTGCGCCGGCCCATGGATGAGCCAGCGCCGGGTGGACTCGATGCTGCGGGTCACCTGTTCGGTCAGGCCCGGCAGGCCGTCGATGAACTGGATGACGACGAACGCCAAGATGCCGCCCAGGATCGCGAATCCGCCCAGCAGCACCATCGCGACCGCACCGCCGCGGGGCCAACCGCGCCGGTCCAGCCAGTCCACCACCGGCAGCAGCAGCGCGCTGATCAGCAGCGCCACCAGCACCGGGACGATGATGATCTCGAGCTTCTTAACCACCCACAGCAGGGCGATCAGCGCGGCGAAGATGACCAGCAAACGCCAGGCCCAGGCTGCGGTCTTGCGGACGAGGGGTTCGACCGAAGCGTCGTCGGTGTTTGCCGGCATTGGGTGAGCCTATCCGGCGGGGGGCATTGCCAAACGTGCGCGGACCCGTCGGCAGCCCGGCGGGGCACGACCACGCCGGCACGATCCGGTTACGACGACGACACGGTCGGCGCCGCACGGCGATCCCGGCGCCACCTGCACCGTTACCCTAAATCACGTGTCGCCCGACGCCCCCGCCCGCAATCTCGACTTCCCGCGCGAAGAGACCCCGCGCGGGAAGTACTGGTGGGCACGATGGGTGATCCTCGGCATCGTCGCGATCGTGCTTGCCGTCGAGGTCGCGCTGGGCTGGCATCAGCTGGCCAAGGCCTGGATGAGCCTGTACGAAGCGAACTGGTGGTGGCTGCTGGCCTCGGTGGCCGCGTCGGCCGCGTCCATGCACAGCTTCGCGCAGATCCAGCGCACACTGCTCCGATCGGCCGGCGTGCACGTCAAGCAGCTGCGATCGGAAGCCGCCGTCTACGCCGCCAATTCGCTGAGCACCACGCTGCCCGGCGGGCCGGTGCTCTCGGCCACGTTTTTGCTTCGGCAGCAACGGCTTTGGGGCGCGTCGACGGTGGTGGCGTCGTGGCAGCTGGTGATGGCGGGCGTTCTGCAGGCCGTGGGGCTGGCGCTGCTGGGGCTGGGCGGGGCCTTCTTCCTCGGCGCCAAGAACAACCCGTTCTCGTTGCTGTTCACCCTGGGCGGCTTCGTCGCGTTGTTGATCCTCGCCCAGGCGGTGGCGTCGCGGCCGGAACTGATCGACGGGATCGGGTGCCGGGTGTTGTCGTGGGTCAACTCCGTGCGCGGCCGGCCCGCCGAGACCGGCCTGGACCGGTGGCGCCAGACGCTGATGCAGCTCGAATCGGTGAGCCTGAGCCGGCGCGACATGGGGGTGGCCTTCGGCTGGTCCATGTTCAACTGGATCGCCGACGTCGCCTGCCTCGGCTTCGCGGCCTACGCCGCCGGCGATCACGCGTCGGTCGCCGGGCTGACGGTGGCCTACGCGGCCGCCCGCGCCGTCGGCACGATACCGCTGATGCCCGGCGGGCTGCTGGTCGTCGAGGCGGTGCTGGTTCCGGGGCTGGTGTCCAGCGGCATGTCGTTACCCAACGCGATCTCGGCGATGCTGATCTACCGGCTGATCAGCTGGTTGCTCATCTCAGCCATCGGCTGGGTGGTGTTCTTCTTCGTGTTCCGCACCGAAAACGTCGCCGTCCCGGACGACGAATCGACCGCGCCGGACCCCGAACCGCCGGCGACTCAGGGCGGGCCCGTCAACGATCCGACCGAGACCGCCCTGCAGGGGCCGTTGCCGCCCGACCGGAACGCCGAAACCGAAAGCTAGCCGGCGGTGTTGCCCCGCGGCGGGCCGGACAGCGCGTTGGCCGGCGCCGGTGCGGCGGGCCCGGTGGCCGCCGGCGCGCCGCCCAGCGGTGACGCCCCCGCGGCGTTACCCGGCAGGGCGGGCAGCGCACCGGCCGCGCCCTGCGCCTGCTGCATCATGCCCATCGCCTGGGCCGGCGAGATCGGCAGCTTGCACTGCAGCGACAGGTTGGTCAACGGCTGGGCGATCGACGTCATGTCGCCGGCGACCTTGGGGTTGGCCTCGAAGTAGGACTTCAGGCCGGTCATCGACTGCGGACCGGCCTGCTGCTGCAGCATCGAGGTCATGGTCTGGTTGGTCTCCGGGTGCGAGTCCAGGTAGTCGCCCATCGACTTGGACACCGAACCGATCGTCCGGGCGACTTCACTGGCCGCGCACGGGTCGGTGGCACCGGTCGCCGGTGGTCCCGCCAGGACCGCCAGGGCGGCGCTCGGCAGGGTGGCGGCGATCAGCCCGGCGAAGATCCTGCGGCGCCCGGTCGTGGTGCCTCTCGTCATGGAAACTCCTTCAGGTGTTTGCGGCGTCGCGCGCGGCACGGCGCCTCGCAAACGGCTGCAATGGACGGCCTCGTCGATCGCGGAGTTCCCCACGGCCCCGCAGGCCATCCGACATCCTGCCATCGCAGGCAGCGGGCCTGCCAGCCCGCGTGAGGACGTGTGAGGAAAATCCCGCCCGATAACCGGTGCACAACGACTTGGCAGCGTCTTGGCAACAACGCCGTCGCTGCAGCTCAGCTGCCAGAAAGCGCACATCATCCACAGCCCGCTGCGGTATTCTCGCCAGCACGCGTTAAGCGACACACGGGGAGCGGAAGAAATCCAGCAGTTAATGATGCGCCTCAGCCGCAGCCTGCGTAAGTACCGCTGGTTGGTCTTCACCGGCTGGTTGCTGGCTTTGGTTCCGGCGGTCTATCTGGCCCTGACGCAGTCGGGGAACCTGACCGGCGGCGGTTTCGAGGTGGCCGGTTCGCAGTCGCTGCTGGTCCACGATCAGCTCGAGGAGCTGTACCACGACCAGGGGTCGTCCTCGCTGGCCCTGGTGGCGGCCCCGCGCCCGGACGCCAGCTACTCCGACATCAACGACGCGGTCGCGCTGCTGCGCCGCACCGCCGCCGAGGTCCCCGGTGTCTCCGAGGTGCCCAACCCCACCCAGCGGCCGCCGCAGCCGGACCGGCCGTATGTGCTGTCGCTGCGGCTGGATTCGCGGAACACCAGCGACGTCGCCAAGCAGCTGCGCAAGAAGGTCGGCGTCAACGGCGATCAGCCCGGCCAGACCGCGAACGGCCGGGTGCGGCTGTATGTGATCGGGCAGGGGGCGCTCAGCGCCGCCGCCGCGCAGAACACCAAGCACGACATCGCCGCCGCCGAGCGCTGGAACCTGCCGGTGATCCTGATCGTCCTGCTCGCCGTGTTCGGCTCCCTGGCCGCCGCGGCGATCCCCCTCGCCCTCGGCGTGTGCACGGTCGTGGTCACCATGGGCCTGGTCTACCTGCTGTCCGCCTACACCACCATGTCGGTGTTCGTGACCTCGACGGTGTCCATGTTCGGGATCGCGCTGGCCGTCGACTATTCGCTGTTCATCCTGATGCGCTTCCGCGAGGAGCTGCGGTCCGGGCGCGAGCCGAGGGAGGCCGTCGACGCGGCGATGGCGACCTCGGGGCTGGCCGTGGTGCTGTCCGGGATGACGGTTGTCGCCTCGCTCACCGGGATCTACGTGATCAACACCCCGGCGCTGAAGTCGATGGCGACCGGAGCGATCCTGGCCGTCGCGGTCGCGATGCTGACGTCGACCACCCTGACCCCGGCGGCGCTGGCGACGTTCGGCCGGTCGGCCGCGAAGAGGTCGGCCTTCCTGCACTGGTCGCACGGGCCGGAGGGCGGCCAATCCCGGTTCTGGAACCGCTGGATCGGATGGGTGATGCGCCGGCCGTGGATGTCGGCGCTGGCGGCGTCGCTGGTCCTGCTCGTCATGGCCGTGCCGGCCTCCTCGATGGTGCTGGGCAACAGCCTGCTGCGCCAGTTCGACTCGTCGCACGAGATCCGCGCCGGGGTGGGCGCCGCGGCCGAGGCGCTCGGTCCCGGCGCGCTCGGACCGATCCGGGTGCTGGTCACCTTCCCGGACGGCGGCGCCGCCTCACCCGAACACAGCCAGACCATCGGCGCGATCCGGCAGCGGATGACGCAGGCGCCCAACCTCGTCTCGGTCGCACCGCCGCAATTCGCCGAGGACAACGGCAGCGCCCTGCTCTCCGCGGTGTTGTCGGTCGACCCGGAGGACATGCGCGCCCGCGAGACCGTCGGCTGGATGCGCGCGCAACTCCCCAAGGTGCCCGACCGGGGAACCGCACGAGTGGACGTCGGCGGCCCCACCGCGCTGATCAAGGACTTCGACGACCAGGTGTCCAAGACCGAGCCGCTGGTGCTGGCGATCGTCGCGCTCATCGCGTTCGTGATGCTGCTGCTCTCGGTCCACTCGGTGTTCCTGGCGCTCAAGGGCGTGCTGATGACGTTGCTGTCGGTCGCGGCCGCCTACGGCAGCCTGGTGATGGTGTTCCAGTGGGGCTGGCTGAAGGATCTGGGGTTCGCCCAGATCAGCTCCATCGACAGCACCGTTCCCCCGCTGGTGCTCGCGATGACCTTCGGGCTGTCGATGGACTACGAGATCTTCCTGCTGACCCGCATCCGGGAACGCTTCCTGCACTCCGGCAACACCCGCGACGCCGTGGCCTACGGCGTGAGCACCAGCGCCCGCACCATCACCAGCGCGGCCCTGATCATGATCGCGGTCTTCGTCGGGTTCGCCTTCGCCGGCATGCCGCTGGTCGCCGAGATCGGCGTGGCGTGCGCGGTGGCGATCGCGGTCGATGCCACCGTGGTGCGGCTGGTGCTGGTACCCGCGCTGATGGCGATGTTCGCCCAGTGGAACTGGTGGCTGCCCCCGTGGCTGTCCCGGATGCTGCCGTCGGTCGACTTCGACCGGCCGTTGCCAGCAGTCGACCTGGCCGACGTCGTCGTCATCCCCGACGACATATCGGCGCTGACGGCGCCGAACGCGGACCTGCGAATGGTGATCAAGTCGGCGGCCAAGCTCAAGCACCTGGCGCCCGACGCCATTTGCGTGACCGACCCGCTGGCGTTCACCGGCTGCGGGCGCGGCGGCGGCCAGAGGCAGGGCGCCCCGCTGCAGGCGACCCAGCAGGATCGCGGCCGGGACCCCGGCCAGATTCCGCATCAGGTCAACATCGACGACGAGGGCGCGGGGGCCGGGGTGGGCGCCGGCGAGCGCAAGACCGGCAGCAACGGTCACACCAACGGCACCTCGGGAGCCAAGAAGCTGGTCGGCGGGCTGACATCGCGCAACGGCATCGCCAAGGCGATCGTCGGGGCCGATCGGCCCGTGCACCCGGTCACGCTGTGGCGCGGGCGGCTTTCGGTCGCCATCGACGCGCTGGAAAACGAGAAGGACCCCGCGGAGTCGCCGATGTACGAGCGCCGCTCCCCGGTGGAAACCACCCACGTGCAGCTGCCCACGGGCGACCGGTTGCTGGTCCCGACCGGCGCCGAGACGCTGCGCCTCAAGGGGTACCTCATCATGTGCCGTAACAGCCGCCGCGATTACGCCGAATTTGCCGATATGGTTGAAACGTTGGAGCCCGAGACCGCCGCGGTGGTGCTGTCCGGAATGGACAGGTACTACTGTTGTCAGTCGCCCAGGCGGCAATGGATCGCCACCCAGCTGGTCCGTCGACTCGCTGATCCCGATCCCTGGGATCTCGACGACGAGCAGGGGCCTGAGGGCGACGCCCACTCGGACTGGGAGGAGATCAGGCAGCGCTGCCTGTCGGTGGCCGTAGCGATGTTGGAGGAGGCGAGGTGACGTTGGCACCTGACCGACGCCCCGCAGCGCCACCCCAGCGGCCGGACACCGAGCCGCGCGGGCGTGACGCGGCGCCTGCCCCCGACGGCGACCAGCCGGTCGAGTTCTGGCCGACGTCCGCCATTCGTGCCGCGTTGCAGGGCGGCGACATCGCCACCTGGAAGCGCATCGCCGCCGCCTTGAAGCGCGACCCGTACGGCCGGACCGCCCGCCAGGTCGAAGAGGTGCTCGAAGGCACCCGGCCCTACGGCATCTCCAAGGCGCTGTGGGAGGTGCTGGAACGCGCCCGCACCCATCTCGAGGCCAACGAGCGCGCCGAGGTGGCCCGCCACGTGCGGCTGCTCATCGACCGATCGGGTCTGGCGCAGCAGGAATTCGCCTCCCGCATCGGCGTGGCCGCCGAGGAACTCGGGGCCTACCTGGACGGCAGCATCAGCCCGTCGGCGTCGTTGATGATCCGGATGCGCCGACTCTCGGACCGCTTCGTCAAGGTGAAGTCGACGCGGTCGGCCGAGTCCAACTGATCACCTGACCGGCAGCACGTCCGACACCAGCCAGGTGTCGCCGTGCTTGGTCAGCGCCACCCGCAGCGCGGGCGCCGACCGGTTGGGGGATTGCCCCGGCGCGTTCTGGGTGACCCGCAGGATCACCGCCACACTGGCCGCCGACGGTCCCAGCGCCTCGACCCCGGCCGCCAGCGTGGCCGCCTGCGCGGTGACGTTGTGCTGGGCCAAGTCGGCGCTGGACTTCGCGTACTGCTCTTTGAAGGCGGCGGCGTGTTCGGGAACGATCAACGCGGTGGCCCGGTCGATGGAGCTGTCCGGGGCGCCCGGGGTGAACGACGCCATCGCCTCCGCCATCCCCGTCGCGACGCGAACCACGTCGCGGGAGTCGTCCTTGAACTGGCGGTCCGTCCGTGTCCAGTGCGTGTATGCGGTAAACGCCGCGGCCACCAGCGCCGCCGTGCACAGGAAGACGACGGCCATGCGCAGGCCCGGCGCGTCGTCGTCGGTACCGACGCTGACCGAATCACGGCGCAGCAGCCAGAAGTTGACGCCGATACCCTCGACGATCAGCAGCACCAGCACCGAGCACGCCGAGACCCACCACAGCGGCCAGCCGAGTATCAGCCCGATCGCGAGCAACGCCGCGACCGCGGCCAGCGGGGCCAGGATGTCGAAGGCGAGCAGTCGCCAGAGGTTTCTCATCGGATCGATTCCAGCCCCGAGATCATCAGCTTGCCGTCCACGTTGCACACGTCGAGCCGCAGGTTCCAGTGCACGGTCTGCGGTTTGGCTCCGGCGTTTTCGCTGACCGACGTCGCGACCAGCATCACCGAATCCATCCGGCTCGCGAACGGCGGCAACTTGGTGGTGACCACGGGCCGGGCGACACCGGGCTCGGTGTCCAGGTCGTGGCGCACGGTCTCGACGGCCACCGCATCGATCCGCCCGGCGCTCTTGGACTGCAGCTTCTCCACCACCTGCCGGTACGGCTGCATGGCGGCGTCGAAATCGGTGTTGAGCTCGCCGACCGTCCCGTCGTGCAGCCGTTGCAGGCTGGAGTCGACGTTGCCGCTGTTCATGTTGATCAGCACACCCGTCCAGTCGGCGGCGGTCTGCATGACGCGGCTCAGGTAGCGGCGTTCGGCCGTGTCGTCGCGGTGCCCCGACCACAGGAAGAGCCCGAACACGACCGCCGCCACCGACAGCACCCCCAGCACGGTCGACGCGATGCCGTACGGGGAGAACATCGGGCCGCCCGCGGCCTCGGCTTCGCCGGACTCGTCGTCGAGGGCTTCGTCGGGGTCGGCGTCCTCCGCCTCCGCCACTTCCTGGTTGGTTGGCTCGGTTCGCTGGCCGTCGGACATGGCCCGATCGTCGCATCCGGGAAAGATGGAAGGATGGCGGGGTGACTGTAGAGGCCTTTCGCTCCGGCATCGACCTGAGCTACGTCGACGCCGACATCCGCCCCCAGGACGATCTGTTCGGTCACGTCAACGGCCGCTGGCTGGCCGAATACGACATACCGCCCGACCGGGCGACCGACGGCGCGTTCCGTCACCTGTTCGACCAGGCCGAAGAACAGGTGCGCGACCTGATCATCGAGGCCAGCGAGGCCGGCGCCGCGCCGGGCAGCGACGAGCAACGCATCGGCGATCTGTACGCCAGCTTCCTCGACGAGGCGGCGATCGAGGGCCGCGGCCTGCAGCCCCTGCTCGACGAGCTGGCCACCATCGACGCCGCCGCCGACGCGGACGCGTTGGCGGCGGTGGTGGGCGCGCTGCAGCGCACCGGGGTGGGCGGCGGGGTCGCGATGTATATCGACACCGACGCCAAGGACTCGGCCCGTTACCTGGTGCACTTCACCCAATCCGGCATCGGGCTGCCCGACGAGTCGTACTTCCGCGACGAGCAGCACGCGCAGGTGCTGGCGGCCTACCCCGGGCACATCGCGCGGATGTTCGGCCTGGTGTACGGCGGACCCCCGGAAGCGCACGCCGAGACCGCGGCCCGCATCGTCGCGCTGGAGGGCAAGCTGGCGGCCGCGCACTGGGACGTGGTCAAGCGACGGGACGCCGACCTCAGCTACAACCTGCGCACCTTCGCGGATCTGCAGACCGAGGGCAGGGGCTTCGACTGGGCCGGTTGGGCCCACGCGCTGGGCGGCACACCGCACGACCTGGCGGAAGTCATTGTGCGCCAGCCCGACTACCTCACCGCGTTCGCCGCCCTGTGGGCCGGCGGTGACCTGGCGGACTGGAAGGATTGGGCCCGTTGGCGGGTGATCCGCGCCCGCGCGTCCTGGCTGACCGACGAGCTGGTCACCGCTGACTTCGACTTCTACGGCCGCCTGCTCACCGGGGCCGAGCAGATCCGCGACCGCTGGAAGCGGGCGGTGTCGCTGGTGGAGAACCTGATGGGCGACGCCGTCGGAAAGCTGTACGTGCAGCGGCATTTCCCGCCGGACGCCAAGGCCCACATCGACGCGCTGGTGGACAACCTGAAGGCGGCGTACCGCCTGTCCATCAACGAGCTGGACTGGATGACGCCGCAGACCCGGCAGCGCGCGCTGGCGAAGCTGGACAAGTTCGTCGCCAAGGTCGGCTACCCGGTGAAGTGGCGTGACTACTCCGCGCTGGTGATCGACCGCGATGACCTCTACGGCAACTTCCGCCGCGGCTACACGGTC
Organism: Mycobacterium seoulense; assembly: GCF_010731595.1. Taxonomy (NCBI): domain Bacteria; kingdom Bacillati; phylum Actinomycetota; class Actinomycetes; order Mycobacteriales; family Mycobacteriaceae; genus Mycobacterium; species Mycobacterium seoulense. The sequence goes on along the minus strand of NZ_AP022582.1, from coordinate 4,590,108 downwards.
AACCACGATCGGGAAATGGCCAAACTGGGCGGCCCCGTCGACAAGGACGAGTGGTTCATGACCCCCCAGACGGTCAACGCCTACTACAACCCGGGGATGAACGAAATCGTCTTTCCCGCAGCGATTCTGCAGCCACCGTTCTTCGACGTGGGGGCCGACGACGCCGCCAACTACGGCGGGATCGGCGCGGTGATCGGGCACGAGATCGGCCACGGCTTCGACGACCAGGGCGCCAAGTACGACGGCGACGGCAACCTGGTCGACTGGTGGACCGACGCCGACCGCACCGAATTCGACGCCCGGACAAAGGCACTCATCGAGCAGTACGGCGCGTACACGCCCCGGGGACTGGACGCGAGCTACCACGTCAACGGCGCATTCACCGTCGGCGAGAACATCGGCGACCTGGGCGGGTTGTCGATCGCCCTGCTGGCCTACCAGCTGTCGCTGAACGGCAAGCCGGCGCCCGTCATCGACGGCCTCACCGGCGTGCAGCGGGTGTTCTACGGCTGGGCCCAGGTGTGGCGCACCAAATCCCGTCAGGCCGAAGCCATCCGGCGGCTGGCCACCGATCCGCACTCCCCGCCGGAGTTCCGCTGCAATGGCGTCGTCCGCAACATGGACGCCTTCTACGAAGCGTTCGACGTCGCCGAGGACGATGCGCTGTTTCTAGCCCCGCAGCACCGGGTCAAGATCTGGAACTGACGGGCGCCGGCTCGATGCGCGCGGGCACATGCTTGTGCCACGGCGTGCCGGCGTAGGGGTCGCGCCACCCGGTCGAGGTGAGGGCGTTCGGGGCGACACCGGCGACCACCGTATGCCCGTCGCCGTCGACGTAGTCCAGCCCGAAACCGTTGGGCAGGGCCGCGTGTCCGGCCATCATGGTCTCGGTGATCTCGACGGTCGCCTCGGCGCTGCCGGCCGCGGTGCTGACGCGGGCCCGGCATCCGTCGACCAGCCCGAGGGCCTGCGCATCCTCGACGCTGACGCGCAGCGCCCCGTCCGCGTCGCGCTTGCGCCACGACGGGTCGCGGAAGATGTCGTTGGCGGTGTAGGCGCGGCGCTCGCCCACCGAGAGCACGACCGGGAATTCGGGCGTGGTCAGCCGCGGCGGACCGGCGCTCAGCGCCGCCAATTCGTCGAGCATCTCCGGGATTTCCAGCGCGATCTTGCGATCGGGGTGGCCGATCAGCGCGAAATCGTCCTCGTAGTCATGGACGGTGAACGTCACCCCGGACGGGGTGTCGAGGATCGCGTCGAACAGCGCGTTGCCGTCGGCGTGCCCGGCGCGACGCACGGCGTCGGGATAGGTCAGCGCGGCCTTCTGGGCGAGCCCCCACAGGGCGGCCGCGCCGCGCATGCCCTCCGGCAGCGTCGGCCCGAGCGTCTCGTAGAGGACGTAGGGCAGCACCTTGGCCAGGGTCGGGTTGGTTGCGGTCGCGCCCAGGAAGGCCTCGGCGTAGGCCTGCCGGCCGCGCCGGGCCGCCTCCGACAGCGGCCGCAGGTCCGCATCGTCCACCACGCCCAGGGCCCGCACCAGCCGCGCCCAGATCTCGGGTTCGGGCAGGGTTCCGGGCAGCGGCTCGAGCAGCGGCCGGCGCAGCTGAAAGGCGTTGTGCGGGAACTCAAGGTTGAAGAACGTGGCTTCCGGCTTCTCGAACTGGGAGGCCGCCGGCAGCACGTAGTGCGCGAGTCGGGCGGTCTCGGTCATCGCGACGTCGATGACCACCATCAGCTCCAGCGCCTGGAAGGCCTCGCGGCACGCGGCCGAGTTGGCCAGCGAGTGGGCGGGGTTGCTGCTCTCGACGATCATGGCGCGGAAGCGGTCCGGGTGGTCGGTCAGAATCTCCTCGGGCACCACGTTGCTGGGCACCAGCCCGGCGATGATCGGCGCGCCGGTCACCGGTGTGCGCCCGGAGAACTGGCCGAACAGCGGCCCGAACGACGAATGTAGATGCTGGCCACCCTTTTTCGCGAAGTTGCCGGTGAGGATCCACAGCAGCTTGTTCAGGTACGAGCAGAGTGTGCTGTTGGGCGCCTGTTGCACCCCGAGGTCTTCGAACACCGAGACGCTGGCCGCGGCGCCGATCCGCCGCGCCGCGGCACGCAACAACTCCTCGTCCACCCCGCACCGTTGCGCGTAGTCGGCCACCGGAACGTCGCGCAGCGCGGCGCGGATGGCGTCGGCGCCGCGCACGTGCTCCATGAGAAACGTTTCGTCACAATGATTTTCCTGCACGAGGACGGCCGCCAGCGCGGCCAGGCACCACGCGTCGGCGCCGGGCCGCACCCGCAGATGGAAGTCGGACATCTTGGCGGTGTCGGTGACGACGGGATCGATGACGATCATCGACCGGTTCGGGTCCTTGGCGATCTCGTTGAGCACCACCCGGGCGCGGGGAAAGCTCTGCGACATCCACGGGTTCTTCCCGACGAACACCGCGACCTCGGCGTGCTCGAATTCGCCTCGCGTGTGGCCGCCGTAGAGCTGCCCGTCGATCCAGGCCTCACCGGTCTTCTCCTGCGCCAACGCATTTGACCGGTAGCGGGAACCCAGGGCTTTGAGGAATGCGCCGCTGTAGGCCCCGCCCAGGTGATTGCCCTGCCCGCCGCCGCCGTAGTAGAAGATCTTGTCGCCGCCGTAGGCGTCCCGGATGCGCTTGAACCCCTCGGCGATCTCGACGATCGCGGTGTCCCAGTCGATCTCCTCGAAGCTGCCGTCGGCGCGGCGGCGCAGCGGGGAGGTCAACCGGGCGCCGCTGTTCTGATAGTGGTCCAGCCGCAGGGCCTTGTTGCAGGTATAGCCCTTGGATGCCGGATGCGCCTTGTCACCCCGGATGCGCGCCAGCCGGCGATCTTCGACCTGGACGACGATGCCGCAGTTGCATTCGCAGAGGATGCATGCCGTGGACTTCCATTCACCGGTCATTGCGGGACGTCCTTTCTGGTCGCCTCGGCCGACAGCAGTTCGCGTAGCTGCCGGTGGACGACGTCGAGGGGGGCGAGGTCGCGGCGCACCCGGGCCAGCACGATCGCGCCCTCGAGTGCGGTGGTGGCCAGCACCGCCAGGTCGGCGGCGCGCTCGCGCGGAATTCCGTCGGCGATGAAGCGCTGCGCGATCAGGTCGGTCCAGCGGTCGAACACCGCCGCCGCGCGCTCGACGACCGGGGCCATGCGCTCGCCCGCGTCCTCGCCGGCCTCCACCGACACCGCCACGACGGGACAGCCCGCGCGGAAGTCGGTGTCGAGCAACTGTTGTCGGTACTTGTCGATCAAGGTGTCCATCAGCTGGGCCCCGCTTCCGGCCTCGGCGATGATCGCGGCGACGTGCTCGCCGGCGTATTCGACCGCCTCGCACAACAATTGGGTGCGCCCGCCCGGGAAGTAGTGATAGGCCGATCCGCGCGGTGCGCCGCTGTGTTCCAGGACGTCGGAGATCGCGGTGGCGTGCGCGCCCCGCTCCCTGATCAACAGCGCGGCGGAGATCACCATCCGCTCGCGTGGACTGCGCATCGCCGCTCCTCAGGCCGTCAGCTTATGTATGATGCTATACATAATTGCCGGGCATGCGAAAGCCCTCGGGCGAGCAGTCCCCCTGCGGGCGGGGAACTGCTCGGCGCCGGAGGCTAGTTCATCCAGTCGGCGGAGCCATCGTTCTTCTTGTACGAGCCACCGCTGGAGTTCTTCACGACGATCGGGTCACCCGGACCGAAGTTGTCGAAGAACCACCTGGCGTTGGTGGGGCTGATGTTGATGCAGCCGTGGCTCACGTCGCGCTTGCCCTGGTCGTCCACCGACCACGGCGCGCTGTGCACGTAGTCGCCGACGTTATCGAAGCGGACCGCGTCCTCCACCGTCACCTTGTAGCCGTAGGTCGAGTTGACCGGCACCCCGTAAGTCGAGGAGTCCATCACCACCGACGCCTTCTTGTCCTGCACGTAATAGGTGCCGTTGGGGGTTTGGTGGTTGCCCGACGTCATGCCCATCGACATCGGGAAGGTCTTCTCCACGGTGCCGTTGCGCGTGATGGTCAGCTGATGAGTCGCGTCGTCGGCCGTGGCGATCAGCGTGTCACCGGTCTGAAAGGTGGACACCGTGCCGCCGGCGTCGACGGTCACCGCGGTGTGCGCGGGCCAGAAATTGATCGGGCGCCAGCGCAGCTGGGTCGGGGTCATCCAGTAGAACTTGCCCGGGACCGGCGGGACCGACGAGACGTGCACGGCGGCGATCGCCGCGTCGGCGTTCTCGACCGTTCCGGGGAAGTTGATGATGATCGGCTGGCCGACGCCCACGGTCGAGCCGCCCTTGGGGACGAACGACGGCGGCCCGAACGGCGCCGTCCCGGTGAACGGGGTGGGGTTCTGCCCATCGGCCGAGGCCGCGGCCGGTTGCGCCGCCGGGGGCATCCACGGTAGCGGCGGTGGCGCCGGCTGGGCGGGCGGAGGGGGCGGCGCGAACGGGTCGGGCGGCGGCGCGGGCGGGCCGGGCGGCGCCGCCACGACACCCGGGTCGCCAGGGGCCGGGTCCGGATCCGCCAGCGCCGGTGCCGCGCTCAACACCAGCGCCAAGGCCATGACAGAAGCCAATCCGGCTGCGTTCAGCGCGGCCGAAAACCGCCCTCGGGTCCAGCCCGACATATGCATCCCTCCACACTCGAGTACCTGACACAGTGTGGCATAGGGCGCATGCCAGCTAACAAATTCGTCATCACACCACGGTCCGTCGCGCGCGCATTTGCGCCGTTGAGCTGCCCAGCTATGAATCGCGTGAGCTTGTCGGCGCAACGTCGAACGCATGACGGTTCGCCGCCGTGCCGACCAGCGCCAACGCCATCAAACCGCCCGACGCGGCCAGCATGAACACCACGCTGCGTTCGTACAGCAGGCCGCCCGCCAGCGCGCCCGCCATGATGCCCACCTGAAACGCCGTCACGTACAGCCCCGACGCGCCGTCGGGGTCGTCGGCCCCGCTGCGCATCGCCGCCGACTGCATCATCGGCGACACGGCGGTGGCCATGGCCCCCCAGAGCACGATCGCGGCCGTCCCGATCAGCGCCGCCGCCGCGGCCGGCCGGCCGCCCAGCGCCAGCGCGGTCAGCACGACGAACGCCGACGTCAGACCGGCCATGCAACCGATGATGGCGCCCTTGGGCCTGCGGTCGAGCGGCCGCGCCACCAGGCCGACGGCCAGCACTCCCGCGGCGCCGTAGGCCGCCAGCACCCACGCCAGGTTCGGCCCGCGGACGCCGACGACCTCGCGGATGATCTCCACGATGTAGGTGTAGGAGACGAAGTGCCCGGTCACGCCGATCATGGTGATGACGCTGACGATGATCAGCCGGCGGTTGCGGTGGTGGCGCGACCGCGGGCCCACGCACTTGAGCTGGTCCTCGCTGAGCACCATCTCCGGCAACATCACCCGGGCGGCGACCGTGACGATGGCGGCCGCCACGGTCACGCACACCACCGCCAGCCGCCAGCCCCACATCAGACTCATCGCCGCGGTCAGCGGGCTCCCGACGACCAGCGCCAGGCTGGTTCCGACGTAGATCGACATCGTCGCGCGGCCGGCGTGGCTCGGCGGCACCAGCCGGGTCGCGATCGGGGCGATCACCGACCACAGCAGGCCGTGGGTGATCGCGCACAGCACCCGGCCGGCGGCCAGTACCCCGAAGGTGGGCGCCAGGGCGGAGATCAGCTGCGAGACGGTCAGGCAGGTGAGGCTGGCCACCAGCACCCGCCGGCGCGGCAGATGCGCGGTCCAGCGCACCAGTGGAATCGTGGTCAGGGCCGCCACCAGCGCGTACCACGACAGCAGCGTGCCCACCAGCACCAGGCTGACGTGCAGGTTGCGCGCGATGGACGGCAGGGCGCCGACGGGCAGGATCTCGGCCGTGACATAGATGAACGCCGCGGCGGCCAGCACAACGAGCTGAGCCGCGATCCGCGGGGTCCACGTTCGCGCGGCAGCATTGGTTTCGGCAGTCATGGCGTCGGTATCGGCCGGGCTACCCAGTTCTTGGGTTGTCGCGCCTAATGCGATCACACTGCCTTACCGTACGGACCGCAACTACGGCTCCCCCCTTATCAGGGCCGCAAGCCGGGTCTCAACTCGGTCACCGATCAGGAACGAACGAGGCGCGCGATGGCCGCAGAGGCCTCGGCGAGCTTCTGATCCGCGTCGTCGCCGCCCTCGGCCACGGCCCGGGTGACGCAGTGGTTCAGGTGTTCGTCGAGCAAATTCAGCGCGACCGAACGCAGCGCGCTGTTGACGGCGCTGATCTGGGTGAGGACGTCGATGCAGTACTTGTCTTCCTCGATCATCCGCGCGATGCCGCGCACCTGGCCCTCGATGCGCCGCAGCCGCTTGGCGTAGTTGTCCTTCTGCTGCGAATATCCGTGCGCGTTCGTCATCCGTCCTTCACCTCTGCCCATACGCGCCCGCCACGCGTGGCCGGGCCGGCGTCCCGAATCCACTTTATACCCCGCCAGGGTATGACCCGCACATTTGCCGTCCGGCCAGTTCACGCATACTTGCAGGATGGCCACCACACCCGATGCGACCCGACTCACCGACATCAAACCCCGCAGCCGGGACGTAACCGACGGCCTGGAGAAGGCCGCCGCGCGCGGCATGCTGCGGGCGGTCGGCATGGGCGACGAGGACTTCGCCAAGCCGCAGATCGGGGTGGCGTCGTCGTGGAACGAGATCACGCCGTGCAACCTGTCGCTGGACCGGCTCGCCACGGCGGTCAAGGAAGGCGTCTTCGCGGCGGGCGGATACCCGCTCGAGTTCGGGACGATCTCGGTGTCCGACGGCATCTCGATGGGCCACGAGGGCATGCACTTCTCGCTACCGTCACGCGAACTGATCGCCGACAGCGTGGAGACCGTCATGCAGGCCGAGCGCCTCGACGGCTCGGTGCTGCTGGCCGGCTGCGACAAGTCCCTGCCCGGAATGCTGATGGCCGCCGCGCGGCTGGACCTGGCGGCGGTGTTCCTCTACGCGGGCTCCATCCTGCCGGGGGTGGCCAAGCTGTCCGACGGCAGCGAACGCGAGGTCACCATCATCGACGCGTTCGAGGCGGTGGGCGCGTGCGCCCGCGGCTTGATGCCCCGCGAGGACGTCGACGCCATCGAGCGCGCGATCTGCCCGGGCGAGGGCGCCTGCGGCGGCATGTACACCGCCAACACCATGGCCTGTTCCGCCGAGGCGCTGGGCATGTCGATGCCGGGCAGCGCGGCGCCGCCTGCCACCGATCGCCGCCGCGACGGGTTCGCCCGCCGCAGCGGCCAGGCGGTCGTCGAGCTCCTGCGGCGCGGCATCACCGCCCGCGACATCCTCACCAAGGAAGCCTTCGAGAACGCGATCGCGGTGGTGATGGCGTTCGGCGGCTCCACCAACGCGGTGCTGCACCTGCTGGCGATCGCCCACGAGGCCGACGTCGCCCTGTCACTCGACGACTTCAGCCGGATCGGGTCGAAGGTGCCGCACCTGGCCGACGTCAAGCCGTTCGGCCGCCACGTCATGTCCCACGTCGACCACATCGGCGGTGTGCCGGTGGTGATGAAGGCACTGCTGGACGCGGGTCTGCTGAACGGCGACTGCCTGACGGTGACCGGCCAGACCGTCGCCGAGAACCTGGCCGCGATCGACCCGCCCGACCCCGACGGCAAGGTGCTGCGGGCGCTGAGCAACCCGATCCATCCGACCGGGGGCATCACGATCCTGCGCGGGTCGCTGGCGCCCGAGGGCGCGGTGGTCAAGACGGCCGGTTTCGACTCCGACGTGTTCGAGGGCACCGCAAGGGTTTTCGACGGCGAGCGGGCCGCACTCGACGCCCTCGAGGACGGGACGATCACCACGGGCGACGCCGTGGTGATCCGTTACGAGGGGCCCAAGGGCGGACCCGGGATGCGCGAGATGCTGGCCATCACCGGCGCGATCAAGGGCGCCGGCCTGGGCAAGGACGTGCTGCTGCTGACCGACGGCCGCTTCTCCGGCGGCACCACCGGCCTGTGCGTGGGCCACATCGCGCCCGAGGCCGTCGACGCCGGGCCGATCGCCTTCCTGCGTGACGGCGACCCGATCCGCCTGGACGTCGCGAACCGGGTTCTCGACGTGCTGGTCGACCCCGCCGAATTCGATTCGCGCCGTGAGGGTTTCACCCCTCCGCCGGCGCGCTATAAGACCGGCGTACTGGCCAAGTACGTCAAGCTGGTGAGCTCGGCGGCGATCGGCGCGGTCTGCGGCTAGGCCCGATCGCCGCCTGGCTCAGGCGGATTCGGAGACTAGGCGTGGGCGGCCGCCGCGCGGGTGCGCCTGCCGAAGTACGTGGCGTTGAGGCCCAGCACCGTCAGCAGCGCACCTGCGACGACATTCGACCACATCATGCCGGCGGTGAGCGCGAAGCCCGGCAGGACCCACGGCGAGACGATGGCCCACCCGCCGAGGACCGGCATCGTCCAGGTCAAGCCGTGTGCGCGGTCGAGCGCCGTCGCGAACCCGTACGCCAGGAACGCCGCCGCGATGCCGGCGATCAGGTCGGACGTGGCAAGCGACGCCGTCGCGCCGAATCCCACCAACCACGGTGACGCGGCCACGTACAGGCCGGTCAGCAGCGCCAGCCCGAAGGTGACGTGCGCGCTCATCGACTCGGCGGCGCGGTCATAGCCCGCGCGCAGAGCCAGCAAATCCGGGTGGTGATCGATTGATGAATGGACTGTACTCATTTCGTGACCTTTCTGTTATGCAGCAAGCCCGTTGTGTAGCAAGCACTGTGGGCCGTCTGCACCCATCCATCTGCCATCAAGATTACGCTTGCCCGCCGAGTCCCAGCAACGAAATCACGGGGCTCCGGACGGGTCGCCGGGCCGGGATTGACCTGCCGCGTAGCGTCGTGAGAATGGACATCGCGGACCGCCTGCGCCTGGACGTTCCGGTGGCCCAGGCCGGCATGGGGGGCGGCCTCGCGGGTGCGGCGCTGGCGGCGGCGGTCGCCGAAGCGGGCGGCCTGGGCACCCTGGGCCTGGCCACTCCCCGTCAGCTGCGCGCGTCCATCGCCGAGATGCGCGAGCGGGCGCCGGGGCGCGCGGTCGCGGTGAACCTGTTGATGCCCTTCGTTCATCGCGCGCACGTCGCGGTCTGCGTCTCCGCCGGCGTCGACGTGGTCGTGCTGGCCTTCGGTGAAAAGCGGGGACTTGTCCAGCACCTGCGCGACGCCGGCGTCTTCGTGTTCGTGATGGTCGGCACCGCGGCGCAGGCGAACGCCGCTATCGGTTGGGGCGCTGACGGTTTGATCGCTCAGGGACGCGAGGCGGGGGGCCACCTCGTCGGGACCATGCCGGCGCTGCGGTTCCTGCCGCAGGCGCTGGCGGCGGCGGGCCGCCGCCCGGTGTTCCTCGCCGGCGGGATCGCCGCCGGCGAGGACACCCGCGCCGCCTTGGCGGCGGGCGCCAGCGGCGTCGTCGCGGGAACGCGCTTCCTGATGACGCACGAAGCCAACGCCAACCGGGAGTACCAGCGGCGGGTGGCCAACGCGGACAAGACGATCGAGACCAACCTGTTCGGCCTCAGCTGGCCGCTGCGTCATCGCGTCGTGCCCAACGCCGCGACGCGGCGCTGGTGCCGCGACGACGGCTGGGCCAAGGCCCTGCCGGCGGCCATCAACGCGGCGAGCCGCCCCCTGACCGCGCTGGGCTACTTCGACGCCGGGGCATTGATGTGCCTGCAGTCGCCGGCCCGTCCACTGCTCACGCCGCTGGCGCCGCTCGCCACGATGCCCGATGCGTGGGTCGACCGCGCGGCGCTGTATGCCGGTGAAACAGCGCTTCGCATCGGCGAACTCACCTCAGCCGCGCAGGCGGTCGCCGACCTCAGTCCCGGCTGACGGACGCTAGCGCACCACCGCGAGCGCGAAGCCGTCCCAGCGCTTGGCACCGACCGTTTGGATCACGGCCGTGTCCAGCCGTGGGTGCTCGCCCATCAGCTGCAACGTCTGGCGCACCGCCTCCGCCTGGGCGTTGCGCTGCGGCTCGATGATCTGCCCTTCCCGAATCACGTTGTCCGCCAAGATGAGTGCGCCGGGGCGGGCCAGCCGGACCGCCCACCGCAGGTATTCGACGTAGTTCTCTTTGTCGGCGTCGATGAACACCAGGTCGAAGGGGCCGCCGTCCACGGTGGGCAACGTGTCGAGCGCGGCGCCGACGATCACTTCCACCCGGTCGGCGACGCCCGCCCGTTCCAGGTTGGCCCGTGCGACCTCGGCGTGCCTGGGCTCGTATTCCAGCGTCACCACCCGGCCCTGCGGTCCGGCGCCGCGCGCGAGCCAGATGGTGCTGAAGCCGCCCAGCGTGCCGATTTCGAGGACGCGCTGGGCCTGGATGGCGCCGGCGAGCAGGCTCAGAAACTTGCCCTGCTGGGCCGACACGGCGATCTGCGGCAGCCCGGCGGCGTCGCTGGCCTGCAGCGCCGCGCGGAGGGCCGGGTCGTCGCCGACCACGGTGTCGTTCAGAAAGTCGTCGACGTCTTGTGGGGTTGGTTTCCGGGTCATGCCGTCAACGCTAGCCGCGGCGGCGGGCCCGGGCGGCGACGGTCCGGTCGATATCAGTGGGGTCACGACCGTTTACCGGATACCCATGGGGGGTATATAGTGACGACGTGGTCGATTACAGCCGCAAGAGTTCACGACAAAGAAATGGGTGAGGAAATGGCGAATTACGAAGCAGGCACCGAACTGACCTGTGGCCACGAGGGCTGCGGGTGTCGCGTTCGCATCGAGGTCCCCTGCCACTGCTCCGGGTCGGGCGAACCGTACCGCTGCACCTGCGGCGACGAGCTGACCCCGGTCAAGTAGTCCGCGCGCCGGTCGTCCGTTCGGGCCGGATCCTTTCCGCGCCGAGGCCCGCGTCGAGTGTGCGTCCATGGCGGCGACACGCCGGGGAACCCTACCCTGAGTGCACAGCCGAGTCCGTGAACGCACGCTCGATGCGGCAGCCGATCAGCGCCCGAACGTACGACCGGCGAGCTCTACCGTCGCCGCCAGCCGCGGCGTGACCGCCGACGCGCTCACCGCCACCCGGTGATCGCCCGCGGCGATGCGCCAGCTTCCCACGCTGCCGTCGTAGCGCGCGAGCAGGCGCGGATCCGCTTCGATGGTCACGCGGCGGGTGGCGCCCGGCTCGAGCTCGACCCGCTCGAATCCCAGCAAGCGCAGGCACTCGCCGCCCGGGGCCGCGGTCAGGTACAGCTGTGGGACGTCGGCCCCGGCGCGGTCGCCGATGTTGACGACGCTGAAGCTGGCGGCGACGGTGTCTCCGCCGGTGACTTCCAGGTCGCGATACTCGAAGTCGCTGTAGGACAAGCCATGTCCGAAGGCGAACAGCGGAGCCGCGCCGGTCGCGGCGAACCAGCGGTAGCCGACATCGGATCCCTCGGCATAGTCGATGGTGCTCGGCTCCCCCCATGCGGCGCCGAGGCCGGGCAGCTCAGGGCGCGGTGTCTGGCCCAGGTCGACCGGGAACGTGACGGGCAACCGGCCCGACGGATTGATGTGGCCGGCAAGGATTTCCGCGATCGCGCGGCCGCCGGCCTGCCCCGGATACCAGGCCTGCACAACGGCCCGCACCGAGTCGAGCCAGGGCATGCTCACCGGATTTCCGGTTTCGAGCACCACGACGGTGTTGGGGTTGGCGCCGGCCACGGCGCTGATCAACGCGTCCTGGCCCCATGGCAGGGTCAGGTCGGGGATGTCGAACCCCTCCCCTTCGGCGCGGACGGCGAACACGATCGCGACGTCGGCGCGACGCGCCGCGAGCACCGCCTCGGCGGGGTTGATGCCGGGATCGAATTCGATTTGGGCGCCGGGGAATTGCTTGCGCAGCTCGTCCAGTGGGCTCGAGGGAAGCAGATGCAGCTTGCGCAGGCCGGCCTCCAGCCCCGAGCCGCCGATCGGTATGACGGCCGCATAGCCGCCCGGCGGGACGACGGCGCTCGATCCGTAGCCTGCCGCCACTCCGACGTGCGCATGTCCGCCGATGACGGCGATGCGGGCGGTCGAGTGCGGCGCCAGCGGCAGCAGCCCGCGGTTGGTCAACAGCACGATCCCCTGCCGGGCGATCCGCAGCGCGATCTCGTTGTGCGCGGCCAGGTCCGGTGCGGGCGCGGCGTCGGCCCGGTCGATGCCGACCGCGAACACCGATCGCAAGATCCGCCGGACCATGTCGGAGAGGCGCTCGCCGGTCAGCCTGCCCTCGGCGTGGGCTGCCCGCAGCGGCTCACCGAATGTCTCCGACTGCCACAGCAGCGCGTCGATCTGCGCCCCGCACTCTTGGTCCAGCCCGCCCAGCGCGCACTCCCAGGACGGTGTCGCCCCCCAGTCGGACATGACCCAGCCCCGATATCCCCAGGCCCCTTTCAGCACCCGGTTGATCAGGACGTCGTTGGCGGCGGCGTAGGTCCCGTTGACCTTGTTGTAGGCGGTCATCACCGCACCGGGCCGCGCGCGCTCGATGGCGATCTCAAAGGCCAGCAGGTCGGATTCGCGATGCGCGTCGGGATCGATGACCGCGTCCAGGAAGTGTCGATTCGTCTCGTTGCAGTTCAGCGAGTAGTGCTTGACCGTCGAGATGACGCGCTGTTGCTGGATGCCCTCGACCGACTCCGCGGCGATCGTCGCCGTCAAAAGCGGGTCCTCGGAAACATATTCGAAGTTGCGCCCGTTGCGGGGGTCGCGCGCGAGGTTCATGGCTCCGGCAAGCTGCACGTTGAACCCGCGGCTGCGGGCCTCCCGGCCGATCACCTCGCCCGCGGCACGGGCCAGGGACGGGTCGAAGCCGGCGGCCAGGGCGAGCCCGGCGGGCAGCGCGGTGGCCGTGTCGCCCGGGCGGTAGCCGGGGTTGGTCACGCCGAGGCCGGCGTCGCTCATCAGCAACGCCGGGACGCCGAGCCGCGGAACCCCGGGGACGTAGCCGGCGCTCATCGGGACGCCGGGCGGAATGCGCTCGTCCCGCACCGGCCACATCTCGCCGGCGCCCATCACCCCGACCAGCAGCGCGAACCGCTCGTCGTCGGTCAGCTGGGCCTCGACCTCGCGCGCGCGGGCATCGGGATCATTCACCGCACACCCTCTTTGGCGTACACGACGCGCAGCACGTGCCCGAGTTCGGGACCCATCACCAGCTCGGCCAACTCACAGAACGTCGCGACGAAATCGGGGCCGTGCGGCGGCTCGGCCTGGCACAGGTGGTGCGCGACCTCGTGGAGCACCACCAGCTCGCGCAGCGCCCAGTCGGCGGTGTCGCGGTCGGGGACCGCGATAACGCCCGCGCCGTCGCGATATTCGTAGTGGGCCGCGGTCGCGGCCCGTCGCGGCCGCAAGCGCAGCGGCGGGGCGCAGGGCCAACGCCGGCGCACCGCCGGCAACGCAAGCACCTCGTCAACATAGCGCTGCGCGCTGGCAACCGAGCCGAATCGTCCCTCCGGCGGCAGCGTGAGCTGCGCACCGAAGAAGTCCACGGTGGGCGACCCGTGCTCTGCGGCGCGGTCGAACAGCGTCCGGACGAACTCCTCGGCCGCGTAAACCCTGGCTCGCTGGGAGTCCCGCTTGGCGGACGGTCCCGGGCTCACCGGCCCAGCGGGGTGCGCGCGCCGGGCAGTTCGGGACTGTTTCCCAGCCGCGCCCGCCGCCCGGCCCGGTCGCCGGCGCGCCGCGCGGCCGAAGAATAGCCGGCCGTCGCCCGGCTGACCTGATAGGTGCCGCGCGCATTGGAGGCGCTGCGGTAATAGTCGTGCAGCTCGACGTCCTTGTCCCGCAGCGCGATAGCGGTGCCCGGTGGGCGGCGGCGGTCCTTGGTGGCCTCACGCCGGGCCTCGTCGCGGGCTTCCGCCAGGCGTTGGCCCACGCGCGCCCCGAACGCCAGCTGGAAATTCAGCCGCGCGGTGATGGTCGGCGTCGGCCGGTGCGCACCCGATGCCAGGTACGCGTCCGAGGCCCGCACCATCTGGACCACCAGGCCGGCGTAGAGCGCGTGGGTGGCGTCGATGTCCTCGGCGAACCCGTAGGCGTACACGAACGTCGAATTCGACGCCACATCGCAGCGCACGTCGTTGGCCAGGGCGATCAACACGAACAGCTGCACGTACGTGCGCAGGCCCTTGGTGCCCGCGTTCCCGATAGTGATGGTGCGCTGGGTCGGGGCCTGCGCCGGCGAGCGGCTGGCCGCGTGGGACCGCGCCACCGCCAGGTCGATGGAGGACGCCGTCGCCAACCGCTGCGCGGCGCTCATGAAGGCGTCCGCCTCGTGCGTGTTGTCGGTGCCTTCGGCCTGACGCAACAGTGCGGCGATGCGGGCCAGCATTTTGTCGTCAGTCATATTCGCCAAACTACTCAAGCGATACGACACTTTCCGTCACAGCCGGGCGGTAATCCACGAGACCACGTCGTTCAGCACCTGCTCGCGTTCGGGTTCGTTGAACACCTCGTGGTAGAGCCCGGGGTAGACCTTCAACTCGACGTCGGTGGAGCCCACACACTCGACCAGCCGCCGGCTTCCGGCGACGGGGATCAGGCGGTCCTCGGAGCCGTGCACCACCAGCAACGGCGCGGTCAGCGCCGGCGCGCGCTGTGGCATGGTCTCGCCGACCTGAAACAGGGCGCGGCCGATGCCGGCCGGGACCTTGCCGTGGTAGACCAGCGGGTCGTTCTTGTAGGCCGCCACCACCGCGGGATCGCGGGAGATGGCGTCGACGTCGAGCTCCTGCACCGGCAGGCCGGGGACCAGCGCTCCGAGCACCCGGGCGGCCAGGACCATCACCGGCGACACCTGTTCCTGGGCCGCCACCGCGGGCCCCGAGAGCACCATCAGGTCGTAGTTGTCGGGGCGTTCGACGCCGTAGGCGAACACGATGCCGCCGCCCATGCTGTGCCCGAGCACGACGCACTTGAGCCCGGGATGCTCCCGGGTGGCGATCCGCACCAGGCTGTCGAAGTCCGCGGTGTACTCGGAGATGTCCCGCACCAGCACCCGCTTGCCGCCCGAGCGGCCGTGGCCGCGGTGATCCAGCGCGTAGGTGACCAGGCCGGCCGCACCGAAACGCTGCGCGACGTGGTCGTAGCGCCGGGCGTACTCGCCGAGACCGTGCGAAAGGACGACGACCGCCCGCGGCGTCGTGTCGGGTGTCCAGACGTCGTAAACGATGCGCACGCCGCCGAACCCGTCGAAGTGCCGTTCGTCGCGGTTCACTGCACGGTCCTAGTCATTACGGGCAGCGTAATGGCTCCCGCTGCAGGTCGCCCTGCCAGACACTGTCGTAGGCTCTCCCATCGTGGGGCTGCTTGCGCACAACGCCGCCGACTCCGAACTCGCCCCGGCGGTCGGCGGGGACTTCTCGGCACATGCCGAGCCGTACCGTCGTGAGCTGCTGGCGCACTGCTATCGGATGACCGGGTCGGTGCACGACGCGGAGGATCTGGTTCAGGAAACGTTGCTGCGGGCCTGGAAGGCCTACGACCGCTTCGAGGGCAAGTCGTCGATGCGGACGTGGCTGCACCGCATCGCCACCAACACCTGCCTGAGCGCGCTGGAGGGCCGGCAACGCCGGCCGTTGCCGACCGGCCTGGGCGCGCCCAGCTCCGACCCGACCGCCGAGCTGCAGGAGCGCCGCGAGGTGCCCTGGCTGGAGCCGATCCCGGACCTGACGAACGACCAGGCCGACCCGTCGGTGATCGTCGGGTCGCGCGAGTCGGTGCGGTTGGCGTTTGTCGCCGCGCTGCAACACCTTTCACCCCGGCAGCGCGCGGTGCTGTTGCTGCGCGACGTGCTGCAGTGGAAGGCGGCCGAAGTGGCCGAAGCGATCGGCACCACCACGACGGCCGTCAACAGCCTGCTGCAGCGGGCCCGGTCCCAGCTGGACGCCGTGGGACCCAGCCCCGCTGACAGGTTGGCGGCGCCGGATTCCCCCGAGGCCCAGGACCTGTTGGCCCGCTACATCGCCGCCTTCGAGACCTACGACATCGACCGCCTGGTGGAGTTGTTCACCGCCGAGGCGATCTGGGAGATGCCACCGTACGCCGGCTGGTACCGGGGTGCGCGGGACATCGTCACCCTCATCCATCAGCAGTGCCCCGCCGAATCCGCCGGCGACATGCGCCTGTTGCCGCTGGTCGCCAACGGTCAGCCCGGCGCCGCCATGTACATGCGTGCCGGTGAGGTGCACGTGCCCTTCCAGTTGCACGTGCTCGACGTGCGCGGCGACCGGGTGTCGCACGTGGTGGCGTTCCTCGACGAGAAGTTGTTCGCGACGTTCGGGCTGCCCGGTTCGCTGTGACGATTTCGCCCGAGATCACACCCGTCCCCGGGCGGCCGCGTCTGCTGTTGGGCGCTTACGACCTCGCCGACGTCGGCTACACGGCCAAGGAGTTCTTCGTCTCCGGGACGGCCGCGTCGTATGCGCCGACGGTGCCACCGGGGCCCGACCCGCGGTGGAGCGTATCCCCTTCCGGCACCGCCGATTACACCACCAGAATGGCGGTGCTGAGCCCCACGGATCCGGCACGGTTCAACGGAACCGCGCTCGTCGAATGGCTCAACGTGAGCGGCGGCATCGACGCTCCCGCGGTCTGGATGATGGCGCACCGGGAGATCGTTCGCGCGGGCTACGCGTACGTCGCCGTTTCGGCGCAGCGGGTCGGCGTGGACGGCGGCGCGAGCCTGCTCGGCGTCGACATGTCGTTGAAGATCCAGGATCCGACGCGCTACGCACCGCTGTACCACCCGGGTGACGCCTTCTCCTACGACATCTTCTCCCAGGTCGGCGCGGTGATCAGAAACGCCGCGGACACCGGAGTTTTGGGTGATCTGCGTGCCCGACGGGTCCTCGCGCTGGGCGAGTCGCAGTCGGCCATGTTCCTCACCACCTATGTCAACGCCGTGGACCCGGTGGCGGAGGGGTACGACGGCTTCTTCGTCCATTCGCGATTCGGCCCCGCCGCGCCGCTCGACGGGAGTTCCATCTTCGACGAGGCGAGTGCACCGCACGCCGTCGCGTTCCGCCCGGACCTGCGGGTGCCGTTGCTGGCCATCATCACCGAGACGGACCTCTTCGGCGGCGCGCGGGAGGCCTACTACTTCGCGCGCCAGCCCGACAACCCGTGGTTGCGGGTCTGGGAGATCCCCGGGGCCGCGCACGCCGACAACTACACCATCCAGGTCGGGCCGATCGACAGCGGGACGGCACCGCTCGCGGACCTCGTCGCGGCGTACGCGCCGACGAACATGCTGATGGGGCAACGCCTTTCGCACGACATCAACTTCGCCCCACAACACCACTACGTGGCGCAGGCGGCGCTCGCGGCACTCGACGCATGGGTGCGCACCGGAGAGCCCGCGCCTGCGGCGGAGCCCATGCGGGTGCGCGATGCCGACGGGCCGCGGCCCATCCTCGACGACCACGGCCTGGTCCTTGGCGGCGTCAGAACCCCGTGGGTGGACGTACCTGTCGCGCGGACCTCGGGGCTCGGCGGCGAGGAAAGCATCATGTCCGCCCTCTTCGGCTCCGGCGAACTCTTCGACGCCGGCACATTGCGCCGGCTGTACCCGGGCGGGATGAACCAATACCTGCAACGTTTCACCGCCGCCCTCGACGCGTCGATCCGGTCGGGCTTCATCCTGGCGGCGGACCGGGACGAGATTCTCGAGCTGGCCGCCGCGACGTATCCCGGCGACCGGTCCTAGAACAGCCGGCTGTCCGGCGGCGGCCCCGCCACCGGGCGGACCAGGCCTGCCCCGGTGATCAGTGGCAGGTCCAGCGCCGAGAGCAGCCCGGGCGGGGCGGCGCACACGGCGGGGATGGCGTTGACCATTCGCGAGGCGCCGGCGATGCGCGCGCCCAGGTCGTGGTCGTGGTCTTCGGCCATCTCGAATTCGCAACGCATGCTTGGGGATCCCTCGATCTCCACCCGGTAGAGGCCGCGTCCCGACGCCTGCCCGTAGCCGAGGTCCTTCGGGGGGATCGAGATGTGCGGCTGCGGCCAGTCCGGGGCGATGTCGTCGCGCATCCGGGTCACGTGGTCCAGGACGAAGGTTGGCTTGCCGCCGACGTATCCGGTCAGTGTGGAGCGCATGGCCGCGATCGTCCCGGCGGCGATGTGGCCGGTGGGCGTGTCGAAGGACTCGGCCGCGGGCAGGCGTTCGTTGCTTTCCTCGATGTTGTCGATCTTGGCGCCCAGGCCGGCGGCGAGCTGATGCAGGACGGGGCCCCAGCCGAAGGTGAACATACCGGGCTGCGCCGCGAACGCTCGGTATTCCGGAGGCCGGCCGAAGCCGAGGATCTCGTACACCGCGGCCCGGTCCGGGTAAGTGGCGTAGTTGAACATCTCGGTCACCCGCACGGAATCGATGGCCCGCGAGACGCCGGTGAGCACCAGGGGCAGAACGTCATTGGCGAACCCGGAGTCGATGCCGGTGGTGAAGAACGACGCTCCGCCGTCGAGCGCCGCCTGCCGCAGCGGGTCGGTGAACGCGGCGTCGACGCCGTCGGGATAGACCAGCGGCACCACCGAGCACGACACCACGTTCTTGCCCGCCCGAAGGATGGAGACCATGTCCCCGACGGCCTCCAGCGGCCGCAGGTTGGCGCCGGCGGCGTACACCACCGCCTCGGCGTCGCCGGCGAGCAGCGCCGCCGGGTCCCGGGTGGCCGCCACCCCGACCGGCGCGATCCCGCACAGCTCGCCCGCGTCGCGCCCCACCTTCGCGTCGCTGTGCACGACGAGGTCGACCAGCTGCAACTCCGGGTGGTCGATCACGCCGCGCAAGGCGATCACTCCCATGGAACCCGGCCCCCACACCCCCACGTTGGTCACAGATTCTCCTATTATTAGGACGTATATGTTCACATTTTGGACGGATCGTAGGGAGGCGGACATCGGTACGTCAACCGCCAAATCACCGCCCACCGCGCGGGTGATGGACGTGCTTGCGGCGCTTGCGGATTCACCGAAGGGGCGGACATCGGCCGAGCTGGCGAAGCGGTGTGCGATCAGCACTTCCACGTGCGCCCTGGTGCTGGCCGAGCTGGAAGGCCGCGCCTGGGTCGCGCGCCGCGAAGATCGTCGCTACGTGCTGGGCAGCGGCCTGTTCGGACTGGTACACGGGCTGCGGGCGCAGTTCCCGCTGCTGGACCGGGGCCGCGCGGCCCTGCGGTTCCTGCACGACACGCTGGGCGCGGGCTGCTCGATGTCGAAGATCGGCGGCCGGCACCTGACCACCGTGGACGCGGTCGGACACGCGACCGACGGCGGGCGGGCCGTCGGACAGCGCTTTCCGATCGACCCGCCGTTCGGGCTGGTCGCAATGGCCTGGCGCGGTGATGATTTCATCCACGCCTGGCTGCACCGCGTGATGCCCCGGCTGACGCGGGCGGAGATCGCGGAACACCGGCGCGTCCTCGCCGACATCCGCGCCCGCGGGTATGGCGCCTGGCGGTTCGACGACACCCACCAGTCGCTGCACAGCCGGCTGGCGGACGTCCTCGCGTCGCTGGAGCCGACGGCCCAGGTCACCCGCCAGCTCACCACCCTGATGACGATGGTGACGCTGCAGTCGGTCACCGATGCCCTCGAAACGGACTTGGCCGCAGCGGAATTCGTGGTGCTTCCGATCTTCGGGCAGGACGGTCAGCCGGAGTACCAGATCGAGATCCACCTGGGCCGTTCCGCCGGGCTGACCCTGCCCGAGCTCGACGCCGCGCTCCGGCACGCCCAGGGCCTGCTCGCCGCGACGGTGGCCTGACCGGGCGATTAGGCTGGCCGGATGGCTGTCCACGCGGAGGTTCGGCGTGCGGCCGAGCGGGCCGTCACCAGGACGCCCTGGCTGACCTCCCGCCACTCGTTCTCGTTCGGCGATCACTACGACCCGGACAACACCCACCACGGGCTGCTGCTGGTGAACAACGACGACATCGTCGCGCCCGGAACCGGATTCGACACGCATCCGCACCGGGACATGGAGATCGTCACCTGGGTGCTGCAGGGTCACCTGGCGCATCGGGACTCCATCGGCAATCGCGGCGTCATCTATCCGGGTCTGGCCCAGCGCATGTCGGCGGGCAGCGGGATCTTGCACTCCGAGAAGAACGATTCGGCCACGGAGCCAGTGCATTTCGTGCAGATGTGGGTTGTGCCCGACGAGGCCGGCATCACCCCGGGCTATCAACAGCACGAGGTCGGCGCGGAGGTGTTGGACGGCACACTTGTGACGATCGCCTCAGGCATCCCCGGCCGGCCCGGGGCCATCACCCTGCACAACCGCGACGCCGCACTGCACGCCACGCGGTTGCGGGCCGGTGCCACCGTGCCGCTTCCGCACGCGCCCTACCTGCACCTATTCCTCGCGCGCGGCGCGGTCACCTGCCCAGGAGTCGGTGACCTGCGGCAGGGCGACGCCGTCCGGTTCACCGACGCGGGCGGCCTGCGGGTGACCGCGGGCGAGCCGTCGGAGCTACTGGTGTGGGAGATGCACGCAAAGCTGGGGGCGCCGAGCCCATAGAGTGGGCGTGACAGACAGGAGCCGGCATGTCTCAATCGCGGCCGCAGCACGCGGCGCCCAACCCCAACCGGAATATCAGAGCGGTCCGCACCGTGCGGTTTTGGGCCGCGCCGCTGGTCATCACGCTGGCCCTGATGTCGGCGTTGTGCGCGCTTTATCTCGGCGGCATCTTGAACCCGATGACCAACCTGCGGCACTTCCCCATCGCCGTGGTGAACGAGGACGCGGGGCCGGCCGGCGCGGAGCTGACCGGCCGCTTGGTCAACGGCCTGGACAAGGACAAGTTCGACGTCCGCGTGCTCCGCCGCGACGCGGCCAGGCATCAACTGGACACCGGGCAGGTGTACGGCTCGGTGCTGATACCGCCGAGCTTCTCGTCGAAACTGCGGGACCTGGGCGCCAGCGCGGTGCTGCCCGGGCCCGCGGAACGGCCGGTGATCACGATCTCGACGAACCCCCGGGCCGGCACGCTCGGCGCCAGCATCGCCGGCCAGACCCTGAACATGGCGATGGGCGTGGCCAACGGCGAAGTGGGTGAGCGGCTTCTCGCTCAGGTCAAGGCGCAGACCGGCGGTGCCCCGCTCGCCGGGGCCGCCGAAGAGGGCCTCTCCACGCCGATCGAGATCGAGTCGACCGTGCACAACCCGCTGCCCAACGGCACCGGAAACGGGCTGTCGGCCTTCTACTACGCCCTCCTGCTGCTGCTCGCGGGCTTCACCGGCAGCATCGTGGTCAGCACCCTGGTCGATGCATTGCTCGGTTACGTACCGGCCGAATTCGGCCCGGTGTACCGCTTCGCCGAGCAGGTGCGAATCTCGCGCTTCCAGACCCTGCTGCTCAAGTGGGCCATCATGGTGCTGCTCGGGCTGCTCACCTCGCTGGTCTATCTGGCCATCGCGCACGGTCTCGGCATGCCGATCGACCTCGGCTGGCAGCTTTGGGCCTTCGGGGTGTTCGCGATCGCGGCGGTGGGCATCACGTCCAGTTCGTTGCTCTCGGTGCTGGGCACGGGTGGCCTGCTGGTCAGCATGCTGATCTTCGTGATCCTCGGGTTGCCGTCGGCCGGCGCCACCGTGCCGCTGGAGGCCACGCCACCCTTCTTCCGCTGGCTCGCCGAGTTCGAGCCCATGCACCAGGTCTTCCTCGGCACCCGGTCGCTGCTCTACTTCAAGGGACACGCGGGCACCGGCATATCGCAGGCGCTGCTCATGACGTCGATCGGCCTCGTCATCGGGCTGCTGCTGGGCGGCATCGTCACCCACCTCTACGACCGCAAGGGGTTCCACCGGATCCCGGGTGCGGTCGAGATGGCGATCGCCATGGAACACCAGGCCCAGCACAAGGCCCGCCAAAGCGGCAAGCACGAGCGGACGGTCGCGACCGAGACCGAGGCCGAAAGCTCAAGCGAGCAAACGTAATTCGAACGCCGCCCGAGCGTCACCCGCCCGTTACCTAGATTGACAGTGTGACGGATGTGACTGATGATGTTGATGTTGCATCCAGATCCGGGCCGAAAGGGCGATCGTGCTGACCCGACGCGCCAGCTTGCGCCGGCTGGTGGCCGGCTGCACCGCCATGGTTGCGTGCGTCGCCCTCGCCAGCAGCACGGGCCAGCCGGTGGCGCACGCCGCCGACGGCCGCGATCTGCTGGCCAACGCCATCAACACCACCAAGGGTTCCTACCTGGTCTATAACTTCGGTCCCGGTCACCCCGCGCCGATGCTCAACGCCGGCGGCAGCTGGTACGAGATGAACAACGGCGGCCACCTGATGATCATCAA
Organism: Mycobacterium seoulense; assembly: GCF_010731595.1. Classification (NCBI taxonomy): domain Bacteria; kingdom Bacillati; phylum Actinomycetota; class Actinomycetes; order Mycobacteriales; family Mycobacteriaceae; genus Mycobacterium; species Mycobacterium seoulense. The sequence continues at coordinate 4,567,781 of NZ_AP022582.1, read as the reverse complement.
GAATGCGGCGGGACGCCTTTCGCCCCACCTGCTGGTCGACACCCACCAGGGCGATCAGGCGCGCTGCGAGAACAATCCCGGCGCCCGCACCGGTGAGGGGCTCTGGCAGGCGTCGGAACTCTATGCGCCGCTGCAGGCGTGGCAGCGGATGGGTCAACCGACGATCGCGATCAACGCCAACTTCTTCGACGTCCGCGGGCAGAAGGCCGGCTCGTGGCGCCAGACCGGCTGCAGCTCCCCGCTGGGCGCCTTCGTCGACAACACCCACGGCCAGGGCCGCGCCAACCAGGCCGTCACCGGCACCGTCGCCTACCCGGGCAAACAGGGCCTGTCGGGCGGCGGCGAAAGCTGGAGCGCCCTGACGACGATGATCCTGCCGTCCGGCGGCGCACCGTACGTGGTGTGGCCGAGGACCAAGAACGACTACGACTCCGCGACCCCGGTGGTCGAGGACCTGCTGAACAAGAACGAGCGGTTTGTGGCGGTGTCCGGGATCGGGCTGCTGGCGCCCGGCCAGACCGGACAGCTGCACGACGGTGGACCCAGCGCCGCACGAACGGCTTTGGCGTACTCGCGGCAGAAAGACGAGATGTACGTCTTCGAGGGCGGCAGCTACACCCCGGACAACATGCAAGACCTGTTCCGGGGCCTGGGCAGCGACAACGCCATCCTGCTCGACGGGGGCGGGTCGTCGGCCATCGTGTTGCGCCGCGACACCGGCGGCATGTGGGCCGGCGCGGGCTCTCCGCGGGGGTCGTGCGACACCCGGCAGGTGCTGTGCGACTCGCACGAGCGGGCGCTGCCCAGCTGGCTGGCGTTCAACTAGGCCGGCCGAAGCGGAAGATCAGCAGGCTGGCCGCCACCACCACCGCCGTGACGGCGAACACCGGCGCGACCACGAATCGTGACATCGTCGCACCCAGGAAGGCCCCGGCGCACATCGTCGACACGACGCCGAGACGCAGTGTCTGACGCACACCCGTGCCGCCGGCCAGGCGGCTGTCCAGGCCGAGGCTGACGATCGTGGACGTCAGTACCGTGGTGGACAGTTCCTGAATGCCGAACTGGCGGGCGCTGGAGTGCTGCAGGCCGAACGTGACCGCCAGCATGCCGATCATGATCAGCTTGGTGTTGTCGTGATAGTGCAGGACACCCGCGCCGGCCAGGATCGCCAGCGCCACCAAAAGGCCGATCTCCATTGCCAATACGGTGGTGATCCACCGCCGCGTCCGTTCGGCGAAGTGCCGCGACATCCGGCCACTGAGAATCGTCGTACAGACGAAGGTCGGCAGCGCCACCACGACCGCGGTCAGGTCGATGCTCGTCCTGGGCGCCAACCAAAAGCCGAGGAAGATAACGTTTCCCGTCATGTTCGCGACGAACACATGGCCGAGCACCAAGATGCTGATCGAGTCGGCCAGGCCGGTGGCGAACGTCAACAACAGCAGTGCCGCGACGGTCGAGCGCTCCGACACCGGCGAGGTAACGGCCATGGGTCGTCGCAGACCGCGCTAGACGTGCGGCGTCAAATCCAGCGACGTGATGGTCGTCATCCTGGTCACCAGCCAGCGGCCCTTCGCGCGCTTGAGAAACAGCCGGTAGGACAGGTACTTCAGCGACGGCACGTTCTTGGTCAACGGGCTGGTGGACGTGGTGTTGGTGTACACGATGACGACGGCGTTGGCGTCGTCGATCGATTCGACCGCCGCGCCGGTGACGTCGGTGTGGTTGGTGATCTTGGCCTGCTTGTTCGGGGCCACGATGGCGTCGACGAACTTGCGGTACTGCGCCTCGAAGTCCCCGCTGAGATAGCGCGACGCACGGTCGGCGAGCGTGTCCATGTTCTCGGGCGTGTACGTCCACAGCGTGGTGATCGCGTCGGCCGCGGTCCGCGCGACCTTGAGTTTGGTTGCGGCGGCGGCACGATCGGCCAGGTACGGCTGCACCGTGGCGCCGGCGAACGCCGCGGAACCGACGAACAGCATGGCCGCAACGACGGCGGTGATCGCCAACCGCTTGCCCGCCAGCCATTTGCGCTTCTTGCGTCCGGCGGGCGGCGCGTCGGCGGCGTCGGCCTCGCTTTCGTCGGCGGTGGATTCCGCTGCGGCGGAAGCGCCTTCGTCGGTGTCCGGCGAGTCCGCGCGCTCGTCGGCCGCCGCTCCCTCCGGGGCGGCGGCGCTCTCGTCGGCGGCTAGATCACCTGCTGCAGGTTGCTGATCTTCCACTGCTTTCCTTCCTGCGTGGCGGTCGCCGTCCATCGATTCGCGTTTTGCCAAACTTGTTTACCGTCAGGCGATTTGGTGCTGACCGCGGTGGCCACGATGACGGTGGCACTGCCATCGTCGTTCCATCGCTCCACCCCCGCGTCCAGGACGGTGCCAGTGGCCGGCTCGGCGCGCGCCACCTGCAGCAAGATCTCATTCGCCTTGTCGCGGTACTCCTTGGCGAAGTCGCCGGTCGCCTGGGCGAGCACCCGCGTCACGTAGTCGTTGGCATGGAACGGGTCGATGGAGGTGAATTGCGTCATGAAGCCGGTCACGTAGCTGAGCACCTCGCGATTCTTCGACGCGGCGAGCTCGCGGGATTCGTGGTCGACGAGCATCAGGCTGCACACGGTGATCGCGGCCGCCGTGAAGACCGCGGCGATCGCGCTGACCCACGGGAGGCCCCGCGGTCGCCGCGGCGGCACCGGGCGCGGGACCAGCAGCGGTTCCTCGCCCGGGGCAAACTTGCGGCGCGGGCTCATTTCCCGCCCCCGGGCGGTTTGGGCTTGGTGAGCACGGTGAGATCGTCGACCAGCCAGCGGCCGCCGCCGGCTTTGGCGAAAGTCACCCGAACGGTGGCGGAGATGTAGCGTTCGTCGGGCGCCGCGCCCCGGCGCCCCTGCATGAACATCAGCATCGTCGCCCGGTCCGGCGACGCGGACTGGATCGCGTGGTCGGTCACCCAGTACTCGTTGATGACGGGGTTGCCCTTCTGCACGGTGTCCTGCTGGGCGGCCAGTTGCGTCCGGTATTTGTCGGTCGCCAACGACAGGGCCCGCGCGAAATCGTCGTGCAGCGATTTGGGGTCGTAGGTCAGCATCTGAGCGACCATCTTGGGGCCCTGCGTGTCCAGCTCCGCCCGGGTTCGGTCGGTGGCCCGATCCGGGGCGAACACCACCCCGTAGCTCATCGCGGCACCGGCGAGGGACAGTCCCGCCGCACCCAGCGCCACGACCGCCGTCCACCGCCGGGCGTCGAAGCTCGGCTCGGCCGTTTCCCGGCGTCGCACCTCGGTGCGCAGCAGCATGTCGGCAAACGTGCGGCGACCCGAATCCCACAGCGGCCAAAGCCATCCCACGAGCGAGACGGTGTCGAACAGGTGCGCCAGGTCGCGCAGCAGCAGCCCCCACGGCCCGATGGTTTCGCCGTCGCGCCGCGCGACCGCGATGCCGAACAGGCCGCGCCCCAGGCTCCAGCCGGTGACCGCCGGGAGCAATGACCGGTTCACCAACATCAACAGGATGGCCAGGCCGCCGACCGTGACACCCACCCACCACCACACACCGCCGAACGGAACGGTGAAACAGACCAGCGCCATCGTCGCCACCACCGCGGCGCCCGGCAGGATGTCGACGGCGAGCGCGCCGGCGCGAAGATGCCACGGCGCCAAAGCATTCCGCGGGAACTCCTCGACGGCCAGGGCCGGTGGCTTCTCGACCACCACCGTCACTTCGTCACCTGGTCGAGCTTGGCGATCTTGTATTGCCCTTCGGCCATAGCCATTTTCACCCGCAGGCGATAACCGGTCTCGTTCTGCGTCTGATCGTTGGCCACCTTCACCCGGACCGCCACCAGCACATCGACGGAGCCGTCGGGGTTGTTGCGTTCGACCGCCGCCCGCATGTCGGACACCTGGACGTGGACGTTGGCGGCCTGATATGCCTGAACGAGCATGCTGGTGTAGAGCAAGGCCTGCGAGCGGAAAGCGTCGGTACCGCAGTCGATGATCTTCTGCTCACTGGCGGCCATCGCGTTGGTGTCAGGCGCCTGGGTCGCCGAAACGCAGTCGACCGCCGCCTTGAGCGCCGCGGCGTTGTTGCGGGCGATCGCCTGGCTTTCGTGGTGATAGCGCAGCGCGACGTAACCGCCGGCGCCGACGGCCGCGGCGCAGAGTACGAGCGCCGCCGCGATGCCGGCCAGCCAGCCGCGGCCCAACCGCGACGGACGACGCTCGGCGGCCTCGCCGGGCGCGGCCGCGGGTTCCGTCGGCTCGGCTGCGTCCTCGGGCTCGGCCGGCTCCTCGGGCTCGGCTGAGTCCTCGGGCTCGGCCGGCTCCGCCGCGCGCACCTCGGCCGCCGACGGCTCTTCGGCCGTCAGCGCCGGGCCGGTCGGTTCGGTCGCGTTCTCGGGCTCGGCCGACTCCTCGGCCGTCGCCTCGGGATTGGTCGGTTCGGCGACGGCCGCCGGGTCCTCGTTCTTCGGACGCCGCCCGCGCAGACGACGAAACTTCGGCATCGGTGGGGGGTTCAGCCGGCTGGCGCCAGCATCTCCTTCCATCCGTCGTCTCCTGTTCTGGCCGAGTTCTCGACGGAGTATTTAACCCCGTCTGGCCCTACCAGTTCACCGCTTTGGGGACTGTAGATCGCCGCGGGAGACCCGTTGGGGGTGTAGACACACGGGTTGGGCTGCTGGCCGTTGCACTGCACGGTACCCGACCCCGGCCGCGACAACGGATCGCTGGTCGGCGGAGGCGTCCCCGCGACCCGGTCCGAGGGGGCCGGGTTCAGACCGGTGTCGATGGACGGCGCCGGGATCACCTGGCCCGGTTTCACCGGCTGGTCACAGCGCGCCGCCGGGGCGGGGCAGGTCAGGATCTGGTTGGGGTCGCCGTACCAGGGGTTGGTGCCCGCCGGTACGTACGGCTTGGGGTCCCGGCATTCCCGCGGGGTGGCCGCCCGCTTCCCCTCGATGTCCGTACACGGGATGTTGCGGGATCCGCGCACGCTGTTGGCCGGGGTGTCCATCGGGATCTTGCAGTAGGTGCCCGACGGCAGCGGCTGAATGCTGGTGTCGGCCGGCGACCGCCACTCCGATGCCGGGATGAACCCGGTCAGACACGGCGGCGGCTGGTTGATCGACAACGCCAGGTCCAGGGCCGCCATGTTGGGGAACGGCGCCGCCACCGTCTGGGCGATCGACGCGCCCTGCGGCAGGAACACCAGGACCTGCTCGACGCCGGTGTGGTAGCGCTTGAGCAGGTCGAACACCACCTCGAGATTCGCCAGCGTCTGCGGCAGCGAATCCCGCACGTCGTTGAAGACGTCGTTGACCTGGTCGGCCGTCGGCGCCGCTTGGCGCAGCACGCTTTTCACGTGCTGGTCCTCCTGCGCGGACTGCGCGCCCAGCCTGTTCAGGTTGCGCGCCCAGCGTTCGATGGCATCACCCGACTTGACCTGGCTGTCCAGGACCCCGCCGGAGTTCTGGATGATGTCGTTGACGTCGGTGATGTTGGTCTTGAAGTCGCCGACGATCGCCTGGGTGGAGTCCACCAGGCGCTGCAGGGCGGGACCCAGCCCGCCCACGGATTGCGCCGTCTCGTCGAGCAATTGGGCGATCTTGTCCTTGGGCAGCACGGCGAGCCCGCGGTTGGCCGTGTCCAGCGCCGGCCCGATCTCGGCGGGCACGGTGCCCTTGGTGATCGTCTGACCGTCCGACAAGAACTTGCCCGGGTTCCCGGTCGACTCCAGGTCCAGGTACTGCTCACCGACGGCCGACACCGAGTGCACGTTGGCCGTCGCGTCGGTCGGGATCTTGTAACGGCTGTCGAGGCTCATCGTCGCCTCGGCGCCCCGCTCGGTCGGCTCGACGTTGGTGACCTTGCCGATGGTGACGCCGCGATACGTCACGTTCGCCGTCGGGTACAACCCGCCCGACGCCGGGAGCTCCGCCTTCAGCGTGTACCGGCCAACGCCGACCAGGCTCGGGATCTGGAGGTAGTACACCCCGAGCACGAGCAGCGAAATGACCGTCAAGATCCCGAACGCGATCAGCTGGCGTCGGATGAAAGGAGTCAGCAATTCCTGTCCCCCCTTTCCACCAGCGGACCACCGGGCGCGTCATTGGGGTTCGGCGTGTAACGGACGTCGGGGATCATCGTCTCGGGATCACGCCCGAACGACTGCTCGAGCGCGCGCAGCGCCCCCGACAGCCCGGTACCGGTGAGGAACGCGTTGTCGACGGAGCTGTAGGTCACGTCGAGCGTCAGCGAGATGTTGATGTAGTCGCCGCGGAAGATCTTCGGGACCGTGTCGATGTCGAACGGCTGCGTCAGGATCAGCTTCAGCGCGCCGATCAGATACGGCGAGGCGCGGCCCAGCTCCTTGAGCGGGCATTGCAGCGCCTGCAGGTCGGTGTGCAGCGGCCCGCGCGCCTCCGACAGGTACTGGTCGGCCGCCTGGCTGAGCCGTCCCACCGCGTCGACGGCGTTGATCAGCAGGTTCTTGGTGTCGGCGAAATGCTTGACCAGCGGCGGGATGTCGGTCAGCACCCGGTCGAGCACGTCGGCCCGGGCCCCCACGTACGTCAGCAGCCTGTTGGTCGAGTCGATCGCATGGGTGATGTCGTCGCGCTGCTCATTGAGCTGGCTGGTGAAGGTGTCCAGCTTGCCCAGGAACGACCGGATCTGATCCCCCCGGCCGTTGAAGATGTTGTAGACCTCGTTCTGCAGCACCTCGAGGTTGGGGATACCGCCACCGCGCAGGATCAGCGACAGGCTGGCCAGCGTCTGCTCGGTGGTCGGATACGCCGAGGAATTCTTCAGCGGGATGGTGTCGCCGTTCTTGAGCAGCTCCTGCGACGGGTTCGGCGGCGCGGCCAGCTCGACGTGCTGAGAACCCAGCAGCGAGGTCTGGCCGATCTTGGCGATCGCGTTCTTGGGCAGCTTGACGTTCTTGTCCACACCCAGCGCCAAGGTGGCGACCCAGTTCTTCAGCTGGATGGACTTGATCGACCCGACGTACACGTCGGCCACCATCACCTTGCTGTTGCCGTTGATCGCCAACGTGTCCGGTACCTGGACGTAGATCGTCATCGCCCCCGAGCCGCTGCCCGGGCCACCGGGGATCGCGACATTGGAGATCCCGCGCCAGCCGCACGAGCTCAACACCAGCGCGGCCACCAGCAGGACCAGCGCCTGCCAGGACCCGCGGCGGATCAACCGAAGCGCGCGCCTCACTGGCCACCCCCGAAGTCAGTCGGTACCGGCGGCCCGCCGGCGTTGGGCGCGGGCGCCGCGACCGGCGCCGGCGTCGGGGCGACCGGACCCGGGACCACGTTCGGCCCCGGCGGTGGCGGCTGGATGGGCACCGGGGCGTTGAGCCCGATGGGCGGCACGACCGGGTTCTCGTCGTAGGCGTTCGGCGGCCCCGGCGGGGTTTGCAGGTTCGATTGCGGGGGCGCGATGTTGGGGCCTCCCATGAGCTCGGCGAGCGAGTCCGGGGTCATCAGGCCCGCGGTGATCGGACCGACCTGCTGGCCCTGCATCCCGGGCGCGACGATCCAGCCGGGCTGGGTGTTGCGGTGCGACGTCGGGGTGTCGGGGACCCAGATGCCGGGCACGGTGGTGTCCTTGTATCCGTTCGGCGGGTGCAGCCGGTCCTCGGAGTACGCCACCTCCTTGGGCAGGGTCTCGGCGGTGCTGAACAGGTTCGCGCCGAACGGCAGGTAGTTGAACTTGATGGCGTCGAGGATCGGCGCCAGGTACTGCGCACACAGTTCGGCCGACTCCTGGTACCCGAGCCGGCTGCCCGCCTGGATCGAGCTGCAGATGAACTGCATCGGGTTGGCGAAGTTGGTGATCGCCGGGATGGCGACCACCGACCCGTGCGACGGGTGATAGATCTGGTTGATGTTCGCCGCGGCCGTCGGAAGGACGTGCAGCGCGGTCTCCAGCCCGTTGAGCGGATCCGGCTGCAGGATCGTGTTCGTCACGGTCGCCAGGTTGTTGATGTCGTAGGTCAGCACCCCACGGTTCTTGTCCAGGAACGGGCGCACCGTGGACAGCAGGCTGTCGAACTGCTCGATCGCGTTGGACAGGTCGCTGTCGTTGTGCGCGAGCCGCGTGGTGAAGTCGGCCAGGTTCTGGTTCAGCGCGACGAACTGCTGGTCGTCCTTGTGCAACGCGTTGACGAACAGCGCCAGGCTCTTGACCACCGCGAAGAAGTCGCCGCGGCCCTCGTTGAGCGCGGTCAACGCCTGCGAGAGATTGCTCAGTGTGGTGTTGAACTCCTTGCCCTTGCCGGCCAGGCCGTTGGCGTAGGACTCGATGACCTCACCGAACGGGCCGGTCGGCTGCTCGGGCGTCGGCCCCAGCTTGGAGATGATGTTGGTGATGCTGTTGCGCAGCTGGTCCCATTCCACCGGGACCTGGGTGCGCTCCTCGGGGATCACCGCGTTGTCGGCCAGCACCGGGCCACCCTTGTAGGGCGGCTCGAGCTGGATGGCCCGCGACGCCACCAGCGTCGGGTTGAGGATCACCGCATTGGCGTTGGCGGGAACCCGGTACTGGTTCTCGTAGTGGAAGGTGACCTTCATCTTGTCGCCGGCCGGCTCGATCTTGTCGATCGCGCCCACCCGCATCCCCATGATCTGGACCTTGTCGCCGGGGTAGAGCGCGTTGGCCGCCGGGAAGTAGGCCACCACGGTGTTGGTGGTCAGCTTCTGATACAGCCGCCACCCGACGAACGCGACGACAATGGCCAGCACGATCACCAGCGACCCGATGATCACGGTCGCCCGGGTCAGCTTCGGTAGCCGGATGTTCCGGATGTCAAAGGCGGTGCTCAATTCTGGCTACCTCCCCCGGCCGCGCCGCTGCCTCCCGATCCGCCGGGATTGATGAAGGGCGCCGGCAGTTGTTCGCCCGGCCCGGGTGGTGCCGCCGGCCCCGGCGGGAAGCCCGGCGCGAACGTCGACGGTGGCGGCGTCGGCCCGGCCGGCGCCAGGTTCTCGGTGCGCGCACCCGGCGGTGCCTGCGCAGGCAGCGGCACGGGCGTCCCCGGAACGTCCGGGGGCGGGTCCCCCGGCCGTCCCGCGATCGGGATGCCCGGCGTCGGCGGCAGGCCGCCGGGGTTCGGCGGCGAGGTCATGACGTCGACCGGCGCCGGGAAACCCGGACCGCCGAACGGCCCGACACCCCCGCCGGCGCACGGCAACGGGTTCCACGGCCGCGGCAGGCCCTCGTCACCGACGGTGACGTTGCCACCCGGGTTGCCCGGGGTGTAGGAGCACGGCGATCCGGGCGGGACGGCCGGCCCCGGGTGCTCCGGCGTGCCCTCCAACACCGGAGGTGCCGGCGGCGGAGCACCGTTGGGGAACCTGGTGCCGTTCGGGTCGGGCCACCGGAACTCGGGCAGCCCGGCGCTACGCCAGAAGTTCTCCGGGTCGATGCCGCGCTTCTTGAAGGCGGCGTCGACCCACGGCTGAATGATCTGGTACAGCGCGAGGTTGTGCAGGACCACCTTGAAGAAGGGGCCCGACGCGATGGCCTCGTTCAGCGACGGCAGGAACTTACCGACCTCGGTCAGCCCCGCGGCGACGTCGTCCTTGCGCTCCTTCAAGATGTCGCTCACCGTGCGCAATTGCTCGAGCACGTGGTTGAGGTTGGGGTTGTCGTTGATGAAGCCCTTGACCTGTTCGGAAAAGGCGGCGACGTTGGCCAGCAGCGCGTTGATGGCTTGGCCGCGTTCGTTGAAGGCGACCAGCAGCGTCTTGGTGTTGACCAGCAGCCGGTCGACCTGTTCGCTGCGGTCCCCGAGCACGCTGGCCACCTGATTGGCCTGGGCGAGCAGATGCTTGACCTGCTCGTCACGCTTGCCGATCGTGTCGGAGAACTTGGCCACCCCGTCGAGTGCGGCGCTCAGGTGCGGATAGGTCTGGTCGATGGTCTGCGACAACACGTGCAGCGATTCCTTGACCGTGTCGATGTTCCAGCCCTGGGCGGCCTTGGTGACGTCGAAGAACGCGTCGTAGATCTGGTAGGGCGTCGTGCTCTGCCCGATCGGCAGGGTGGCCCCGGGCCGCAGCGGCTGGTTGCCGCGGGCCTCGACGTCGAGGATCTTCTTCCCGAGGATGGTGTCGGTCTTGATCGCCAGCCGGCTCTCGGTGCCGATGGTGGCGGTGCCGAGCGAGAACTTCAGCCGGATGTGGTCGCCGTCGATGTTGATGCCTTCCACCTTGCCGACGTCCACGCCGGCGATGCGCACCTTGTCACCGGTGTTGATGCCGCCGGTGTCGGTGAACTGCCCGTAGTAGCTCGGCTTGGCGAACAGCATCGGGACGCTGGTGAAGCTCTGCCCGACGCCGAGGACCAGCAGCAGCACCAGGATGCCCATCAGCCCGATGCGAACCCGGTTGGGTGGTTCCAGTGTTCTCATTGCGGCGTGCACCTACCCGTCGGCTGCTGGAAGAGCCGGACCGTGCGGACCGGGCCGCCTGCCTGCAGCCCGTTGATCTTGAGCGTGATGTCGCAGGCGTAGAAGTTCACGAAGTCGCCGTAGGAGCCGATGGCGCGCCCGATCATGTTCAACGCGGTCGGCACCCTCTTGAGGTAGTCGTTCAGCCCGTCGCGCTGGTCGATGAGCGGCTGCTGGATCGCGTCGAGGTAGTTGATCGTCTTGTGCAGCAGCCCGCGGTCCTCGGCGAGCAGGTCGGCGACGGTCCCGGCCGCGTTGCTGATGTGCGCGGTTCCGCCCGCCAGCTGGTCACCGTGGTCCTTCAGCCCGGTGATGAGCACCTCGAGGTTGTTGACCGTCTGGTCGAACTGCTGCCGGTGGCGCACCGTGGTGTCCAGCACGATGTTGAGGTTCTTGATGACCTCGCCGATCGCCTGGTCGCGCTCGCCGAGCTGGGTGGTCAGCTGCGCGGTCTGATCGAGGATGTCGTTGATGGTGCCGCCCTGCCCCTGGAACACGGTGATCAGGGCCGTCGCGATGGTGTTGACCTTCTGCGGGTCCAGCGCCCGGAACAGCGGTTTGAACCCACCGATCAGGGCGTCGAGGTCGAGCGCCGGCGAGGTTCGCGACGCGGGGATGAAGCCGCCCGGCGGCAACACCCGCTCGGCGCCCTCACCCTCGCCGCGCTTGAGCTCCAGGTAGCGATTGCCGATCAGGTCGAGGTAGCGGATCTGCGCGGTCGTCGACTGGTACAGCGGCACCGAGCGGTCGACGTTGAACTCCACCCGCGCCCGCTTGCCGCCGTCGATCAGCTTGACCGAACTGACCTTGCCGATCTCCACCCCGGAGGCGCGGACGAACTGGCCCGCCCGCAGCCCGCTCACATTGGTGAACTCCGCGGCGTATCCGTTCGTGCGGTCAAAGCGCATCTGACCGAACACGACGATGATCATCACAGTGAAGATCAGCAGCACAAACGAGAAGATGCTGAGCCTGACGATGGTTCCGGTGATTTTCATGGGTTGATCGTGTTATCCCCTACTTGGCGGCCCCAGACGTACTCGATCGCGTACGGGGAGCCGGTGTCGAGGTGGTTGTACGGCGCGAGGCTGTTGCCGCTGTCCATCACCAATTCCGGTGCGGGCCACAGGTCGTGGGTGATGGGCTGCCAGCAACCCGGGGCGCCCCCCGGCCCGCCGCGGGCGTTCACCCGCGGCAGGTTCTCCGGGTAGGTGTACGGGTTCGGCGCCCCGCCGACCACTCCGGCCAAGCCGCCGACCAGGGTGGCCAGGGTGGCGACCAACGAGACGGGGTTGGCCAGCAGCCCCAACCCGGACAGCGCCTCGGTGTGGGCGACCAACGAGTAGCCGTTGCCGCCCAGGAACGAGGAGGCCTTCGGCTCGATGTCGTGGTAGTTGCGCAGCGTGCAGAACAATTCGGGGCTGTAGGTGTCCAGCAGCTGGGCGCTGGGAACCAGGTCTTGCGCGCCGCGCGCCAGGTACGGTCCGCCCCTGTTGAAGATGTCGGCGCCGGTGTTGCCGAACCCGGCCGCCGACAACAACGCCTCGTCCAGATCCTTCTGCTGCGCGTTGATGGTCCGCGAGGTGATCACCGCGTTGTTCAAGAAGTCCAGCAGGTCGGGCGCCGCGTTGGCGTAGGTGTCGCCCAGCCCGGCCAGCTGCTGGATGTCGTGACGCGCCTGCGGCATCTGCGGGTTGACGTCATCGAGCACCGCGTTGGCGTTGACCACCGACTGGCCGAATTTGTCGCCCAACCCGGTCAGCGCTTGGGCCGCCGCGCTCAGGGTCAGGTTCAGCTTGACCGGATCCACCTTCTCAGCGATCGAGGTGACGGTCTGGAACAGGGTGTTGATCTCGGTGGTCACCGACCGCGCGTCGATCACGGTGTGCGGGTTGAGCTTCTGCGGGGAGGGGTTTTGCGGCGTCGTCAGCGACACGTACTTGCCGCCGAACACGGTGGTCGCCTTGATGTCGGCGTTCACGTTGGACGGAATCAGCGACAGATACCGCGGATACACCTCCAGCGTGAACTTGGCGGCGGGCTTGCCGTCGCGCACCACCTCGGAGATGTTGCCCACCCGGCCGATCTCGACCCCGTTGTAGGTCACCTTCGAGCCCGGATCCATCACCAGCCCGGCCCGCGACGCCAGCATCGTCAACTGTGTCTTGGGGGTGAAGTCACCCCGGAACTGTCCGTAGACCAGGGCCAGGGCCACCAAGGCGATGATCAGCGCGGCGACGCCCGCCAGCTTGTACGGCGGGGTCCGGGGGGCGTTGATCTTCACTGGCGATGTCATGGCGGCTACACCGTGAGCGCGAAGTTGGGGTTGACGCCATAGAGCGCCAACGCTGCTGCCAGAACCACGACCTGGACCGAGACGAGCGAAAAACGCATCGATCGGCCGACGGCCTCCCCGACGCCGACGGGCCCGCCGCCGGCGTTGTATCCGTAGAAGCAGTGGGTGATCATCACGACCGCCGTGATGATGATGGCCTCGAGGAATGACCAGAACACGTCGTCGGGGCGCAAGAACGTCCGGAAGTAGTGCTCGTAGGTGCCGTTGGACTGCCCATAGAGCACCGTGGTGGTGATCTGCGGGGACAAGAACGACATGATCATGGCCAGCGCGTAGAGCGGAATGATGACGACCAGACCGGCCATGATGCGGGTGGTCGCCAGGAACGAGATCGACTTGATGCCCATGACTTCCAGGGCGTCGATCTCTTCGCTGATGCGCATGGCGCCCAACTCCGCGGTCGCGCCGGCGCCGACGGTGGCGGCCATCGCGATGCCGGTGACGACCGGGGCGGCGATGCGCACGTTGATCAGTGCGGCGAAGAAGCCGGTGAACGCCTCGACGCCGATGTTGCCCAGCGAGGCGAACCCCTGGATGGCGACCAGAGAGCTACCCGACAGGGTGACGAAGCCGACGATCGCGACGGTGCCGCCGATGACGGCCATCGCGCCGGTGCCCATGCCGATCTGGGCGATCAGCCGCAGCGTCTCCTTGCGGTAGTTGCGCAGCGCGTGCGGGATGTGCCCGAGGGCCACCACCCCGAACCAGGCCATCTGGCCGACGTCGTCCAGGCCGCGGCCCGCGGCCCCGCCGTAGCGGTTGAGGTTTTCGACCGCCCGGGGGAACCGGGCGCGCAATACGGCAGCGTTTGACATGTCAGTGTCCCGTTCCGAATCGCACACCGATGGTCGTCAGCACCACGTTGACCGCGTACAGCGCGACCACGCACAGCACGACGGTCTCGTTGACGGCGGTGCCGAGGCCCTTGGATCCCCCGCGCACGGTCAGCCCGCGGTAACAGCCGACCAGTCCCGCGATCAGGCCGAACGTCGCGGCCTTGACGGTCGCGATGACGACCTCGGGCAGGCCGGTGATCGTGGTCAGGGTGGCCAGGTAGGCGCCCCCGGAGACGTTCTGCAGGTAGACACCGAACAGGTAGCCGCCGACCAGGCCGACGGTGATCACCAGCCCGTTGAGCAGCGTGGCGACCAGGGTCGCGGCGATCACGCGCGGGACCACCAGCCGGTGGATGGGGTCGATGCCGAGCACCTCCATGGCGTCGATCTCCTCGCGGATGGTGCGTGCACCCAGGTCCGCGCAGATCGCCGTCGACCCGGCGCCGGCCACCACCAGCACCGTGGTGAGCGGGCCGAGCTGGGTGACGGCACCGATCGCGGCCCCGGCGCCGGACAGGTCGGCGGCCCCGAACTGGGCCAGCAGCACGTTGAGCGTGAAGATCAGCAGGACGGTCAGCGGGATCGAGACCATGATGGTCGGCAGGAAGGCCACCCGCATGATGAACCAGCACTGCTGGACGAACTCGCGCCATTGGAACGGCCAGCGGAACAGGGCCCGTCCGGTCAGCACGCACATCCGGAAAAAGCCGCCGATGAGGGTCAGCGGGGCCTCCAGCTGATCGCGCAGGTAACCGACCAAGTAGGGGCCCCGTCGACTAGCCGACGTTGACGTCACCGCTGCCCCCTCCAGCTGGTACCGCGCGCCTTCCGGCGCCGCGGCGAATCGTGTAGCACGCCTCGCCCCCCTCGCCGCCTCGCGGCCGGGGTGCCCCCGCCTCGCCCCAACCCAACGTGTGTGACCATCGGCTCCCTACTGGCAAGTAGTAACGGAGACCACAGGAATGTACCCGATGGCCATGCACGTGTGAACTGCATCTGCACAATTAACCCTTCGCCAACAGCGGGCAAACGTTACAGTTTCCGTCAGCTTTCCTCTCTGGCAGTGAAATCTTTTGTCTTGGAACCGTTTTCGTCGAAATTTGCGGATCCGTAACGAATCCGCAGCTCAGTCTTGAGCACCTTGCCGGCGGGATTGCGCGGCAGCGCATCCACGATTTCGAGCGCCTTGGGGTGCTTGTACCGGGCGAGCCGCTCGGCCAGAAATTCCGCCAGCTCCTCGAGCAGCAGCTGGTCGCCGGCGACCGCCGCGACGGCGATCGGCACCTCGCCCCACTTGTCGTGTGAGCGCCCGATGACCGCGACTTCGACGATGCTGGGATGGCTGGCCAGCACGTTTTCCACCTCGGCGCAGTAGATGTTCTCGCCGCCCGAGATGATCATGTCCTTCTTGCGATCGACCACCCAGACGTAGCCGTCGGCGTCCATCCGGACCAGGTCCCCGGAGTGAAACCAACCGCCCGCGAACGCCTCCGCGGTGGCCTCCGGGTTGTTCCAGTAGCCGCTCATCAAAGTTGGTGCGCGATAGACGATTTCGCCAACCTCGCCGACGGGCACGTCGTTCATGTTTTCGTCGACCACGCGGGCGCTCACGGTCGGGATCACCTTGCCGACCGATCCACGTTTGCGGATCGCGTCCTCGCCCAGCAGCATGCAGGTGACCGGCGACATCTCGGTCTGGCCGAACGCGGCGAGGATCTGGGTGCCGGGAAACGTCGCCGACATCTCACGCAGCAGCGCGTCCGGGGCCGGCGCCGCCCCCCACGACATCACCCGCAGCCTCAGGTCGCGGGGCCGTGCCTGTTGCTCGGAGCAGACGGCCTGCCACTGCGCGGGCACCAGGAAGAGGCCGGTGACCTTCTCCTCGGCCAGCACGTCGAGCAGCTGACCCGGGTCGAACGCGCCCAGCGGGTAGATCACCGTCGGCGTTCCCAGCAGCATCCCGGTCAGCATGTTGCCGATGCCCGCGATGTGGAAGAACGGAACGCCGACGAAACCGACGTCGCTGTTGATGTCGGCGCCGTTGGTGTACAGCCCCGTCATGGTCTGGCCGGTCAAGTTGGTGTGGGTCAGCACGGCGCCCTTCGGACGGCCCGTGGTGCCCGAGGTGTACATGATCAGCGCCGGCGAATCGTTCGGGATGTCGACGGGTTCGTGGGCAGCGCCGGGCTCGTTGATCAGGTCTTCGTAGCCGAGCACGTTGTCGTCGCCCGCGCCGCCGGCCACGACGATCGTGCCCAACAGTGGCTCGGCGTTGCGGACCCCGGTGGCGACCGGGACGAGCACCGATTCGGTGATCATCACGCGGGCTTCGCAATCCTGTACCAGGAAGGCGATTTCGGCGGCGGTGAGCCGGAAGTTCAGGGGTACGGCGATGCCGCCGAGCATGTTGACCGCCAGCACCGACTCGACGAATTCGGTGCGATTGAGCATCAGGACCATGACCCGATCGCCGAAACCGACTCCCCGACGGCTCAACGCATCGGCCAGCGCCGCCACCCGGCGCCGCAGTTCCCCCCACGTCACGGTCTTGCCAAGGAACCGCAGCGCTGTCGCGCCGGGCTGCATCAGGGCATGCCGCTCCAGTTGGTTCACCCAGTTCTGTCGCCGGGCCAGGTACGGCTGCTCGGTCCCCTGTGCCAGATGGCTCGCCAATTGCGCGGTCAAACCGACCCTTCCCCTTCACTCCCGCACCGCTTGCGCCACGTTGATATTTGATAAAACATGGTGTTGTCTGGGTCACATTATGGCTTGGAGGCCCCCGCTGACAAGCCCCGAGAAAAGTTTCAAACCAACTCCGCGAAGCCCCGAAAGTCCTGGCAGCCCCCGTGAACGCACCGCTATCGACGCGACTGAGGAGCCGACGGCCACTGCGCCGGGCACAGCTGTCGGATGAGGTCGCGGGCCACTTGCGGGCGGCGATCATGTCCGGGGCGCTGCGGCCGGGAACGTTCATCCGCCTGGATGAGACCGCCGCCGAGCTCGGTGTCAGCGTCACACCGGTGCGCGAAGCCCTGCTGAAGCTGCGCGGCGAGGGCATGGTGCAGCTGGAACCCCACCGCGGTCACGTCGTGTTGCCGCTGACGCGCCAGGACATCGAAGACATCTTCTGGCTGCAGGCCACCATCGCCAAGGAGCTGGCGGCCGCCGCCACCGACCACATCACCGAGGCCGAGATCAACGAGCTGGAGCGCATCAACGAGGCGCTCGCCGCGGCCGTCGGGTCCAGCGACGCCGAGACCATCGCGGGCATCGAGTTCGCGTTTCATCGGGTCTTCAATCAGGCGAGCGGCCGGATCAAATTGGCGTGGTTCCTGCTCAACGCCGCGCGCTACATGCCGGTGCTGGTGTACGCCGCCGACGCGCAGTGGGGTGCCGCCGCGGTCGAGAATCACCGGCAGTTGATCGCGGCGCTGCGCCGGCGGGACGCCGCGGCGGTGATCGAGCACACCGTGTGGCAGTTCACCGACGCGGCGGCCCGGCTGACCGAGATGCGGGACCGCACGGGCATCTTCGACTAGCGGCGATCGCGAGCGCGGCGAAGCCGGGCGAAGCGGGTCGCCGCGATCGTCACCTAGCCGGATGCCAGCTGCTCGGCCCGCTGCTTGAGTTTTTCGGCGAGGTGGTCCAACACGTTGTTGAGGAGCTGCTTGACCATCGGCGCGGGAACCGGCATCGAGGTCTCGACGTCCAGGTCAACGGTCAGCAAGCTGGACTCGCCCAGCTCCACCACGCTGAACAGCTGCTCCTGCTTGGTGAAGAGGTCACCCTGCTGTAGGACGGTCTGGATCTGGTTCTCGCCCGGGTAGTACACGGCCTGGATGAACATGCCTTGCATGCCTTGGTAGTCGGTGTCGAGCCGCAGCTGGCTGGGGCGGCCGTCGTCGTATCGGGCCAGCACCCAGAGGCCCTTGATCTCCTCGTTCCACTGCGGGTAGGCCTCGAAGTCGGCGACGATGGCCATGATCACGGCGGCGTCGGCGCGGACCTCGACGGTCTTGCTCATCACTGGCATTGGCGAAGCATAGCCGGGGGCGCGACGCGCTCCGCGGGTGCAGCCCCGGGCAGTGGTTCGCGCGAAAGCCCCGCTGCGACGGGCGATCTCGGTCTTATCGGTCCACGACCGCCGTCGACAGCAACGAGCGGACGGCGTCGGGAATCGGAACCGGCTTGCGGCTGTGCCGGTCGACGTAGACGTGCACCCAGTGGCCCAGCGCGGTGATGGGCTGCGCCTGCTTCCGCTGCGCCGCCCGGAATACGCCGAGCCGGTACGTGACGCTGCTGCGGCCCAGCCGGGTCACCGCCACGCCCACCACCAGACCCTCGGGGAAATGCAGTTCCGAGAAGTACCGGCAGCCGGATTCGGCGACGATGCCCAGCGCGGGCGTGGTCAGCGGGTCCAGCCCCACGCCGGTGTTGATCCAGGCGTTGATCGCGGTGTCGAACAACTGGTAGTAGACCGCGTTGTTGAGGTGGCCGAACATGTCGTTGTCGGCCCAGCGGGTACCCACCGGCCAGCGCACCGGGAAGTCGTCGCTGGTGAGCCCGTCCGGTGCGGGCGGTACCGCGGGAGCTGAAGTCATGCCTGTATTGCAGCATGGTCGACACGCGCTACCAGTAGCGCATGCCGCGCCGAAAAAGGTCCGCCAGAACCGGTTTGCTCATCTCACGCGGAGCGTTCTGCAGGAGGCGCTGCTGCGGATGGGCGCCCTCGGCCAGCGCCACCACGTCGTCTTCGGTGTAGCCCACCCCGCCAAGGCCGTTCGGCATGCCGACCGCGCGCATGATCCGGATGAGTTCGGCGGCGAGCACCTCGCCCGCATCCTCGGGGCCGGCGCCCCGGGTGTCAGCGCCCAGCAGCCGGGCGCCCTCGAGGTGCCGCTCCGGGTTGACCTCGGCCGTGAAGCGGAAACACGACGGCGCATTGAGGATGACGGCCATGCCGTGCGGCACGAGTGGCTCGTCGCCCGGGTAGCCCGCGGGCCGGAAGTCGCGTACCAGCCCCGCCACCGCGTAGGCCATCCCGTGCGGGGCATGGACACCCGCGTTACCGAACGCGATGCCCGCAAGCGTCGCGGCCCACATCATCTGCTCGCGGGCCTCACCGTCGGCGGGGTCGTGCACCGCACGCTCCAAAAACCGCCCCAGCACGCCCAACGACTCACGGCAACCCAGATCGCTCCAGGGATTGGCGCCCTGGCTCATTGGCCGCAGGCTGGGCCGTTCGGGGGCGCGACGCCGCACGTAGGGCCGCGCGGTGTAGGACTCCAAGGCGTGCGAGAGCACATCGAGGCCCGCCGAGGCGACGACCTCGGCGGGCAGGCTCGCCGTGCAGTCGGGGTCGACGAGCGCCTCCGTGGGCCGCAACGCGGGAGAAGCGATGCCGGTCTTCGCCGACAGCGACAGAAGGTCGAATATCGCGATGCCGGTCACCTCGCTGCCGGTGCCGGCCGTGGTGGGGCATGCGATGTGCGGCTTGAGTGGGCCCGGCACGGGTTCACCGGCGCCGACGGGCGCGTTGACGTAGGTCAGGAAGTCGGCGGGATGGGTCGCGTACAGATTGGCGGCCTTGCACGTGTCGATCACCGAGCCACCGCCCAGCGATACGTAGCCGTCCGGATCGAGGTCTCGGGCGAAATCCGCCGCGTCCCGGAAGGACGCGTCGGTGGGCTCGACGTGCACGTCGGTGTAGGTGACCACGTCCAGTCCGGCGGCGATGAGCGAGTCACGCGTCTTGGCGAAGATCGGCAGCGCGGCCACGCCGGCGTCGGAGAACAGCGCCACCCGCCGCAACCGGTGAGCGGCGGCCCTGTCCCCCACCTCCGCCAGGCAGTTGCGCCCGAACGTCACCCGCGACGCGTCGACGGTGAAGGCGCCGTCGCAGCCTTCTGAGGGGATCGGGTAATCGCAGCACGCCATGCGGTCATTATCTCGGGTGCAGCGGCGGGACGGGTTCCACCCCCGCGTCCGGCAATCGGTGTTCTTGGATGTAATCCCAACGGATTTCGTAGCCCAGTCCGGGCGCCGACGGTATCTCGACGAATCCGTCCGGCGTGAGTGGGTCGCATGGTGCCGTCAGATGCGGCGGCGCGGCGTCGTAGCGCACCCCTGGCCCCAGCAGGCCACGCTCGTAGTATTCGCAGACGTCTTCGCTGGTGGCGCCGAGGACCTGCAGGTTGCCGAAGCCGCTCATGTGTAGCTCGCAGCGCATGCCGACCGCCTCACACATCCCGGCCAGCTTCATCACGCCGGTGATGCCGCCACGCAGGACGTCGATGCGGCTGATGTCGGACGCACGCCGCAGGATCCAGTCCGCCCGGGTGTAGATGCCGCCCTCGGCGATCTCGGGCGAGCAGATCGGGATGTCGAGTTCGTCGCCGAGTCGCCGGTAGGCCTCCACCCGGTACTCCGGCATGGGGTGCTCGTACCAGTAGAAGCCCAGCCGTTCCAGCTCGCGGCCGACCCGCAGCGCATCCTCGTGGGTGTGGTAGGTCCCCCACGGGTCGAACATCAGAACCATCTCGTCGCCCACTGCCGCCCGAACCTCCCGGCACACCCGGATGTCCCAGTCCACATAGGAGGGCCGCGGGAAGGCGAACTGACCCGTCGCGGGATTCCAGTAGTGGTAGGGGTGGATCTTGTAGGCGGCGTAGCCATGACGCTTGCACTCGAGCGCATGGGCGGCGTATTCGTCGGGTGATCCGAGGTTGTTGAAACTGCTGGCATAGGCCTTCACCCGGTCCCGGGCACCGCCCAGCAGTTTGCGTACCGGCAGCCCGGCGGCCCGCCCGGCCAGATCCCACAAGGCGAGATCGATGACGCTGCAGACATTTTCGGGGAGCTTCGCCGCCCACAGTTGCCGCCAGATCTCCGCCCGGTCGAGCGGGTCCTGGCCGGCCAGCAGCGGGCCCAGAAATTGTTGGATGATCGCCTGATCCCCGGGCAGCAGGCCGTCCTGGTCGCCGTGAAAGTGCCCGCCGAAGTAGTAGCCCTCGATCCCGTCGTCGGTGAGCACCTTGGTCACCGTCTGCACCACGCGGTAATCAGTCATCAGCTGGCCGAACGAAATTCGGTCGACGACCGTCTCGAACGGCACAACCTCGAGGCCGGTGATCTTCATGGCAGGACATTCTGCCGACGGCCCGTGCGCTCAGAGTAGAGGCGAAGGTCCCGCGCCCGTCGTGTCCAAGGCGTCCCGCAACGCATGGCCCTGCAGCGCGAACAGGCGCTCGGATACCGACCAGTCGGGCAGCAGCGAATCGAATCCATGGCAGGTGCGCGCGAACACGTGCAGCCCGGTCGATACCCCGGCGCGGAGCAGCCGGTGCGCGTAGTCGATCGCTTCGTCGCGGAACGGATCGATCTCCGCGCACGTGATCAGCGCCGGGGGCAGACCCTGGAGTCGGGTCCGCCGCGCGGGCGCGGCCGATTCCGATCCGGATGTTTCGCCCAGGTAGTGGCCCCACATCAGCTCGGCCGCCTCGCCGTCGAACGCGGGGCTGGTGCGAAATTCCTTCTTGGACGGGGTGGTCCGATCGTCCAGCACGGGTTGGTGCAGCAACTGGAAGGCGACGGGCGGCAGTGCCCCGTCGGCCGCCGCGTGCGCCAGGCACGCGGCCAGGGTGGCGCCGGCGCTGCTGCCGGCGACGCCGAGCCGGGCCGCGTCGACGCCGAGTTCGCGGGCGTGGGCCACCACCCATCGCAGCGCGGCGCTCGCGTCGTCGAGCGCGCCCGGGTAGGGGTGCTCCGGCGCCAGCCGGTAGTCCACCGACACCACCGTGCACCGGCCGCGGCGCGCGAGTTCCACGCATTGGCGGTGGTCGGTGTCCAGGTTTCCCAGCGCGAAGCCGCCGGCATGGCAGTAGACGACCGCGGGTGCCGGTGTGGGCCCGCCGCGATAAATCCGCACCGGTACCGGGTGTTCCGCGGGCACCCGGTCCTCGGCGATCTGGACCCCCCGCACTTCGGTCTGTTCGGCCGCGGCGCGGCGCCGCTCGTTGAACGGTTCGCGGGTGAGTTGGATTGAGCCGAAAGAGAAGTCGGTTCGGGTGGTCGCGATGGCCCGCAGTTCGGGGTCGAGGCGTTCGGCGCCGTCCAGGAGCGTCATCGAGTTTCCCTGTCCGGCGCCGCCGGCGCGCCGGGCACCGGGTCGGCCGGCGCTTCGAAGCGGAAGTCGCCCGGGCGGAAACGCCGTGTCATGCCCCAGAAGCTACGCGCGCTTCGCGGCCACTGCGTCACCACGCGACCGTTTGCGGCGCGAAAGTAGTTGCTGCACTGCGTGGTCCAAACGGTGCCGACCATCCACCGGTCGATCGTGGCGACGAAGTCGGCCAGCGCGGCGGGCCGCACCGCGATGTAGTTCCTGCCCTTGCGCCGCATGTGTCTGAGTGCACGCACGATGTAGCGCGCTTGAGCCTCGAGCATGAAGATGACGCTGTTGGAGCCCACGTTGGTGTTGGGGCCGTACAGCATGAAGAAGTTCGGAAATCCCGGTACCGCCATGCCGAGGTAGGCGTGCGGCCCGTCCCGCCACGCCTCGCGCAGGGTGACGCCGCGTTCCCCGGAGACGTCGAGCTCCCCCAGATAGTCGGCCGCGGCGTAGCCGGTCGCGCACACCACCACGTCGACCTCGCGTTCGGTGCCGTCCTCGGTGACCAGGGAGTGTGCCCGCAGGCACCGCGCCGGGCTGGTCAGCACCTCCACGTGGGGCTGGGTCAGGGTGGGCAGGTAGTCCGAGGAGAACACCAGCCGCTTGCAGCCCATGGGGTGGGTGGGGGTGAGCTTGCGGCGTAATTCCTCATCGGCGATGGACTTTTCGAGTAGGGCGAGCGCGACGGCCGTGAACTCGTGGGTCTTTTCGCTGCCGTGCTCGATCACCGAGATGTTGGCCTCGCTGCGCAGCCACAGCCGGGTCCGGTACAGCTTCTTGGCCCACGGCACGTGGGCGAAGACCCAGCGTTCGCGGCGCGTGTAGTGCCTGTCCGGCTTGGGCAGGATCCAGGTCGGCGATCGCTGCACCGAGTAGACCTTGGCTGCCACCTTGGCCAACTCGGGCAACAGCTGCGACGCCGTGGATCCGGTGCCGAGCACCGCGATTCGCTTGCCCTCGAGCGGGATCGAGTGATCCCACCGCGCCGAGTGCATCACCGTTCCGGTGAACGGTTCCTCCTGCACGAGGTCGGGGAGAAGCGGACGGGTGAACAGGCCCACGGCGGAAACCACCACGTCGAAGTGGTGCCGGTGGCCCTCGGTCGTGGTCAGGCACCACCGCCGCGCGTCGCCCTCCCACCGTGCGGAACGGATCTCGGTGCGCAGCCTCAAGTGTGGGCGCAGCGCGTACTTGTCGGCACAACGCTGGAAGTACGCCAATATCTCGGCCTGCCCCGACCACAGCCGCGACCAGTCCGGGTTCAGGTCGAACGAGTACGAGTAGAGGTGTGACTTGACGTCACACGCCAGTCCCGGATAGGTGTTGATGCGCCAGGTCCCGCCCACGTCGTCTTCCCGGTCGAAGATGGTGAAGTCCCGAAACCCGGCTCGCGCGAGCAGGATCCCCAGGGCCAGGCCGCCGGGCCCGGCGCCGATGATCCCGATCGTCGGGCCGCTCATCGGATCTGCACGCACTGGCCACCGTCGACCACCAGCTCCGCCCCGGTGATGAACGACGCGTGCTCGGAGACCAGGAACGCGACCGCGTCGGCAATCTCGCTCGGCTGGCCGATCCGCCCGAAGGCCGACGACGCGGCGAGCCGCAGTTGGGTGGCGCCATCGAGCATCGGGGTCGCGATCGGTCCGGGGAACACGGCGTTGACCCGGATGCCGAGGGGAGCCAGTTCGGCCGCGGCGTTCTGGGTCAGGCCGCGCAAGGCCCACTTCGCCGAGCCGTAGGCCGCATGGTGCGGGAAGGGGCGGATGGCGCCGGTGCTGCAGATGTTGACGACGGCCGCGTGCTGCGCCGCGCGCAGGTGGTCCAGCGCCGCGTGGATGCCCAGGAACGCGCCGAAACAATTGACCCGCCAGGAACTCTCGAAGCCCTCCGCCGTCTCGTCGGCCAACGACGCGCGGTGCAGTACGCCGGCGTTGTTGACCAGCGTGGTCAGCGCCCCGAACCGGGCGATCGCGGTGTCGACCGCGGACTGCCACCCTGATTCCGACGTGACGTCGAGTTCGATCGCGATCACCTCGTCGTCGCCCAGCTCGCCGACCCCCGCGGCCAGTTCGTGCGCGCGACGGTCACAGGCGGCCACCGAATAGCCTTCCGCCCGCAGTCGTTTGGCGATGGCCCAGCCCTGGCCGCCGGCCGCGCCGGTCACCAGTGCGACACGTTGACTCATGATGGCGTGACCTCCGGGGTGTCGGACAGGCCGCGGCTGGTGACGAAGTGGCAGCGGCGCCGCAGGAACCACCACCGCCCGTCGGTGCGCACCAGTTCGTCGTCGTAGAGGGCGGGTCGGAGGTGCAGGTCACCCGCCCGGACGAACAACACCTGCGACCGCGCGGTTGCGGTGTCGCCGCGGACGTCGATGCGCGACACCCCGGTCAGGTGCAGCCCGCGCGGAGCGTCCCGGAACATTCTTCCGATGCCGTCATGCCCAGCGAAACGCCGCCCGTAGACCCGAAATTCGGCGTGCGGGAGGAACAGCTCCAGGCATTCGTCGATGTCGCCCGCGTCGAGCGCGAGGGCGTAACCGGCCAGCAATTCGCGGATCGCGGTTTGATCATCGCTCACGGTTCGGTCGCCTCGCGCAGGTACTCGGCGGCCCCCCGCCGCAGCGCGTGCGACTCGGCTGTCAGGGTGATCAGGGAGAACCCCAGCTTGGCCATGGCGCGGCCCGTCGTGCCGTTCCCGGCGTGAATGCCCGTGACCAGCCCGGCCCCGGTGGCCGCTCGGTGGATTCGCACGATCGCCTCCAGGACGGCCGGGTCCCTGGTCGCGCCGTCCACGTTCACGCCCAGGGAGAGGGCCAGATCCGCCGGCCCGACGTAGAGTCCGGCGAGTCCGTCGACCGCGCAGATCTCGTCCAGACCGGACAGCGCCGCCGCCGTCTCGATCATCGCGAACACGCTGACCCGGGATTCCAGCGCAGCGGTGTCGCGGCCCAGTCCGGCCCGCAGCGGGCCGAAGCTGCGGACGCCGGCGGGCTGGTAGCGGGCGGCGGCCACCGCCGCGGCGGCCTGGTCCGCCGACTCGATCATGGCGATGACGACGGCGTCAGCGCCGGCGTCGAGCACGCGCCCGATCGGCGCGGCGTCGGCGTTGGGCAGCCGCACCACGGTGCCGATGGGAAGGTGCTCGGTCTGGCGCAGCATCGCGGCGACGTCGGCGTCGTCGAGGTAGCCGTGCTGGGCGTCGAACCCCACGTAATCGTAACCGGCGCGGGCGAATTCCTCCGGTCCGAGCGCCGTCGGCCCGGTGATCCAGCCGCCCCATACCGGGACGCCCCGGTTCAGCGCCCCTTGCAATGCGCTCTGCGAATTGCCGGTCACGTTCACTCCGCGATCGCGATCTTGATGCGTTCGGGAACGGGCCGGCAGGCGAGCTCGAACGCCCCCTGCACGTCGTCGATGCCGAACGTGTGCGTCAGGTAGGTGGCGAGCAGTTCGGGATGTTCGGCGGCGAACTTTCCGGCGAGCTCCAGCACTCGCCGCCGGTCCAGTGTGACACCGGATTTCAGCGTCAGGTTGTTGCGTAGCATGCTGCGCATGCTGATCGGGTAGGCGTCGTCGTCGGCGACGCCGAAATAGAAGACGGTGCCGCCGGGCGCGGTGGCGTCGATGGCGTGGCCCAGCGTGGCGACCTGGTGACCGACGGCCTCGACGACGATGTCGGCGCGGTCGTCGGCGGCCAGCCGGCTCACCCAGCGGTCGCTGGTGGCGCGCACCGGGTCGTCGACGCCGAATCGGGTTGCCAGGCTTGACCGGTCGATGGGGTCGACCCCGGTGACGCGCCGCGCGCCGGCCGCCTTGGCGACGTAGGAGAACAGCAGGCCGATGGAGCCCTGGCCGATGATCGCCACGTGTTTGCCCGCCAGGTCCGGCAGCTGCTCGCAGGCGTACAGGACGCACGCCAGCGGTTGCAGCCCGACGGCTTGCGCCGGGGTCAGCGACGGGTCGTACGGGGCCAGGCCGTCACCGTGGCTGATCACGCGTTCCATCATGCCGTCGAACCCGGAGGCCCAGCCCACCACGCGGTCGCCGGGACGGTGATCGGGGTGGCGGCTGGCGATCACCTCGCCGGCGACTTCATGGATGGGGAAGCCGTCCTTTTCGGCCGCGCTGGCTCCGTCGTCGCCCGGAAGTCGGCCGCGCGCGCCGCGGAACGCCGGCAGATCGCTGCCGCAGACACCGGCGGCCATGAACCGCAACAGCACCTGGCCGTCGGCGAGGCACTCGGGTGTCTGCTCCGCGATCGTCGTCCGCTCGAACAGGTAGGGGGCGATGATCCGGTACGACCACACGTCAGACCTCCACCGGGATGTTGTTCCAACCCCACTGGAAGCTCGAGGGCAGCCGCCTGGCGGCGTCGGCCTGGATCGCGAACTCGGGCACCCGGCGTAACCATTCCTGCAGCAGCACAGCGACTTCCAGCCGGGCCAGGTGGTAGCCGATGCAGAAGTGCTGGCCGCGGCCGAAGGCCAGCGAGCGACGGATGGGCCGGTCCCAGATGAACTCGTCGGGTTCGGGATACTCCCGCTCGTCGCGGTTGGCCGATGCGAGCAGGGTGATGACGCGCTGGCCGGGCCGGATGGTCTTGCCGTGAATGGTGAAGGGCTTGCGCGCGGTTCGGGCGAACCACTGCGCGGGCGCGCAGAACCGGATCATCTCCTCGCGGGCGACGGGCACGTTGTTCTCGGGGTCGGTGCGCACCGCTGCCATTTGGTCGGGCCGCCGGCCGAGCTCCCACAGCCCGTGGGCGACGATCTTGGGTACCGTCTCGGTGCCGCCGATGAAGATGCACAGCATCTGGGTTGCGACTTCGACGTCGTCGAGCGGGCTGCCGTCGGGCAGTCGGTAGCCGAGCAGGCCGTCCACCACGGCGAGCGGCTGCCCGGACTGGTCGGCGCGGCGGCGGCGAACCGCCGGCAGCAGGTACTCGAAGTAGTTGGGCCGCGCTTCGGCGGTGTCCACCCCGACGCCGGGCTCGGCGAGGCTGCCGGCGTTGACCGCGGCGAGCACCTGCGGTGCGAGATCGGTTGCGATGCCCAGCAGTTCGCAGACGACGGACGCCACGACGATGCCGCCGTAGTCCTGGGTGAGGTCGAACGAACCGCGCGGCAGCAGCTCGTCGAGGCGCTCGTTGGCCAGCTCGCGGATTCTGGCCTCCCAGCCGGTGACCGACCTGGGCCGCAGCGGCTGGGAGTGCGCACGCCGGATTTCCGCGTACAGATCCGTGTCGAACACCGCGTGAAACGGCAGCGGGTGCAAGGGCGGGTCGGCGACCGGGCCGGAGTTGTGCTTGGCCAGGACGGACGCCGCCGGCAGGGTGCCTTCCGACGCGACGAACGTTCCGTCGTTGACCTCCAGCACCTGCCAGATGTCCTCGAATCGGGACAGGGCGAAGGTGTCCCACTGCGGCATGTAGTACACGGGATGATGGTCGCGCAGGATCCGGTAGTACGGCAGCGGGTTCGCCATCACCCGCGCGTCGAAGGGGTCGTAGGCGAAGTCGGTGACGTCCACGCGTGCTCGCTGTCCCGTCACTGCAGCGGCGACGGCGGTAGGGCCTGCAGGATGGAGTCTTCCCAGCCGTCACGCAGGGCGGGCGCCACGCTCATCCAGGTGACGATCTCCGGGGGCGGGCTTTCCTTCCACGATGGGTAGTGGTTGGCGAAGCATTCCCAGCCGCCGTCCAGCGCCCAGTAGTGGATGACCTCGTTGTAGCGGAAGGTCGTGGTGAACGAGCCCAGCCAGCGTTTGCCGGTGCGTTCCGACCACGGGACGTAGAGGCGCTCCAGTTCGCGGATGTAGTCGTCCTGGCGTCCCGGCTTGGTCTGCATGATCTCCTGGATCACCAGCGGCGCAGCGAAATTGGCCTCGCGCAGCTGGGCGAGGGTCTTGTTGCTGGGCCCCGGGTACATGATGCGGCCTTCGCCCGCGGCGCCGATGTCGGCCAGGAAGGCCGCCCATTTGCCGGCCGCGGCTTCGTGGCTGCCGCCGCGGGCCTGGGCGGCCCCGATCCGCGCGTAGTCGGCGAACCCGTCGATCTCCCAGATGATCGTCACCTGCGGCCAGTGACCGTTGTAGGGCGTGCTCTCCCAGATTGCGAACAATCGCGCCCCGAGCTCGTTCATCATCGGCCGGTAGGTATCGGAGAACACCTCGGTGAAGCAATCGCTTCGCCCGGAGCCGAGCGAGATGGTCTCGTGCAGATAGAGCAGCGTGTGGCGGTAGTACTTCTTCATCAGTCGAGCCGGACCAGCCCCGAATCGATGCGCTCGCAGGTCGCCAAGTCGCAGAGCAGCGCCTCGGTGGAATAGACCGTGGGGCAATCGATCCCGGACGCCGCGAGCGCATGGCCCTTGAACCTGCGCGCGGCCGCGCTGAGGGCATATTGCGCCCTGGCCACCCCGCGATCCACCCGCAGTGGCCAGCCCGAAGGCAGCTGACCCCACAACGCGACTTCGGTCAACCGGTCGTCGAGCGACGTGAGCACCAAGTCGCGCACGCGGGCGTCCGCGGCGAACGCCTCGGCGCTCACGGCCAGACTCTGACTCGTCCAGCCGGGACCCGTCGCGGCGAACTGCTCCTCCAAGTCCGCCGCCCGCACGCCCAGGATCCGCAGGGACCGGGCGTCGGCGCCATCCGGCAGGAGCACCGTCACCTGCCAGCCGGCCATCGCCCGGTCGTAGAGCCAACCTCCGGCCGATCGGACGACGTCGAGGGCGCTGACCGCGATGACGTCGAGCCGATATCGCAGACACTCACGGTCAGTCCGGCCGGCTCGGGCGTTGACCCGGCTGCCTTGCCTGATGTCGAACGTTGACGTGACCATTCAATCCGTTCCTCACCGCCGCACCGAAACCGTGCATTGGCGCTTGCCGCAACGCTTGTCCTGGGCCGTGGCCGCTCACGCGGCACACCGGACAGCGTGACACTTCAGAGCAATTTTGTAAAGGCGCGACCGGTGGTCACGACCCGCGGCGCGCCTTGAGTTCGGCGAGCACATCCTCGGTGTGCTGCCCGAGTTCCGGTGCCGCAGAACGGGGCGCCCACGGTGTGCCGTGGAAATCGGCCGGTGTGGCCACCATCGGAACGCTGGCTTCCCCGTCCGGCACGTCGACGATGCCGCCGGCCGCGTGGAATTGTTCGTCGGCGACGACGTCTTCGAGGCTGTTGACCGGCGACCAGAAAAAGTCGGGTTCGCCCGCGAAGACCTGTGCCCATTCGTCGAGCGTGCGGGTGGCGAAGATCGCGTCCAGCTCGGCGATCAGTTCGACAGCGTTGGTGAACCGCGCGTAGGCGTCGCGGAACCGGGGATCCTCCAGCCATTCCGGATGACCGACGACACGGCACAGCGGCGGCCAGTGCCGATCGACTTCGAGGCCGACGATCCAGAATCGGCGCCCGTCGGCGGTCGTGTAGTTGTTCATGCACGGGTTGCCCATCGTTTCGCGTTGCCCGATCGCGATCGGCTGGCCGGTCAGCAGATAGGTGTTGAGGTCGAAGCTCACCGTGTAGGCGCCCTGGCGATACAGCGAGGTGGTCACCAGCTGACCGGTCCCGGTGCGCGCGCGGGCAACGAGCGCCGCGCAGATGGCGGCCGCCAGCGTCATGCCGGCCGAGTGGTCGCCCATGCCGCCGCGCTGGAACGGCGGCGTGTCGCCGGGCCGGGTGAGCAGATGCGCAACCCCGGCCCGCGACCAGAACGCGGCCACGTCGTAGGCGGGCCGGTCCGCGTCGGCCCCGGTTTCGCCGTATCCGGTGATCAGCCCGTAGACCAGGCGAGGATTACGGGCCGACACCGACTCGAAGTCGAGCCCCAGGCGTTGCAACGCGCCCGGCCGCACATTCGTCACGAAAACGTCGGCGTCGCGCAGCAATTCGAAAGCGATGTCTCGGCCCGCCTCCTCCGCGAGATTCAACACGATGCTGCGCTTGGAGCGGTTGTCCATCTCGAACGGCGGATTGACCCCGAGGTCGCAGCCGAGCATCCTGCCGAACAGCCGGCCCGGGTCGCCGCTCGGCGGCTCGATCTTGATGACGTCGGCTCCCCAGTCGGCCAGGATGCCGCCGGCGGCCGGTCCGGCGACCCACACTCCGAGCTCGACGACCTTGACACCCTCCATTGGTCCCGCCATGGCTACGTTCCTACCGGTTAGCGCGGCCGAGCGCACGCATCCTGGCATGTCACGCACTCCTGATCTGCCGATCGATGATTTCGCGCGTCCCGATGCATCGGAATAGATGCGGGCCTCGACGGCTCGCCGCGGTGAGCCCCACGAGAGGCGCGGGCCGCCGGCAATACGAAACGACAAGGGAGATGATCTCTGTGACAACGATCGCAGGAAAAGCGGTTCTGATCACCGGCGCCAACCGCGGCATCGGGCGTGCGCTGTCCGTGGAGGCCTTGAACAGGGGCGCCCGACAGGTGTACGCCGGTACCCGGAAAGCCTTGGCGGGCAATGGCGACGCCCGCGTGACGCCTTTGACGCTGGACATCACCAACGCCGCGCAGCTTCGGGCGGCAGCCGAGCAGGTTGACTCCCTAGACATCCTCGTCAACAACGCCGGCCTCGCGCTCTACGACGACTTGAGCGACCCCTCCGCGCTCCAACGGCACCTCGAGGTCAACCTTCTCGGCACCTACGCCGTGATCGAGACCTTCCTGCCGCTGTTGGCCCGATCCGGCGGATCGATCGTCAACAACCTGTCGGTGAACGCGTTGGCCCCCCTGCCCATCATTCCGGCCTACTCCGTCTCCAAGGCCGCGGCGTTCTCCATGACGCAATCGCTTCGTGTCATCTTGGCCAAGCAGGGAGTGCGTGTGCATGCCGTGCTGACCGGGCCCGTGGACACCGAGATGACCCGCGGCCTGGACATACCGAAAGCCTCGCCGGGAGCGGTGGCGCAAGCCATCTTCGACGGGGTGGAGAACGACGATGACGAAATCTTCCCCGACCCGTTCTCACGGTCGTTGGCCGAGCGCTGGGGCAGTGGCGCCGCCAAGGTGCTCGAACGTCAGTACGCGGCGCTGCTCGGTGCGGACCACTGACCCGGTCCCGGCGTACACCGGCTCAGCCGACAGAGGTCTAGCCTCACACCATGAGCCTGGTAGCCGGACGCGGTCCACTCAGCAGTGATCCGGCCGGTCGGTTTTCGCCCCCGCTGCCCGCCGACGTCGTGTTCATCGAGCCTCATCCGCGCCGCGTGCAAGCTGTTCGGGATGGGCAGTTGGTGATCGACACCGAAGGGGCGCTGCTGGTGCACCGGCGGGGCCAACCGCTCGGCTATGCCTTCCGGGCAGACGAGGTCGGTGACCTGCCCACCGAACCCGAGCCAGAGGCCCCGGGCTTCGTGCACGTGCCCTGGGACGCCGTCGACACCTGGCTGGAAGAGGGCCGCGAACTCGTCCACTACCCACCCAATCCCTACCACCGCGTCGACTGCCGTCCCACCAAGCGCCGGCTGCGTGTCTCGATCGCCGGCACGGTGCTGGTGGACACCGACGACACCGTGATCGTCTTCGAAACCTCCTTAGAACCAAGGCTTTACGTCGATCCGGCGCACGTGCGCACCGACCTGCTGCGTCGCTCGGATACGTCGAGCTACTGCAACTACAAGGGTTTCGCCACCTACTGGTCCGCGGGCGATGTCGAGGACGTCGCGTGGAGCTACCCCGATCCGCCGCCGGAAAGCCTGCCCATCAAAGGGTTTTTCAGCTTCGACGCCGCCCGCGCCGACGTGACCGCGGAGCTGCCGGTCAGCCGCCGTAGCTAGGCGTCGCAGCTCAACGCTTCGGGGTGCGTCGACTGTTCCGCTTCGTTCGAGACGTATCCGCGCGGGTCTGGATTCCAACTAGCAGCATGTCGAGGGCGCGGTTGAAGTCCGCGGCCATCGATGATTGTTGACTGGTGGATGCCAGGGCTGCCAGGTGGGGGTGGTCGTTGTCCGCCAGGCGTCCGATGCGGCTGGCGGCATCGATGTTGGCCTGCTCTGGGACGCCCACCGCCGCGGGGCCGGCCAACTCCACTTGCGCGGCACCCATGATCAGGCTGAGCACCCCACGAAAGGCGGCCAACAGATCGTGGTCGGCAAGTCCGCCACGGACCAGTGCCGCGACGAGCTGTTCTGCAGGCGCGAAGCTCTCGTTCGATACGGTGCGGCGGGTCAGGACCAGCGGGACAGCGTTACGGTGACGGCGCATTGATTCCCACACAGCGATCGCGATGGATTTCACATCAACAAGCCAATCGTCGGACGGCGCAGGTAGTTTCACGTCGGCCAGCACCGCTTCGGCAACCAAAGCCTCGAGTTCCTCTCGATCTCTGACGTAGTTGTAGAGCGTCATCGGCCCGGTGCCCAGGGCGGTTGCCAGCGAGCGCATGTTTAGCGCGCTCAGCCCGTCGCGATCGACGATCCCCATTGCGTGTGCGCGCACTTCAGAGACGGTGAATCGTGCCCGGATAGCTCACCTCCCGCTTGGGACCCCTTGACACGTACAGCGTACCTAAAGTAGACCAATACGTACAACGTACGCATCGATGGAGGGAAGTTTGTCATGAGCACTCACATCGCCACCACCACGGTCTCGTTTACTTCGCAAGGCGTTCGGTGCACGGGCTGGCTGACCCTGCCGCACGGCGCCGGCCCCCATCCGGGGGTTGTACTCTGCCACGGCCTCGGCGCGACGCACGGCATGGTGATGTCGCAATACGAGCAACACTTCGCAGATGCCGGCGTGGCGACACTGGCCTTCGACTACCGGCACACCGGCGCTTCGGACGGTTCACCACGGCAGCGCTTCAGCATGCGCCGACACCAACAGGACGTCGGCGCTGCGCTGGACTATCTACGTCACCACGACAGCATCGACTCCCAACGAATCGGCTTGTGGGGCACCAGCCTCGGCGCGATGCACGTGCTGCGGGAAGCCGGAGCCCGGCGCGATCTCGCTGCGGTGGTCGTGCAGTGCCCGATCGTCCATGGACCGGCAACACTGGCCCGCAACGGCTGGCGGCTCGCTCTCCGCGCGACACCGGCGATCCTCGACGACCTGTTTCGCCGCAGGTGGGGCGCCGCCCCACGATATGTCCCCATCGTCGGCGAACCGGGCAGCCTCGCTGCAGTCACCATCCCCGGTGCTCTCGCCGGCTGGTACTCCACCGTGCCCGCCGGCACGACCTTCGACAACCGCATCGCCGCCGCCGACGTCATCGGGATCGGCGTGACCAGCGCCAAACACGGCGCCGCGAGAATTGCGGCTCCACTGCTGGTATGCGTCTCCGCACGAGAGACCCTCATGAACCCGCGCCATGCCGCGGACGTGGGACACCGCGCGCCGTATGGCGTCGTCCGTCACTACGACGGGGACCACTTCCAGATTTATCACCCGCCCTTACTAGGGGAATTGCTCGCCGACCAAACCCAATTCCTTCAGGAGCACTTGAATGTCCAAAGCGGTTGATGCCCTTCAGGACAACGACGCTCGGCTCGTTGCATTTCTCAGTACTCTCACCGCAGGCCAGTGGTCGCAGCCCAGCCTGTGCACAGACTGGAGTAACCACGAAATCCTGGCCCACCTCGTCGTCGGCTACTCAGCCACGCTGCCGTCGATCGGCGCCGCGATGTTGCGACACCGGGGTTCGTTCGACCGCACCAACTCCTCAATGGCCCGCGCGTTGGCGGCACGACGGGACCCGCACACGCTGATCGATGACCTTGCGGCATTGACACTGCGGGCGCGAGGCATCGGGCGCGTTTTCCCCCGTCGACTGCTCCTCGGTGATCACGTCATCCATGAACTGGATATCAGCTACACGCTCGGTGCCGACTCCGCGATTCCCCCGGCAATACTCGCCGCCGTTCTCGACACCGAGGTAGGAATTCCGAACCCGTTCGTCCCGGCCTCTGCACGCGCACGAGGCCTGAACCTCATCGCCACCGACACCACCTGGTCACGCCCCAGTGATGGACCAACGGTCACCGGCGAAGCCGGCCACCTTGCCTCAGTGCTGGCCGGCCGTCCCTGGGCGCTAGGGCATTTGACCGGTGATGGAGTCGCGGTACTCGCCACCCGCCTTCAGCAGTCGCCAAAGTCCATCCCGTGACGCGCTATTGACTGTTGAAGGCCGTCGACGTCTCGTCGCCCGTGGCGGCCAATCGCCAGTCGGCGACGGGCGGTGATTGATTGATCGTCCCGACAGCGAGTTGGCGCCGTGCGGTCACGCCCAGTTTGATGAATACCTTGCGCAAGTGGTACGCGACGGTGTTCGGACTGATGAACAGCTGGGCGCCGATCTCCGAATGCGATCATCGCCGAGGCGGCCGCCTGGCCCCAGCGGCAAAGACATTCCCGAAATCGATTGCAGCCGGGTGTTTTAGCGCGAAATCCGGTACCCGCGATGGGATCACCACGGGCGCGCACCCAGAGGCGTTGAACCCCAGTTCGCCTAGCTCGCCAGGCCGACAATCGCCAGCATGAACAGCGCACCACCGATGGTGCACGCCAAGGTCACCGGAGTCCGATGTCCGGCGTGCGCCCTCGGCAGGATGTCGGCGCTGGCCAGATACATCAGGAAACCGGCGAAGAATCCCAGATACAACCCCAGTACGCGATGGGGAATCGTCACGGCCAGCGTGAGGGCCGCACCGACCAGCGGCGCGACGGCGTCGGCGGCCAGCAGCGCCAGCGCCCGTCGGCGGTCGTTTCCATAGAGCGACGTGACGGTGTAGGTGTTGAAGCCGTCCGCGAAATCGTGGCCGATCACCGCAACCGCCACCACCGCCCCCGGCCCGGCCCCCGCCTGAAAGGCGGCCCCGATGGCGAATCCGTCCATCAGGCTGTGGCCGATCAGCCCCGACGCGGCGAGGATCCCGATGCCGGGCGCCTCAGGTACGCCGGCGTCATCCGATCCGTCGCCGCGATGGATGCCGACCGTGTGTTCGACGACATGCAGGACCAGAAAGCCGACGACGAAGGCCACCAGCGGGGCGGGTATGCCGAACACCCTCCACGACCCCTGGCTCAGCGCTTCCGGCAGCAGGTCGAAGGCCACGGCGCCGAGCATCAGCCCGGCGACCAGGCCCAGCACCAGATAGCGGTAGGAACCGATGCGCAGCGCCGCATAACCGCCGAGCAAGGTGGTGGCGAACGAACCGAGGGCCACCAGAACAACCACTGCGGGCCACCTCTCTGCCACCGGCACTCGGTGAAACGGTAGCGCTCCGAAAGCACGTTGGCGCGCCGGAATGCAGAGCGCTCGTCGGTGGACGCGATGACCCGAGTCAGCCGCCGTAGCTGGGTCGTCCGAGCTTGAGTTCGTGCTGGGCGATCATGTTGCGGAACACCTCCATGGTCCCGCCGTAGATCCCCAGCGGCAGCGCCAGCCGGTAAAGGTGTTCTGCCGCACCGTCGGTCGCGGAGCCCGGAGTCTCGGTGGGCAACGCCGAGGCGGTTCCCAGGATGTCCATCAGATCCGGGGTGACGTCGCGCATCGTCTGAGCGACCGCGACCCGCCCGAACATCCCGGGCGTGGACAGCGCCGCCTCCATCCGCGCGACGCCGCGCCCCAGCCGGTATTTGACCGAATCGTCGTCCAGCGGCCGCCGGCCGTCCGGGCCCGGTCGAGCGACGGCCGCCGCCACCGTGTCGACCACCTCGGCCATCACGTCGCCGTGCCCGGCCATCGCCGCAATGTATTGCAGGCCATGATCTTCGGGATCCACGAGGCCGTGCTCGGAGTCCAGCGCCGCGCGCATCACCGTCCAGCCGTCGTTGACTTCTCCGATGCGGTGGAGGTCGTCGACGCGGACGTCGCTGTAGTAGACGATATTGGTGCGATCGCCGTCCAGGGTGCGGATGCCCTGGATCTCGACGCCCGGCGAATCGAGTGGCACCAGGAACATGGTCAGGTTCCGGTGTTTGCGCCCCTGGGGGTCGGTGTTGGTGAGCAGGAAGACGTAGCGAGCGTTCTGCGCGTTCGACGTGAACATCTTGGAGCCATTGATAATCCAGCTAGATCCATCCGCTTCCCGCACCGCCCGGGTCTTGCAGGTGGCGACGTCGGAGCCACCCTCGGGCTCGGTGTAGCCCAGGCACAGCCGGATCTCGCCGGACAGCACACCCGGAAGGACGCTGTCGGCGAGCTCGGGCGCCCCGAACTGTCGCACCAACCGGGCGACCACGGACGTGGTGCCCCAGTGATACCACGGCGTGTGGGCCCGGCCGATCTCGAGTTGAAAGATGCGTCGACGGACCGGGCTGAATCCGCCTTCGGACTCGAGCTTCCAGTCCGACGCCAGGTAGCCGGCTTCGCCCAGCGCCAGATGCACGTGCTCGTCGAAGTTTTCGCCGTACTCCAGCTGCCGGTGCAGCACCTCGTCGGTGACGTGCTTCTCGAGGAACGCCCGGGTCTCGTCGCGGAAGGCGCGGTCCTCGGGTGAGAGGTCGACGCGGGAGAAGTCCATCAGGCCGCGTCGATCACGAGGGTGCGGAAACGGTCGAGGGTTTCCAGCGCGTGCGCCATGCTGTCGCCGGGCAGGTGGACGCTCACCCACGTCACGCCCGTCTTCGCCAGCTTCTCCAGGCCGTCGAGGTAGGCGTCGGCGTTGAATGCGTCGTCGGCGGGGCTGCCGCCCTCGAAGTTGGTGAAGGTGACGTCGATGGCCGACCAGTCCCGGCCCGCGGCGTCGCACCGGCGCCGCAGGTCGTCGATGCCGTCGGTGAGGCGCGCCACCGAGTCGATCACCGCCGTACCTGCGGTCTGGGCCAGTTGGGGCGGCGCCGGGAAGGGGCACCAGCCGTCGCCGTATTGCGCCACCCGCTGGCGCGCCGAGGACGTGTTGCCGCCGATCCAGATCGGCGGATGCGGGTCGCTCGGCGGGTGGGGGTGTGCGGTGATGCCGCGCGCGCTGAAATGCTTTCCCTCATAGGTGATGTCGTCACCCGTCCAGACCGCGCGGATCACCTGCAGGGCTTCCTCGAACAGTTCGGCACGTTCGTCGTAGCTGACCCCCAGCGCGGCGAACTCCCGTTTGAGGTAGCCCACTCCCACCGCGAGCGTGAACCGGCCGCCGGAGAGCAGGTCCAGTGTGGCGCCGGACTTGGCCACCACGAACGGGTTTCGGTAGGGCAACACCACGATGTTGGGGATCAGCCGCAGCGTGCTCGTCGTCGCCGCCGCGAAACCCAGTGCGACGAAAGGGTCCAGCGCGTCATGGCCGCCGGCTTCCAGCCACCGCTGCGACGGCGCCGGGTGGTCGGTGAAGCCGAAGCCGTGGATGCCGGCCGCCTCGGTGGCCGCGGCCACCTTCCCGATGCCGTCCCCGCTCACCAGCTCCGGGTTGTACGGGTGGCTGTGCATCGGGTGGGTGATGGTGAAGTGCATGAGCGCGACCAGCCGCTAGAACCGTGCGCGGGAATCGATCGCCGTGTCGGTCGTGCGCAGCGGCCGGATCAGCGCCTCCTGGGCGAACGAGCACAGCAGCTCGCCCTCCTCCGAGTGCACCGTGCCGCGCACGTACGACATCCCCGCGCCGACCTGGGTGCTCTCGTGGGTGTAGAGCAGCCACCCGTCCCAGCGCACCGGCTCGTGGAACGCC
Source organism: Mycobacterium seoulense (assembly GCF_010731595.1). Taxonomy (NCBI): domain Bacteria; kingdom Bacillati; phylum Actinomycetota; class Actinomycetes; order Mycobacteriales; family Mycobacteriaceae; genus Mycobacterium; species Mycobacterium seoulense. The sequence continues at coordinate 4,530,355 of NZ_AP022582.1, read as the reverse complement.
ACCGAGATGCTCATGGGCGCGGTCGACACGGTCAGGTGCGCCTGGGCGGTGCCGATGCCGGGGTGCGCGCGCATGGTGGTGGAGATCCCCAGATGCCCGGTGAAGTACGCGAGCAGCGCCTTGGCCAGGTCGTCGCGGGTGGGGATCGGGTCGTAGTGCAGCCACGCGTAGAGCTCCGGCGGCCCGACCTCGTCGGGGCTGTTGACGTCGACGACGTCGACCAGGCGCAGTTCCCGGCCCACCATGGGCATCGGCGAGGGGATGGCGTCGGCGGGCGCGGCCACGTCGGGACGGGGCAGGTGGTGGCGGATGACGTCGCCGGTCGGCACGTCGGCCAGCACGGTGATGCTCAGGCAGCGCCGACCGTTCTGGTGCACGGCGACAACCGCGGTGGCCGTGGAGCGGCCCTCGGCGACGACGTCGAGGACGAGTTCGATCGGCGGGCCGACCGTGACGGCGCGGGAGAACACCGCGTGCGCCGAGCGGACCGACTTGTCCGGGAAGCGTTTGGCCACCGCGACGATCGCTTGGGCGAGCACCTGGGTGCCTTCCACCACCTGTCGTTCGTCGCCGGCGGCGATGCCGGTGTCGCCGGTGAACCGGTCTTGCCCGTCGGGCTGCACATCGAACAGATCCAGCAGGCCCTGCACCGTCCACTCGGTCTGCTCAGATTCCGTGGTCAATTCCGCTCCGCCTCTCGCGCTAGCCGCTCACGGCTCAGCGTGACACTTTGCGTAGGATTTGTAAAGGTTGGCTAACAAGGCCGCGGCCCAGTGGGTCGATCCACCGACGGAATACACACGGAGGCAACGCAATTGGGTATCGTGACCAGCACTTCGGAGACCGCATTCACCCAGTCCGCCGAGACCGTCTACGACTTCGTCACGAACCCGGAGAACTGGACCAAGACCTATCCCGGCAGCGCGCACATCGGCGGCCTGCCGGAGCTGTCGTTGCGCGTCGGCGACACCTGGGAGGAGGCGGGTCCCGACGGCGACCGGATCTTCACCTGGCAACTGGCGGCCGCGGTGCGCCCGGAGCTCTTCGTGTTCACCTCGGTCGGGCGCCTGGGCCACGATCGCGATGGCGCCGGGGGAATGGAGGGCCGCATCACGGTGGCGTACCGGTTCACCAGACCGGGGCAGGACATCACACTGTTCTCCCGGACCATGACGATCGAGGCGGCCAAGCACGCCCCGCTGCCGGATCAGCTCTTTGCACAGGTCAATCCCGCGAAGATAGATGCCTACCATGAGGCGGTCGCGCGAGAACTCGCCAAGTCGCAAGATTGACACCGGTACCCGCGGTGCGTGACACTTTGGCGGTGTTTTGTAAAGCGGAAGGCGTGCCCGGATGATTCCCGAGCCGCTGGCCAACGGCTTCTGCTTCGGCGAAGGGCCACGCTGGTTCGAGGGCCTGCTGTGGTTCTCCGACATGCTGGGCGAGGCGGTGCACACCTCCACGATGGGGGGCTCGCTGACCACGTTGCCGCTGCCCGGGCATTCCCCCTCGGGTCTGGGTTTCCGGCCCGACGGGTCGCTACTGATCGTCTCGGCCGAAGACCGCAAGGTCTTGCGCTACGACGGTGAAACCGTCGACACCATCGCCGATCTCGCCGAGCTGGCCCCGGCCAACCTCGGCGACATGGTCATCGACGACGTGGGCCGCGCCTACATCGGATGCCAGGCGCGAAGCGGCGGCTCGATCATCCGGCTGGATCCCGAGGACAGCACCGCCACCGTCGTCGCCCAAGACCTCGACTTTCCCAACGGAATGGTGATCACGCCCGACCGCGAGACCCTCATCGTCGCCGAGTCGATCGGCCGGCGGCTGACCGCCTTCACCATCGGCGCCGACGGCGGACTGGCCGAGCGCCGACCGTTCGCCGACGGCCTGGACGGGCCGCCCGACGGCATCGCGCTCGACGCCGACGGCGCGGTGTGGGCGTCGATGACCCTGGCCCACCAGTTCGAGCGGATCGTCGAGGGCGGCGCCGTGACCGACCGCATCGACATGGGCGAGCGTGTCGCCATCGCCTGCGCGCTCGGCGGCCCCGAGCGCCGGACACTGTTCTTGTTGTCGAGCACGGACGCATACCCCCAGCGCCTGATCGGCACCCGGCTGTCGCGGCTGGATGCCGTCACGGTGAGCACCCCCGGCGCCGGCCTGCCCTGACGAGAGGTTGACGATGTCGGACTCCTACTACGAGCTCGTCGATGGCGCCGCCGCCCCGGGCGGCAATTATCCCGAGTGCGAGAAGTTCCGGGCCACCGACCTGGCGCGCGGCACCTGGTCGGCCGCGATCCAGCACGGCGGTCCGGTGTCGGCGCTGCTGGTGCGGGCGCTGGAGCGCTGCCAGCAGCGCGAGGACACCCGCCTGTCGCGCGTCGTCATCGACCTGCTGGGCGGGGTGCCCGCCGAGGGCGACCTGTGGGTCACCGCGCAGGTCCAGCGCGGCGGGAAACAGATCGAACTGGTCAGCGCCGAGATGCTGGCCCCCGGTCCCGACGGCCAACCCCGGGCGGTGGCGCGCGCCAGCGGATGGCGGTTGCAGACGCTGGACACGCGCGCGGTGGCCCACGCCGCGGCCCCGATGCCCGGGCCGCGCAGCGAGGCGCGCAACCGCAACCTCAAGGCACGGGAGTGGGACCGCAACTACGTGCACAGCCTGGACTGGCTGTGGCTGACGGAGCCGCTGAGCGAGGGCCCCGGCGAATCGTGGATCCGCCCGACCGTGGACCTGGTCACCGGCGAGACCATGACACCGCTGGAGCGCCTGTTCGCCGTGGCCGACTGCGCCAACGGCATCGGCAGCAAGCTCAACATCACCCGGTGGACGTTCCTCAACACCGATCTGGCCGTGCACGTGTTCCGGGTTCCCGACGGTGACTGGATCGGCATTCGCGCCGAGACCAGTTACGGCCCGGACGGTGTCGGCACCACGATCGGCACCTTGTTCGACGAGCGGGGCGCGGTCGGCGCCATCCAGCAGTCCGTGCTGGTGCGCCCGCGCCCGGGCAAGTCCGGCCGGGAAGCGAAATAACGGTGAACGACTTCGTAGAGTTGCACGTATGAGCCGTCCGGCCCAGACCGCAGAACCCGACACCTCGACGCGTCAGCGCATCCTCGACGCCACCGCCGAGGTTCTCGGCCGCAACGGCAAGACGAAGCTCAGCCTGTCCGACGTCGCCGCCCAGGCCGGGGTTTCGCGCCCGACGCTCTACCGCTGGTTCGCGTCCAAAGAGGAACTGTTGTCGGCGTTCTCGAGCTACGAGCGCCAGATCTTCGAAAGCGGCCTCATCAAGGCGACCGCCGGCCTGAAGGGCGTCGACAAACTCGACGCCGTGCTGCGATTCATCGTCGAGTACCAGCATTCGTACTCCGGGGTGCGCATGGTCGACGTCGAGCCCGAGCACACCATCGCCCAGTTCTCGTGGGTCATCCCACAGATGCGCGAGGGCCTGCAGCGGCACCTGCCCGGGCCCAACGCCGCGGTGAAGGCGGCGACGGTGATCCGGATCGCGATCTCGCACTACATCGTCCGCAGCGACGACGCGGACCAGTTCCTGGCGCAGCTGCGGCACGCGGTCGGGATCAAGGCGCCTTCCGATTAATCACCCCGCGAGCGTGCGTGTCTGCACCGCGACACGCCGTATCGGGCGTACCGCAGCGCACCCTCGCGGCACGAAAGGAAGTCCGCTAGTCGAACAGCACCGCGGCGTTGAGGTACCCCGTCGGGTCCAGCGCGGCCTTGATGGTCCGCATCGCCGCGATGTCCGCCGGTTCCCGGGACATGCCAAGGTAGTGGCGCTTGCGCGTGCCGACGCCGTGCTCGGAGCTGACGTTGCCGCCGGACCGCGCGATGAGTTCCATCATCGGCTCGTACAGCGCGAGTTCCCGGTCGACCGGGCAGCGCAGCACGTTCAGGTGCAGGTTGCCCTCCCCGATGTGACCGAACAGCACGGGGAGTGCCTCCGGGGCGTGCGCACCGACCAGATCGACTGCCGCACTGGCGAACCCGTCGATAGCCGAGAGCGGCAGGGAGACGTCGAACTTCAGCGGCGGCCCGTACACGCCGAGCACCTCGGCCAGCGCCTCGCGAACCTGCCACAACCGTTGCTGCGCAGCAACATCCACGCCGACCGCGGGCTCGGAGCACAGACGCGCGCCGTCGAGCAGGCCGGCCAGCCGGTCGGTCTGGTCGTCGTCGCCGGCCAGCTCCACCAGCAACAGCCAGGCGCCCTCGACCGGTGATCCGACGCCCCGGTGCTCGCCGGTCAGGGCGGCCGCCCGGCCGTCGATCAATTCCAGCGCGGCGATGCCGTCGGCGTCCCGGAACGTCCGGCCCGCATCCACCAGGGCGCCGAGCTCGGCGAACCCGCAGATCGCCGTCACCCGCCGCGCGGGGGTGGGGTGCAGCCGCAGGTCCAGCGCGGTGATGACACCGAGGGTGCCCTCGGCGCCGACGAACAGCGCCGACAGGTCGTAGCCGGTGTTGTCCCGGCGGACCCGGCTGTGCCGGCGCAGCAGCGAGCCGTCGGGCAGCGCCACCTCGAGGCCGACGACCTGCTCGCCCATGTTGCCGTACCGGACCGTGCGCAGGCCGCCGGCGTTCGTCGACGCCATCCCGCCGACGGTCGCGGTGTCCCGGGCGGCCAGATCCACCCCGAACACCAGGCCCGCGGCGCCCGCGGCGCGTTGCACGGCCGCCAGCGTGGCACCCGCATCCACCCGGACGCGGCGCTCGAGGGCGTCGACGTCGTCGAGGGCGTGCAGCCGCTCGGTGGACAGCAGCACGTCGTCGTGCTCGGGCACCGTGCCCGCCACCAGCGAGGTGCGGCCGCCCTGCACCGTCACATGTGCCCCGGCATCCCGGCACACCCGCAGCACCTCGGCGACCTGCTCGGCCGAACCGGGGCGCACCAGCGCGCTGGCCCGTCCCCGATAGCGACCGGTGTGGTCGACGCTGCGGCCCGCGAGCACGTCGGGATCGGTGACGACGTGGTTCGGTCCCACTACCTCGGCCAGGCTACGCAGCATGCCCGCGGTTATAGCACCTCACGCCGGCGCGCGGAAACAGCCCTCGAAATGACCGATTTCAATCCCGACGGTCTGCATGAACGAGTGGGCGACCACGGGCCCGACCATGCGAAAACCCGCTTCTCGCAATGCTCCTGAGAGCCGGCGTGACTCCGGGCTCACCATCCTGCCATCGCTTAAGCTTCGGAGCCGATGGTGCCGGCGGGGTTGATGTTGCCACGCCAGTCGCGACAACGAGTGTGTCGATAACAGGCGGGCGTTGTGGAGCGTGGCTTCGATCTTGCGTCGATGGCGGATGATCGAGGCATCGGTCATCAACCTTTCGACGTCTTCGGGCGTCATTTCTCCGACCGCGGCCGGGTCGAATCCGTGAAACGCCTTGCGCAGGTTGTCCCGCTTGTCGAAAACGGTCGCCCACGACAGGCCGTTCTCGAAGTAGGTCAGCACAAGCGCCCCGAAGAGCGGGGCCTCCCCGTGTACCGGTGTGCCCCACTCATGATCGTGGTAGGCGGTCAGATCGCGGCCCGTCTGGGTGGCCCACCGGCAGCGAGTGACGCCGTCGGGGCCGGATATGACGCTGGCAAGGTGGGTCGGCACGCCGATGCCGGCCATCGCCTTCACTGCACCACCCTAGCCCCGGGGAACCTCGGCAAATCCCGGTTCGCCCGCGTCCACAACGGAATTGAACCGGATCCGAGTGTCGAGACGTTCGTTGATCTCGTGCATGGCGCTGTCGGGAAGCGCTGTGACATCGAAGTTCTCGCGGATGCGCGCCGGTGAAACGGACGCGGTGAGAACGGCGCTGCCGCGCTGGACGCCCCAGGCCAGAAGCACTTGTGCGGGCGTCTTGCCGAGCCGCCGAGCGATCGATACGACGAGAGGGTCGTCGAGCAGTCGCGGCTCCAGCGCGTGACCGAGCGAGGCGAAGGCCAACAGGATGATGCCGTCGGTCTGACGCATCTCGTGGAGTTCCCATTGCGGGTGATACGGGTGCGACTCGACTTCCACCACCGCCGGCTTGATGCGGGCAGTCTTCAGGATTTTTCGGGTGCCCTCGGCATCGATGTCGGAGAGGCCGATCGCCCGCGTGAGGCCCTGGTCGACCAGGACTTCCATCGCCGCCCAGGTGTCCGCCAACGTGACCCCGTCGTCGTAGACGACGGCCCCATGGATGTCGCGGGGGTCTTGATCGTCGCCGGGCTTGAACGCGAACGGGGTATGCACCAGATACAGATCGACCGCGTCCAGCCCGAGCCTGTTCAGGCTGGCCTGCAGGGCGGGCTTCACTCGCTCCGGTCGATGGTTGTTGTTCCACAGCTTCGTGGTCACGAACAAGTCCTCACGGCGCACGGTCCCTGCCGCGAAAAGCTCTTTGAGCGCCGCACCCACCTCGGCTTCGTTGCGATACCGCTCGGCGGCGTCAAGGTGACGGAACCCGGCCTCGACCGCGGCCTTGACGGCAGCACGGGTCTTGGTGTTGTCGGAAAGCGACGTGCCGAACCCGAGCGCCGGGATCGCACCGCTTCCATCGTTCAGGACGAACCTGCGCTGGCTGAGACTTTCATTCGGTGCCATGGCTTTCGGCCTCCTTTGTTTTCGACGGATCGGCCTGCTTGGTCAGCAGGGCGACAGCTTCGGACGTAGTCCAGACTGCGCTGGCGAGGAATTGGAAATTCACCAACGCGGCAAGATAGCCATCGCATTCGGGCAGGCGCGGGCCCGCCGTGGCGTCCTTGACGACGGCGACCTCGAAGCCCTGCTCGATGAGCTCGCGCAGGTGGCCTTCGACGCACAGGTTGGCGGCCATCCCCGCCAGGACGACCTGGGTGACGCCGCGCTTGCGCAGCTGAAGCACCAGGTCGTTCGACTCCGGACCGACGATCTTGTGGGGTGAGGCGATGACGGTCTGACCGTCGTGGATGTGGTGCCGGTACGCCGGCAGGAAGTCGGCGCCAGAGCCGGCGAATCCGTCCGCCCGGTAAGCGCTTTGGCGCGCGAACATGCCCACCGAGTCCATGAACTTTTCGAGCGGGTCACCGAACCGCCACTGCTTGTCGGTGGGAAAGAAGTAGTGCGGTGACACCGCGACGGTGATGCCCACCCGCTTCGCGGCGTCGAGCAGCTCGCCGATATGGGCGACGACGTCGTTGTCCAGGACCCCGTCGCCGAAGACGTGCCATGCGACGCCCGCCGGGCTCAGGAAATCGATCTGCGGATCGGTGAGGACCAGCGCGGCGCGATCGAGGTCGAGCACGAAGCCGGAAGGCGGCAGCTCAGGCGTTTGCCGGTCGGCTTCGCTGCTTGGCTCTGGCATGGCACACGTCCTCGTGTTCGGAAGCGGAAGGCCTCAATAATAGATGACCAGTCGTCTATTTAACAAGCGGGGCCCGTGAACCATTCCGCCGCCGACCGCCTCAGTGCAGGAGTGCCGGGACCGTGGTCGATTCGAATCGGTCGTACGGGGCCCTACTGCGGCTCACCTTCCCCCGCAGGGCCGCACCTTCCCACGCCTCGATCAGCTGGGAGGCGAGTTCCGGAGCGGCGAGGTCGCGACGGACGCCGCCGGAACGCCGCTGCCCGGACCGCACACACTCGGTGAGGGCCGCGCCCCAGCGATCGAGAATGCGCACGAGTTCGGCGCGCACCGGTTCGCTCGAACCGCCCAGCTCGAGTGACAGATTGCCGATCAAGCAGCCAAGCAGGAAGTCGCCGGCCTCGTGCTCGTCGGCAAGAGCATGGAAGAAGCGGGTGATCCGGTCCTGCGCCGGCCCGGCTTCGTCGAGGATCGGCAGCAGGCGCGTCTCGATGTCGGCCCAGTAATGCTCGAGGATCGCCGCCGCGAACGCTTCCTTGCTCGGGAAATACGCGTAGAACGACCCCTTCGGCACGCCCGCCGCGTCGGTGATGTCCTTGACGCCGCTCGCAGAGAATCCGCGCGCGTGCACCAGTTCGAGCCCCGCGGCAAGCAGGCGACTCCGCACCTCGGGATTCGGGGGACGCGGCATCTCTCGATGTTAGCCGACCGGTCAGTTATCTTAACGGCTGCGACGCGGCCGGCGCTGAACGCTAGAACGGCTTGTGCGGCACGTCGGTCACCAATCCGCCGTCCATGACGAACTCGCTTCCGGTCGCGTAGGACGACTCGTCGCTGGCCAGGAACAGGATGAAGGTCGAGACCTCGCGCGACTCGGCCGGGCGACCGAGCGGAATGGTCACCATGTCCTCGGGCAGGTGCGCGGTCATCGGGGTACGGATGAAGCCGGGGTGCACGGAGTTGACCCGGATGTTGTGCGGCGCCAGCTCCAGCGCCGCGGACTTGGCCAGACCACGCACCGCCCACTTGGAGGCGACGTAGGGGTGCACCATGGGCGCGCCGCGCAGGCCCTCGATCGAGGACACGTTGATGATCGAGCCGCCTCCCGCAGCGATCATCGGATCGACGGCCACCCGCATGCCCAGGAAGGTTCCGGTCAGGTTGACGTCAATCACCTTCTGCCACTTGGCCAGATCGAAACTCCTCAACGGGCCGAGCGCGACGGTGCCGGCGTTGTTGACCAACACGTTGAGCTTGCCGAATTCGCCGATCGCGGTCTCGACGGCGGCGTCCCACTGGTCGGGCTGGGTGACGTCGAGGTGGACGTAGCGCACGGAGTCGCCGATTTCGTCGGCCACCGCCTTGCCCTCGTCGTCGAGGATGTCGCCGATCACGACCTTGGCGCCCTCGGCCGCCAGCAGCCGCGCATGCTCGGCGCCCATCCCGCGAGCGCCGCCACTGATGAGCGCGACTTTGCCTTCTACCCGTCCCACAGGGACTCCTTTCGATTTAGGTGCTCACCAAAGTGGTTGGTGCGTAGAGGCCTTTTCCGGTCACCAACGGCAGGTCGAGCGTGGTCCGGATGCCGGGGGGCGCGGCGATCACCGCGGGAATGGCGTTGACGATGCGCCCGGCGGCGCCGACGATCGCGGCGTGGTTGTGGTCGCCCTTGCGGCTGCTGGGAACGATGTCCACGGCGTAGGACGGCTCGCCGGTGATCTCGACGCGGTAGGAGCCGCCGCCCGCGGCCGGCTGCGCCCAGTCGGGTCGCAGGTCCGGCCGCAGCCGGGTGATGTGCTCGATGACGATGGCCGGTCGCCCGTCGGACATGCCGCGGATCTCGAATTGCAGCGCGGCCATGGTGCCCTTGGGAACGCGCCCGACGGCGATGTCGAAGTCTTCCGGCGCGGGCTCCCGCTGGTAGGACTCGGTGATCTCGTCGATCTCGATGCCCAGGCCCGCCGCCAGCTGGCGGATCGCCGTCCCCCAGGCGATGCCGAGGATGCCCGGCTGCAGCAGCATCGGCACCTCGTCGAGGGGCCGGCCGAATCCCATGTAGTGCATGACTTCCGCGCCGTCGTAGGTGGCGTAATCGGCGATCTCCATGCAGCGCACCTGCTCGATGCTCTGACAGGTGCCCGCCAGCGCGAAGGGGATGAGGTCGTTGATGAACCCGGGGTCGACCCCGGTGATGAGGATGCTCGAATTGCCTTGTCGGGCCGCATCTTCGACGCGTTCGATGTACTTGTCGGGCATCACGCCCCACGGGTATTGCAGCAGCCCCGGCGAGGACCCGACGACGTTGACGCCGGCGGCCAGGATGCGCATGACGTCGGCCATGGCGTCGGGCAGCCGGGTGTCTCCCATCGCGCAGTAGACGACGCACTCGGGCTTGGTGGCCAGCAGGGCGTCGAGGTCGGAGACGGCCGTAACGCCGGTGACGACACCGGCGGCGAGACCGACCCCGCACAGTTCGCCGGCGTCCTTGCCCACCTTCTCCGGGGTGGACACACACACGCCCGTCAATTCGAACTGCGGATTGGTGATCAGCTCGGTTAAGGCCAACCCTCCGACGTTTCCGGTACCAACGTGCGCGACGCGGATCGCCATGAGAGTCTCCGTTCGTTGAGCGCTCAAACGTTTCTAGACAGTAGTCCATAAAATCTGTGGCGCATACCGGCGGACGGGTCGCGGCCCGCCGGGCAGAATGACTGGTTGATGGCACAACGTGAAGACGTCCGGTTCCCCTCCGGTGGGGTTCTCATCAGCGCCTGGCTCTACCGGCCGACCGGCAGCGCACCGGCGCCGCTGTTGGTGATGGCGCACGGCCTGGGCGGGGTGCGCACGATGCGGCTCGACGCCTACGCCGAACGATTCAGCGGGGCCGGTTACGCCTGCCTGGTGTTCGACTACCGCAACTTCGGCGACAGCGAGGGTGAGCCGCGCCAGGTGCTCGACGTCGGGCTGCAGCTCGCCGACTGGGCCGCCGCGGTCGCTTACGCGCGCACCCTTCCGGGAATCGACCACGATCGAATCGCGCTGTGGGGCACCTCTTTTGCCGGCGGGCATGTGATCGCCACGGCGGCCCGGCTGCCGGGTATCGCGGCCGCGGTGGTGCAATGCCCCTTCACCGACTCCGTCGCGTCGATACGGACGCTGTCCCCGCTGATCTTTTTACGCGTCGGGATTCGGGCCGCCCGCGACCTGCTCGCCGAACGGCTCGGGAAACCACCGGTCATGATCCCGACGGTGGGGAGACCGGGCGAGGTCGCGCTGATGAACGCACCCGACGCGTACCCGGGCTATCTGAGGCTGGTGCCCGACGGTGTGGACATCGCCCAGGAGGTGGCGGCCCGAATCGCGTTGCGCATCATGGCCTATCGTCCCGGCCGCGACACCGCGAAGATCCCCTGCCCGATCCTGTTCTGCGTGTGCGAAGCCGACTCGGTGGCTCCGCCGGGGCCGACGCTGCGCTATGCGGCCAAGGCTCCGCGCGGTGAGGTCAAGGTGTATCCCGAGGGGCACTTCGCGATCTACGTCGACGAGGCGTTCGAGCGTGTGGTGGCCGATCAGCTCGCCTTCCTCGACAAGCACCTCAAGGCCGCGGACGCCTAGTGGCGATCGCGAGCGCGGCGCAGCCGGGCGAAGCGGGTCGCCACCATCGGGCCTAGTGGCGATCGCGAGCGCGGCGCAGCCGGGCGAAGCGGGTCGCCACCATCTGGCCTAGGGCCCGAGCGGGGAACTGGTGCGGATCGCTTCGTCACGGATCAGCCCGCGTAGCAGCGCGGTGCTGAATTCGGCGGCGATCTCCTTGGCGCTGCGCCGCCCGCTGGGCCGCAACCAGCGGTAGGCGCCCAGCGTCATACCGATGTAGCCCAGCGCCAGGACATGGGAGTCGCACTGGTAGAACTCGCCGCTGGCGATGCCCCGGTCGATGAGGCCGTGCACGTGCTCGTAGACCTGGGTTTCCTTTTCCCGCACCGCGGCGACCTGCTCTTCGGTGAACCACTCGGTGATGTACGGCTGCTCCTGGAAATACACGGCGGCACCCTCGGGATTGGCAGCGATCTGGTCGAGCAGGCGCACGGTGTACTGGTACAACGCCTCTCGCGCGGTCATCGAGGGGTCATCGTGAACGGCGGCCAGCGTGCGCTCGGCGGCCTGCTGGTAGATGTCGTAGAGGATCAGGGATTTGCTGGCGTAGTAGTGGTAGACCGTCGCCTTGTTGAGTCCGATCACGTCGGCGACGTCATCCATCCGGGTGCCGTGGTAGCCGCGGGCGGCGAACAGCTTGGTGGCCACCGCCAGCAACTCCTCGCGGCGCGTTCGTCCGTTCTCGGATGGCATCTGTACTCGCTATCGTCATTGCCGGACCGGTTGCCGGGTGCCGGGCACGGCCAATTATCAATCAACTGGTTGGACAGTTTAGGCAAACGCCAGGTGTCGCCCCGACCAGGATGGGGCTAGACTCGCCGTCAAAGCTCAAGTCGCGACTAGAGGGGTGGCCTCATGGATCCGAGCCCGGACTACGACGCTAGCGACGAGATCGAGTTCTTCTTCCGCTACGTCCCGTGGGGGCTGCGCGGCGTCGTCGACGGCAACGGCTACCCGCCGCCCGCCTACCCGCCGGTTTAACGACTCACAACGCCTTCAGTTCCTCGGCGACCTCGGTCACCGACTTCTTCGCATCCCCGAACAGCATCGTCGTCCCGTCGGCGTAGAACAGCGGGTTGTCGATGCCCGCGAACCCCGAGTTCATCGACCGCTTGAGCACGATCACCGATTTGGCCTTGTCCACGTTGAGGATGGGCATGCCGTAGATCGGGCTGGACTGCTCGTTGCGCGCCGCCGGGTTGGTGACGTCGTTGGCGCCGATGACGATCGCGACGTCGGTGCGGGCGAACTCGTCGTTGATGTCGTCCATGTCCTTCATGGCGTCGTAGTCGACCTCGGCCTCCGCCAGCAGGACGTTCATGTGCCCGGGCATCCGGCCGGCGACCGGGTGGATCGCGTACTTGACCGGGACGCCCTTGCCCTCCAGCAGTGACGCCATGTCCTTGACGGCGTGCTGGGCCTGGGCGACCGCCAGGCCGTATCCGGGCACCACGATCACCTGGTTGGCGTAGGCCATCTGGATCGCGGCGTCCGCGGCCGAGGTCGCCTTGACGTGCTTGTCGCCGCCCGCGTCGCCGCTGGGCGCAACGCCCCCGCCGCCGAATCCGCCCGCGACGATCGCGGGGATCGAGCGGTTCATCGCCTTGGCCATGAGGTTGGTCAGGATCGAGCCGGACGCGCCGACGATCATGCCGGCCACGATCATCGCGGTGTTGTTGAGCGCCAGGCCGGCCGCCGCGGCCGACAGCCCGGTCATCGCGTTGAGCAGAGAGATGACCACAGGCATGTCGGCGCCGCCGATCGGCAGCACCACCATCAGGCCGAGCACTCCGGCGGCGGCCAGCAGGCCGACCATCCACCACAACGACACCCCACCGGTGCCGGGGTGCGCGTGCAGGCCGATGACCACGGCCGCCGCCACCGCGGCGGCGAGCAGCAGCAGGTTGATCGGTTGCTGCGCCCTGCCGAAGCCGATCGGCGACCCGGAGATGATCTCCTGCAGCTTGCCGAACGCGATGATCGAGCCCCAGAACGAGATCGAGCCGATGATGGCGGCGAACAACGACGCCACCACGATGTGCACGGTCGGCGACTCGCCGTGCTGGAAGGCGGAAAAGCCGCTCGTCTCGATGAATTCCGACAGCGCGATGAGCGCGACGGTGCCGCCGCCGACGCCGTTGAAGAACGCCACCAGCTGGGGCATGGCGGTCATCTTGGTCAGCCGCGCCGGCGGGACGCCCAGCACCACACCCACGATCAGGCCGGCGATGATCAGCACCCAGGACTCGGTGTGGCGGATCTTGATGAGCGTCGCGGCCACGGCGATGGCCATGCCCACCGCGGCGATCAGGTTCCCCCGCACCGCGGTCTTGGGACCCGTCAGGCCCATCAGGCCATAGATGAACAGCGCGAACGAAATGATGTAGAGGACGGTGACCAGGTAATTCATTTCGCCGCCAGGTCTTCGGTCTTGGCAGGCACGGCTTTCTTCTTGCCCTTGAACATGCCGAGCATCCGGTCGGTGACGATGAAGCCGCCGATGACGTTCAGCGTGCCGAACACCACCGCGACGAACAGGATGATCTGCACCGCCAGGGAGGGGTGCTCGACCTCGCCGAACACCACCAGCGCGCCCAGCACCACGATGCCGTGAATGGCGTTGGTCCCCGACATCAGCGGCGTGTGCAGCGTGTTGGGCACCTTGGAGATGACCGCGAACCCGACGAACCCGGACAGCACCAGGATCGCCAGGTTGGCCAATAGCTCGTCGTACATCTATGCGCCTTCTTTCCCGGCACGAGTGACGCAGGCCGCCGCGACGACTTCGTCGTCGAAGTCGGGGGCCAGCTTGCCGTCGGTGATCAACAAGTCCAGTAGCGCGGTGATGTTCTTGCTGTAGAGCTCGCTGGCGTGCTCGGGCATCGTCGCCGGCAGGTTCAGCGGCGAGGCGATGGTCACGTCGTGCTTGACGACGGTCTGCCCCGGCTCGGTGAGTTCGCAGTTGCCCCCGGTCTCCCCGGCCAGGTCCACCACCACGCTGCCGGGCTTCATCGACTCCACCGCCGCGGCGGTCACCAGCCGGGGCGCGGGCCGTCCCGGCACCAGCGCCGTGGTGATCACCACGTCGAACCCGGCGATCGCCTTCTCGAGGGACTGCTGCTGCTGGGCGCGTTCGTCTTCGGTGAGCTCTCGGGCGTACCCGCCCTCACCGGCCGCGTCGATACCGATGTCGAGCCATTGGGCCCCGACTGAGCGGACCTGATCGGCCACCTCGGGGCGCACGTCGTAGCCGGAGGTGCGCGCGCCCAGCCGTTTGGCCGTTGCCAGCGCCTGCAACCCGGCCACCCCCACGCCGAGCACCAGCACGCTGGCCGGCTTCACGGTGCCGGCCGCGGTCGTCAGCATGGGGAAGAACCGCGTCGACTCCGATGCGGCCAGCAGCACGGCCTTGTAGCCGGCGACGTTGGCCTGCGACGAGAGCGCGTCCATCACCTGGGCCCGGGAGATCCGCGGGATGGCTTCGAGCGCGAACGCCTGCACGCCGGCCTCGGTGAGCGCGCCGATCGAGTTGTCGGCGTTGCGCGGTGCCAGGAACCCGATCAGGGTCTGCCCGCGGCGCAACCTGGCGACTTCTTCTTTGGTGGGCGGCGCCACCTTCACGACGATGTCGGCGGCCCAGGCGTCGCCGATGCTTGCACCGGCCTCGGTGTAGAGCTGGTCGGGAAGCAACGCGCCTTCACCCGCGCCCGCCTCGACCACTACCGCCACCCCGCTGCCGATCAGGGACGCCACCGCCTTGGGCACCAGCGCGACCCGCCGTTCGTCGGCCCCGGACTCGGCGACCACCCCTACCGTCGTCTGCGCATCTGTCATGGCGCGTACATCTGCTTCCCGCACTTTCCTGCCGTTTTGGATGTGCCGCCGCTGGGGGCCGCACGCTTGGCTACCTTAACGCCTGCCGGAATCCGCCCCGGACGTGCGATCGACCGGGGCGGGATACCCACGCCGCGGCCGATCGGCTCCCGTCGATGGTTCGTCAGCCGGGGCGCACGCAGTAGCGCCCGCCGCGTTGTGGAGTCACAAGACGGCGTTGTGGCCCGCCGGCTACCAGAGCGGGATGTCCTGGCCGTGCTCCGCCGCCGGCCGGGGCCCGAAGTAGCGGCGCTCGGACTCGTCGATCCGCACATCGTTGATGCTGGCCTCGCGCCGCGCCATCAAGCCGGACGGGGCGAACTCCCACAACTCGTTGCCGTAGCTGCGGTACCACTGGCCGCTCGCGTCGCGGCACTCGTACTGGAATCGCACGGCGATGCGGTTGTCATGGAAGTCCCACAAGCTCTTTCGCAACGCGTAGTCGAGTTCGCGCTGCCACTTGCGGGTCAGAAACGCCACGATCTCGTCGCGGCCGACCACGTGTTCGCCGCGGTTGCGCCACTGCGAGTCCGGCGTGTACGCCAGGCTGACGCGGTGCGGGTCGCGGGTGTTCCAGGCGTCCTCGGCGGCCTGCACCTTCTTGCACGCCGTCTCATGGCTGAACGGGGGGAACGGCGGACGGGATTCGCTCATGGCGCCATGTCTACCGCGAGACTGAAGCCACGCACACCCGTCGCGGCGTGTCGTGTGCGTGGCTTCGGTGTCGCGTAGGTGAACCAACGCGACTCGCCATATCGGGCGTCGTCGCACGTGTCCTATGGTGACGGCATGGACTTCGCGATGTCGGCCAAAGCCAACGATTACCACCAGCGATTGACCGACTTCATGACCGAGTACGTCTTCCCGGCCGAGGCCGACTACGACAAGTACCGGCAAGAGGCCGGCCCGGACGACCACACCGTCCCGCCGATCATCGAGGAGCTGAAGACCAAGGCCAAAGAGCGCGGGCTGTGGAACCTGTTCCTGCCGGCCGAGTCGGGCCTGACCAACCTGGAATACGCCCCCCTGGCCGAGATCACCGGCTGGAGCCTGGAGATCGCGCCCGAGGCGCTCAACTGCGCGGCGCCCGACACCGGCAACATGGAGACCCTGCACCTGTTCGCCACCGAGGAGCAGCGCAAGCAGTGGCTGGAGCCGTTGCTGGGCGGCGAAATCCGCAGCGCCTTCTCCATGACCGAGCCGGCGGTCGCCAGCAGCGACGCGCGCAACATCGAGACCTCCATCGTCCGCGACGGTGGCGACTACGTCATCAACGGGCGCAAGTGGTGGACCTCCGGCGCGTCGGACCCGCGTTGCAAGATCCTGATCGTCATGGGCCGTACCAACCCCGAGGCGGCCAGCCACCAGCAGCAGTCGATGGTCCTGGTGCCGATCGACACCCCCGGCGTGACGGTCGTCCGTTCCACGACGGTCTTCGGTTACCAGGACCAGCCCGGCCACTGCGAGATCATCTACGACAACGTCCGGGTCCCGGTCACCAATCTGCTCGGGGAGGAAGGTGGCGGCTTCGCCATCGCCCAGGCCCGACTGGGCCCGGGCCGCATCCACCACTGCATGCGCGCGCTCGGCGGCGCCGAGCGGGCCCTGGCCCTCATGGTCGACCGGGCGCAGAAGCGAGTGGCGTTCGGCCGCCCGCTGGCCGAGCAGGGCGTGGTGCGGGAGGCGATCGCCAAGTCCCGCAACGAGATCGATCAGGCCCGGCTGTTGTGCCACAAGGCGGCGTGGACGATCGACCAGCACGGCAACAAGGCCGCCCACACGTTGGTCTCGCAGATCAAGGCCGTCGCGCCGCAGGTGGCCTGCGATGTGATCGACCGCGCCATCCAGGTGCACGGCGCCGCCGGGGTCAGCGAGGACACGGTGCTGGCCCGGTCGTACGGCTGGCATCGGGCCATGCGCCTGTTCGACGGCCCCGACGAGGTGCACATGCGGACCATCGCGCGCGCCGAACTCGGCGGGGAGAAGTCCCCGCTCGCCGCTGCGGTCACCGCACATGGGTAAGGCCGCCCTCCGGGAGTTGCCCGGCGCGTGGAACTTTCGCGACGTCGCCGACGGCGTGGGCGCGCTGCGGCCGGGCCGGCTGTTCCGGTCCAGCGAGCTGAGCCGCCTGGACGACCACGGCCGGTCGACGTTGAGGGAGCTGGGCATCACCGACGTCGCCGACCTGCGCGCCGCCCGTGAGGTCGCCCGCCGAGGCCCGGGACGGGTTCCCAACGGCGTCGACGTCCACCTGCTGCCGTTCCCGGACCTCGCCGACGACGCCGGGGAGGGCGACGACGCCCCCCACGAGCACGCGTTCCGGCAATTGATGACCAACGGCGAGCCCGACGAGTCCATCAACGACACCGCTGCCCGCTACATGGTCGACGAGTACCGCCAGTTCCCCACCCGCAACGGCGCCCAGCGCGCGCTGCACCGCGTGGTCACGCTGCTGGCCGCCGGGCGGCCCGTCCTCACCCACTGCTTCGCGGGCAAGGACCGCACCGGCTTCGTGGTGGCGACGGTGCTGGAAACCGTCGGCATCGACCGCGACGCCATCGTCGCCGACTACCTGCGCAGCAATGACGCCGTGTCGGAGCTGCGGGCCCGGATCTCGGAGATGATCCAGCAGCGCTCGGAGACCGAGCTGACCCCGGAGGTGATGACCTTCACCGAGGCGCGGCTGTCCGACGGTGTCCTCGGCGTCCGGCCCGAGTACCTGGCCGCGGCGCGCCAGACGATCGACGAGCAATTCGGTTCGCTGGACGCCTATTTGAGCGATGCGGGCATCACCGAGGCCGACGTGGATCGGCTGCGCCGGGCGCTGCTCACCTGACCGGATCCACGCGGCCCCGGCCGCCGACCGCTACAGCTTGAAGTTGGCCTGCTTGGCCGCCGAGAGGTCGTCGATCTCCGCCCAGTGCGCGGCGACGTCCTCCACTGACGGCGGCTGGTCGAAGTTGGCGCCCTCGTTCTGGAACAGCGCCACCCGCTGCACCTTTCCGCCCCCGACGACGAAAACCGATGCGTTGTTGGCGTTTTCCTCCGTGCACAGGTAGGCCACCACCGGCGCGACGTACTCGGGCGTCAGCTTCTCGAGCACCTCCTTGGGCAGGATGTCCTCGGTCATCCGGGTCGCCGCGATCGGCGCGACGGCGTTGGCGTGGATGTTGTACTTCGCCCCCTCCTGCGCCAGCGTGTTGATCATGCCGACCAGGCCGAGCTTTGCCGCGCCGTAGTTGGTCTGCCCGAAGTTGCCGAACAGGCCGCTGGTGGATGTGGCGACGACGACGCGGCCATAGCTCTGCTCGCGGAAATGCGGCCAGGCGGCACGCAGCACGTTGTAGCCGCCGTACAGGTGCACCTTGAGCACCGCGTCCCAGTTCTCGAACGTCATCTTGTGGAAGGTGCCGTCACGCAGGATCCCGGCGTTGCTCACCACGCCGTGCACGGCGCCGAACTCGTCGAGCGCCGTCTTGATGATGTTGGCCGCGCCCTCGGGGTCGGCGACGCTGTCATAGTTGGCGACCGCCCGGCCACCCGCGTCCTTGATCTCGTTGACGACGTGGTCGGCCATGTTGTGTCCGGCGCCGGTGCCGTCGCGGGCGCCGCCGAGGTCGTTCACGACGACGCTGGCGCCTTCACGGGCGAGGGTCAGGGCGTATTCACGGCCCAGCCCCCCACCGGCTCCGGTGACGACGATGACACGATCCTGCACTCCGGGCATCAGGTTCCTCTCTCAGGTGAAAACTACGTCCTAGTAAGCGATTTCGGGCGATCAGAACATTCGGCGGGCCATTTTGAAGGCCCGCGGGGTGTACGGCGGGTAGATGAAGCTCGACAGGTCGGGCCGGGTCGGCTTGGTCAGCACCGACTTGCGGTGGCTGAACTCCTCGAAGCCGTAGCGGCCGTGGTAGGCGCCCATCCCCGATGCGCCCACACCGCCGAACGGCAGCTTGGCCGTCGACACCTGGAAGGCCAGGTGGTTGACGAGCATGCCGCCGGCCGGCACCTCCTTGATCACCCGTTCGCGGGTCTCGCGTGTCTTGGTGAACAGGTAGGCGGACAGCGGCTTGGGCCGGGAGTTGACGAAACGTATTGCGTCGTCGAGGGATTGGACTGTGATCACCGGCAGGACGGGCCCGAAGATCTCGTTCTGCATCAGCGGGCCGTTCGGGTCGGGGTCGACCACGACGGCGGGTTGGATGCGCAGGCTCGACGGGTCACACTTCCCGCCGACGATGACCTTGCCGTCGCCACCGGCCAGGTAGCTGCTGATCCGGTCGAACTGGCGCTGGTTGACGATCCGCATTCCGTCGGGCTTGTCCGACGTGAACTTGGTGATGGCCGCGCCGATCTTGTCCACCAGCTCGTCACGAATCTTGGCGTCGGCCAACACATAGTCGGGGGCCACGCAGGTCTGCCCGGCGTTCAGCAGCTTCATCCAGGCGATCCGCTTGGCGGCGACGTCCACGTCGGCGTCGGCCGCCACGATCACCGGGCTCTTGCCGCCGAGTTCCAGCGTGCACGGCGTCAGGTGCGGCGCGGCGCCTTCGTAGACCTTGCGGCCGATCTCGGTGCCGCCGGTGAACAGCACGCGGTCCAGGCCCTGCGCGATGAGCTCCTGGCTGACCGAACCGTCGCCCTCGACCACGGCAATCGCGTCGTTGTCGAGGTATTTGGGCACCAGCTCGGCCATCAGGTGCGCCGACGCCGCGGCGATCTCCGAGGGCTTGAGAATGACGGCGTTGCCCGCGGCGATCGCGCCGACCGCGGGCCCCAGGGTCAGGTAGAACGGGTAATTCCACGCGCCGATGATCAGCACGGTGCCGTAGGGCTCGTATTCGATCCATCCGCGGCCGGGCAGCTGCGGCATCTCCAGCAGCTGGTATTTGCGGCGCGTCCACCTGCGCACCCGTTTGGCCGCGTACTTCGCCTCGCCGGCCGTGGTCGCGACGTCGGCGATGAACGCCTCGAACGGGCTGCGGTCCAGATCCTCGGCCAGAGCGGCCG
This sequence comes from Mycobacterium seoulense, assembly GCF_010731595.1. NCBI lineage: Bacteria > Bacillati > Actinomycetota > Actinomycetes > Mycobacteriales > Mycobacteriaceae > Mycobacterium > Mycobacterium seoulense. The sequence continues at coordinate 4,510,461 of NZ_AP022582.1, read as the reverse complement.
CGATGGCCGCCTCGTTCTCTTCCATCAGCTTGGCCAGCTGCAGCAACTGCCGTTTGCGCCACTCGATGTCGCGGGTGCGCCCGGTGGCGAAGGTCTTGCGCAGCCGCTCGACCGTCGCGGGGACGTTCGCCGGCTGAGGCGTCGGCGCACCGTTGGCGGCGGATGTCTTGGGTGTAACCGATTCGGTGGTCATCGTTGTCCTTCCCCTGCTTCGGTCATCCCGGAGGCGCCCGCTGCTCGTCGCACGCGCGCTCAATGGGTGATAACCGCGATCCTAACCATCCGGTTGGGAGAGCAGTAGAAAGGATCTGGCCCCGGCGAACCGGTGGGCGCGCTGGGGCTAGACCCGCTCGGCGATGACGAAGTCGGAGAAGGCGTCGTCGTCGTCGGCCAGCGGGACGTTCTCGTTCCAGCGGCCCAGCCGGCGCATCTCGTCCGTCGAGCGCTGCGCCTGCGCGCGCCAGCCGTGGTCGTTCAGCCAGTCCGTGACGTCCGCCCGGTGCTCGTCGCGGTACATCAGCTCCCCGACGTCGACGGTCTCCTCGATGCCGAGCTCGTCGGCCACCTTCCGGAACCGCTCGCGCATCTGCTGCCGACGCTCGTCGGCGTGCGCGGGCGCGGTCTCCGCCGACACCCGGCTTCCGGCCGGGCTCAGCTCGCCGATCTGGGTGAACAACCGGTCCTGCGCCTCGGCCGGCAGGTACATCAGGAGACCCTCGGCCAGCCACGCGGTCCGCGCCGTCGGGTCGAAGCCCGCGGCGCGCAGCGCGGCCGGCCAGTCCTGCCGCAGGTCGATGGCCACCGCGCGGCGGTCGGCCGAGGGCGCCACCCCGTGCTCGGCCAACGTGGCGGACTTGTACTCGAGCACCTGGGGCTGGTCGATCTCGTACACCACGGTGCCCGCGGGCCAGTCGAGGCGGTACGCGCGTGAATCCAGGCCGGACGCCAGGATCACCACCTGCCTGATTCCGGCGGCGACCGCATCGTTGAAGTAGGTGTCGAAGAAGTGGGTGCGCACCGCCTGATAGCTGCGCATGTGTTCGAGCTGCGCCGCCGACTCGGCATCGAGGGCTTCCACCTTGGCCGCGACGTCGGGGTCCAGCATGTGCTCCCACAACACCCCGGCGCCGGCGTTGGTGACCAGCAGCTTGGCGTACGGGTCGCGGATGAGGGGGTCGGGCCGTTCGGTTTCGACGGCCCGGGCGGCGGCGACCATCACCGCCGTGCTGCCGACACTGGTCTTGATGTCCCAGGTGTCGTCGTGGGTGCGCAGGGAACTCATCGCGGTGCTCCTTGGGTTGGGGGAAGTCAGGCGGTCGGCTCGCCGAGACGCGCCCGCAGCAACGTGCTGCGCACCGCGTCCTCGGCCAGGTCTTCGGGAACCGGGCGGCCCAGCCGGGCCATTTCGTCGTGGTTGTCCACGGTGCGTACCTGCCAGCCGTGGTCGCTCAGCCACCGGGCCGCGTCCGACCGGTCCGGTTCGTGATAGGTCAGCGCCTGCACGTTGACGTCCAGGCCGAGCCGTTCCCGCATCCGCAGCCAGCGCTGCGAATTGCTCCGGGAGTTCAGGCCGAACGCCTCGATGGCGACCTGGCTGCCCGGGGCGCTGAGGGCGGTGAAGAGTTCGAAGAGGCGGTCCTGCGCGTCGCTTGGCAGGTACGGGAGCAGGCCCTCGGCCAGCCAGGCGGTCGGCCGGGTCCGGTCGAATCCCGCGGCGACCAGCGCCGCCGGCCAGTCGTCGCGCAGGTCGACGGCGACCGGGCGGCGGTGTGCAGTGGGTGCGGCGCCCTGCTGCTGCAGAATGCCGCCCTTGTACTCGAGCACCTTGGGCTGGTCGATCTCGTAGACGACGGTGCCGTCCGGCCAGTCCAGGCGGTAGGCCCTCGCGTCCAGCCCGGCGGCCAGGATGACCACCTGGCGAATCCCGGCCGACACGGCGTCCGCGAAGTACTCGTCGAAGAAGTGCGTCCGCACCGCCTGGTAGTCGATGCCGAGGCGATGCGCGCGGCGTCCCTGCTCATCGCCGTCGAGCCAGGCCATCTCGGGATCGGTGAGCCGGGCCCATGCCGGACCGGCCGACGAGACCAATACGCGCGCGAACTCGTCGCGGATCAGCGGAGCGCGTCCGGCGGTTTCCGCCGCCCGCGACGCGGCGACGCCCAGCGCGGTGGCACCGACGAGTTCGGTGATGGCCCAGCTGTCGCCGGCAGTTCTCAGGGAAGGCGGTAACGACTCATCCAGATCAGTCATGACCCGACCATGCTACCGGGATAAGTTAGTTAGCCTATACGCTTTGTGCGCAACTTCACTGCGCCAAGGGCGCCTAGGAGCCCGGCCGCCAGAGCGCGCCTTCCATCAGCTGTCGGAGCATCCCGGTCACGGCCAGCATCTGCTGGGGGCTCTCCACCCAGCCCGCGTACAAGCCGACACCGCACATGATGACGACCAGGGACTCGACCAGCGCCGACGCGTCGATGTCGGCGGCGACCTCGCCGCGCTGGATCGCGTCATTGACGACCCGATCCAAAAATTCCCGGACGGCGCGCACGGACTCATTTTCGGTCTTGTTCCACTCCGGGTGCCGCTGCGACTCGAGTACCCCGGAAATTATCAGCGCCGACCCCGACGGATTCTCGGAATTGGCGCGCACCGCCGCGGAGATAAATGTCGTCAGCTGCGCCACCATTGTGGTCTCCCGATCGGCCTCTCTGATCCCGGCTCCGATGATGGCTTCATTCGTTTGCTCCAATACCTCTCGATACAAGACGCGCTTGCTGGAGAAGTAATGGTTGATCGCCGGCCGGGTCAGATCGGCGCGGGCCGCGATGGCCTGAAAGGTCGCGCCGTCGTAACCGCGTTCGCTGAAGACCAGGCGGGCGGCCTGCATGATTCGCTGTCGCGTCTCATCGGCCTTGGCGGCAGGGGGGCGTCCTGGCCTGCGCCCCTCCCCTGAAGACATCGTTAAAGTGTGCCACCGCCATGGTGCGGCATTAGCGCATTTGGCGGAATGCTGCCGAACTTGCCGGCCTGGTAGTCCTGCACCGCCTCGACCAATTCGGCCCGTGAGTTCATCACGAAAGGGCCGTAGTGGAATACCGGTTCGCGAATGGGTTGGCCACCCAGAAGCAGCACATCCATGGCCGGTGTGCGCGACGATTCCTGCGCCCGGTCGGCCCCAACGGTGATCCGATCTCCAGGCCCCAGCACCCCCAATTGGCCCTCGCGAATCGGGTGCGCGACCGGTCCGACATATCCGCTTCCGGACAACACGTACACCAGCGCATTGAAATCGCGCCGCCACGGAAGGTTGAGGCGGGCGCCCTTTTCGATCGTGGCGTGGGCGAGGGTGATCGGCGTGTGGGTGACGCCGGGCCCCCGGTGGCCGTCCACCTCGCCGGCGATGATGCGGACCAGCGCCCCGCCGTCATCGGATGCGATCAACTTTGCGTCGCCACCCTCGATGGCCTGGTACCTCGGCGGCGCGAACTTGTCCTTCTTCGGCAGGTTCACCCACAACTGGATGCCGTGAAAGAGGCCGCCGCTGTCGACAAGTTCGGCGGGCGGCGTCTCGATGTGCAGGATGCCCGAACCCGCGGTCATCCACTGCGTGGCGCCGTCGGTGATCAGGCCGCCGCCGCCGTGGGAGTCCTGGTGGGCGAACTTGCCGTCGATCATGTAGGTGACCGTCTCGAACCCGCGGTGCGGGTGCCAGTCGGTGCCCCTCGGCTCGCCCGGCTGGTATTCCACCTCGCCCATCTGGTCCATGTGCACAAAGGGGTCCAGGGCGGCAGCGCTCACCCCGGCGAAGGCGCGGACGACGGGAAAGCCCTCCCCCTCGTAGCCGCGCGGCCCGGTGGTGATCGACCGGACCGGGCGCTCGGTGTCGGCGGGGACGGCCGCGCCGATGCGCGGCAACGTCAGCGTGTTGGCGGTGATGGCGGGCATGTGACCTCCGTATTGAGAACTGCTCCGAATAACCGGACTGCGGTCCAGTTATTCCCCGGGTGCGTCACGGCGGGGCTGCATAGGATGACTTGATGTTTGGGGGACGCGAGCCGCGACCGAGAGCCCGGCCCGCACCGTGACCGAACAAACGGATGACGAACCCCGGCCCGCGGTGGCCCCGGCGGCCTCGACCCCGGGCGCCGGCGGACGATTCGGGGCTTCGATCAGGAGGTCCGGCTACCTGCAGAAGTGGTTGCTGCTGGGCGTCATGATCGGCTTCGTCGCCGGCCTGGGAGCCGTCGTCTTCTATCTGGCCCTGAAGTACACCGGCGAATTCCTGCTCGGCTATCTCGGCGGCTACCACATCCCGACGCCCGTCGGCGAGGGTGGCGGCCACGGCGACACCGGTTTTCGCCGCGCCTGGGCGATCCCGTTGGTGACGACGGGAGGCGCCTTGCTGTCGGCCTTCATCGTCGCGAAGCTCGCGCCCGAGGCGACCGGCCACGGCACCGACCAGGCCATCGAGGCCGTGCACGATGATCCGCGCGCCATCCGGTTCCGGGTCGTGCTGGTGAAGATGGTGGCCAGCGCCTTGACGATCGGGTCGGGTGGTTCGGCCGGGCGGGAGGGCCCGACGGCGCAGATTTCGGCGGGCTTCTGCTCGTTGCTCGCTCGGCGGCTCCACCTGTCCGACGAGGACGGCCGGATCGCCGTCGCCCTGGGCATCGGCGCCGGGATCGGGGCCATCTTCGCCGCGCCGCTCGGCGGGGCGGTCCTGGCCGCGTCGATCACGTACCGCGACGATTTCGACTATCGCTGCTTGCTGCCCGGATTCATCACCTCCGGCACGGCCTACGCGGTGCTCGGCGCGTTCCTGGGTTTCGATCCGCTGTTCGGCTACATCGACGCCGAGTACCGCTTCGAGAGGGCGTGGCCGCTGCTGTGGTTCGTGGTCATCGGCCTGGTCGCTTTCGCGGTCGGGTACCTGTATGCGCGCACGTTCCACGCCGCGGTGCGGCTCACCCGCCGGCTGCCGGGCGGCCCCGTGCTCAAACCGGCGATCGGCGGGCTGCTCGTCGGGTCGCTGGGGCTGGTGGTCCCCCAGATCCTCAGCAGCGGCTACGGCTGGGCCCAGCTGGCGGCCGACCGCGGCTCGCTGCTGACCATCCCGTTGTGGATCGTGGTCGTGCTGCCGATCGCCAAGATCGTCGCCACGTCACTGTCGATCGGCACCGGCGGATCCGGCGGACTCTTCGGGCCGGGCATCGTGATCGGAGCCTTCGTCGGGGCCGCGGTCTGGCGGTTGGGCGAGCTCTCCGGCCTGCCCGGGGTGCCGCATGAACCAGGGATCTTCGTCGTCGTCGGCATGATGACCTGCTTCGGCAGCGTCGCGCGGGCGCCGCTGGCGATCATGATCATGGTCGCCGAGATGACCGGCTCGTTCTCCGTCGTGCCCGGAGCCATTCTTTCGGTCGGCATCGCGGCGTTGCTCATGTCGCGCACCAACGTCACGATCTACGAGTCTCAGCGGCTCAACCGCGAGACCGCCGCCGCCGAGCGCGAACGCCGCGCGGAGGGCCGCCGCTAGGAGTCGCGCGCGCTGCGGGCGGCGTCCTGCTCGGTGGCGGACCCCTCGTGGGTCAGCTTGCCGCCGGCGCTCTCCAGGTGAGCGCGGACGAACCACTGGAACTTCTCCAGGTTCCCGGCCTGGTCGATCAACAGATCCTGGGTGACCGGGTCGAGCTCCTCGGTCTCCTCGATGTACTTGCGGATGTCCTCGATGACGCCGGTGTAGACCAGGTCCAGCGCAGCCAGGTGGGCCTGGACGGTGTCGCGGCCGACCGAATAGTCGTCCCAGGTGCGGTCTTTGACGATCGCTCCCGGGGTGCCCTGGGGTGACCCGCCGAGGGCGGCGATGCGCTCGGCGACGTCGTCGGCGAAACCGCGGACGGCCTCCACCTGCGGGTCGATCATCTCGTGCACACCGATGAAGTTGGGCCCCACCACATTCCAGTGAACGTGCTTGAGCGTCAGGTGAAGATCGTTGTAGGTGCTCAGTTGCTTCTGCAGCAGTTCGGTCAGCCGCGCTCCCTGTTTGTCGGTGAGCCCCGGGATGGTGAACTGTGTCATCGATTTCCTCCGTTTCGCGCACGGTCACGTCTCCGCAGTGGGTTACCCGATGGCCGTTGCCGAAAACGCCGCCCCAGCGAGGCCATGACCACGTTTAGAGCTCGCTGATGTGCTGCACGGGTAGCCGGGCGCCCCGCCGCGGCTCGTAGGCCAGTCCGCTGGCCTCGAGCAGCCGGACCACCCGGTGCCGGTGCGGACGCATCGGCTCCAGCAGCTCGAGCATGCCCGCGTCGTCGACCGGGCGGCCCACCAGCGTCCAGCCGATCATCTTCGGGACGTGGTAGTCGCCCACCGACAGCGCGTCGGCGTCCCCGAACGCCCGTTGCGCGGTTTCGGCGGCGGTCCATTCCCCCACCCCCGGCAGCGACGTCAGCGCCTCGCGGGCCTGCGCGGCCGGACGGGCTGCCAGCCGTTCCAGCGAGGCGGCCCGCCGCGCGCACGCCACCAGGGTCTGCGCGCGCCTCGGGTCGACGTTGGCGCGATGGAATTCCCATGACGGTATGTATCGCCACACTTCGGCCGGCGGCGGCACCCGCATCCGCGCCGGCGCCGGTCCCGGGGCCGGTGAGCCGTACTTGGACACCAGCAGGCGCCACGACCGGAACGCGTCGGCACCGGGCACCCGCTGCTCGATGATCGCCGGGATCAGAGCCTCCAGCACCAGCCCGCTGCGGCCCAGCCGCAAGTGCGGGACGCGACGGTGCGCATCGGCGACGATGGGATCCCGGGGAACGAAATCCGAAGCGTCGTCCTCGGAGCCCAGCAGCGCGGGCAGCCGTTCGACGAACTCGGGCGCCCCGCCGCCCCATGCCACGCAGTGGGCGGCGTTGGCCGTCGAGCGACTGATCCGGGCGGTGACCGGCCCGGTGGGCAACAGGCTGGTCCGCCAGATCGCACCGTCGCCGGACGCGTGAAAACAGGGATCCCCGAAACCGCGGCGAAGCGGCGCCAACGTGTGCCCGAAGCTGACCGCCCCGGGGAACGTGACCGTGCGCGCGATTTCCACCGACCGACTCTCATTGACCGTTAACGATGTGCCAAGTCAATATTGCGGTGTGATGACGCCGTTCGATGACCCGCAGGGCGAACTGGCCTGGATGTTCCTGCAGAGTACGAGCGACGGCGGCGACCTCGACGAGGGCTTCTCGCTGCTCAGCGACGACTTCACCTACTGGTCACTCGTCACGCGCGCCTCCTGCGACAAGGAGACCTTCCGCCGGGTGGTCGAGCGGCGCAAGCGGGAACTGGAGCTGACCGTCGATCTGGTGCGCTGCGTCAACGAGGGGGAAACGGTGGTGGTGGAGGCGCAGGCCACCGGCACCACCACCGGCGGCGTCGAGTACGACAGCCCGTTCGTCTGCATCTTCGACACCCGCGACGGGCTGATCGTCTCGATGCGCCTGTACAGCGACACCCGGGCCCACGAGGCCGCGCTGCCCGGGTGGACTTTCTAGGCCGTCGAAACGCTGATGTCGGCCTTGTTCGGGTAGAACGCGACATGCCCGGCGATCGCCGCGACCGCCGGATAAGGCTGCTCGTAGGTCCAGATCACGTCCTCGACGGTGTCCCCGGCCGAGCTGGTCACGCTGTAATAGCTGGCTTCACCCTTGAAGGGGCAATACGTGCTGGTGTCGGTGCGGGTCAGCCGGTCCTGCAGCACGTCGCTCATCGGAATGTATTGCACCGCAGGCAAAGTGGCCTCGCGCAATTCGAGAGCGGCCGTCGTGTCGGCAACCAGCTCGCCGTTGACGCGGACCTGGACCCGCCCCTTCGTCGGCTCGATGCTGATCGGGTGGCCAGCGCTGGGTTCTTTGATTTCGGGGTGGCTCATGGTCTCCTCCTAGTCGCCGATAGCCGGTTCAACACGAGCCGGGGCCCGACCCTTCCCGATCAGGGCGCCCGAACGCGTAGCGGTGATATTGCGCCATATTGGCCACGGCCGGAACCAACGACATGACCTTGCCCATGACTCGGGCTGAGCGGGGCAACTGTGGGAAGGTGTCCGACTCAAACCATCGTTCCCAGGCCAGCAGCCGCACCGTTGGCACGGCTCCGATGATGTCTTCGGGCCCGTTGATTACCCAGTGCAGCGTGGAACCTGACCGTCGCACCACGGTGTTGAGCCATTGTGACTTGATTCCGAGCCAATTGAACGCGTCAAACTGGAGCTCACCCGAACCGAACCGCTCGACCACCCGGCGCAGCAGCGCGGTGCCGTCCTGCTCGGTGAGATACATGGTCAGCCCCTCCCCGATCATCAGTGCGGGACGGTCGGCGGGGACTTCCGCCAGCCATGCCGGGTCGGTGACCGAAGCGGCCACGATGCGATAGTGATCGCGGCTCGGGTAAAGCTGGGCGCGCAACGCTGCGACCTCGGGGTAGTCCACGTCGTACCACTCCACGTCCGGGCCTGGCTGCAAACGGAAAAACCGGCTGTCCAGTCCGCAGCCCAGGTGCAGCACGACCGAGCGCGGGTGCGCAGCAAGGAATTTGCGCGTCCACCGGTCGAAGTGCGCCGACCGAGTCGTCACTGACGGCGCCCGCCGCGCGGTGATGGTCGTTTTCTTCCAGTCGTAGTCGATGCGCTCGACGACCTCCTTGGCGTACCGGTCGCCCAGAATCGGTTTCGGGAAGTCGGCGTCCAACGCCTTGGCGTACAACGTCGCCAGCATGGTCTGGGGCGCCCCGCTGAGGTCGACGCTTACCTTTTCGGTAGTCACGCCGGCCGAGGCTAGTCGCGAGGCAACCGCACCGGTCGAGTTGAACGCCCGGCGGCGCGGCGTTCAGCCCGGCGTCGTGCTCCTACCCTTGGCGCCTTTGAGCTCCGTCCAGAATCGGGCGGCCTCGCGGATCGATTCCTCGACCGGGCGCGGCTGCCAACCCAATTCGCGCTTCGCCTTGCTGCTGTCGACGTCGGCCTCGGCGCGCATCATGCGCACCGACGCCAGGCTGAGTTCGGAGTCCTTGCCGGTGAGCCGGGCCTTCAAGGTGCCCACCGCGGCCAGGGCATAGAGCATCGGCACCGAGATCGAGCGTTGCGGCGGCGGAACTCCGGCCTCGTCGGCGGCGATGCGCACGACGTCGTTCAGCGCGATCATCCGCTCCGACACCAGGTACCGCTCACCGGTGCGCCCACGCTCGGCGGCCAGGATCATGGCCCGCGCGGCGTCGTCGACGCCGACGACTTCCAGCTGAATGCCGTTCATCAGGAAGGGCAGCTTGCCGAAGACCGCGCCGGCGATGAAGGCACCGTGCGGCGTGCCGCCCCAGTCACCGCTGCCATAGGTCGTCGAGACGCACATCGCGATCGCGGGCAGCCCGGCGTCGGCCACGTACCGCATCACCAGGTCCTCGGCCTGGACCCTGGACTGGACATAGGGGGTCAGCCCCCGCGGGCTGATCACGTCGTCTTCGGTTGCCACGTGCCCATGCCGCCGGCCCACCGTCGCGTAGGTGCTGGTGAAGATGAACCTGCGCAGGTCGGGTTGGTTGACGGCGACATCGAGAACGTTGCGCAGCCCTTCGACGTTGGTGCGGAACAGCGGCGCCGGGTCGCGTAACCAGGCGCGGGTGTCGACGACGCAGTAATAGACGTCGTCGACACCGTCCATCGCCTCGCGCAGGGTGGCGTCGTCGAAGACGTCGCCGTGGAACCGGGTCAGCTCGAGGTCGTCGATCGAGCGGGTGTTGGCGTTCGGGCGCACCATGGCGCGCACTTCGAAACCATCGGCCACCAGCTGGCGGGTGACGTGCGAACCCAGAAAGCCGTTGGCGCCGATGACGAGTTTGGGTTTGGTGCCCAAGGGTTTCCCTTCTCTCACGGTTGCCCGCCGCCGTTCTCCTGCATCCACCGCGCGGCGTCTTCGTCGAGCGTGCCGAGCGCCTGGGCCTTGCGGCACCACTTCATGCCGGCGCGCAGGAAACGCAGCGGGTTATAGATGTCTTCCTGTCGGCACCACAGACCGTCCCCCGCGTAGGTGACGATCGAGATGTTCGTGGCGCTGATGACGCTGCCGTCCCCAGGGTCGCGCATGGGGTTGTCCAGTTCGCAGATGATCCGTCCGCGTGCCTCGTCGATGACCGACCACAGCGACGGGAAGGCCACCATGTGGCTGCCGGGGTAGGTCGTCATCGTGCGCTTGATCCATTCGCGGACCTCGTCGCGGCCCCGCATCGTGCCCGCCGCGTGCTCGACGTACTCGACGTCGGGTGTGTACTGCTCGACCCAGGCGTCCCAGTCGCGGGTTTCGGCGGCCCGGGCCACCGTCTCCTCGAACTTCTGAAAGGCGGCGGACAGTTCGCTGCGAGTGAATTCCTGCGTCGTCATGTGGCGGCATTTCCCGAGATCGTCGCGACGTTGCGGCTCATCGGCGGAGTGTAGCCTGGGCGGCATCGTGGCCCATGAGGAGGACGAGCAATGGCAACCCAAAAAGCGATCCTGGCCGGCGGCTGTTTCTGGGGGATGCAAGAACTCATCCGCAAGCAGCCGGGCGTGGTTTCGACGCGGGTCGGTTACACCGGTGGCGACGTCCCGAACGCCACCTACCGCAATCACGGCACGCACGCCGAGGCGATCGAGATCGTCTTCGACCCGGCGGTCACCGACTATCGCACCATGCTGGAGTTCTTCTTCCAGATCCATGATCCGACAACGAAAGACCGCCAGGGCAACGACCGCGGACCCAGTTACCGGTCGGCCATCTTCTACCTCGACGAGGAGCAGAAGCGGATCGCGCTGGACACCATCGCCGACGTCGAAGCCTCCGGGCTGTGGCCCGGCAAGGTCGTGACCGAGGTCAGCCCCGCCGGGGATTTCTGGGAGGCCGAGCCCGAGCACCAGGATTACCTGCAGCACTACCCGAACGGGTACACCTGCCACTACATCCGGCCGGGCTGGAAACTGCCGCGCCGGGCCACCGCGGGCCAGTAGACGGGGAGCTTCCGCTCAGCGCCGGCGCACCACGACCCGTCCGCCGTCCTTCGGCGTGTAGGCGACCCCGCGGCCATGCCACCGCTCGCCGGGCGCCGTCGTGGTCTCGATGGTGAAGTGCCGCAACACCGTTCGCAGCACGACGTCCATCTCCATGTTGGCGAAGGCGGCCCCCACGCAGCGACGGGTGCCGCCACCGAACGGGATCCACGCGAAGGCCGACGGCTTGGTCCCGACATACCGTTGCGGATCAAATCGCTCCGGATTGGCGAAAACGTCGGGGTTTTCGTGAATTTGCGCGATGCTCACCAGCAGGGATTGGCCACGGGGAATGACCCATTCCCCGAGCTGATACCGCGGCGGATAGACGCGCCGGGCGGCGAAGTCGATGACCGTCCGGGCCCGCTGCACCTCCAGGATGGTCGCCTGGCGCAGCTCTTGGCCGCCGTTGTCCGCCTCCTCGACCAGCGCCGCCAGCACGTCCGGGTGCCGCGTCAGCCGCTCGAACGCCCAGGCCAGCGTGGAGGCCGTCGTTTCGTGCCCGGCGGCCAGCAGGGTGAGCAATTCGTCGCCGATGTCCTTGCGCGACATGACCGAACCGTCGTCGTAGGTGCTGCGCAGCATCAGTGCGAGCACGTCGCTGCGTTGGTCGAAGTTCGGATCGGCCCGCTCGGCTTCGATCAGCCTGTCGATGACGGTGTCGTATTGGCGGCGCCATTCGTCCAGGCGCCCCCACGGGGTAAAGCGCCCGTAACTGCGTTGCGGTTTGGGCATCGTCGCCATCCGTGAGCCCAGCGTGACCCACGGCGGGATGAGCCGGCGCAGCTCGTCGAGTTCGGCGCCTTCGGCCCCGAATACGGCGCGCAGGATGGCATTCAGCGTGATGCGCATCATCGACGGCAGCGTCGCGAAGGCCTCACCCTCCGGCCAGCCCGCTGTTTCCCGCAGTGCCTCTTCTTCGATGATCTCCTCGTACTTCTTCATGCTCTTGCCGTGGAACGGCGGCGCCAGCAGGCGCCGCCGGCGGCGATGGTCCTCCCCGTCGAGTGCGAACACGGACCCGGAACCGAACAGCCGGCTCAGGTTCGGCTGGATGTTGCCGAGCTCGTCCGGGCTGGTGGTGAAGATCTGCTTGGCCAGTTGCGGGTCGGCGACCACCACGACCGGGCCGTAGATCGGGAGGTTCAGCGTGAAGACGTCGCCGTGCCGGCGGGCCAGCCGCTGAATCATGCCCCGTCGCGAGACCGCGAAACCCAACCCCTGCAACAACTTCGGCAGCCGGGCTGCGGGGGGCAACCTGACGGCCGCGGTTGCCGGTGGGGCGGTGACGACTTCACTCATGGCGGACTGCTCCCCACATTCGCCCCGGGCACCGGGGTGGTACTGCCGTGTACCAGAACCTTTGGAGATACGGTACTCTGAGGTACCACAGCCTGACAAGGGTGCCGCACTTATCGAAAGGGGCGCCGGCCGTGCCATCAGCGGCGACAGCAACGGCAGACGAAGCGGTACTTGGCGACCCGTTTCGGCTCAGGTTGCTCGAGGGCCTCGCCACCTCGATCGCAGAGCGCGGCTACCGCGCCAGCACCGTCGCCGACGTCGTTCGTAACGCCCGCACGTCCAAGCGCACCTTCTACGACCAGTTCGCGAGCAAGGAAGAGTGCTTCCTGGAGCTGCTGGGGGCCGACATCGAAAAGCTGGGCGAGTGCATCGTGGCGGCGGTCGACCCGGAGGCCGACTGGCACCAGCAGATTCGTCAGGCCGTCGAGGCGTACGTCGGTTACATCGAGTCCCGGCCGGCCCTCACGCTGAGCTGGATCCGGGAACTTCCCTCGCTCGGAGCCGCCGCGCGCCCGGTGCAGCGCCGAGGCCTGCAGCTGCTGTCCAGCCTGCTGATCGACCTCAGCGCCAGCCCCGGCTTCCAGCGGGCCGAGCTGCCGCCGCTGACCGCCCCGCTGGCGGTCATCCTGCTGGGGGGCTTGCGCGAACTGACCGCGCTTGCCGTCGAAGACGGCCAACCGGTGCGCGGAATCGTCGAGCCGGCTGTCGACGCCTCCATAGCCCTGCTCGGCCCGCGGCACTAGGTTCAAATCGCCCGCCTCCTCAGCCGGCCTTTCGGCCCGCATCGTCGCCGGGCTAGGTTCAATCGCAGACCGACCCCCAACCAGACGGAGGACCTCACGATGCGGCTCTCGACCCGAAATCAGCTCAAAGGGACCATCACCGAGGTCGATCTCGGCAGCGTGATGGCGGTCGTGAAGGTCAAGCTCGACGGTGGCGACCAGGTCATCACCTCCTCCGTGACCAAGGACGCCGCCACCGATCTCGGACTCCAAGTCGGCCAGCCCGCAACCGTGTTCATCAAGTCCACGGAAGTCACCATCGGCGTCGACTAGCCCATGGCGACGACGATGCGCGCCGAGCGCTTCTACGCAGACACCAAAAGAATTGCGCTCGAGGATGTTCCAATACCCGAGCCCGGCCCCGGTGAGGTCCTGGTCAAGGTCGCCTTCTGCGGCATCTGCCACTCCGACCTGAGCCTGATCAACGGGACCTTCCCGGCGCAGCAGCCCGTGGTGACCCAGGGCCACGAAGCATCGGGCACCATCGCCAAACTGGGGCCGGAGGTGACCGGCTGGGCCGAGGGCGACCGCGTCGTGGTTGCGGCCGGCCGGCCCTGCCAGCGCTGCCCGAACTGCCGGCGCGGCGACGTGGTGAACTGCCTGCGCATCCAGTTGATGGCCTTCGCCTACGACGGGGCGTGGGCCGAATACACCCTGGCCCAGGCGGCCGGGCTGACCCGCGTGCCCGACAACGTGCCGCTGGAACAGGCCGCGATCCTGGCCGACGCGGTGTCCACCCCGTTCGGCGCCGTCGTCCGGACGGGGAAGGTGGCGGTCGGCGAGTCGGTCGGCGTGTGGGGCGTCGGCGGCCTCGGCACCCACATCGTCCAGCTCGCGCGGTTGGTCGGCGCCGTACCGATCGTCGCGGTCGACGTCAACCCCGCCGTCTTGGAGCGCGCCCTGGCCGTCGGGGCCGACTACGCGTTCGACTCCCGCGACGACGGGCTCAGGGACAAGATCGCCGAGGCCACCGGCGGCCGCCTGCTGGACGTGGCGTTCGACGCCGTCGGCCTGAAGGCGACGTTCGAGCAGGGGCTCGATTGCCTCACCCCGGGAGGCCGGCTGGTCGGCGTCGGAATGAGCGCCGAGGCGCCGACCGTGGGGCCGACCTCCCTGTTCGGTTTGACCCGCAAGCAAGTGCTCGGCCACCTGGGCTATCAGAACGTCGACATCGAAACGCTGGCGAAGTTGGTTTCGGCTGGGCGCCTTGACCTTTCGCGGTCGATCAGTGAGATCGTCGCCCTGGAAGACCTGTCGCACGGCATCGAGATGCTCGAACGCCAGCAGGGCAACCCCATCCGCATCCTCGTCAAGCCATGAGGGCTATGTTTCGCCGCGCAGGAAGGCCCGCAGCCGGTCCAGCACCAGATCCGGGCGCTGGTCGACGATCCAATGCCCGACGCCGTCGACCAGCTCCACTTTGAAATCGCTGATGTGCTCGGCATATCCGTCGGTGAGGTCGGGCGTGATCACCGGGTCTTCGGTGCCCGTCAGCCAGCGGACCGGCACCTCGACGCGCGCGTCGTCGTACTCGCCGCGCATCCAGCGCATCATCTCCCCGGACTGGAAGCTGCGATACCACCGCGAACCCGCCTCCGCGTGGCCGGGCTGACGCATGCACTCGGTGTAGAGGCGGAGGTCCTCCTCGGGCAGCGCGAAGCCACCACCGACCCATGAGCCGAGCAGACGGCTCGCCCGCGAGTTGAGGTCGCCGATCATTCGTGGGCCGATGACCGGCAACGAGATCGGGATCTGGTACCACAACCGCCAGATGTTGCGCACCGCCCGCAGGTCGCGCTTCACCCAGGGCGCCACGGTGTTCACTCCGAAGAAGCCGGTCACCTTTTCCGGGTGGCGCAGCATCATGATGAACGCGGCCGGCCCGCCCCAGTCGTGCGCGACGAGCTTGACCGTCTGGACATTCAATCGATCCAGGACGGCCGCCAAGTCGTCGCCCAGCTCGGTCTTGGTGTAACGCGAGCGGGGCGCCGAACTCCAGCCCGCGCCGCGCAGGTCCGGGCACAGCACGCGGTAGCCGTCGGCCGCCAGCGGCCCGATCAGGTTGTGCCATTCCCACCAGTTCTGGGGAAAGCCGTGCACCAGCATCACCGCCGGCCCGTCGGCCGGACCCGCGTCCGCCACATGGATCGTCACACCGCCGCCCAGGTCCACATACCTGTGTTCGACACCGTCCAGCGTGGGCATAGCGACCATAGATTCAGAACGTAGCGGCCTGCCGCGGGTTAGGCCAGGAACCGCTCGACATACGGTGCGAAGCGGCCGCGCAGATCGGCCTCGTCCAGCCCGAACATCTCGCAGGATGTCGAGACGTTGCCCAGCCGCCCTCGCTGGTGGCCGGACAGGTAGTCCTCGATCGCCGTTCGGGCCTCGCCGGTGAGCGGCTCGCCGGCCAGGGCATACACCCGCTCGGCCACACCGAGTTCGGTGGCCATGAAGTCGTCGAATCGGATGTCGATCGAGTGCTCCGGGCCGATGGTGTCCCGGTCGCGCACGAGGGCGGAAAGCATGTCGTCCAAGCGGTCGATCCACGACGCCGCGATCTCCTGCACGGGCACGGGCGACCGGTGCATGCGCGCGGAGTAGGTGATCATCGCGATCATCGACAGCACCACCGGCACCGGGTCGCGGTGCGTGAAAACGACGATGCTGCCGGGAAATACGCGCCTCAGCACCGGCACCTGCTCGAGATGCTGGGGCGACTTGAGCAACCAGCGCCGGCCGCCACGCAAGAACTGCATGGCCTTGAGTTGGCGGGCGAGGTACTCGTAGTGCGGCGTCTGGTCGTGCGCCTGGTAGTACTCACGCCAGCGCGGCACGTCGGCCAGCGTCTCGAACAGCATGGTCGAGAAGTCGTTGGCGAGAAGTTGGATCTCCTCGTGGACGTGCTCGGTGGTCATCTCGTGCATGAGCGGGAAATAGGGCATCACGGTGTTAATCACCCCGACCGCGACGTCCATTCGCGCCCGCCGCGGGTCCGGTTCGACGCCGGCCTCGGCCGGCAGGGGAAACGGTTCGACGCTCTCCCAGTAGGGCATGGTGCGGAAGGTGGCCGGAGCCGCCAGCATGTTGTGCAGATGGGTGGTGCCGGTGCGGGGCAGGCCGGCGATCACCACCGGCGGTTGCAGCTCGACGTCGTCGATCTCGGGATGCCGCCGCAGCAGGTCGGTCAGCAGGAGCCGGTTCTTGAGCAGCTGCAGCAACTGGCCGTAGAAGTTCACGACCCCGGCCCCGTGCAGGCCGTCGATGTCGCGCAGCGCGGCGAGGTAGACGTCGAGCCGCTCCCGATAGTCCGACGGGCCGAAGTCGTCGAGCCCGGTGTCCGCGGTGGCGCGCTCGTGCAGCGCGTCGGAGTCCAGCGGGCAGTCCGGTGCCAGCGTGGCCATCATGTCCAGGATCTGCTGGGCCTCGGCGCTGAATCGGGGCCGGGCGAGGTCATCAAGGCGAACGGCGTCGGTCACGGCGACTTATGTTACCCTCGGTTTCGTAATGGTAGTGGATTTTGGCCGACCCCGTGACCCACGCATCGACGCCGCCGTGCTGAGCGCGACCGTCGAACTGCTCGCCGAGACCGGCTACGCCGGGCTGTTGGTTTCCGCGATCGCCGACCGCGCCGGCACCAGCAAGCCCGCGATCTACCGGCGCTGGCCGAGCAAGGCGCACCTCGTGCACGAGGCGGTGTTTCCCATCGGCGCCGCGACCCAGCTGCCCGACACCGGGTCCTTGCCCGAGGACCTGCGTGAAATGGTCCGTCGCTCAATGGCTTTCCTGACGACACCGGCCGCCCGGGCGGCCTTGCCGGGGCTCGTGGGCGAGATGGCCGCGGACCCGACCCTGCATTCGGCGCTGTTGGAGCGCTTCGCCGGCGTCATCGGCGGCGGTCTCGCCCAGTTGCTTGCGCGGGCCGCGGGTCGCGGCGAGGTCCGGCCCGACGTGACCGCCGCCGAATTAACCGAGGCCATCGCCGGCATCACGCTGATGGGCTTGCTCACCCGCGTCAGCGAGCTCGACGACGCGTGGGTCGACCGCACCACCACGTTGCTCCTGAAGGGAATCAGCGCATGACGCACGAATCGACCGCCGCCTGGCAGGAGTTGCTCGGCACCCTGGGCACCCTGGACCGATCCTTTCTGGAGGGCGACCGGGCGGTCGCCGACGACCGGCACATCGCCGACGGTTACCGCATGCTCGCCAGCACGCTGGGCGTGGCGTTCGACGCCTACCTCTTCACCGAGCCCGGCCGCCCCCAGCTCGTCGAGGTGAACACGCCGTTGCGCCGCGACCGCCGCTGGGGTGGCGACAACACCGACGCCTACTACTTCATGTGCCCGGTCGACCCGAAGCGCCGCTACCGCATCAGTGGCAATAGGGGTGACAGCGTGTACTTTTCGGTGACCGCCTACAACGAACCGTCGCCGGGCGCGTGGTCCGACCGGGTCGTCGCGATCGTCCGCGACAGCGACCTCGACATTGACGCCGACGGCAACTTCGCCTTCGAACTCGGCCCCACGCCCGATGCCGCCGTGCTCATGACCCGCGACTACCAGGCCGACCCGCTCACGGGCCGCCCCGTCACCTGGCGGATCGAGGCGCTCGACGAGCCGGACCCGATCCGGCACGGCGACGCCGAGACCGCCGCGCGCCTGCGCGCCGCCACGACCTGGTTGCGCACCATGTTCGCGATCGTGCCGCTGGCGGTCGGCACCCGGGTCGACGACGATCATGCACTCGGACACGAAACCGCGCACGCCGCAAATGAATTCGCCGACCCCTATCAGGTCCCCGACGCCAACTTCGGCTGGTCGGCGCGCGACGCCTGCTACTCCTACGGCAGCTTCGTGCTCGACGACGACGAAGCGTTGGTCATCACGCACCGGCCTCCCGCATGCCGGTTCTGGAACCTGGTGGTGTGGAATCAATTCATGGCCACCTTCGGCGCCGCCGAGGGCCCCGACGTCCGCTGCTCGATCAACGGCCACAGCGCCGCGCTCAACAGCGACGGCTCGGTGACGATCGTGTTGTCCCGCGGCACGACCGGCCACCCGAATTCGCTGACCACCCTGGGGTATCCGTGCGGGAACCTCGCCTTCCGGTGGTTCCTGGCCGAGGGGGTGCCGGAGCGGCCGGCGGTGCAGCTGGTGAAGGTCGCGCTCGCGCCGACGGACGTGTCCTAGACCTCGGCGACCAACTCGATGGCCCGGCCGAGCGTGCCCAGCTTCGCCTCCAGCGAATCGCCGGCCGGATACAGGCGCACGGTGTTCACGCCGGCGTCTCGCCACACCGCTAGCCGGGCGCGCACCATGTCCTCGGTGCCGATCAGCGTGGTGGCCAAGACCATCTCGTCGGTGACCAGCGCGGCCGCGCCGTCGCGGTCCCCCCGCTGCCAGCGCTCGCGCACCTCGGCGGCGATGTCGGCCCAGCCTTGCCGGCTGTAGGCCTGGTTGTAGAAGTTGGTGCTCGACGACCCCATCCCGCCGAGGCTGAAGGCCAGCTCCCTCTTGCGGCCGGCGACCATCCCGCGCAGTTCCTCCTCGTCGGCGGCGAAGGCGACTTCGGCACCCTGGCAGATGTCGATGGCGGCGCGCGTGCGGCCGGCGGCGGCCAGGCCCTCGTCGAGGTGCGAGAAGTACGCATCGCCGGCACCCTCCGGGACGAAGCTGGTACCGAGCCAGCCGTCGGCGGTCCGCCCCGTCAGCCGCAGCATCGCCGGTGAGAGCGCGGCCAGGTAGATCGGGATGGGATGCTCGGGCCGGGCCGACAGCCGCATCGGCACGCCTTCGCCGCCGGGGAGCGGAATGTGAAAATGCTTGCCGGAGTACGAGATTTTCCCACCGGCGAGCACCTGTCGCACGATGTCGACGGTTTCGGCGATACGCACCAGCGGCCGGCTGAACGAGACGCCGTGCAAACCCTCGATCACCTGCGGTCCCGACGCGCCCAGCCCGAGCAGGAAACGCCCGCCCGAGAGGTTGGACAGGGTGATAGCGGTCTGGGCGACCATGACCGGCGAGCGAACGCCGACCTGCAGGATGCCCGAACCCAGCAGGATCCGCTCGGTGCGCGCCGCGAGGTAGCCCAGCGCCGACGGCGCGTCGGAACCCCAAGCCTCGGCCACCCAGCACACGTCCAGGCCCAGCTTCTCCGCCTCGACGACGAAGGCCGCGGTTTCCCGACCGGCGCTCGACAACTCGACGGTCGTCGCGGTGCGCATCAACGCACCCCGTGCTCGGCCAGCCTCTTGATCGCCGCGAGCGTCTTGCCGATCGCGGCCTCGAACTCGCGCATCCGCACGAAAACGATCTTCTGCTCTTTGTCGGGCATCGATTCGATGGCCACGGACAGCCCCGAACGTCCCGGCCCCATCTGCATCCAGTAGCTCAGCGCGGTGCCGCCGTCGCGGGGCGTCAGCCGGAACCGCCACATCGCCGCCGGCTCTTCGGGTTGGCCGACGGCCCAGGCGAATTCGCGCGGCTCGTCGCACGCGACGATCTGGGAGGTGGTGCTCCACCGCCCGAACGCCTCGTGTTCGTTGTGTCCGATGAAGCGGGCCCCTACGCGCGGGGCGTCAGCACCCTCGGCCCACTCCACGGCTTGCAGCTCATTGCTCAGCGTCGGCATCAGCTTGATGTCGGAAACCAGGCTCCACACCCGGGCCGGATCGGCGTCGACCCACGTCGATGCCTCCACCGTCGGTTTGTCCGCGTAGCGTGCGCCGGTCCATTCCACGCCGCCCATTGTCCTCCGCGCGCAATACCCCGGGCGCGGGGGAGGTGGGCGAGGATTCAGGCGGCCGCGGGCACCGGATCGGCCGACCGGTCGGAGGTGGCCCTGCGCCGCACCGAGTCCGGGAAGGTCAGCCGGACGATCTTGCGAACGACGGTGCCGAACTGCCGCAGCAGCGGGCCACGGTTGTAGGGGACGCCGTAGCGCTCGCAGATCGCTTGCACCTCGGGCGCGATCTCGGCGTAGCGGCGGGCCGGCATGTCCGGGAACAAGTGGTGCTCGATCTGGTGGGACAGGTTGCCCGACAGCAGATGGAAAAGCTTGCCGCCGGTGAGGTTTGCCGAGCCGAGGACTTGGCGGAAGTACCACATGCCGCGCGACTCGTCCTTGGTCTCCTCGACGGTGAATTCCTGGGTGCCGTCGGGGAAGTGGCCGCAGAAGATGATCATGTACGACCACACGTTGCGCATCAGGTTGGCCGAGAGGTTGCCCGCGAAGACGAACGGGGCGAAGGGACCGGCCAGCAAGGGGAAGGCCACATAGTCCTTGAGGGTTTGCCGACGCGTCTTCTTCCAGATCGCGCGCAGCACGTCGTGTTTGTCGGCGAGCTCGATTTCGCCGGAGCGGATGCGTTCCGTCTCGAGTTCGTGCAGCGCGACGCCGTACTGGAACAGCACCATCAGCAAGAAGGCGTAGAGCGGGTTGCCGAGGTAGTACGGCTGCCAGCGCTGGTCTTCGCTCATCCGCAGGATGCCGTAACCGATGTCGCGGTCCATTCCCACGATGTTGGTGTGGGTGTGGTGCATGTAGTTGTGCGAATGGCGCCACTGATCGGCCGGGCACGCGGTGTCCCACTCGAATGACCGGCCGGAGATGTTCGGGTCACGCATCCAGTCGTATTGACCGTGCATGATGTTGTGGCCGATCTCCATGTTGTCCAAAATTTTCGACAGGCCCAGCATCGTGGTGCCCAGCAGCCAGGCGGGCGGCAGGAAGAGCAGCGCCCGGCCGCCGACCTCCAGCGCGCGCTGGGCTTTGATGACGCGGCGGATGTAGTCGGCGTCCTCTGCGCCCAAGTTGGCCAGCACGCGTTCCCTGATGGCGTCCAGCTCACGGCCGAATTCGTCGGCCTGTTGGGGTGTCAGTTTGATCTTGTTCTGTGTCATGGCTTTTCCTCCAGAGGTTTTGGCGGCGCTAAAGCGAAAGGTCGACGTCGCCGACCGGCACGGACACGCAGATCTGCACGTCCTCGTCGGGACCGGTCGAGACCGCGCCGGTGATCAGGTTGCGCACCGTTCCGGCGGTCTTCCGCCGAGTGCAGGTGTGGCAGATGCCCATCCGGCAGCCGTTTTCGGGTGACAGGCCGGCCGATTCCGCCTGTTCCAGCAGCGAGCGCCCGTCGTCGGTGACGTCAACCCCGCTGTCGGCGAAGGTGACGCGGCCGCCCGACGGGTTGGCCGGCGCCTCGAACGACGGCGGCACGAAGCTCTCGGTGTGGACGTTTTCGCAGTGGTTTCGCACGGCATCGACCAAAGGCGTTGGGCCGCAGACGAACACCGCATTGGGCGACGGCATGGCGGCGGCCAGATGCGCCGCATCGAACCGGCCGACCAGATCGCCGCCGTCGGATCGGGTGTAGCCGTGCAACACGCGGACGCCGGGCAGGGCGGCGAGGTCGTCGCGGTAGCACGCCTCCGCCCCCGTGCGGGCGTAATGGATGAACGCGATCTCGCCGGGGTGGCTCTCGGCGACCAGGGTGCGCAGCATCGCCATCACCGGCGTGATGCCGCTTCCCCCGGAAACGAAGAGGATCCTGCGCGGCCTTTCGGTCGGCAACGTGAAGTCGCCGCCGACACCGGCCAAACCGACCACCATGCCGCGGCGGGCGTGCTCGTAGAGGTGGGTCGAGACCAGGCCGCCGTCGTGCCGACCGATGGTCAGCTCCAGGTGGGCCGCGCCCTCGGCGTTGGCCGGTGAATAGCAGCGGGTGTGCCGGCGGCCGTCGATCTCGACGGCGAGGTTGACGTACTGGCCGGCCTTGACGGTCCAGGCGGACGTGAAGCGCTCGTTCGGGGCGAGCGTGAGGGTGACGCTGCGGGCAGTGGTGCGGCGCACGTCGATCACCTTGGCGCGGGCCTCTCCCAGCGTCCAGGTCGGCGCCACCAGCTCGGTGTACCGATCGACGCCGTGGGGGCCGGTGAGTAGGTCGAGAAGGTCTGAACCCAAGACTCGCTTCCGAAAAGTGCGAGCGAGGGCCCGGCCAGAAGTCTGAGCGGTTTGAGTGAACATATGTACACCGTGGGCCCACACCGCCCGGGTAGTCAAGGGTTTACTGCAGGTCTGTGGTAGGGTTCACATAGTGAACAGCCGTACTCCTAGCTCACGGGTGCGCGGTTCTGGTCGCGAGCGCTCACGGGAAAGCCGGTCACGCGAGGAGCGCAAGGAGGCGACCCGTCGCGCCATCATCGCCGCGGCGCTCAAGCTGCTGCAGGACCGCAGCTTTTCCAGCCTGAGCCTGCGCGAGGTGACCCGTGAGGTCGGCATCGTCCCGGCGGCGTTCTATCGCCACTTCGAGTCGATGGAGGCCCTCGGGCTGGTCCTGATCGACGAGTCGTTCCGAAGCTTGCGCGACACCCTGCGTGACGCGCGCGCCGGCAAGCTCGACCCGAATCGGGTCATCGAGTCGTCCGTCGAAATCTTGGTTGCCAGCGTCGCGCAGCGGCGGGAGCATTGGCGATTCATCGCACGAGAACGCAACAGCGGGCTGAGCGTGCTGCGCTATGCCATCCGCACCGAGATCCGGTTGATCACGTCCGAGCTGGCCACTGACCTGGCGCGCTTCCCGCGGCTGCGCGAGTGGAGCACCGAGGACCTCAACGTGCTGGCGACCCTGTTCGTCAACTCGATGATCGTCATCGCGGAGGCCATCGAGGACGCACAGAGCACCGAGACGCTCGAAGACATCCGGCGGATCGCCGTCAAACAACTGCGGATGATCGCGATCGGCATCGCCGGCTGGAAGAGTAGCCCGTAGCGGCCGTCCGCCCACCCGACTCGGAGTGAACAGTCGCACACTGCTGAGCTCACTCCAGGGTCTGCGTGAAGTCCAGCGCTTCGTTCCCGTCGACGACCTCGTACAGCGACCGGCCGTCTTCGGGCGCGCCGTCGATCTGGCCCCGATGCGCGCGCCCGGGAGGGCCGTCGGGCGGTGCGCTCCCCACGTCATCGACCGAGACGTCGGGCTCCTCTTCGGCCAGCCGGGCATCCAACGATTCGCCCTCGCGCTCTTCCCGCGCGGTCATGCCGAACCGGTTCGCTTCGCTCCACCCCTCGGGCGGGTCGACGACGATGTCACCGTCGTCGTTGTGAACCTCGTCGGAATCGGTGCCTTCGCTCGCGTTCAGGGTGTCACCGGGCCCGCCTTCCTCGGGAAAATCCGAGGGGTCCACCAACTCGTCGGCTTGAGGGTTTTCGCTCATGCGGGATCGGTTGCCCGCCGGGCAGTGGGGCTAAACGCGCGCGCTATCGCGGCGAACGCCACATCGCCCACATGGTCGGGCCACCGTCGGGCACGACGATCTCGCGCGTCACCGCGAAACCGAAACGTTCGTAGTACGGCACGTTTTCGGGCTTGCTCGACTCGAGATAGGCCGGACAGTACTCGGCGTCGCAGCGGTCCAGCCGCGACCGCATCAGCGCCTGACCGAAGCCCTGCCCACGGACAGACGGGTCGCTCCCGATCACGGCGAGATACCAGTGCGGTTCCTCGGGATGCATCCGTTTCATCAGCTCCTGCAGGCCACGCGCCCTCCCCGAGCGCAGGCCGAACACCCGCAGAAAAGTCGGGATCATCGCCAGTTCGCCCCTGCGCGTCTCGCGCCACTGATTCGGCGGATCCCACAGCGCAGCCCCGCCGATGCCCGGGCCGTCACAGGCCACCTCGACGCCGCCGCAGCCCAGGTGGTGGTGGCGCGTCATCGTCGCGAACAACCGGTGCAGGTGCGCGGTGCGCGCCCTCGGGTCGGGCAGCAGCCAGGTGGTCACCGGGTCGTCGTGGAAGGCCCGGCCCAGGGTGCGTGACAGTTCGCCGAGATCGGCCTTGCGCGCCGGGCGCGTCTGGGGACTCACCCGAGTCAGGCTAGCGGGTGGCCGGTCGTCGCATCGGGGGTGTGACCGTCGCAGCGGCGGGTACGTTAGTCCGGTGACCGGCGTCTCGCGTCGCACGTTCGGGCGGATGGCCGCCGGTGCGGGCATGCTCGGCGCCACCGGACTGCCCGCCGGCTGTGGGCGGCCGGGCGCCGACCACGCCCCGCCCGCGGCCAAGGCGGTCGGTGTGGTGCTCTCGCACGAGCAGTTCCGCACCGACCAGCTGGTGGCACAAGCCCAGGCGGCCGAAGAGGCCGGCTTCCAGCATGTGTGGGCCAGCGACCACATCCAGCCGTGGCAGGACAACGAGGGCCATTCGATGTTCCCGTGGTTGACCCTGGCATTGGTGGGCAACGCCACCAGCCGCATCTCCTTCGGCACGGGCGTGACCTGCCCCACGTACCGGTACCACCCGACAGTGGTGGCACACGCCTTCGCGTCGCTGGCAGTCCTGTATCCCGGACGCGTCTTCCTGGGAGTCGGGACCGGGGAACGGCTCAACGAGCAGGCGGCGACCAACGCGTTCGGCAAATACGCCGAGCGCCACGATCGGCTGGTCGAGGCGATCACCCTGATCCGCCGGTTGTGGAGTGGATCGCGAACCTCGTTCGCCGGGCGCTACTTTCAGACCAACGCCTTGAAGCTCTACGACACCCCGTCCACACCGCCGCCGATCTTCGTGGCGGCCAGTGGGCCCAAGAGCGCGACAATGGCCGGCCAATACGGTGACGGATGGATCGGTCAGGCCCGCGACGTCACGAATTCCGCACTGCTGGCCGCATTCGGCGCCGGCGCGCGAGCAGCCGGCCGTGACCCCGCCGGCCTGGGCAAGCGCGCGGAGCTGTTCGCGGTCGTCGGCGACCACGCCGAAGCGACCGCCGCAGCCGGCCTGTGGCGCTTCACGGCCGGCGCCGTCGACCAGCCCAATCCGGTCGACATCCAGCGCGCCGCGGAGGTCAATCCCATCGACAAGGTGCTGGCCAACTGGACCGTCGGCACCGACCCCGAGCCGCACATCAGGGCCGTACAAGCGGTCGTGGACGCCGGCGCCGTGCCGTTTTTGCACTTCCCCCAAAGCAATCCGCTGTCGGCCATCGAGTTCTACCGCATCAACGTCTTGCCCAAGTTGCATTAGCTCGTATCGGTCTCGACCTCGGGCTGAACGTCGACGGCGCGGACCTCGAATTGAAGATCTTTGCTATGGATGAACATTGGGCCTCCCCGGCGGGTCGAGATAGATCTGGTCGGCGGCGGGTACCCGTGGTCAATGCGAACAACCGTTGCCGGCGGCGACCAGCAGCCGGCATTCGCAACGACATCAACCGATGATCCGCACCGGGCGATTCCGCGTGCCGGGCGACCGTGGAGAATCCGATCCTATGCAGTCTGCAGACCCGACCTCGAGCCACCAGCTCGCCGTGCGCATGGCAGAGCTTGCCCGCGGCATCGCCGCGCCCCGCTCGCTTGGTGACGTCCTCGCCGACGTGACCACCGCCGCGGTGGAGCTGATACCCGGGGCAGATTTCGCCGGCGTGCTGCTTGTCAAGAGGGGCGGCGAGTTCGAATCCGTCGCGGACACCGACAGCCTGGTTGCGCGGCTCGACCAGCTGCAGCACGACTTCGGTGAAGGGCCTTGCGCCCAAGCCGCACTCGCCGAGACGATCGTGCGAAGCGATGACATGCGCGACGAGTCGCGCTGGCCGCGGTACGCGCCGGCGGCCGTGCAGCACGGCGTGCTCAGCAGCCTGTCGTTCAAGCTGTACACCGCCGACCGCACCGCCGGCGCGTTGAACCTGTTCGGTCTGCGAACCGGTGCGTGGGATGCCGAGGCGGAGACCACCGGCTCGGTGCTGGCCGCGCACGCCGCCGCAGCCATTCTGGCGGCGCGGCACGGCGAGCAGCTGCAGTCGGCGCTGTCGACGCGAGACCGCATCGGCCAGGCCAAGGGCATCATCATGGAGCGCTACGGTGTGGACGAACTGCGCGCGTTCGACCTGCTGCGGATGCTGTCCCAGGAGAGTCAGGTCAAGCTCGTCGACATCGCCCAGCGCGTCGTCGACACCCGCGGCGACGGCTGATCCGCCGCCGCGGCCATCTACGATGGCCTTCATCGACGAGGCCGGCGCGACGCTGCGCCGGGGAACGGGTGGCCACCGTGTGGGATTTCGAAACGGATCCGGATTATCAGGCAAAGCTCGACTGGGTCGAGAAGTTCATGGTCGACGAACTCGAACCGCTCGATCTGGTCGCCCTCGACCCGTATGACAAGAAGAACGCCGAGATGATGGCGATCCTGCGGCCGTTGCAACAGCAGGTCAAGGACCAGGGCCTGTGGGCCGCGCACCTGCGGCCAGAGCTCGGCGGGCAGGGATTTGGTCAGGTCAAGCTCGCGCTGCTCAACGAGATCCTCGGACGTTCCCGCTGGGCGCCGTCCGTTTTCGGCTGCCAGGCGCCCGATTCGGGCAACGCCGAGATTCTCGCGATGTTCGGCACCGACGAACAAAAGTCCCGCTACCTGCAACCGCTGCTCGACGGCGAGATCACCTCGTGCTATTCGATGACCGAACCTCAGGGTGGTTCCGACCCGGGACAATTCGTCACGGCCGCGACCCGCGACGGCGACCACTGGGTGATCAACGGGGAGAAGTGGTTCTCGACCAACGCCAAGCACGCGTCGTTCTTCATCGTGATGGCCGTGACCAATCCCGAGTCGCGCACCTATGACAAGATGTCGCTGTTCATCGTTCCGGCCGAGACGCCCGGCATCGAGATCGTCCGCAACGTCGGCGTGGGAGCCGAGTCGTCGAAGCGGGCCAGCCACGGCTATGTCCGCTACACCGACGTCCGCGTGCCGGCCGACCACGTGCTGGGCGGCGAGGGCCAGGCATTCATGATCGCCCAGACGAGGCTCGGCGGTGGCCGCATCCACCACGCCATGCGAACAATAGCGTTGGCGCGCAGCGCTTTTGACATGATGTGCGAGCGCGCGGTGTCACGAAAGACCCGGCACGGGCGGCTGTCCGATTTCCAGATGACCCAGGAGAAGATCGCCGACAGCTGGATTCAGATCGAGCAGTTCCGGCTGTTGGTGCTGCGCACCGCGTGGCTGATCGACAAGCACCACGACTATCAGAAGGTGCGCCGCGACATCGCGGCGGTGAAGGTCGCCATGCCCCAGGTGCTGCATGACGTCGTGCAGCGGGCCATGCACCTGCACGGCGCGCTCGGCGTGTCCGACGAGATGCCGTTCGTCAAGATGATGGTGGCCGCGGAGTCGCTGGGCATCGCCGACGGCGCCACCGAGCTGCACAAGATGACGGTGGCCCGGCGCACCTTGCGCGAATATCAGCCCGTCACAACGCCGTTCCCGTCGGCGCACATCCCCACCCGCCGCGCGGAGGCCCAGGCCCGGCTGGCCGAGCGGCTGGAACACTCGGTGGCGGAGTTCTGACGCCGGCGACCACGAAATCAGGTGAGGTAGCGGACGATGCTCTCGGCCACGCAGGCCGGCTTGGGCGCGCCTTCGATCTCTACGGTCGTCGACATGGTCGCCTGCACGGCGCCGTTCCCGACATCCTCGACGCCGACCAATGATGTCTGGGCGCGCACCCGCGAGCCGACCGGCACCGGGGCGGGAAACCGAACCTTGTTGAGGCCGTAGTTGATTGCCAGCTTGATGCCGTTGACGGTGTAGATCTGGTGCTGCAGGCGCGGCAGCAGCGCCAGGGTCATGAAGCCGTGGGCGATCGTCTTGCCGAACGGGCCGGCGGCCGCGCGTTCGGGGTCGACGTGGATCCACTGGTGATCGCCGGTCGCGTCGGCGAACAGGTTGACGTCCTCCTGGGTGATGGTCACCCAGTCGCTGTGCCCGATGGTTTCGCCGGCGGCGGCCGCGAGGTCGGCTACTGAATCGAAGGTGCGCATTGAGTTTCTCCTTGGCTCCGGGCGGTAACCATAGCGCCGCGCGCTGACGGTTGTGGGTTTTCACCACGACGAACCGGGAATCCCTACCCGAACGCTGCGAGCTGCCTGGAAGGGAATCATGCCAGAAGGTAAGGGCCACAAGACAGAGCCCGACGTCGAACCGGAGGCTCACGAGTCTCGCTCACGCGCCGCGGCCGGCGAGGCCGACGGCTCGTACGTCGGGGCGGCCGGTCCGGACGACTCTTTCGATGCCGGGGAAACGGGCGCCGAAGCACGCAGCCAACGCGGCTGACGGACGCCGCGGCCATCCGGTCCGTCAGCCGCCGGTCAGTCTCAGGACAGGCCGTACAGCACCACGGCGAGGCCTATCAACACGACGGCCGCGGCCGTGAGTGCCCGGCGCTGGTGCTCCATCCAGCGCCTGATCCGCTCCAGCTGAGGGTCGATCCGTGGTCCGACGACGAGGTAGGCCAAGACAGGGGCGGCGACGGTCGAACTCGCCAGCGCCGCATAGTAAGCCACCGCCAGCATCGAGCCGACGGCGGTCATTCGGACGGTGGCGATCTCCGTCCCGACGGCCGCACTGGCGGCCAGCACCTTCGGGTTGGCCAGCATGGGAAGCATCCCGATCGCGGCCGCGGCCGACGGCGTTATCGTGCCCACACTGCCTCCCCACCCCGGCCCGCCCCTCCCGTGGGCGCGTCGCCACCACAGCCAGACACCGAATGACATCAGCACCACGCCGACACCCATCACCGCCCAGTCGGCCCACGCCGGCGCGGGCCCCAGCAGATCGTCGAACAATCGCGGGAACTGCATGAATCCCGTGGCGAGAACGGTCAGCGACACCAGCCTCCCCATCAAGTACGCGACACTCGACGAGTACGGCCGGTCGTTGTGAACGAGCAGTACCAACGACACGACGATGGGAATGGGCGAAAGTGCCACCACGAGTGCCGGTGCAGTCAGTTTCGCCAACACCAGACCCGAAAGAGCTGACACTCCAATACCTTTCAGACGTCCACGAGCGATTCGCCGGGACGTCGGCCGACCGCGGTGATCACGGCACGCCAGCCGCGGCCCGCGATGTCACGGGCCTGGCCCGGCCCCGAAGGGCCGGCGTCAGGGTGTCGGAGACGGTTGCTTCAGCGCGCCGATCGCGGCTTGCAGTTTGGCGGTGGCCTGGTCCGCGACGTCCTGCAAGGCCCCCTGCTCACCGGTCACCTTGACCATCAATTGCGGATCCATCGCCTCGACGAGAACCGCATCACCCGAGCTGTCGGGGTCGGCCCGCACCACGACGTTGCACGGCAGTAACTGGCCGATCTGGCGGTGAATCCCGAGGGCGCGATGCGCCAACGTCGGGTTGCACGCCCCCAGGATGAGGTAGTCCTCCATGTCCTCACCGAGCTTCTTCTTCAGCGTGGCCTTGACGTCGATGGTGGTCAGCACGCCGAAACCCTGCTCGGCCAGGGCGTCCGTCGTCCGTTTCACCGCGTCCTCGAACGAGGTGTGCAACGTGGTGGTCAAACCTGATGTCATTTCTTCTCCTCTTTCCAGGTGTTATCGGTGGCGCGGGCGTCAGGCCGCGGTGCGCGGCCGTTGCAGCTGGGCGAATTGGGGAACCGCGGCCAACGTCGCGACCGCGTCGAACAATGCGATCGAGTCCGCCCCGTCGGGTAACGCGGTCAGGACCGGCCCGAAGAAGGCATGCCCGTCGATCCGCAGAATCGGACTGCCGCCGGTTTCGCCGAGGGCATCCTGTGCCGCCTGGTGCCCTCGGCGCACGAACTCGTCCAGGGACTCGTCCGAGACCGCCTCTGCGGTGGTGTCGTGCACCCCCACCGTGGTCAACACATGGGCGACGAGGCCGTCGTCGAGGGGTTCCGAGCGGTCGATGTATCGCTCACCGAAGGCGAAGTACGCGGCAACCCACCCGTCGTCACCCTTCTCCCGCGCTATGGCGGCCAGCAACCGGCCGACTTTGCGGGAGTCGCGCATCCGCGCCTGCTGCGGGGGCGGGAGTTCGCGCCCCTCGTTGAGCACCACCAGGCTCATCAGCTGCCAATCCACCGACATGCCGGTCTTCTCGGCGACGGCGCGGATCCAGCGTGCGGTGTTCCACGAGAACGGACACACCGGGTCCAGCCACAGCGTGACCTTCGATCCAGCTCGACTACTGTCGGCAGGCTCCATTGCTCATCCCCTTGTCATAGCGGCCGGTCGTCAGGCCAGGCTGAGGAACAGCTTTTCCAACTCGTCGATCGACAAGCGGGCCCCGTCAGAGGGACTACCCTCCGGCTGGGTGATGCAGTCGCGCAGACCCGAGGCAATGATCTTGAATCCGGCGCGATCCAGCGCCCGCGACACCGCGGCCAACTGGGTGACGACATCTTTACAACTGCGGCCCTGCTCGATCATCGCGATGACGCCGCCGAGTTGGCCGTGGGCCCGGCGCAACCGGGCGAGGACCGCGTCCATGTCGGCGGGGTCGTGACCGGCCAGGTCGGCCGTGAGCGGTCGACCGCCGAGAAATCCTTCTTCCATAACTCCTTCATACCATACCCCTGGGGGCATGGAGGCTCGGATGGCGATACCCCTGGGGGTATGGTACTACTGGAACCGCGGGTTAAGCGGGGACTCGCGGGTAACAGCTCACGCGTTGGCGCGGGCCGTGTGCCTGCCGACCCTCAACTGCGGGCCGAATGGCCCTATTGGCCGCGGTGACGCGGGCTAAGACTCCATACCGGGAGACCCCGGTCACGAGGAAAGGAAACGTCAGTGTCCACGCTTCTCAGACGGGCTTGGGTACCGCTCGTCGTGGTGGTGGCGGTCGCCCTCGGCAGCGTGGCCGTTGATCGGCTCCGCGGCGTTTTCGGCTCAGAAGAGATCTTCACCGCGACCGGCAGCAGCGCCGAGCCCCTCAAGCCCTCGCATATCAAGCAGGTGACATACGAGATCTACGGGCCCAGCGACACGACGGGAAGCGTGAGTTACTTGGACAAGAACGCACAGCCGGCACAGGCCGACTTCACCAACCTGCCCTGGACCTTCACGATCACCACGACGGTGCCTGCCGTGATCGCCAACGTGGTGGCACAGGGCAATAGCGACAAACTCGGATGCCGCATCACCGTCAACGGTGTGGTCAAGGATGAGCAGTCCTCGGCCGGGCACCACGCCCAAACGTCTTGTCTGGTGAAGGCCGCATGAACACCGACACCGACACCGACGCCCGTCCGAGATTCATGCGGTTCGTCCGCACCTTCGCGTGGCCGATCATCATCGGCTGGCTGCTGCTCACCGTTGCCCTGAACGTGCTTGTGCCGCCGATCGAGTCGGTCGCACGCAAGCACGCGGTGACCATGTCGCCGAAAGACGCGCCGGCGATGATTGCCGCCAAGCGGATGGGCGCAACGTTCCATGAGTCGGATTCCGACAGCATCGCGATGGTCGTCCTGGAGAGCGACAAGCCACTCGGCGACCAGGCGCACCGCTACTACGACGGCCTGGTGAACAGGCTGCAGGCCGACCCCAAGCACGTGCAGCACGTCCAGAACGTCTGGGGCGACCCGCTCACCGCCGCCGGCGTCCAGAGCAAGGACGGCAAAGCCGCCTACGTCGAACTCAACCTGGCCGGCGACCAGGGCAGCACCCTGGGCAACGAATCCGTCGACGCGGTGCGCAAGATCGTCGACAAGTCGGAGCCGCCCCCAGGGCTCAAGGTGTACGTCACCGGCCCGGCGCCGCTGACGACGGACATGAATGAAGCCGCCGACAAGAGCATGTTCAAGATGATGGGCGTCACCGGCGTGGTCATCATGATCATGCTGTTCATCGCCTATCGCTCGGTCAGCACGTTGCTGCTGGTTCTCGTCATGGTCGGCTTCGAAATGGGCACCGCCAGAGGGCTTGTTGCGCTGCTGGGAAATTACGAACTGTTGGGCTTCTCGACGTTCGTGGTGGCCATGCTCTCCTCGCTGGCGATCGCGGCGGGGACCGACTACGCGATCTTTCTCATCGGTCGCTACCAGGAGGCTCGCCAGGCCGGTCAGGATCGAGAAACGGCCTACTACACGATGTTCCGCGGGACCTCGCACATCATCCTGGGCTCGGGGCTGACGATCGCGGGGGCCACCTTCTGCCTGCACCTGGCGCGGCTGTCGTATTTCAAGGCGCTGGGCATTCCGTCAGCGCTGGGGTTGCTCGTCGTCGTCGCCGGCGCGATGACGGCGGCCCCGGCCGTTGTCGCGGTGGCCACCCGGTTCGGTTTGCTCGACCCCCGACGCATGATCAAGACGCGCGGCTGGCGGCGCATCGGCACGGCTACGGTGCGCTGGCCGGGAGCGGTGTTCGCGGCCTCTTTGGTCATCGCCATCGTCGGTATCCTCTTCATGCCGAGCATGAAGGTCAGCTACAACGACCGCTTCTACATCCCCCGCGGCCTGCCGTCGAGCGTGGGGTACGCGGCCGCGGAGCGCCATTTCACCGCTGCCACAATGAATCCCGACATCCTCATGATCGAGAGCGATCACGACATGCGGAACAGCGGCGACATGATCATCCTGGACAGACTCGCCAAAGACATCTTCCGATCACCGGGAATCGCGATGGTGCAAAGCATCACCCGGCCGTTGGGTGGGCCGATTGAGCACACCTCCATACCGTTCCAGATCAGTGCACAATCGATCCCGATCCAGGAGAACCTTCAGTTCATGAGGGACCGGACGGCCGACATGCTGAAGATGAGCGACGACCTCGGCGCCATGATCGTCTCGATGCAGCGGATGCAGGGCCTGCTCGGGCAGATGAGCAACGCGACGCATCAGATGGTCGGCGATATGCACGAGATGCAGGCCACCCTGGACGAAATGCGGGACCACCTAGCCGATTTCGACGACTTCGCCCGGCCGCTCCGCAGCTATCTGTACTGGGAGCAGCACTGCTTCGACATCCCCGTCTGCTGGGCGACGAGGTCGGTGTTCGAGGCGATCGACGGTGTGGACAAATTCAGCGAGAACATGAGCACGCTGATCAAGGACGTCAACAACGTCGACGCGATCATCCCGCAGATGGCCGCGCAGTTCCCGCCGATGATCGCCGTCGCCAAATCGATGCAGGGAACGCTGCTCACGATGCACAGCAGCTTCTCGGGCCTGGTCACGCAGATGGCTCAGATGACCGACACGGCCAGCGCGATGGGGCAGGCCTTCGACGCTTCCCGCAGTGGCGACTACTTCTACCTGCCGCCGGAGGCCTTCCAGAACCCCGACTTCCAGCGCGGTCTGAAGCTCTTCCTGTCTCCGGACGGTAAGGCCGCGCGCTTCATCATCACCCACGATGCGGACCCGGCCACGCCGGCGGGCATTTCGGCCGTCATGCCGGAATTGGCCGCCGCTCATCAAGCGGTGAAGGGAACGACCCTGACCGGGGCCAAGTTCTATTTGGCCGGCACGGCGGCCATCTACCGCGACATCCAGTCGGGCTCGCACTACGACCTGCTGATCGTCGGACTCGCGGCGCTGACGTTGATCTTCGTCGTGATGGTGATCATCACGCGGGCATTGGTGGCGTCCATGGTGATCGTCGGGACGGTGCTGCTGTCGCTGGGTGCCGCCTTCGGGCTCACGGTGCTGGTGTGGCAACACCTCCTCGGCCTGGACTTGAACTGGATCGCGCCGGTGTTCGGATTGATCATCCTGCTGGCCGTGGGCTCGGACTACAACCTGCTGCTGGTGTCGCGGTTCCAGGAGGAGATCGGCGCCGGGCTGAAGACCGGCATCATCCGGTCCATGGGCGAGACCGGTGGGGTCGTCACCACGGCGGGCCTCGTCTTCGCCTTCACCATGATGTCGATGGTCGCCAGCGACCTGCGCTCGATCGGCCAGGCCGGCAGCACGATCGGACTCGGCCTGCTGTTCGACACGTTGATCGTGCGCTCGTTGATGACGCCGTCGATCGCGGCGCTGCTCGGACGGTGGTTCTGGTGGCCGATGCGTGTGCGCCCGCGCCCCGCGAGCTCCATGCTGCGGCCCTTCGGTCCGCGTCGCCTCGTCCGGTCCCTTCTCCTCGGTGAGGATGCGGACGCGGCGGCCACCAGGCGCGAAAAAGCCATGGCTTCGACGCCGGGGTGACAACCGCCCGGCGCAAGATAAGGCTGTGCGGCTGCTGCTGATTTCCGATACCCATGTCCCCGGGCGCGCCCGCGGCCTGCCCGCGCGGGTTTGGGAAGAGGTGGAGGCGGCCGACGTCGTCGTGCACGCAGGCGACTGGGTGGTGCCCGAATTGCTGGACGAACTCGAAGGCAGGTCGGCCCGGCTGGTGGCCTGCTGGGGCAACAACGACGGTCCCGCCTTACGGGCGCGCCTGCCGGAACGGGCGGACGTGACCCTGGCGGGGGTGCGTTTCACGGTCGTGCACGAGACGGGCGCGGCGGCCGGCCGCGAAGCGCGGATGGCGCGGCTCTATCCCGACACCCAGGTGCTGGTGTTCGGGCACAGCCACATCCCCTGGGACACGCGCGCCGAAACGGGATTGCGCCTGCTCAACCCGGGCTCGCCGACGGATCGCCGCCGGCAGCCCTTTTGCACCTACATGACGGCCCGGGTCGACGACGGGGCCCTCACCGA
Organism: Mycobacterium seoulense; assembly: GCF_010731595.1. Taxonomy (NCBI): domain Bacteria; kingdom Bacillati; phylum Actinomycetota; class Actinomycetes; order Mycobacteriales; family Mycobacteriaceae; genus Mycobacterium; species Mycobacterium seoulense. The sequence continues at coordinate 4,475,893 of NZ_AP022582.1, read as the reverse complement.
CGTCGTCCTGCATCGACTCCCGAAGTAGCGGGTACATAACCGATACACAGCTTCCCCACATAAATAGCTCGGCTACAGAGGTATCGTGGAGAAGGTGCAGTCGAGTACCGATGTGGTCACCGACGTGTTTCGCGTCGTCGGCCGGTTCCGCCGGCAACTGCGACGCTCGGCCGGGCGCGGCTTCGACTCGTCACGGCTGAGCGAATCGCAGTCCGAGTTGTTGTGGCTGGTGGCCCGGCAACCGGGCATCTCGGTCAACGCCGCCGCCGCCGAGCTCGGGTTGGCCCCCAACACCGCGTCCACCCTGGTCTCCAAGCTGGTGTCCGGGGGATTGCTCATCCGCACGGTCGGCGACACGGACCGCAGGGTCGGCCGGTTACACCTCGCCGAGCCCGCCCAGCACGTCGTGGACGCAGCTCGGGCTGCGCGGCGAGACGTGTTGGCCGAAGTGCTCGCCGAACTCGACGACGATGAAATCGAGTCTTTGACAAAGGGATTGGAGGTCATGGAGACGATGACCAGAAGACTGCAGGAGCGAAAGTCATGAGCGGGTCACTGCCGATGGCGGTCGACGCCAGGCACCTGAGCTATCGGTATGGTCAGTTCACCGCCGTCAACGACGTGACGTTGCAGGTGCGCACCGGCGAAACCATGGGCCTGCTGGGCCCGAACGGCGCCGGGAAGACGACCATGGTCCGGATGCTCACCACGCTGGCGCCGGTGCAGCAGGGCGAACTGCGCATCCTCGGGCTCGACGCGCGCCGCCAGACCACCGACATTCGTAGCAACATCGGCTATGTGCCGCAACAACTCTCGATCGAACCAACGTTGACCGGCCGGCAGAACGTCGAGTGGTTCGCGCGGCTCTACGGCGTGCCCCGGGCCGAACGTTCCGATCGTGTCGAGCAGGCGCTGGCCGCGATGGAGCTGCTCGACGTGTCCGATCGGCTGGCCGCGGCCTATTCCGGCGGCATGGTCCGGCGCCTCGAGGTGGCGCAGGCGCTGGTGAACCGCCCGTCGCTGCTGGTGCTCGACGAACCGACGGTCGGGCTGGATCCTATTGCGCGGGACGGCGTCTGGACGCAGGTGCGCAAGATGCAGGCCGAGTTCGGCATGACCGTGCTGCTGACCACCCATTACATGGAAGAGGCCGACGCGCTGTGCGATCGGGTCGCGCTCATGCACCACGGTGAGTTGCGGGCGGTGGGTACGCCGGCCAAGTTGAAGTCCACCGTGTCGCCGCGCGCCACGCTCGAGGACGTGTTCCGCCACTATGCGGCCTCGGGCCTGGACGATGGTTCCGCGTCATCCGAGTCTGCGGGATCGCTGCGTGAAATCCGTTCCGCCAGAAAGGCTGCGCGCCGTGTCGGTTGATAGCGTCATGCCCGCAACCCTGGTTCGCGCACCGCGCGGATGGCAACGAGTCGGTGCGGTGCTCAGCCGCGTCGGCGCGTTCGCGATCGTCGAGATGCAGAAGCTGCAGCACGACAGAACCGAACTTGTGACCCGGATGGTGCAGCCGGCGCTGTGGCTGTTGATCTTCGGGACCACGTTCAGCCACCTGCACGTCATCCAGACGGGATCGGTGTCCTACCTGGCGTTCCTGGCGCCGGGGATCATCGCCCAGTCGGCGTTGTTCATCTCCATTTTCTATGGCATACAAATCATTTGGGACCGAGACGCCGGCGTCCTGGCCAAGCTGATGGTGACGCCGGCGCCCGCGTCGGCGCTGATCACCGGCAAGGCATTCGCCGCCGGCGTGCGCTCGGTCGCCCAGGTGGTCGGCGTAATGACGTTGGCGTACCTGATGAATATCGGCCTCACGGTCAACCCGCTGCGGATCGTGGCCGCGATGGCCGTCGTGATGCTCGGCGCCGCATTCTTCGCCTGCCTGTCGATGACACTGGCCGGCCTGGTGCGCAGTCGCGATCGGCTGATGGGCATCGGCCAGGCCATCACGATGCCGTTGTTCTTCGCCTCCAACGCGCTGTACCCGGTGGACGTGATGCCCGCCTGGCTGCACGTGCTGAGCAGGGTCAACCCGCTCAGCTACGAGGTCAACGCCTTGCGGGGCCTGCTCATTGGCACGCCCTTCAACCCGATGGACATCGTCGTCCTGGTGGTCGCGGCGGTCCTCGGAATCGCCGCCGCCTCAACGCTGTTGCGCCGGCTCGTCACCTAGTTGCGCCCTCGATAGCCGATCGTGACCAGAACGTAACGATTTCCGGCCGACTCCCAATCGTTAGCCAACCGCGATGTGAAGCTCCGGCCGCGACAGGCGATTTGCCTCGTCCCCACGTGTTTCACTGCCCACGAACAGATTCGACCGCCGCACGCGGCAGATGAAAGTTGGGATGGGTAGAGAGCTATGAAGTTCTTCGAAGAGTTGCGGAAGTTGCGTGGCGCCGCGGCAACCATGCCGCGTCAACTGGCGGTCGCGGCCATGGGGGCCGCTCTGATGGCCGGCCTCGTCACGGCGGCCGGCGGCTCGGCTACCGCGGGGGCGTTCTCGAAACCGGGTCTTCCGGTGGAATACCTGGAGGTGCCGTCACCGTCGATGGGCCGCAACATCAAGGTTCAGTTCGAAGGCGGCGGACCGCACGCGGTGTACCTGCTCGACGGGTTGCGCGCCCAGGACGACTACAACGGCTGGGACATCAACACCCCGGCCTTCGAGGAGTTCTACCAGTCGGGCCTGTCGGTGGTGATGCCGGTTGGCGGCCAGTCCAGCTTCTACAGCAACTGGTACCAACCGTCGTCGAGCAACGGCCAGAACTACACCTACAAGTGGGAGACGTTCCTGACCCAGGAAATGCCGCTGTGGCTACAGGCCAACAAGCAGGTCTCCCCGGCCGGTAACGCCGTGGTGGGCCTGTCGATGTCCGGTGGCTCCGCGCTGATCCTGGCCTCGTACTACCCGCAGCAGTTCCCCTACGCCGCCTCGCTTTCGGGCTTCCTCAACCCGTCCGAGGGCTGGTGGCCGACGCTGATCGGGCTGGCGATGAGCGACTCGGGAGGCTACAGCGCCAACAGCATGTGGGGTCCGTCCACCGACCCGGCGTGGAAGCGCAACGACCCCATGGTTCAGATTCCGCGGCTGGTCGCCAACAACACCCGGATCTGGGTGTACTGCGGCAACGGCACACCCAGCGACCTGGGCGGCGACAACATGCCGGCCAAGTTCCTGGAGGGCCTCACGCTGCGCACCAACCAGCAGTTCCAGAACACCTACGCCGCGGCGGGCGGGCGCAACGGGACGTTCAACTTCCCGGCGAATGGGACGCACTCGTGGCCCTACTGGAATCAGCAGTTGGTCGCGATGAAGCCCGACATCCAGCAGGTGCTGCTGGCCAGCAATACCACGGCACAGCCGGCGCAACCGTCGCAGCCGGCACAACCGGCGGCCTGAAACCCCGCCAAGCCAGCATCGGCAGCAGCGCACCGGTCAGCGCTGCTGCCGATGCTTTTTGTCCGGCCGGTCGTTCAACAGCGCGCGGCGGTCCTGGTGGAAGTAGGTGTACCCGGTCGTCACCGCACATACGGACGTAGCCATCACCAGCATCCAGGTCCCGTTGACGACCAGGCCGATGAAGCCGCCCACCGCCGCGCCCACCATAAAGCTGGCCAACAGCAGAAAGTAACCGAGCCAGTCCGAGACGTTTCCACCACCAGCGATGTGGCGCTCGATGCCCTGGCTCATCTTGACGGTCGTGCCGGTCACATAGCTCAACGGCACCGAAACCTCGCCATTTTTGACGAAGGATGTGTTCAACGCCCCGGTCCCGAACGCCAGCAGCATCATCGGCGCGAAATCGACCAAATTCTGCGCCCATCCCTCATCGAAGATGTCGACCACGGTGGCGGCCGCCAAACTGAAGGTGGTCAGGACCGTCGGGCCGTGCGGATGGTCCACCCAGAAAAATCGCCGGCCCAGTGACGCAATAACCACGCCGGCGACGAACGCCGCAATGAGCAGCCCGGCGCTCACAGCCAGCCACCCTTCGCCGGTGAAATACCCGAGCACGGCGCGTTGGGCGTTGCCGGTGACGAAAACCACGAAGTACCCCGCGGAGTGGGTGAACGAGATCGCCCCGATGACGCCTGCCAGCGCCGCCAGCACCCAGGACAACCGCGCCTCGCTGTCGAAGATCTCACTCGTCACACCGACATGCTTCCAGACGCCCGTGCCGCTCGCAGGCGACGCATAGCGATTTCCTACGTTGTTCCTACCTTGGCGCCTACGAGGCGGTGAGCCGGGCGATGGAGCGCAACGGGATCGGCAGCCAGTGGGGGCGGTGTCGCGCCTCATATCCCGCCTCGTAGACCGCCTTGTCCAGTTCGTAGGCGGCCAGCAACTCGGCCGACTCTCGCGGGTCGACCCCCGCCGCGGCGGCGTAGCCCTCGCAGAACGCGGTCCGGTTGCGCTCCACCCACTCCCGGGCGCGGGCGGCCAGTTGCTTGTCGGCCGCCTGGTCCACCAACGGCCCGTACGCGGCGTACTCGAAGGACCGCAGCACGCCGGCGACGTCACGCAACGGCGAATCCGGAGCCCGGCGCTCCTCGAGCGGCTGGCCCGGCTCGCCCTCGAAGTCGATCAGCAGCCAGCTTTCGGGGGTGCGCAGCACTTGACCGAGGTGCAGGTCGCCGTGCACCCGCTGGACGGTGATCTCCTCGTCGGCGAGTTTGGCGAATCGCTCCTCGATGGTCGCCGCGTACTCCTGCAGCTCGGGCACCTTCGCCACGGTCGACGACAGCCGCGCCAGCACGGTGTCGACCGGGAAGGCCGCCGTCGACGTGCCGAGGGACTCCGCCAGGGTGGCGTGCACGGAGGCGACAGCCTCGCCGAGCCGGCAGGATTCGCCGGCGAAGTCGCCGCCGACCTCGTGCGCATACAGATCGCCCTCCGCGAACAGGTCGCGGACGCTGGCGGTGGCCATCGCCCACCCTTCGGCGGCGTTGGACGCGAACTCGGTCACCATGCCGAGCGGCCATGCCTCATCGTCGGTGCCGTCCGGGGCGGCCATCTCGTAGGTGCCGAGCAGCCGGGCCACGTGCGGGTTGGCGGCACGGGCCAGCACCCGGTTCAGCTCGATGTCGGGGTTGATGCCGCTGCTGACCCGGCGAAACGCCTTGAAGATGGCGTCGCGGTCGAAGATGACGCTGGTATTGCTCTGTTCGGCGTCCGAGACGTGCGGCAGCGCCTCCAGGGGCAGCTCGACACCGGGCTCCTTGGCGAACCTCACTTCGGTGCCGGACGCGCTACGCACGGCCGACGAGTCGACCAACGACAACAGAAACCGGGGCGCGTCGGTGTCGTACAGACCGTCGAATCCGGTGCGATCCCCGGCGGCGCCGATGGTGGCGACCGTGCTGTACTCGGAGACCGGCCCGGCATCCCATTGCACGATCACCTGGTAGCGCTCCGACGAGCCGTCGGCGTACTGGGCGTCGACCAAAACCAGGTCGAGGTGCTCCCGCAGCGGGACGACCACGGCGGCCTCGGCGGAGGTCAGCTCCCGATTGCGTCCGGCGTACCACCGCTGCTGTGGGATCCAGTCCGACCAGGGCAACTTAGCGGGCTCGGTCATCGGCGCCGCTCCTCCTCATCACTTCGTTCTGCATCGTCGCCGGCGCGGTCATCGGCGCCGCTCCTCCTCATCACTTCGTTCTGCATCGTCGCCGGCGCGGTCATGCGTCCTCCTCACATGCGGTCAGCTGGAACCAGTAGAAACCGTGGCCCGGCAATGTCAGCAGGTAGGGCAGGTGCCCGATCCGCGGGAATTCGACGTGCCCGGTCAGCTCCACCGGCGTGCAACCGCTCCAGTGCTGCAGGTTCAGTTCGATCGGCTGCGGGAACCGCGACAGGTTGTTGACGCACAACACCGTGTCCCCGCCGCCGGGCACCTGGCGCACGAACGCCAGCACCGACGGGTTGGAGCCCCCCAGTTCCTGGAACATGCCGATCGCGAAGGCCTCGTGGCGGCGCCGCACGGCCAGCATCATGCGGGTGAAGTTGAGCAGCGACGTGGACGTGTCGCGCTGGGCCTCCACGTTGACGGCCTGATAGCCGTAGACCGAGTCCTGGCTGGCCGGCAGGTAGAGCCGGCCCGGGTTGGCCTTGGAGAACCCCGCATTACGGTCCGGCGTCCACTGCATCGGGGTGCGCACGCCGTCGCGATCACCCAGCCAGATGACGTCGCCCATGCCGATCTCGTCGCCGTAGTACAGGACCGGCGAGCCGGGCAGCGACAAGAGCAGCGCGGTGAACAGCTCGATCTGGTTGCGGTCGTTGTCCAGCAGCGGCGCCAGGCGGCGCCGGATTCCGACGTTCGCCTTCATCCGCGGATCCTTGGCGTACTCGGAGTACATGTAGTCGCGCTCTTCGTCGGTGACCATCTCCAGCGTCAACTCGTCGTGGTTACGCAGGAAGATCCCCCATTGCGCCATGTCGGGGATCTCCGGTGTTTGCGCCAGGATCTCCGAGATCGGAATGCGCGACTCCCGCCGAACCGCCATGAAGATGCGCGGCATCAGCGGGAAGTGGAACGCCATGTGGCACTCGTCGCCGCCGGTGGTGGGATCCCCGAAGTACTCGACGACGTCGGCCGGCCACTGATTGGCCTCGGCCAGCAGCACCCGGCCCGGGAATTCGTCGTCGACGACCTTGCGGACGCGCTTGAGGAAGGCGTGCGTCTCGGGCAGGTTCTCGCAGTTGGTGCCCTCCCGCTCGAACAGGTAGGGCACCGCGTCCAACCGGAAGCCGTCGATGCCCAGGCCCAGCCAGAAGCGGATGACGTCGATCATGGCTTCCTGCACGGCGGGGTTGTCATAGTTCAGGTCAGGCTGATGCGAGAAGAAGCGGTGCCAGTAGAACTGGCGGCGCACCGGGTCGAAGGTCCAGTTGGACTCCTCGGTGTCGACGAAGATGATCCGGGCGTCGGTGTATTGCTCGCTGGTGTCGCTCCACACGTAGAAGTCGCCGTACGGGCCGTCGGGGTCGTGCCGCGACTCCTGGAACCACGGGTGCGATTCCGACGTGTGGTTCATCACCAGGTCGGTGATGACGCGGATGCCCCGCTCGTGGGCGGCGTTGAGCAACGCGACGAAGTCCTCGACGGTGCCGAACTCGGGCAGCACCTTGTAGAAGTCCCGGATGTCGTAGCCGCCGTCGCGGAGCGGCGAATCGTAGAAAGGGGGCAGCCAGATGCAGTCGATGCCCAGCCACTGCAGGTAGTCCAGGCGCCCCAGGAGTCCGCGCAGATCGCCCGACCCGTCGGCGTTGGCGTCGAAGAACGCCCGTACCAGCACCTCGTAGAAGACGGCGTGCTTGAACCACGTCGGGTCGGTGGGCAGCGCGGCGGCGTTGTCGAAGTCGTCGGACTCGGGGTGCTCGACCACACCGTCCTGGACGTGACTGCCCCCTGCGGGATGGTGCTCGACAGCTTCTCTTGCGTCGTTCATCAAATCCACGATGCCACGGATACCCGAGGCGCGACATTCGAAATCACGCCAGCTGACATGTGACGAAACACGGTCGGCGCCAAGGGAATTGGGCGCCAGCCGGGCATCATCGACGCGGCGATCAGGCCGGCGGCCCTTCCCCCAGCGTCACAATCGTGGTGCGGTCGCCGCCCCCGGCGGAGCGGTAGTGCACCGCGATGTTGTCGCCCGGGTGGTGCGGCACGAGGACGTCCGTCATCGACGTGGCCCCGGTGATCGGGGCGTTGTCGACGCCGGTGATGACATCACCGGGAGAGATCCCGGCCCCCGCCGCGGGACCGCCGGTGACCACGCGTTCGACGCGCGCGCCGTTGCCGTTGCTGTCGGTGACGCCCAGGCCGAGGAACGCGGTCGGGCCGATGTGCACGGTGTTCGACGCGGCGCCCGACCTGATCTGCCCGGCCACGCCCATCGCGTGGCCGATCGGGATGGCGAAGCCCTGCCCGCCGCCCGACATCTTGTAATTGTCGGTGGCGGCCGTGTTCAAGCCGACGACCTGCCCGTCGTTGTTGACCAGCGGGCCACCCGAGTCGCCCGGCCTGATCGGCGTGTCGGCCTGGATCAGCCCGCCCAGCGACTCGTTCGCGCCGGTCAGGGTGTCGGTTGCCGACACGGACTGGTTGAGCGCGATGACCTTGCCGGACACCGCGCTGGGCGTTCCACCCTGGCCACCGGCGTTGCCCATCGCCACGACCGGCTGGCCCACCGTCACCCCACCGCCGATCGCGGCGCTCGGAAGCCCGGCCCCGCCGCGCAGTTGCAGCACCGCGACGTCCTGGCTGCGGTCGTAACCGACCACGTCGACCGCGTACGTCTGGCCGTTGCCCACGTCGAACGCGCTGATGTCCGTCGCGCCGGAGATGACGTGGTTGTTGGTCAGCACGACGCCATTGGGGTCGATCACGATCCCCGTCCCGGCGCCCACCGCGTTGTTGTAGCCGAACTTGGTGCTGATGTTGACCACCTGCGGCCCGACCTGACCGACCAGCGCGGCGGCATCGATCGGAGCCTGCGGCCGGGGGAACGGCGATGCGGCCGCCGGCGCGACGCCCAAGCCGAGTCCCAGCCCGACCACGGCCAGCACGCTGACCAACCATGACCACCAGACCGAGCGGTGGTTCGATTTGCCCATCCCGTCACCCTTCCTGCGTCGCGGTAAACACAAACTGTCCCGGCCGTGCGGTTCTGGGCGGCACATTTATGTGTATATAACCGTAATGCAGGTAGCTATTCACGGCAGTAGCAAGGTCCTGATCAGCCGCGATGGATTCCCGCCGACACGGCTGGGCGGCGCCTAGGCTGACGGGGTGGGCGAATTCGACCCCAAGGCCAGGTTCGGCCGGTCGCCGGTGGCCCGGCTGGCCACCGTGACGCCGGGCGGCCTTCCCCACCTGGTGCCGGTGGTGTTCGCCGTCGCCGAGGGCTCCCCCGACGTGGTCTACACCGCCGTCGATGCGAAGCCCAAGACGACGCGACGGCTGCGGCGGCTGGCCAACATCGAAAACGACCCCAATGTGAGCCTGCTCGTCGACCACTACGCCGATGACTGGACGCGGTTGTGGTGGGTGCGGGCCGACGGCGCGGCGGCCATCCACACCGACGGGGCGGCGATGGAGTCCGCCTATCGGCTCCTGCGCGCCAAATACCCTCAGTATCAATCGGTTTCGCTGGATGGGCCGGTGATCGCGGTCGCGGTGCGCCGCTGGTCGAGCTGGCACGCCTGACGAACGACGCTCCCTTGCGGATCGGGCCGACGCAATTGTGGCCTGCCCGTGGCCTTGTGTTGGGCCGCGGTTGGGGGAAAAGTTGCCCATGGACCCTGTGAGTTAGGACACACCGCGCTGGGCGGCCCCACTCGGTGACACGGCCAGGGAGAACTGGAGGAACGTCATGGCGGACAAGGCGAACGCTTCCCAGGGCGCGGCGGCCGCTCCCACCGCGAACGGTCCCGGCGATGTGCGCAACATCGTCCTGGTCGGGCCCTCCGGCGGCGGCAAGACCACCCTGGTCGAGGCGCTGCTGGTCGCCGGTGGGGTGCTGACCAGGGCGGGCTCGGTCACCGACGGCAGCACGGTCTGCGACCACGACGACGCCGAGATCCGCCAGCAGCGGTCGGTCGGCCTGGCCGTCGCGTCGCTGGCGCACGACGGCATCAAGATCAATCTGGTCGACACGCCCGGGTACGCCGATTTCGTCGGGGAGTTGCGGGCCGGCTTGCGCGCCGCGGACTGCGCCCTGTTCGTGATCGCGGCGAGCGAGGGGGTGGACGAACCCACCAAATCGCTGTGGCAGGAATGCGATCAGGTCGGCATGCCCCGCGCCGTGGTGATCACCAAGCTCGACCACACCCGCGCCAACTACTCCGAGGCGCTGGCGGCCGCGCAGAACGCGTTCGGAGACAAGGTGTTACCGCTCTACCTGCCGACCGGCCTGCCGTCGTGCGAAGGCCTGATCGGGTTGCTGTCGCAGACGCGCTACCAATACGCCGGCGGAAAGCGGACCATGCAGCCGCCCGATCCGTCCGACGCCGAGAAGATCGAGGAGGCGCGCGGAACCCTCATCGAAGGCATCATCGAGGAATCCGAGGACGAGTCGCTGATGGATCGCTACCTCGGCGGCGAGTCCATCGACGAGGCGGTGCTCATCGAGGATCTGGAGCGGGCCGTCGCCCGGGCGTCCTTCTTCCCCGTGATCCCGGTGTGCAGCAGCACCGGCGTCGGCACCCTGGAGCTGCTCGAGGTCGCCACGCGCGGATTCCCGTCACCGATGGAACACCCGCTGCCGGAGGTGTTTACGCCACAGGGCGCCCCGCACGCGACGCTGACCTGCGATCCCGACGCTCCCCTGCTCGCGGAGGTGGTGAAGACGACGTCAGACCCCTATGTCGGAAGGCTCAGCCTGGTCCGGGTGTTCTCCGGGACCATCAGGCCCGACACGACGGTTCATGTGTCGGGCCATTTCGCGTCGTTCTTCGGCTCGGTCAACGGGAATGGCAGCACGCACCCCGACCACGACGAAGACGAACGCGTGGGCGTCCTGTCCTTTCCGCTCGGCAAGCAGCAACGCCCCGCCACCGCCGTGGTGGCGGGCGACATCTGCGCGATCGGCAAGCTGAGCCGGGCCGAGACCGGCGACACCCTGTCGGACAAGGCGGAGCCGCTCGTGCTGAAGCCGTGGACCATGCCCGAGCCCCTGCTGCCGGTCGCGATCCAGGCGCACGCCAAGACCGACGAGGACAAGCTGTCGGTGGGTCTGGGCCGGCTGGCCGCCGAGGACCCCACGCTGCGGATCGAGCAGAACTCCGAGACGCACCAGATCGTGTTGTGGTGTATGGGGGAAGCCCACGCCGGTGTCGTCCTCGACGCGCTGGCCAACCGGTACGGCGTCACCGTGGACACCGTCGAGCTTCGGGTGCCGCTGCGGGAGACGTTCGGCGGCAAGGCAAAGGGCCACGGTCGTCACGTCAAGCAGTCCGGCGGGCACGGCCAGTACGCGGTGTGCGACATCGAAGTCGAGCCGCTGCCGGAGGGCTCCGGATTCGAGTTTCTCGACAGGGTGGTCGGCGGGGCGGTGCCGCGGCAATTCATCCCGAGCGTGGAGAAGGGTGTGCGGGCACAGATGGAAAAGGGCGTGCACGCCGGCTACCCGGTGGTCGACATTCGGGTCACGCTGCTCGACGGCAAGGCGCACAGCGTCGATTCCTCGGATTTCGCGTTCCAGATGGCGGGCGCTCTGGCGCTGCGCGAGGCGGCCGCGGCGACGAAGGTCAGCCTGCTCGAGCCCATCGACGAGATCTCGGTGCTGGTGCCCGACCACTTCGTGGGGGCGGTGATGGGTGACCTGTCCGGTCGTCGCGGCCGGGTGCTCGGGACCGACACCGCGGGCAACGAACGCACGCTGGTCAAAGCCGAGGTGCCCCAGGTGGAGCTGACGCGCTACGCGATCGACCTGCGCTCACTGGCCCACGGCGCCGCGTCGTTCACCCGCACCTTCGCCCGCTACGAACCCATGCCGGAGACGGCGGCCACCCGGGTGAAGGCCACCGTCTGAGTGCTCACGCCCCGCGGCCGAACCGCTGGGCGACGGCGCGGCGGTCCAGTGATCCTTTGGCCGTGTGCGGCAGCTCCGCGGCCTGCTGGAAACTGGCCGGAACCTCGAAGGCGGCCAGTCGGTCCCGGGCGAACGAGGCGAGCTCGTCCGCGGTCGGCGCGGCGGATCCCCGGGGGACGATCACCGCGGCCACCGTCTCGCCGTACAGCTTGTCGGGCATCCCGAAGACCGCCACCTCCAGCACGTCGGGGTGGCTGCCCAGCACGCCCTCGACGCGTTCCGGGGAGATTTTCTCCCCGCCCCGGTTGATGAGTTCCTTGATGCGGCCGCGGATGATCAGTTCGCCGGCCGCCGAGAGGGTTCCCAGGTCACCCGTGCGCAGCCACCCGTCGGTGAAATTGGCGGCGGTGATCGCCGGGTCGCCGAGGTAGCCCCGCACCACGGTGGGCCCGTGCAGCCAGACCTCGCCCACCTCCCCCGCGGGCACGGGCCGGCCGTCGGACCCGACGATCCGGATCTCCGGACCGGTCGATTGACCGACCAGACCCGGTGTGGCCGCAGGATTTTCGGCGTCGCCGATTCCGGTGGTGGCCACCTGGTGGGTGGCCTCGGTCATCCCGAAGGCGCACACCACCGGGGCGGAGAACGTGTCCTGCAGCGCCTGTGCCGCCTCGGCGGTCAGCGGCGCGCTGCAACTGCGGATGAACCGCAGCGCGGCGCTGCCCGGTTGGCCGGCGCCGGCCCGCTCCAGCAGGATCTGATGAATCGTCGGGACGGCGGTGTACCAGGTGGCGCGGACGGCGCCGATGTCGTCCCAGAAGGTGTGCGCCGAGAACCGTCCGCGGGCGGGCAGCAACACCGTGCCCCCGGACACCAGCGTCGCCAGCAGCGCGGCGAGCAGCCCGTGTCCGTGGTAGAGCGGCATCACCGCGACCGTGGCGTCCCGGGGGCCGAGCTGGTATCCGGCGACGATGGCCCGCACCGAACCGGCGATGTTGCCGCGGGTCCACGGGACCATCTTCGGCACCCCGGTGGTGCCACCGGTGAACATGATCATGGCGTCGTCGTCGCGCAGACCCTCGGGCACCGAAAACCGTTGCGCCGGTGTCGCGGTGGCGTCCACCCTGACCCTCGCGGCGCCGTCCGCGCGGCCGGCCGTGACCGCGAGTGGCCACCACGCCAGGGCGTGTTCCCCGTCCTCCCCGTCACCGGGTGCGGCGCCGTCGATGAGCACCGCGCGCGCCCCCACCGCCGCGCTGCGCGCGCGCTGCTCGCCGACCGGGAGCGCCGGATCCAGCGGAACCGCGACCAGGTCGGCGCGCGAAGCCGCCAGCAACCCGACGACGAACTCCGCGTTGCTTGCGGAGCGCAGCGCGACGCGGTCCCCGGGAACCAGTCCGCCCCGCTTCAGCTGTCCCGCCAGGTCGTCCGCGAGGCGGAGCAGGTCGCGATAGCTCACCGGTACCCGATCGGAGGTGACGACGAGGGCGGGCGCCTCCGGGGTTCGCCGCGCCACCTCCTCGACCAGGTCCGCGATGCGTGGGTCCGCCAGACCCGCTGAGCCCATGCCTCCGCCGATGATCTCCTCAGGCCTCGTCGTCCTCATCGCGCGCTCCCTTTCCGTACGCCGTCGCAAAGCACCTGCCCGAACCATGCCGGTTGGCCTCGCCGCCCGTCCAATATTGATTCACTCACGACCGATAACCGATGACTATCGACGCATAGCGGCTCCGTCTTGGACACCCGCGGGGTCGCCGCGTCAGAGTAAGGGCCGAGGCTTTACTTCACCTCCGACCGCACACGAGGAGTCGCCCCCATGACCGCGTCCACGCGTTTGATCGACGGCTTCCATCTGGTGGTGGAAGCGCTCAAGGCCAACGACGTCGCCACCATGTACGGGATCGTCGGCATCCCGATCACCGACCTCGCCCGCGTCGCGCAGGCGTCCGGAATCCGCTACATCGGCTTCCGGCAGGAGGCCTCGGCCGGCAACGCCGCGGCCGCAGCCGGATTTTTGACCGGCCGGCCGGGCGTGTGCCTGACGACGTCCGGGCCCGGTTTCCTCAACGGGTTGCCGGCGCTCGCCAACGCCACCGCGAACTGCTTCCCGATGATCCAGATCTCGGGATCCAGCAACCGGGCGCTGGTCGACTTGCACCGCGGCGACTACCAGGACATCGACCAACTCGACGCCGCACGGCCGTTCGTGAAGGAGGCCTACCGGATCGGCCGGGTCGAGGACATCGGGCGTGGCGTAGCGCGCGCCATCCGCACCGCGGTCTCGGGCCGTCCCGGCGGCGTCTACCTCGACATCCCCGGCGAGGTGTTGGGGCAAGCGATGGACGCCTCGGCCGGGGCGGAAACGGTCTGGCGGGTCGTCGATCCCGCGCCCCGCCAGCTGCCGGCACCCGAAGCGGTCGAACACGCCCTGCGGGTACTGGCGCAAGCGCGCCGACCATTGATCGTGCTCGGCAAGGGCGCGGCATACGCCCAGGCGGACAACGTGATTCGGGAGTTCGTCGAGACCACCGGGATTCCGTTCCTGCCGATGTCGATGGCCAAGGGGCTGCTGCCGGATGCCCACCCCCAGTCGGCGGCGGCCGCCCGCTCGCTGGCGATCGCGCGCGCGGACGTGGTCTTGCTGGTCGGCGCCCGGCTGAACTGGCTGCTGGGCCATGGGGACTCGCCGCAGTGGTCCGCCGACGCGAAATTCGTGCAAGTCGACATCGCCCCGTCGGAATTCGACAGCAATCAGCCGATCGCGGCGCCGCTGGCCGGCGACATCGGCTCGGTGATGTCAGCGCTGCGCGACGGCGTCGCGGCCCACCCCCTCACGGTGCCCACGGAATGGACCGATGAGCTGGCCGAGCGCGCCGCCCGCAACGACGCCAAGATGCGCGAACGCCTGGCCGAAGACCCCCATCCCATGCGCTTTTACAACGCGCTCGGCGCGATTCGTGCTGTGCTGGAAGAGAACCCGGACGTTTACGTGGTCAACGAGGGTGCCAACGCGCTGGACCTGGCCCGCAACGTCATCGGCATGGCGGTGCCGCGGCACCGGCTGGACACGGGAACCTGGGGTGTCATGGGCATCGGCATGGGTTACGCCATCGGCGCCGCCGTCGAAACCGGCCGGCCCGTGGTCGCGATCGAGGGCGACAGCGCGTTCGGCTTCAGCGGCATGGAGATCGAGACGATCTGCCGCTACCGGCTTCCGGTGACCGTCGTCATCCTCAACAACGGCGGCGTCTACCGCGGCGACGAATCCCCCAGCGGAACGGATCCCGCTCCTACCGTGCTGAGCGCGCGGGCGCATCACGAACTCATCGCGGAGGCCTTCGGCGGCAAGGGATATCACGTCACCACCCCGGTGGAATTGCGGTCGGCGCTGTCCGCGGCGATCGGCTCCCGGACACCGTCGATCATCGACTGCGAACTCGACCCCGCGGCCGGGGTGGAGAGCGGGCACCTGGCGAACCTGAACCCGACCAGCGCGGCGAAGCCGGGGAAGGTCAGTGCCGGTGGGTGATTCGCGACAGCTGCGCGTCGAAGAACTCGTTGAGCGACAGCTGCTCGGCGGACGCGACGAGCGCGCGGGCGATCGGTGACCCCGGCCCGGCGGAATTGGTGGCCAGGGCGATGTCGGCCTTGAGCACCGGATCGACCATCTCGACCGCCCGGACCTCCGGACCCAACGGCGACGTCCACAACCACGTGTGCGGCACGATGCACGCCCAATTACCCGCGGCGACCTGAGCGAATAGCGAAGCGACGGAGTCCGTTTCGAGCTGTGGGGACACTTCGATCGCGTGGTCGGCGAAGGCCTTGTCGATGATCTGGCGGTCCCGCATGTCGGCGGTGAGCAACGCGAGCGGCAACTGGGCCGCCTCCGGCCAGGTCATCGTCGAGGCGGTGGATGCCAGCATGTCCGCGGGCGACAACAGGACATAGTGCTCCTCGTACAACGGCACCAGGTTCATGTCGTGGGCCTCGTCGGGCGGCGCGTGCACGATTGCGGCGTCCAGCTCGAATTCGCGCAGCCGCCGGTACAGTTCGGTGCCCGCCAGCCGGGAGAGGATGTGCACCTTCGCCAACGGATGCGCCGAGCAGAACGCCGAGAGCACCAGGGAGGCCGTCGTGGAGGCGGTGGGGACCGTGCCCAGCCGCAGCATGCCGGTGATACCCGAGCGCACCGCATGCACCTCGGCCTTGAAAGCGTCGTGCTCGGCGAGAATCCGCCTCGCCCACACCACCAACCGCTCCCCTTCGGGCGTGAGGCCCTCGAAGCTGTGACCGCGGTTGATCAGCGTGACGTTGAGTTCGCGCTCCAGCTTGGCGATGGCGGCGGACAGCGCGGGTTGAGACACGAAGCACTTTTCGGCGGCCCGGGCGAAGTGGCGCTCCTGGGCGACCGCGACGAAGTACTCCAACTGTCGGAAGAGCACCCGCACCTCCTCGGCGCACGGAGTTTCGCTGAGGCTAACGTCTCACCGGCGCCCCAGCCAGTCCGGCAAGCCGATGCAGCACGGACACATTCCCGGGCGTTGCCAAAATGCCTGTGCTGTGGGGCATCGTCCGGGGACGGCGCTGAGGGCGCCCCGCCCTGCGGGATCGAGCGCCCGCCGGGGCCACCGGCGGAAATCGGGCGGCCGCGGGTCGGCAAAAGTTTGCTGAAAGCGGCAATGCGGGTACAGCCGGTAGAATACAGTCGTGTTGATCGCACCATCTCGAAGGGCGGGCGCTATGCGTCGAGGTGTTCGTTATCTATTTGTTATGGTCGCGATCACGGCGATGGGGCTGGTCGGATCGGTCGGCCGCAGCCACGCGTCGGTTCCCGCGCCGCAACCCGCCCCCCCGGTCGCCTCGGTTTTGCCGGCGAACGGTGCGGTGGTGGGGGTGGCGCACCCGGTGGTGGTGACGTTCACGGCGCCGGTCGGCGATCGCACGGCCGTCGAGCGGTCCATCCACGTGACGTCGCCGAGCAACACGCCGGGACACTTCGAATGGGTCGAGAACAACGTCGTGCAGTGGGTGCCCAACCAGTACTGGCCCACCCACACCCACGTCTCGGTCGGTGTCCAGGCCCTGACGACGGGATTCGACACCGGTGACGCGCTACTCGGCGTCGCCAGCATTTCCGCGCACACCTTCACCGTCAGCCGCAACGGCGAAGTGCTGCGTACCATGCCCGCGTCGATGGGCAAGCCCAGCCGGCCCACGCCGGTCGGTAACTTCACCGCGCTGGAGAAGCAGCGCTCCGTCGTGATGGATTCGCGGACCATCGGCATCCCGCTGAGTTCGCCCGAGGGATACAAGATCACCGCCCAGTACGCCGTCCGCGTCACCTGGAGTGGCGTCTACGTGCACTCCGCACCGTGGTCCGTCGACTCCCAGGGCTACGCAAACGTCAGCCATGGCTGCATCAACCTCAGTCCCGACAACGCCGCCTGGTACTTCAACCAGGTGAACGTCGGCGATCCCATTCAGGTCGTCGCCTGATCCCGACGCGTGCCCCCTGTGACAACCGTCACAACGGTTGAACGGAAGACTGGCCTGCGGCGGTGAGTTCTCGGTAGGACGAGGATCCGAACGGGAGGCTGGCCATGACCGGTGATGCGGGGCGCGAGAAATCGACCGGTGCGGGTCCTGGCAGTCCGGCACGCGAGCGGGTAGCCGGCCGTATTCGCCGACTCGATGTCGAGGACGAGCAGTTCCGGAACGCCAAGCCGGACCCAGCGCTTCAGCGGACGGCGCGCCGGCCGGGGCTGCGGCTGACCGAGATCCTGCAGACCTACATCGACGGCTACGCCGATCGCCCGGCACTGGGCTGGCGCGCACGCTCATTGGTCACCGATCCCGAAAACGGCCGCAGCACCACGCAATTGCTGCCCCGGTTCGAGACCATCAGCTATCGCGACCTGTGGGCCGGCGTTGGAGCGATCGCCGCCGCCTGGCGCCGCGACGCCACCGAACCGGTGCGCCCTGGAGACTTCGTCGCCACAGTGGGTTTCGCCAGCGCCGAGTACCTGACGCTCGACCTGGTGTGCGGCTATCTCGGTCTGGTGGCGGTGCCGCTGCAACACAACGCGGCGGCGTCACGTTTGCGGCCGATCGTCGCCGAGGTCGAGCCACGGGTGCTCGCGGCGGGCGCCGGTTACCTCGACCTTGCCGTCGAGGCGGCGCTGGGGAGCGCGTCGGTGCGGCGCTTGGTGGTTTTCGACTACGTCCCCGAAATCGATGACCAGCGCGAGGCTTTGGAACGCGCGCGGGCGAAGCTGTCGGCCGCGGGGATGACGGTGACGATCGAGACGTTCGACGAGCTGATCGAGCGCGGTCGCGCCCTGCCGCCCGAGCCGCCGTATACCGGCGGCACCGATGAACGCCTGGCCATGATCATGTACACGTCGGGCAGCACCGGACTACCCAAGGGCGCCATGTACACCGAGCGGATGCTGTGCAAGCTGTGGACCAACGAGCTGATGCCCGACTTCGCGGACACGCCCGTGCTCAACGTCAATTTCATGCCGCTGAACCACCTCGGCGGCCGGATACCGTTGTCGACCGCGTTCCAAGCGGGCGGCACCAGCTACTTCGTCCCCGAGAGCGACCTGTCCACACTGTTCGAAGACTGGAACCTGGTGCGCCCCACCGAGATGGGGTTGGTGCCCCGGGTGGCCGAGATGCTGTACCAGCGCTACCAAAGCGCCGTCGACCGGCGGGTCGCCCAGGGGGCCGAGCCGGAATCCGCCCAGGCCGAGGCGCGGACGGAGTTGCGCGAGCAGGTCTTGGGCGGACGCATCGTCACCGCGTTCTGCGGCACCGCGCCGCTGGCCGCCGAGATGCGCGGTTTCATCGAGGCCTGCCTGGATGTGCACGTCCTGGACGGTTACGGGTTGACCGAGGTCGGGATGGTGACCAAGGACGGCAGAATCACCCGCCCCCCTGTCCTGGATTACCAGCTCGTCGACGTTCCCGAACTGGGTTATTTCCTTACCGACAAACCATTTCCGAGGGGTGAGCTGCTGGTCAAGTCGCAGACCGCCACACCCGGATACTTCAAGCGCCCGGACGTCACCGCCAATGCCTTCGACGCGGACGGCTACTACCGGACGGGGGACGTGATGGCCGAGCTGGAGCCGGATCGGCTCGCCTACGTCGACCGGCGCAACAACGTACTGAAGCTCGCCCAAGGCGAATTCGTCGCCGTCGCGCGCCTGGAGGCCGTGTTCAGCAGCGCGGCCCTGATCCGCCAGATCTTCGTCTACGGCAACAGCGAACGCCCCTACCTGTTGGCCGTCATCGTGCCGACCGCCGAGGCGCTGGAACGATTCGCCGACGACGCCGGCGGCCTCAGGGCCGCCCTCCGCGAATCCCTGCGCCAGTCAGGCAAACTCGCCGAACTGCAGTCCTACGAGGTGCCGGCCGACTTTCTCATCGAGCCGGAACCGTTCAGCGAAGACAACGGGCTACTGTCCGGGGTGGGAAAGTTACTACGGCCGAGGCTCAAGGAGCGCTACGGCGAGCGGCTCGATCAGTTGTACGCCGACCTGGCCGCCAACCGGGAGAGCGAGCTGCGGGCGTTGCGCGAGAGCGCGGCCGACCGCCCGGTCATCGAGACGCTGGCGCGCGCCGCCGAAGCGCTGCTCGGCCTCGCGGGCGGCCCGCCGGAACCCGGCGCCCTGTTCGTCGAACTCGGCGGGGATTCCCTGTCGGCCCTGACCTTCTCCAACCTGCTGCAGGACATCTTCGAGGTGGAGGTGCCGGTGGGAATGATCATCGGTCCGGCCACCGACCTGGGTCAGCTGGCGGAATACGTTGAGGCCGAACGTGCTTCGGGATCGCGGCGGCCGGCGTTCGCGACGGTGCACGGGCGCGACGCCACCGAGGTCCGCGCGGCCGACCTCACCCTCGACAGGTTCATCGACGCGCACACCCTGGCCGCCGCCCCGCAACTGCCGCGCGTCACCGGCACACCGCGCACGGTCCTGCTGACCGGCGCAAACGGCTACCTCGGCCGGTTCCTGTGCCTGGAATGGCTCGAGCGGCTCGCCGAGACGGGCGGAAAGCTCATCTGCGTCGTCCGCGGCACGGACGCCACGGCGGCCGCCGCGCGGCTCGAGGACGTCTACCGCAGCGGCGATCCCCGCCTGGTCGACCGGTTCCGCGAGCTCGCGGCCGACCATCTCGAGGTCCTCGCCGGCGATATCGGCGAGCCGAACCTGGGGCTGGACCAGGCGACGTGGGACGGACTGGCCCGCGGCGTGGACCTGATCGTTCACCCGGCGGCGCTGGTCAACCACGTACTGCCCTATGACCAACTGTTCGGGCCGAATGTCGTTGGCACTGCGGAAGTTATCCGCCTGGCGATCACCGCGCGCATCAAACCCGTCACCTATCTGTCGACGGTCGCGGTGGCCATGTCCGTCGATCCGGCCGAATTCGCCGAGGACGGCGACATCCGCGCGGTCAGCCCGGTTCGGCCGATCGAGGCCAGCTACGCCAACGGTTACGCCAACAGCAAGTGGGCCGGGGAGGTACTGCTGCGCGAGGCGCACGACCTGTGCGGGCTGCCCGTCGCCGTCTTCCGGTCCGACATGATCCTCGCCCACAGCCGCTACGCCGGCCAGCTGAACCTTCCCGACGCCTTCACGCGGTTGATCTTCAGCTTGCTCGTCACCGGGATCGCCCCGTCGTCCTTCTACGAAACCCCCGACACAGGCGGCCGGGCCGTCGCCCATTACGACGGGCTGCCCGCCGATTTCGTGGCGGAGGCGGTGACCGCGCTCGGCGAGCAGCTCGCAACGGCTGCGGAAGATGCGGGGCCCGCCGAAGCGTTTCGCTCCTATGACGTGATGAACCCGCACGACGACGGCATCTCGCTGGACGTGTTCGTGGACTGGTTGATCGCCGACGGCCACGACATCCGGCGCATCGACGACTACGACGAGTGGCTCGCACGCTTCGGCACCGCGCTTCGGGCCCTGCCGGACAAGCACCGCCAACGGTCGGTGCTGCCGTTGCTGGACGCTTACCGGAACCCGGCGAAGCCGCTGCGCGGCGCGCCGGCCCCGACCGACGTCTTCCGCGGTGCGGTCCGGGCGGCCAAACTCGGCGCGGACAAGGACATTCCGCATCTGTCGGCCGACTTGATCGCCAAGTACGTCTTCGATCTGCGGTTGCTCGGCCTGGTGTAGCCGCGGTGCGGCCTGGCCGGGCAGGCCCTTCTTGATCGCGGCGACGACGGTTCCCGGGCGCTCATTCCGGATGCCTATGCTGGCGTGGGACGGCATGTTCACGGCGGGGAGGAGATCGACATGGCGGCTGTTGCGGCGCGCGCCGTACGGTTCGACCGGTACGGCGGCCGCGAGGTGTTGTACGTGGCCGACGTCGATATGCCCGCCCCCGATCCCGGCGAGGTGGTCGTCGAAATCCGCGCCGCCGGGATCAACCCCGGCGAGGCCGCCATCCGAAGCGGGGCCCTGCACGAGATGTTTCCCGCCACCTTTCCGTCCGGTGAGGGCAGCGACCTCGCCGGCGTCGTGACGGCCGTGGGCCCCCAAGTGACCGAATTCTCAGTGGGCGACGAGGTTTTGGGGTTCAGCCTCCGCCGATCCAGCCACGCCACCCATGCCACGGTTCCGGTCGGCCAGCTGATCCACAAACCCCGCGAACTCCGTTGGGAGGTAGCGGGTTCCCTCTACGTCGTCGGCGTGACCGCGTACGCGGCCGTCCGCGCGGTCGCACCGCAACCGGGAGAGACGGTCGCCGTCTCGGCGGCCGCGGGCGGGGTGGGCAGCCTCGTCGTGCAGCTTCTGGTGCTGCGGAAGGCGCGGGTGCTCGGCATCGCCGGACCGGCCAACGCCGATTGGCTGCGCGCCCACGGCGTCACCCCGATCCCCTATGGGGATGGGCTGGCCGACCGGCTGCGCGAGGCGGCGCCGACCGGAATCGACGCGTTCATCGATCTGTTCGGCCCCGACTACATGCAGCTCGCCGTCGACCTCGGTGTGGCTCCTGACCGAATCAACACCATCATCTCGTTCCAGAAGGCCGGCGAAGTCGGCGCCAAGGCGGAAGGCAGCGCCGAGGCGTCGACGCCGCAGGTGCTGGCCGAGATGGCCGACCTCGTCGTCAGCGGCGCCATCGATTTCGAGGTGGCCGCCACCTATCCCCTGGATCGGGTGGCCGACGCCTACGCGGAACTGGAGAAGCGCCACACCCACGGGAAAATCGTTCTGCTACCAAACGATTCACAGTGAGCCGCCCCCCACGCCGGGATACGTCGACATGGAACCCCTCACCGGCGTTCGCCGGTCGAAGGGTGCCCACCCAGCGAGGCCGTGACGATCGCGATCGGCATGCGCGACACGTACAGGTTGGCCCGCTCCTGGGGAGTGAGGGTCGTCCGCGCGTGCACCTTGGTGGCCCAAAGCCGCGCCGACCGCAGCCATGAACGTCCCCGCCCACCGGTCCGACCGGTAACACGGTGTGTGACAAGAAAAGCCATGATTTCTCCTTTGGGGAGGCCCGATCGGCTCAGCTCAGGGCACTCGGGCCGGAAGGGCCGCGCGCGGGTTGACGCGCGCGAATAACCGGAGTGCCCGCGAAAGCTCAGGCGGCAGAAGCAATGCCGAAGCCGGGTCGGGACAAGACGGATTTCGGATAGGGACTGTCGCCCGGACTCATCTCGCCCTCACCTCCTCACGGCCGCGACACACGCGGGTGTCATCACATGTCACCTGAACAGGAGGGAAGCGAATGCCGGCGGCGTGCCGCCGACCGCACCCCTCTCGTCGGAGCTTCGGCACTGCACGGCGTATCCGGAACTTAGCCGATGGTCGCGACCCGCTTCGCCCGGCTTCGCCGCGCTTGCGATCGCTTCTCAACCGACGGTCGCGACCCGCTTCTCGTTCCGGAAGCCACTTGGGCTCAACCCTTGGGTCCGGGAAGAGCTGTCCTGACCCGGGGCGTCTCTCGACGTTCGGGGTCAGTGGCCTGTGTCCATGCAGACGCCTCACCTACCGAGGTGCTTGCGAAACCCTTTCTACACCGCGGCCCCGGGCCCGTCAAACTCGTTGCGGAACCGTTACCGCAGCTCGTGGCCCCTCCGACGTGCGCGCGGCCGGGCGCCCACCGCCTCGGCCTACCCTCGACGGCATGGCCAACACTCTGCAAGACCCGAGGGTCGCGACAGTGCTCGACCGCATGTATACCGAAGCGAAGAACCAGATGTCGCTGTTGCGCCAGCGGCACGGCGATTTCGACCGGCCGATGACCGCGCAGGAGCGCGCCGACGCGATGAGCGAGTTCTACATCCCGGTCACGCCCGAAGCCGGCCGGTTGCTCTACGCCCTGGTGCGGGCGGCCCGCCCCGCCACGATCGTCGAGTTCGGGATGTCGTTCGGCATCTCCGCCGTGCACCTGGCATCGGCGGTGCGGGACAACGGCTCCGGCCGGGTGGTGACGACCGAGCTCAACGACACCAAGATCGCTGCCGCGCGGCAGACGTTCACCCAGACCGGGCTGGACGACGTGATCACCATCCTCGAAGGCGACGCACTGGCCACGCTGGCCGACCTGGACGGCCCGATCGACTTCGTCTTGCTGGACGGTTGGAAGGATCTGTATCTGCCGGTGCTCGAGCTGCTCGAACCCCGGCTGTCCACGGGCGCGTTGGTGGTGGCCGACAACACCAGCGCCGCGGACACGCAGCCGTATCTCGACCGGGTGCGCGATCCAGCGAACGGCTACGTGAGCTTCAACTTCCAGGTTCGGGATAGCGACAGCATGGAAATCAGCTGCCGCACCGGTGATTAGGGCTCAGCGCAGGGATTCTTCGAGCCACGGTGTCAACCACTTCACCCCTTCGGGGGTCAGGTGAACGCCGTCGCTGCGCACCTTGATGCCGTCCACCTTGGCGGTGTAAACGCCGTCCGGACAGAGCTTCTTGTTCAGGTCCAGGATTTGCACGTTCGGATGATGGCTGACGGTCTTGCGCAGCATGGTGTTCCACAGGTTGACCCGGTCGGGCTGGTCCTCCGGATAGAGCCGGCCGTCCGGTTTTTCGCCGCCGCGGCTGTACGGCACGGTGGCGACCACCACTCGAACGCCGGTGGAGCTCACGATGTTCAGCGCCCGCTCCAGCTCGCCGCCCAGGTACGCGTCGAACGTGGGGTCACCGATGTGGGTCCATTGACCCTCGTTGACGCGGTCGACGGTTTCCCAGCGGCCGATGACCAACAGCGCGACGTCTGGTTGGTCCTGGGCGACCTGCGTGGACCATCTGAGCGGCCAGCCGTCGCACTCCGGCCGCTGCTCGAGGGTTTGGCCGATGTAGCGGTACGGCGTGCCGCGCACCAGGCTGCAGCCGATGACGGTGTGGTCGAGGAAGGCGAACCCCGGCGTCGGCGGCAGGTAGTGCATCCAGGTCCACCCGATCGAATCGCCGAACACCGAAACGGTGAACGGCCGGTGCGGATCCCGGGGCGCGGGCCGTCCGCCGCCCGGCGGGGACGGGGACACCGCGGCCACCGCCGAAACCCCCGGCGGCAGGCCGACCTCACGCAGGCCGGGCCCGGTCCCCACCGGAACCACCAGCAGCGTCACCGCGGCCGCACTCGCCACCGTCGCCGCAGCCAACGGCAGCAGCGGTACCCGCGCCGGCCGCCAACGGCGGATCGGCTGCTCGATCAGCCACCAGGATGCCGCGGCCAGCGCCACCGTCGCGCCGCACCGGGCGGCGAATAGGGGCAGCCCGGTCCAGCCGGTGCGTTCGCCGTTGAGCACCAAGAAGATCGGCCAGTGCCAGAGATAGACACCGTAGGAGATGGTGCCGAGCCACACGAGGGGTGGCGCAGCCAGCACGCGGGCGACCGCGCCGCGCTGCTCCAGGGCCACCGGGGCCACCACGACGACGGACGCGATCGCGACCCCGAGGAGCAGACCGTGGCGGAACTCGCCGCTGCTGCCGGTGGCGTAGTGGGTGGCCGCCGCGAGGCCCGCCAGGCCGGCGAGCGGCAGCACGCGGGCGACGCGCCGGGCCCAGCGGGTTCGGATCAGGCACCAGCCGCGGTTCAGCGATGGCCAGTCGCGAACCAGCAGGGCGGCCGCCGCGGCGCCGGTCAGCAGCGCCTGCGCGCGGGTGTCGGTGCCGAAATAGACGCGGTCGCGCGTGCTGTCGGACACCACCACCATGGCGATCGCGGCCGACGCCAGGACCCCCACCGTGGCGATGACGAAGGTCGCGAACCGGACACCGCCGACGGTGGCCCGGGTGAGGCGGCGCCTTGCGCGCGCGGCCAACAGCAGGGTCACCGTGATCAGCAGCACCGGCCACACGAAGTAGTACTGCTCCTCCACCCCGAGTGACCAGGTGTGCTGCAGCGGCGAGGGTGGGGCGCCCTGCGTGAAGTAGTCGGTCTTCTGGGCGACGAAGCGCCAGTTCGCCATCCACACGAACGCCGCGATCGCGTCGTCGCGCAGGCCGGTGAGGGACCGGTCGGGAAGAAGTTGGCGGGCCGCGGCCACCGTGAGCACCATCAGAACCAGCGCCGGCAACAGCCGGCGCGCGCGGCGAATCCAGAAGCCGGTCAGCTCGATGCGGCCGGTGCGTCCCAGCTCGTCCAGCAGCAGCGAGGTGATCAGGAATCCGCTCAACACAAAGAAGACGTCCACGCCGACGAATCCGCCACCCACCCCGGGGATGCCGCCGTGGCCGACCAGCACCAGCGCGACCGCAATCGCGCGCAAACCGTCGAGCGCCGGAATCCCCCTGCGCCGTTCGGGTTTATCCCAGATCGCCACGCGTCCGGCCCGGCGCACGGGGGCAACCCAACGTGGCCGCGGTGCACGACGAGCCGGCGCGGGATGCCTCCCGCCCGGTTCAGTTTCCGCTGTTAACGCGCCCTGACCGACCTGTCGCCCGGCGCCAAAGTTGATGCCGATACGTCGCTGCCCCTCCTCGTGATCGGAGCAAGCCTAATTGCGACGCAGCCGGATTCAGCAGAAGACACGCGAGGGCAAGCGCTTCAAGGCGCGGCCTTTCAGGGCGCGTAGCCCAGGGTGCTCTTGACCTCCAAGTATTCGTGGAACCCGAACTCGCTCCACTCTCGGCCGTTGCCACTGTGCTTGTAGCCGCCGAACGCCGCGTTCATGTCGAACGCATGGTTGATCGTCACCCAACCCGCGCGGATCTTGCGGGCCACCTCCCGTGCCTTGTCGAGGTCGGCGCCCGACACATAGCCGGCCAGACCGTAATCGGTGTCGTTGGCGATCTGCACGGCCTGGTCGATGTCGTCATAGCCGAGGATGCACAGCACCGGACCGAAGATCTCCTCGCGCGCGATCGTCATGTCATTGGTGACATGGGCGAAGACGGTCGGCTTGACGTAGTACCCCGTGTTCAGCCCGGCCGGGCGGCCGGGGCCGCCGGCGACGACGGTCGCGCCCTCATCGACGCCCTGCTGGATCAGGCGCTGCACCTTCTCGAATTGCGCTCTCGACGCCACCGGTCCGAGCGCGGTCTTGTCGCCCGGGCTACCCACCTTGACCTGTTCGGCCACCCCACGCGCGATGTCGATGGCCTCGGCCATCCGCGTATTCGGGACCAGCATGCGCGACGGCGCGTTACAACTCTGCCCGGAATTGGGCATCATGTTGAGCACGCCGGCGCGAACGCTGTCGGCAAAGCCCGCGTCGTCGAGCACGATGTTGGGGCTCTTGCCGCCGAGCTCCTGTGTCACCCGCTTCACCGTCGGCGCGGCGTTCTTGGCGACCTCGACCCCGGCGCGCGTGGATCCGGTGAAGGAGACCATGTCGACGTCGGGATGGCTCGCCAACGCGACGCCGACGCCGGGCCCGTCACCGTTGACAAGGTTGTAGACACCCGCCGGCACACCCGCGGCGTCCAGAATCTCGGTGAAGATGTAGGCCGAATACGGTGCGACCTCAGACGGTTTCAGGATCATCGTGCAGCCCGTGGCCAGCGCGGGGTATACCTTGACAGCGATCTGGTTCAGCGGCCAGTTCCACGGCGTGATCAGCCCGCAGACGCCGATCGGCTCCTTGGAGATCAGGGTCGCCCCGTGCTGTTCGGAGAACGGGAAGTTCTTCAGCACGTCGATCGCAGTCACCAGGTGACCGAGCCCCAGTTGAACCTGCGGGCCCGCGGCCAGCGAGGGCGGCGCGCCCATCTCCTCGGTGACCGCGTCAGCGAGATCGTCCGCACGCCTGCCGTATTCGGCGAGGATCGCCTCCAGTAGATCCAGGCGCTGTTCGCGGGTGCTCTGCGACCAACCGGCGAAGGCTCGCCGGGCGGCGTTGACCGCCGCGTCGACGTCGGCGGCCGAGCCGAGCGAGATCTTCCCCGAGACCTGCTCGGTCGCCGGGTTCTCGACGTCGAAGGTGTTGGGCCGCACCGGGTCTACCCAGCGCCCGTCGATGTAGAACTTGAGGCATTCGCGCATGACTACTCCTTATTGCTTATTGGGTGCCTTCGGCGTACCAGGTGCGGAATTCGTCGTACTTGGGCATCTCCTCGGAGTTGGCCTTCGGGTCGATGCACACGTGCACGACGGCGGTCTTGCCGCTAGCGTAGGCCCGCTGGATCGCCGGGCCGATCTCGTCCTCCTTCTCGACGTACTCGCCGTGGCAGCCGAAGCCCTCGGCGACCTTGTCGAGCCGGACGTCCTTGCTCCAGTGCACGCCGGGCTGCGGCGACGGCTGGGCGAAGGTGCGTTTGTAGACGCCCACCTCGAGGCCCCACTGGTGGTCGACACCCACCACGCACACCAGCGGAAGTTTCTGCCGCGCAGCGGTTTCCAACTCGGCGATGTGGAAGAGGAACGCTGAATCGCTGGTCAGCAGCATCACCGGGCGCTTACCGCCCTCGGCCACCGACGCTCCGACCGCGTACGGCAGGCCGGTGCCGAGATGGCCGAAGTTCTGGTTCCAAATGACGTCGCGCGGCTTGGCCTGCGAATAGGTCCAACCGAAGATGACGGTCGCGCCGCCGTCACGGACCATGATGCCGTCCTTCGGAAAAGCCCGAGTGGCCTCGACGACGAACCGCGCCGGATGTACCGGGGTCCGGCCCGTCGGCGCGTTCTCGGCGAGCTGCGCCAGCTCCGCCGCGTCAGCCTTGATCCAGCGTTCGAGATCGACCGATGCCTTTCGCGGGGTGTCCCGCAACGCTTCCACCAGCTGGGGCACCACGCCACGAAGGTCACCGACCAGGGGGATGTCAATGGGGCGGTTGACGCCGATGGCCATCGGATCCTGTTCGACCAGAACCCATTTCCGTTTTGCGTCGTTCTCGGCCCAGTGGCGGGTCCTGCCGTAGTGGCTCGGTTCGCCGAGCTCCGTGCCGAGCGCGACGCACAGATCGGACTTCACCACCGCCTCGACGGCCGCCGGCGAGAATCCGTAGGCGAAGGTGCGGTCCTCGAGACCGCTTATGAACGACGTGCCGCCGGAGGTCTGGATCACCGGGCAGGCCATGAGGTCGGCCAGCTCCCGGACCGCCGCACCGGTGCGCGAGGTGTGCACCCCGTGCCCGACCAACAGGATCGGGCTCTCCGCCGCCCGGATCAGCTTCGCCGCCTCGGCCACCTCGCGCTCACCCGCGGTCTGGTTGACGAGCCGGTACCGGTTGGGCGGCAGCGGGTCCGCCACGTCGAGCTCCTCGAGAATGACGTGCGACGGGTACTCGATGTAGGCCGGGCCCGGGGTGCCGGACATGGCCCGGCGGATCGCCTCGTGGATGATCTCGTCGGTCTGGTCGGCGTACTCGATGGATGCGCTGTACTTGACGGACGGCGCGACAAGCGGCTCCTGCTGGACGAACTGGATGCGTCCGCGCCGGACCCGGCGCTCGGTGATGCGGGCGCGCTGGCCGCCGAGGAAGATCACCGGCGAGTTCTCCACGAGCGCGCACTGGATCGCACCGGCCATGTTGGCCATGCCCGGACCGAGCGTGCCGATGCACAGGCCGGGCTTACCCGTCATCCGTGACGCCGCCTCGGCCATGAATCCCGCGCTGAGTTCGTGGTGCGGCGCGACCACCGACCACCCGCGAGCGTCGGCCTCGGCGAACATGTGCACGAAGTTCGGGTCCGGGATGCCGAACAGCGTGTTCACGCCCTCGGCCTCGAACAGGTCGAGAATGCGTTTGTAGACGGGGACGGGCATGGTCGGGAACTCCTTCAGTTGCATGACGTTTCGTTGAGTAGGCGCTAGCCCGAACCGGACACCGGACCCATGTCGACGGTCAAGCCCAGCTCGTCGAGGATTTCGCGGGTGTGGGCGCCGAGCTCTGGCGCCGGCCCCGCGACGCGACCCGGCGTCCGCGAGAACCACGTGGGTACGCCCGGGAAGCGCACCGGTCCGTGCGGGGTGTCCACCGTCTCGAACATGCCGACGGCGTTGAGATGCGGATCGTCGAATAGTTCCCCGGGAGTGTTCAGTGGCGCGGCCGGTATCTCCAGTTCCCGCAGCAGCGCCAGCCACTCGGCGGTGGTCCGCTCCTTCATCGTCTCGGCCACCAGCCCGTACACGGTGTCGATTTCGCTGGCGCGCTGTTCCAGCGTCGAGTACAGGTCGCTGGCCCACGGTGGCTGCACGGCCGTCATGAAGGCGTGCCAATGCTTGTCGTTATAGATCAACGCGGAGATGTAGCCGTCGCTGGTGCGGTACGGGCGCCGGTTGGGCGCCACGGTGCGCGGGTACACCGCGGGCCCCAGCGGCGGGTCGAACAGGGCGCCGTTGGCGTGTTCGACGAGCATGAACGAGGCCATGGTTTCGAACATGGCGACCTCGACCTCTTGTCCCTGGCCCGTGCGCTCGCGGTGAAACAACGCCATCGTCGTCGCGTACAGCGCCGTCAGCCCGGCGATCTTGTCGGCCATGATGGTGCCGACGTAATCGGCCTCGCCGGTCAACTGCTGCTGCACTGCCGGCAACCCGCACTCGGCTTGAATCGTGTCGTCGTAGGCGGGGCGGTCGCGATCGGGCCCGCGTCGCCCGTACCCGTAGCAATTGGTGTAGATGATCGCGGGATTCCGTGCGGCGACGTCGTCGTAGCCGAAGCCGAGCTTGGCGATCGCCTTGGCGCGCATCGAGTGGATGAACACGTCGGCGGTCTCAACGAGGGCGTGCAACGCACGCGTTCCGGCGTCGGTCCGCAGGTCCAGCACGATGCTGCGCTTGCCGCGGTTGACATTGACGAATACCCCGCTCATGCCGGGCGCCGGGCCAACCGAGATGTAGCGGGTGTTATCCCCTTGCGGGGGCTCGACTTTGATCACGTCGGCGCCCATGTCGGCCATGATCTGCGTGCAGTACGGTCCCATCACCATCGCGGTGAGATCAATCACGCGCACACCGGCCATCGGGCCCGTCGGGCTAGCCATGGAGCGCTCCCTGATCGTTCGAGCCATGTAGTTCGTTAGACCTCTGAGCCAGCTCGAAGCTGTAGCGGATGTGCTGGTCATGTCCGTCCGGGACGACCGGAAAAATCAGTGGCGCCTCGAGGTATCGGATCGCATCCAAATGGCTGCCGACGTCCTCGACCGTCCACGACGACCGGCAGACGCCGGGACTCTCCGCGATGACTGCCCGCGCGACGCGACCCGCCAGCGCGATGAACAATTCACCGGTCACCGAACAGGATTCGTGCGCAAGCCAGCCCACGACGGGTGCGACGAGTTCCGGACCCATCGGCGGGTACGCCGAAGTATCGATGCCGGCGGCCATCCGCGTCACCGCGGCGGGCACGATCACATTGCACCGCACACCGTCTGCGGCGCCTTCGAGCGCCGCGACATTGGACAACCCGATCACGCCCGCCTTGGCGGCCGCGTAGTTGGCCACGCCCTGGTTTCCGTACAGGCCGCCGATCGACGACGTCAGCACGATGCGCCCGTATCCCGCCTCGCACATCAGCGGAAACGCCGGCCGCAGCACGTGGAACGCGCCACGCAAATGCACGCCGAGCACGGCGTCGAAGTCCTCGTAGCTCATCTCCTTCAGCGAGCCACGGCGGACGTTTCCGGCGTTGTGAATCAAGATGTCGATGCCGCCGTAGTGCTCGAGCGCGGTCCGGATGATCGCCTCGCCGCCTTCGCGGGTCGCCACCGACGCGCCACACGCGACAGCCTGGCCCCCGGCCGCCGTGATCTCGCCGACCACCTCCTCGGCCGGACCGGCATCGGCCCCTTCGCCGTCGATCCCGCCGCCGGCGTCGTTGACGACCACCTTCGCCCCGCGCGAGGCCAGCAGTCGCGCGTACGCACGGCCCAATCCGCGGCCGGCTCCCGTCACCACGGCAACGCGGTCGTCGAATCGCAGTAGCGCTGAGTGGGCTTCGCTCAAGTGCCGAGCACCAACCCTTCCAGCTCGCCCCTGTCGCGCCACACCTGCAACAACTCTTCGAAGGCGTAGAAGCCGGGACCGTAGGGCTCGCCCAGGTGCGACCGGATTCCTTCTCCCCCGCCGCCGCCTTCGTTGTTGTAATAGCCCGGCGTGCACTGGGCGTCGAACGCCGAATTGTCGACCGCGGTTTCCCGGATCGTCGAGCACCACTGTCGCTGCGCCGCCTCGCTCGGCTCCACCGTGGTCGCGCCCCGTCTCAACGCTTCGGCGATGATGTAGGCGATGTGCTCGCCTTGCAGCTCATAGTTGGCGGCGATGTTCGCAGAAATGCCGACCTGGGTGAAACCGGTATAGAACTGGTTCGGGAAGCCACGGCTGGTCATCCCGTGCAGCGTCTGGTATCCGTCGTGCCAGTAGTCGAACAGGGACAGTCCGTCGCGGCCTTCGATCGTCTCTATCGAGTAGCGGCGGCTGATCTCGGTGGTGATCTCGAAGCCACTGGCGTAGATGATGCAGTCGACCTCGTACTCGACACCGTTTGCGACCAAACCCTTTTCGGTGGCCCGCTCGACGCCCTTGCTCGAGGACACGTCGACCAGTGTCACATTCGGACGGTTGAAACTCGCCAGATAATCGTCGTTGGAGCAGGGGCGCTTACACAGGAAGCGGTAATAAGGCTTGAGCGCTTCGGCGGTCGCCTCATCGTTGATCAGGCTGTCGATGCGGCGCCGGAGCCGCTCCATGATCTTGTAGTCCTCTTCCTCCCGGATCGCCATGAACTGCTCGGGGGTCAGCGACGCGGGGTCGTCCAGGGCGAGTACCCGTGCCGCGGTGTTGCGCCCGAGCTCGGTCCAGAAGTCGCACACCAGATCCGGCTGGCCCAGTGCCATGCCCTCGAACGTCCACGAGTGGAAGTTGCGCTGGCGCTCCCGCTGCCAGCCCGGCCGCAGCGTCTTGACCCATTCCGGATCGGTCGGTTTGTTGTTGCGCGCGTCGACGGTCGAAGGGGTGCGCTGGAACACGTAGAGATGTCGGGCGTCGCGCGCGAGGAAGGGCACGATCTGGATACCCGTGGCACCCGTGCCGACCACCGCGACGCGCTTGTCCGCCAGCTTGTGCAACCCCCCGGTGGCGTCGCCTCCGGTGTAGTCATAATCCCACCGCGACGAATGAAAGCTGTGTCCGCCATACACTTTGATGTCCGGGATGCCGGGCAATTTCGGCCGGTGGAAGGGCCCCGACGCCAGCACCACGAACCGGGCGCGGATGTCGTCGTCGCGGTTGGTGCTGATCCGCCAGCGCTTGATCTCCTGGTCCCAGCGCAGCTCGCGCACCTGAGTGGAGAAGATCGCAGAGTCGTAGAGGCCGAAATGCTTGCCGATGTTGCGGCAGTGCTGGTAGATCTCCGCACCGTCGGCGAACTTCTTCGACGGCATGAAATCGAGCTCTTCGAGAAGCGGTATATAGCAGTAGGATTCGTTGTCGCATTGGATGCCGGGATACCGGTTCCAATACCAGACGCCGCCGAAGTCGCCGCCGAGCTCGATGATCCGCACATCATCGACGCCCGCCTTCTTCAGGTGGGCCGCCGACAGCAGGCCGCCGAAGCCGCCGCCGAGTACCGCGACGTCGATGTCCTCGTTGATCGGTTCTCGAGGTATCACCGGCGTATACGGGTCGACCTCGTAGTAGCCGGCGAAATCGTCCTCGAGCTCGATGTACTGTTTGGAACCCTCTTTGCGCAGGCGCTTCTCGCGTTCCTGCCGGTACTTCTCACGCAGCGCCTCGATGTCGATGTCATCGGGCGTCTGCGTCGGTCCGCACTCGTCTGGGTACCCGGTCATGCCAGCGGGGGCTCCTCACCACAAAGTTCTCGGGGCTCACCGACACCCATGTATTTCGACAGTTGATGGTGCAGATTGACGGTGCTGCGCTCGCGGTACGGATTGGGCTTGGTTCCCGGGAAGCCGAGGGACTTCATGCCCTGCTGCACGGCGGCCATGTTGGAAAAGTCCTGCGGTAGTACCGACCGCCACCTGGGGTCACCTACCGGCGTGTACTCCCACTCTGTCTGTGGTTCTTCACCTTTCGGGTAGAGCTCGAAGACCGAAACCTCGAAGATGCACTTGTCCGGGTTGTAGCCAGGGTCCGGACGTGCGCTGTAGCACAGCGCCACCGTCAAACCTTGACCGATCTGGAAGTTCGGGAAGATCTGCCACGCGGTGCCCGCCTGGCCGAGGATGTCGGACGGAATCGTCGGCCAGATCACGCCGCGGGCTTCGTCGTCGCGGCGCGCGGATGCCAGCCAGTGCTCGAGGACCTTGTCGGCCGGTGTGCCCTCGGGCAGTTCGTCGACCAACCGCTTGGCGGCGTTCACCAGTGTCTCTGTGGTGGAGGTGTTGGTTTCCTCCATCGTGTAGATCTGCATCTGCGCGGTTGACACGCGGGGATCGGCGCCGGTTCCGAGACGGATCTTGGACTTGGTCGCCGCGAGATCGTCCGGGGCGTCATAACCGATGTTGCTGTGCCTGCCCTGCACCTTGGCCCAGCCCTTGAATTCGCCGAACTTATTGAACTCGGGGTGCGTGGTGTAGACGTGGTAGGTCTCGTTGAAGGCCTCCAGGGCGACCTTCCAGTTGCAGTCGAAGGACAGCCACTTGCGCCATTTGTAGCGCATGTTCTCCAGGCCGAACGGGTCGAGGATCTTCGCGGCGGGGAACAGGTAATCGGCCAGCGGTTCGCAGTCGGGGTCCATGTTGATCCACAACCAGCCGCCCCAGGTGTCGACCCTGACCGGTCGGAGGTGGGTGTTGTCCGGTGTGAGCGCCTCCTGCCAGTCCTGTTGTTCGCGGATGTGAGTGCATGCGCCGTCCAAACCGTAAGTCCAGCCGTGGAATCCGCAGACGAACGACTTTCGGGTGCGCCCGCAGGCATTCTTGGCGCCCTCGGGTGTGTCGATCAGCCGGCGGCCGCGGTGCATGCACACGTTGTGGTGCGCGTGAAACTCGTGATCGCCGGTGCGCACCACGATGATCGAGTCGTCGAGAATGTCGTAAGTCAGGTAACTGCCGACGTCGGGCAACTCCTCGACGCGGCCGACCTGCTGCCAGACCCTGCGCCACAGCTTGTCCCGCTCGGCGCGGGCGTAGTCCTCGGAGATGTAGGCCTCGACGCCGATCGTCATCGGTTTCGACAGTTCCTCGGCCGCTGCGGTATTCACGCCCTTGGCCAGATCGGTCATCACATCCTCCTGATCGCCGTGCGGAAGGATTCGTCATGCAAGAACAGCGACGTGTTGTCGGGTCCGAGGTGGCTCCACTTGAGGTCCAGGCCGCCGTCGACGAGCAGCGTCTGGCCGGTGATGTAGCTCGACATCTCCGAGAGCAGGAAGAGGACGGCGCCGGCCTGCTCCTCGGGTCGCCCACGCCGTCCCATCGCGATCGCCTGCCGGTCCCGCTCGGGGTCCTCGCCCACGTAGGTCCGCGAGGCGGCCGTCTCGGTGACGCCGGGCGCCACGGCATTGACCCGGATTCCCGCCAGCGCCAACTCGAGGGCCATGGTCCGGGTCATCGCCGCGATCGCCGCCTTGGCCGTCCCGTAGGCGATGTGAAACGGCGCGGTGTTCATGCCGCTGATCGAGGAGATCGACACGATCGATCCCGGCTGTCCCTGCGCGACGAGTTCACTCGCCACGGCCTGGCTCATGAAGAACGCCGTTTCGAGGTTGTCGGCGAAGATCTTGCGCCAGTCGCTGCGCGTCACCCGGGTCGACGGCATCCAGGTGGACGGCTCGGCACCGCCGGCGACGTTGACGAGACCGTAGAGGGTGCCCTCGGCCCGTCGCGCCTGGTCGATCACCGCGGCGATGCCCTCGTCGGTTGATGCGTCGGCCGCGACCGCCACCACGGCCAGCCCCTGCCCTGCCAGCGGAGCGATGTGCTCGTCGAGGTTGTCCTTCGACCGGCTCACCGCGATCACCGTGGCTCCGGCCCGGGCGGTCATGGCGGCAACTGTCGTGCCGATGCCGCCCCCGCCGGCGCCGGAAACGACCACGACGCGACCGTCGAGCGCGAGGAGATCGTCCATGACCTGCTTTCCCTGCCTCGAACGTGGTCGACGTTCGAGACCTACTCTCCGCTTTGTCCGGACAAAATATCTCATTCTGCCGTTTGGAGAACACTATTCCGATCGGTGGAGTTCGCTGTCAAGGTCCATCCGCGTGGCTTTCGTAGCTATTGTCTGGACTAGTAGGAGTTGATAACGTCCAGCCCAACCGGCTGACGGAAGGACCTCGGCGAGCATGTCCATTTCGCGGGCCATCTCCACGCAGCCCTCGCGGTACGCCCCATCGAATGGGGCGCCCCCGATCGATGTCGCACCGGGCTGGGACCTCGAGCGGGTCACCGCGCCCAGTCGCCTGTTCGGCGCCAACGGTTTGCGCACCGGCCCGGACGGTCGCATCTACATCGCCCAGGTGACCGGCAGCCAGATCAGCGCGCTGGATCCCCGCACCGGTGAACTGGTGACGACCAGCCCCAGGGGCGGCGACATCGTGGCGCCCGACGACATCGCGTTCGACGCGAGCGGCAACCTGTACGCCACCGAGGTGATGGACGGCCGGGTCAGCGTGCTCGACACCAGCGGTCGAACGAAGGTGTTGCGCGACGACGTTCCGTCGGCCAACGGCATCACCTTCCATCAAGGCCGGTTGTTCGTCGGCGAATGCCGTGAGGGTGGCCGGCTGATGGAATTCCACCTGGCGGGCGGGCCACCAACGGTGCTCGTGGAGAACGTGCCTTCACCGAACGCGATGGAAGTCGGGCCGGACGGCCTGTTGTACTTCCCGGTGATGGGCGCCAACGAGATTTGGCGCGTCGACCCGGACGGCGGAGACCCGCAGCGTGTCGCGGGCGACCTCGGTGTGCCCGACTCGGTCAAATTCGACGCGCAGGGCTACATCGTCTCGACGCAAGTGGCAAGCGGGCAGGTACTGCGCATCGACCCTCGC
Organism: Mycobacterium seoulense; assembly: GCF_010731595.1. Lineage (NCBI taxonomy): Bacteria > Bacillati > Actinomycetota > Actinomycetes > Mycobacteriales > Mycobacteriaceae > Mycobacterium > Mycobacterium seoulense. The sequence continues at coordinate 4,439,967 of NZ_AP022582.1, read as the reverse complement.
AGTGGCGAACGGCGGGTGCTCGCCCAGTTGAATCCGGGGCTGGACAATTGCACTTTCGTCGGCGATCAGCTGTTCGTCTCCAACTTCACCGGCGAGATCACCCAGTTATCGCCGGACGGCACCGCGCGATCCGTGTTGGCGGGCGGACTCAACTGGCCGATGGACCTGGCGGTCGGCCACGACGGGCGGCTCTACGTCGCCGACGGCACGTACTTCTACGTCGCGCTGCCTGATGGCTCCCTGCACACCGCTGGAATGCTGTTCAGCCCCGGCTATCCGGGATTCCTGCGCGGCGTCGCGACGAGCGGACCCGGAGAGTTCATCGTCACGACCTCCGGTGGTCAGGTGAGCCGCTACCGGCCGGAGGCGAGCGAAAGCGACGTGCTGGCGGACGGTTTCGACCAGCTCTACGGTGTCGCCGTGAGTCCCGGCGGTGTGGTCGTCGCGGAGTTGGGCACCGGAAGGGTGTTGTCGCTGAAGTCGGGCGGGTTCGAGGTGCTGGCGCGCGATCTGTGTGAGCCGGTCGGCGTGGCGATCGATGCCGACGGGGCGTGTCTGGTCGCCGAGGCCGGAGCCGGACGGGTGATCCGGGTGCACCGGTCGGGGGCCGACACGGTTGTCCCGGATCTGCACCGCCCGCAAGGCATTCTGGTCCACGGCGGCGTGCTCTACATCGTGGACGCCGGCGCCAAGGAGCTGATCGGTTTCGATCTGACCAGCAATACGCGCCACACGATCGCGTCCGGGCTGCCGGTCGGTCCCCCGCCGGGTGTGACGCCGAAGCCGCTGCGCGGGATGCCACCGTTCTCCGGACCGCAGGGCCCCTTCGCCGGCATCGCCGCCGCGGCCGACGGGACGCTGTACGTCTCGGCCGACGGCGAGGGCAGCGTGCTGGCCCTGCGCCCGACACGGGACGGCGGCTGATGGCGCCGGCCATCGCGGGCGATCACCGCTACCTGCAGATTGCGCGCACCCTGCGTAAGGAGATCGTCGACGGGGTTTATCCGGTGGGCTCGCAGCTGCCGACCGAGCACCAGCTGTGCGAGCGCTTCGCGGTGAGCCGCTACACCGTCCGCGAGGCGCTGCGCCGGCTGCGCGAAGACAACCTGGTCGCGTCCCGGCCGCGGGCGGGCACCCGGGTGGTGCCCCGGCCGGCGTCGAGTTCCTATGCCCAAGATGCGATGTCGATTGACGACCTGCTGGCGTTCGCGGCCGGCGCGCAGCTGACGATCGAATCCAACGCGATGGTGACGATCGACGACGACCTGGCCGCACGGACCGGGCTCGAGGTCGGCACCCAGTGGCTGTCGGTCCGCGGCTACCGGCAAGCCGACGGCGCGTCGGTGCCGATATGCCGAACGGAGTACTACATCAGCCGGAGTTTCGCCGCGGTCGGCAGGCTGCTGCAACGCCATGCCGGTCCGATATTTCCGTTGATCGAGGATCTGTTCGGGGTGAGCGTCGCCCAGTTGCACCAGGAGATCGCCGCCGTCCTGCTCTCGCCGGAGCTTGCCGACGGCCTCGGCGCCCAACCGGGGACGGCCGCGCTGCAGATGCGGCGCACCTACACGACCTCCGACGGCGAGGTGGCCCAGGTGACGATCAACACCCACCTGTCGTCGGGGTTTCGGTACGCGATGACCATGCGTCGCGTGGACGGGCAAGGCCACCCGAGATGAGGTCGTGGTGATCACCCGGGCACCGCAGGACACGGCCCATGCGTCGGACGCGTATCGGCGCGGGCTGTGGGTGCACACCACGCTGGCGGATTCGCTGCGCACGGCCGCAGAGCGGTCGCCCGGGCGGACCCTCGTGGTCGACAAGGAATTCCGGCTGGATTGCGCCACGCTGTACGCACAGGCCGGCGCGCTGGCCACCGCTTTGGTGGCGCGGATGCCGGCGGGCAGCGTCGTGTCGTTCATGCTGCCGAACTGGCACGAATCCGCCGTCATCTATCTGGCTGCGACACTGGCCGGAATGGTGGTGAACCCGATCCTGCCGTCGCTGCGCGACCACGACCTGCGCTTCATTCTCGAAGACGCCGATACCGCAATGATTTTCGTTCCGCAGCAATACGGCGGGCACGACTACGCGGCGATGCTCGAACGCGTGACGGCCGCGATGAGCCCGGCGCCGGCGGTGGTGGTGCTGCGCGGCCCTGAAACCAGGCAAGCCGATTCGCACATACCCTACCGGGCCCTGCTGCAGCCGCCGCCGGACGCCGCGCCGCTTCCGGCGTTGGATCCCGACTCCGTGCGGATGATCCTCTACACATCCGGCACCACCAGCCGCCCGAAAGGGATTCTGCACACGCATAATTCGATACACGCCCTGATCTGTCAGCTCCGTGACCACTGGATGATCGCCCCGGGCGACACGTTCCTGGTCCCGTCGCCGGTCGCCCATATCGGCGGCTCGATATACGCGTTCGAGTGCCCGCTGTTGTTGGGCACCACCGCGGTGCTCATGGACCGATGGGAGGCGTCGGAGGCGGTCGCATTGATGAACTCCGAACGGTGCACCCACATGGCCGGGGCCACACCGTTTCTGCAGCAGCTGCTGTCCGCTGCCGAGCGCGCCGCCACCCGTCTGCCCAACTTGAAGGTGTTCATCTGCGGCGGCGCGTCGGTATCGCCGTCGCTGATCCGCCGCGCCGCGAAGTATTTCGAGCATGCGGTGGTCACCCGCGTCTACGGCTGCACCGAAGTGCCCGTCGCGACCGTCGGCGCACCGCGGCCGGACGAAGCCAGTTCCGCGGCGGACACCGACGGCAGGCCGGGAATCGCCGAGATCAAGCTCGTCGCGCACGACGCCGCCCCCGCCGGGGACGCAGAGATCTGTGTGCGCGGCCCCCAGATGCTGCTGGGTTACCGTCACCCCGAGGACGGCGCCGACTCTTTCGACGCCGCAGGCTTTTTCCGCACCGGCGACCTGGGGCGCTGGGTCGATGGCCAGTACCTCGTCGTGACCGGCCGGGCCAAGGACGTCATCATCCGCAGTGGCGAGAACATCTCGGCCAAGGAGGTCGAGGACCTGCTGGCCGACCATCCGGACATCGCCGAAATCGCGGTCGTCGGCCTGCCCGACGAGCGCACCGGAGAGCGGGCCTGTGCCGTGATCGTCCCCGCGGGTGCGGCGAGCCCGGACGTCGCGAGCCTGCTTGCGCTGCTGGTGAGCAAGGGCGTTGCCAAATTCAAGGCACCCGAACAGGTCGTGATCTGGGATGCCCTGCCGAAGAATGACGCGGGCAAGGTACTCAAACATCGGATCCGAGCGGCTTTAACACCGGCGCAGACACGGGATGGGTGATATGCAGGTCGCAATCGTCACGGGAGCGAGCAGCGGTATCGGCTTGGGATGCGCCGCCAAGCTCGCCGAGATGGGCATGGCGGTCGTGGGCACGGGCCGCGACCGCGATCGGCTGGCCGAGCTGGAAAAGGTCATCAACGATCCGGATCGCGTTGCGACACTTGCGGTAGACCTGACCGACGACGACGCGCCGCGACGCATCGTGGACCTCGCGGTCGATCGATGGGGTCACATCGACTTCCTGATCAACAACGCCGGGGTGGGCAGCCCCAAGCCGCTGCACGAAACCGACGACGAGACCCTCGACTACTTCCTGGATTTGATGCTGCGGGCACCGTTTCGGCTCGCGCGCGAGGTGCTGCCCCACATGGCGCCCGGGTCGGCAATCATCAATGTCACATCGACTTTCGCGGTGATCGGTGGCCTGCGCGGCGGCGCCTACTCCGCCGCCAAGGGCGGGCTGACCGCGCTGACCACGCACATCGCCTGCCAGTACGGCGCGTCCGGAATCCGCTGCAACGCCGTCGCGCCGGGGGTGACGGTCACGCCGATGGTCGAGAAGCGCTTGCAGGATGAGCGATTCCGCAAGATCAACACCGAGATGACCCCGCATCAGCGGTTGGGCCGCATCGACGACATCGCCAGCACCGTCGCCTTCCTGTGTTCGCCGGGCGGAAGTTTCATCAACGGCCAAACGATCGTCGTCGACGGCGGATGGAGTTCGACGAAGTATCTGTCGGAGTTCGCGTTGACGTCGGAGTGGATCGCGCGGTGAATCTGCCAAGGAGGTCGCAATGAAGTGTCGTGCCGCAGTGCTGCGCGGGGTCGGTGAGGACTGGGAGGTCCGCGAGGTCGATCTCGATCCGCCCCACGCCGGTGAAGTCCTGGTACGGATGGCCGTTGCCGGCATCTGCCACTCCGACGATCACCTCGTCACCGGCGACGTGTTGCCCACCCCCGAGGTGCGGGCCTCCACCGGTATCCCTGAGCCGGACTGGTTCCCGATGCTCGGTGGGCACGAGGGCGCGGGTGTCATCGAAGAGATCGGGCCGGGCGTCACGACGGTGCAGCCCGGGGACCGCGTCGCGATGTCGTTCATTCCCGCGTGCGGCAATTGCCGGTTCTGCGTGAACGGTCAGAGCTACATCTGTGACGCCGGCGCGAGTTTGTTCTCGAGGGAGATGCCCACCGACGGAACGTGCCGGCGGCATCTCGGCGACGAAAACCTGATGGCTTACGGTCAACTCGGCACATTCGCCGAATATGCGGTGCTGACGGAAAGGTCCGTCATCAAGATCGACGACGCGATCCCCTTTCACGCCGCCTCACTCGTGTCGTGCGGAGTCAGCACCGGCTGGGGCTCCGCAACGATTTCGGCGGGCACCGAGCCCGGTGACACGGTCGTCGTCATCGGTACCGGTGGTGTCGGAATGAATGCGCTGCAAGGGGCCCGCGCGGCCGGCGCAACCTATGTCGTTGCAGTGGATCCGGTTGATTCCAAGCGGGATTCGGCCAAGATCTTCGGCGCCACACACAGTGCCGTCTCCGCCGAGGAGTCGATACCGCTGGTGGCCGACATCACCGCCGGCGTGATGGCCGACCGCGTCATCGTGACCGCCGGCGTTGTGCACGTGGACTTGATCCCGTTGGCCATGAGGCTGCTTCGCAAGGGCGGGACATGCGTGGTCACCGGCATCACCCCCTATACCGAGCCTGTGGTTCCGCTGATCTTGCAGGAGATGGTGCTGTCCTCCAAACAACTCAAGGGAGCGCTCTACGGCGGGATGAATCCGCGCACGAGCGTGCCGTTGCTGTTGTCGATGTATCAGGCGGGCGCATTGAAACTCGACGAGCTGGTCACCCGCCACTACCGGCTGGAGCAGATCAACGAGGCGTTCGTGGACCTGCGTGAGGGCCGCAACATTCGCGGAATCATCGACTTCGCGGACCGGTGAAGCTCGGGGTGGAAGCCGCGCCGCTCATCCGTCCTCGAAGCGGCGGCGGATACCGGCCAGCATCGCAACGTGCGCCTTGACCGCTTCGCGTGTGGTGATCCGGGCCAGCGGCCGGGGCGCGGCTATCCGGATGCGTTCGGTGACCCGCGTGCCCGCCGGGATGGGCTCGAAGCTGACCGTCCCGCGCAGGTGGACCCCCGGGGACTGGTCGGCCTCGGTCAGCACGTCACCGGACACCGGCACCCACACCCTCGCCCGGTAGGTGTTGTTGAGGGTGAACGGCCCCAACGGGATCCGGTCCCGCACGCGGTAGCTGTGGACGACACCGTCCGGGGTTTGGCTGTGTGACAACGACTCCACGGACACGATCAGTGGGTGGACGAGTTTGATGTTGCCCAGGTCCACATAGAAGTCGCGGACCTCTGCCGGGGGTGCGGGCACGTCCTCGGTCAGCGTGTGTTCGGCGTGGGCGAGCCACCAGCTCATGCGGAGAACTCCGCGAGCAGCTGGCCCGTGCGCCACCAGACCAGCACGGCGAACACCATCGAAACGATGACCGTCACCGCGGCCTGGATCGCGTTGCGGCGCTCCCTTGGCGGATAAACGTAGGCCGCGGCGACCAGCGCACCAGTGACCAACCCACCCAGGTGCGCCTGCCAGCTGATGCGTTGCGAACTGATCAACGGCACCAGGAAGGTGAAGACCAGGTTGATCGCGATCACCGCCACCACCCAGCGGATGTCGAAGGCCAGCCGCTTGCCTACCACGAAGGTGGCGCCGAACAAACCGAAGATGGCACCCGAGGCGCCCGCCGTCGCCGTGTCGAGCGGCGAAATCAGATAGACCAACACCGAACCGCCCAGCCCGCTCAGTGCGTAGAGCGCGCCGAAACGCAGGCGGCCCAACCACATTTCGAGTGGCGGACCGACCACATACAGGGCCCACATGTTGAAGAGCAGATGCGTCGCCCCGTAATGCAGGAACGCCGACGTCACCAAGCGGTAGAACTGGCCGTCGGCGACCGCCGGCGGCCACAGCGCGAGTTGCTTCTCCAGATTCCCCGAGGCCATCTGCAGCACGAAGGCCAGCACGTTGATCGCGATCAGGGCGTAGGTGAGCACCGGCGTGTCCGTGCGCTGGCGCCCGCCGAAGCGGGTCCGCGGTTGCCGGATGGTCCGGGCGCCCGCCCGCACGCACTCCACGCACTGCTGACCGACCGCGGCGCTGCGCATGCAGTCCCCGCAGATGTAGCGCTCACAACGGTTGCAGCGGACGTACGTCGGCCGGCCCGGATGCCGATAGCAACTCGGGGCGGCGGGCGGCGAATCGGGTGGGCTCGGTGCGCTCATCGCCCCATTCTCGCCCGCACCGCCGGGCCCGGCGCGGCGCTTTAGCAAAGCTGTTTTGCGGCTGATCGGTCGCCTACTGTGGTGGGGGTGAGCGAGCCGGGAATGGTCGAGCGCTATCTGGAGTGCCTGGCCGCGCACGACTGGGACGGTCTTGCCGCAACGATCGCCGACGAAGGCCTGGTGCGGGAGGGCCCGTTCTGCGACGTCGTCGAGGGCAAGCAGCACTATGTCGCCTACCTGCGCAAGGTCCTGACCAATTTGGCCGGCCACCGGCTGGAGGTGCAGCGGGTTTCACACGTGAACACCCGGCTGTCCTACGTCGAGCTGACCGAGGCGTTCGAGATCGACGGGGTCACCAAGGTCTGGCCGGAGTGCATCCTGTTCGAGGGCGCCGACGACGGCCGGATCTCTCGCGTCAGCGTGTTCTTCAAGCAGCCTGGGGCGCAGTGACGCCCGGGGTCGCCCGGAAACTATTCCCTCACCCGCGAGTTTGACCTAGCGTGTGATGGGTGGAATCAAACGGAACCCCGGAATTGGTGCCCGTCGAAACATTGCACTCAGGTGATCCCATCATGGATTGCGGCCAGCGGTACATAGTCCTGGAATCGAAGACCGTCGGCGACAGTTGCGTCGTCCTCGAGCTCGAGTCCAGGGTGGACCACCAGCTGCAGGTCATCGAGAAGTCGTTCCCGGCGGGCTACCACGTCAACAGGGCGAACCACCGAATTTTATAGCCCGAATTCACTCAGCCGAATATTGCGCGCGTAGCCGTTGTACGGCTACCGCGCATTCGTGTTATTCGGGGCCGCAAAAGCCAAATGCGCTTCGACCCGATTTAGCCGCCGCGCGGCGGACGCGGGTCGTTCGGGTCGTCGGGATCGGGCTCGCCGAACCACCGCGACGGGGCGCGCTCGCCGTATGCGTCGTGCCATTCCCACCACTCGTACGGCGGGGTCTGCGGGTACCCGTCCGGCGAGTCCTCCCAATTCTCCTGGCGCCCGAGCGCGGTCATGTCGAGGTAGCTCCAGGTGTTGCCCAGCGCTTCGTCGCCGCGGTTGTTGATGAAATACGTCCGGTACACGCGCTCACCGTCGTGAATGAAGGCGTTGGTGCCGTGCCATTGGTCCACGCCGAAATCGGCGTCGAAATCGTCGGTCAGCGTGAACCAGGGCACCTGCCAACCCATTCGCGCCTTCAGCCGCGCGATGTCGGGCTGGGCCGCCCGCGAGGCGAACACCAGGGTGGTGTCGCGGGCGTTCAGGTGGGCGAGGTGCCCGACGTGGTCGGCGATCATCGAGCAGCCGCGGCAGGCGTGGTCGGGCCAGCCGTCCACGCCCGGCGAGAAGAAGGCGCGGTACACGATCAGCTGACGCCGGCCCGCGAACAGCTCCAGCAGGTTCACCCTGCCCCCGGGCCCCTCGAACGCGTACTCCTTGTCGACGGCCAGCCACGGCATCCGGCGCCGCGCTGCCGCGAGGGCATCGTGGGCTCGCATCACCTCCTTCTCCTTCACCAGCAGCCGTTCGCGCGCGGCGGCCCAGTCCTGGGCCGACACGATGGGTGGTGTCTTCATGGCGTTGTCCTCCTTATGGTTTCGCTGACTTCAGGCCACCGCCGACAGGCCCGTCGAGGTGAGCAGGTAGGCCTCGCCGCCGTCGGGCTCACCCTCGGCGATCGCCAGGACCGACCGGCCGACCTGTTCCGGGCTGAGCGCGGGCCCACTCGCCCGCACGAATGCCTCGACGTCGACCCCTTGCCGTTCGGCATACGCCGCGACGGCCCGGGCGCCGAGGTCGGTGGCCGGCGTCAGCCGGGGCAGGACGGACACGAAGCGGATCCCGAGCCCGGCCCGCAGCGATTCGACGGCCGCGTAGCTGGCGATGAACCTGACCGCCGCCTTCGCCCCCGCGTAGCCGCCACTGAGCGGCGACCCCGCCACGGCGGCGCCGCTGGACATCACGATCACCGAGCTGCCCGGCGCCAGCGGACGTCGCAGCGCGTGGCGGGACCAGTGAAAGGCTTGCGCCACATCCACATTCCAGTTCTGGCTGAAGCTGTCCCAGCTCTGCTCCTGCAGCGGGCTCATGTGGGGCGCCGCACCGGCGCTCAATACCAGGGTCTGCGGCCGGTATTCGTCGATGAGCCGCTGCGCCGTCGCGGGGTCGGCGGCGTCGGCGGCGACCGGGACGAAGCCGTCGCCCAGCTCGTCGCGCGCTGCGTCGAGACCGGATCGGGTGCGCGCGACACCGACCACCTGGGCGCCGGCCCCCGCCAGGGCGCCGGCGATCGCGCGGCCGAATCCGCGGCTCGCCCCGGTGACGATGGCCGTGGTGCCGGCCAGGCCGGCCGTGCTCTTGGGCTGGTTCATGTTCGTCCTCGCTCTCACTGGGGTGTGCGTTCACTAATTGAGATGCGTCGCGGTGCGCGGATTCATCGCTCGCGGACCGATGAATTTCCCCGGCCCGCCGTCTCTGTATTGGAGTAGCGTTCGGTCGCAGCCGAGACAGGAGAAGCCATGCCGGCGAGGGAGGATTTCATCGCGCAGGCAGCGCCGTTTCGCGCGGAGCTGATCGCGCACTGTTACCGCATGCTCGGGTCGGTGCACGATGCCGAGGACCTCGTCCAGGAGACCTACCTCAACGGCTGGCGCGGCTATCAGCGGTTCGAGGAACGCGCGGCATTGCGAACGTGGCTCTACCGCATCGCGACGACCGCATGCCTGCGGGCCCTGCAGAACCGGGGCCGCCGCGTCCTGCCGGCCGGGCTCGGCGACGGATCGGTCGACCCGGACGCCAGCCTCGACGCGGTCGGCGGCGCGCACGAGTGGCTGGAGCCCATCCCGGACTCGCTGATGCCGACACCGGAGGACGACGTCACCGCGCGGCAGAGCCTGCGGCTCGCCGTGATGACCGCCATGCAGGAGCTACCCGCCCGCCAGCGAGCGGTGCTCATCCTGCGCGACGTGGTCCAGTTCAGCGCCGCGGAGGTGGCCGAGCTGCTCGAGACGACGCCGGCCGCGGTCAACAGCTCACTGCAGCGCGCGCGGGCCCGCCTCGCCGAGATCTCCCCGGACGAGGAAGAACTGTCCGAGCCCGACGACGCCGCGCGCCGTGAACTGCTCGACCGTTACTGCGCGGCATTCGAAAACGCGGACATGGCCGCCCTCACGGCGCTGCTGCAAGCGGATGTGAAACTCGAAATGCCGCCCCTGCCTATCTGGTTCACCGGCCGCGAACCGGTCCTGCGGTTCCTGTCCGCGCGTGCGTTCGCCAAGCCGGGTGACATCGCGATGATCCCGACGTCCGCGAACGCACAACCGGCGGTCGCCGAGTACCGCCGGGCCGCCGACGGGACGATGCGGGCCCACTCCATCCACGTCCTCACCACAGGTCCCGACGGGGTCGCCACCGTCACGGTCTTCCTGGACCCCGGCCTGTTCGGCAAGTTCGGTTTCCCCTCCAGCCGGTAACCTGTGCGCAGGGGCAGCGACCGCACCTCCGGTTACCCAAGGAAGGCCCGACCGCCGGAGTCGCCGGTGCCGTCGCAGGAGTCCACGATCGCAACGGTGGACAGGTTCCCTGCCCCCCAGGATCATTAGCGCGGTAGAGGTAGTCGAAGGGTGACTGAGTGAGGATTCCGGGCGTTGCCAGCGTCGTCGCCGGCATGACCGACGGAGCCGCGCAGGTGGTGCGAGCGGGCCTGTCCACGGCGGCCGGGGCGGCGGACGCTCTGCAGACATTGACCAACCCGGTCACCGAACTGGCCGTCCCGGTGATGCAGTCGATGGCCCAAACGACCGGCCGGGCAATCGGATTGACCGCTTCCGCCAACGGTTCCGGGCCCGCCGTCACCCCGCCGATCCGGTGGCAGAGCGGGCGGCGCGTGCACCTGGACCTGGATCCGCTGCTGCCGTTCCCGGGCTGGCACGAGCACGCGCCCGCGGTGGAGGAGCCGGTCCGCCGGATTCCCGGGGTGGCCTCGGCCCACGTCGAGGGCGCCCTTGGCCGGTTGGTGGTCGAATTCGAGAAGGAAGACGACAACGATGCCGTGCTGGACCAGGTCCGGGACACGGTCTGCGGCGTGGCAGCGGACCTGACGCTGGTCGCTGCCAAAGATTCGCCTCGCACGGCGCCGTTCGCCGACCCCGGAAACCCGTTGGCGATCCTGGTGCCGGCCAGCGCCGCGGCCATGGACGTGGCGGCCATCGGCGCCGCGGTGACCGGCTGGCTGGGCAGGCTCCCGGTCGCGCCGCGAAGCGCACGCGCGGCCGCCGCGCTGCTGAATCACCAGCCGCGGGTTGTCGCCGTGCTGGAATCGCGGCTGGGCCGCGTCGGCACCGACATCGCCCTCAGCGCGTCGACGGCGCTGGCCAACGGCCTGACACAAGCGATCGGCACGCCGCTGCTGGATCTGGCGCAACGAAGCCTGCAGGTGTCCGAGGCCACCGCGCACCGTCAGCGCTGGCGCGACCGCGAACCGGAGCTGGCCTCGCCCAACCGGCCGCAGGCGCCGGTGGTTCCGGTGATCTCGTCGGCCGGACCCAAATCGCAGGCGCCCCGCCATAATTCGGCGGCCGCCGCCGCGGGAGAGGCTTCCCACGTGGTGGTGGGCGGGGCCATCGACGCCGCCATCGACACCGCGAAGGGTTCGATGGCCGGGCCCGTCGAGGAGTACGCCGACCAGGCCGCCAACGCGTCGCTGGTGGCCGCGGCGGGTGCGCTGCTGGCCGGCGGCGGCACCGAGGCCGCGGCCGGCGCGCTGCTGGCCGGTGTGCCGCGGGCGGCGCACGTGGGCCGGCAGACGTTCGCGGCCGTGCTGGGCCGCGGCCTCGCCAACGCCGGGCAGCTGTTCCTCGACCCGGGTGCGCTGCGGCGGCTGGACCGGGTCAAGGTGGTCGTCGTCGACGGGGCGGCACTGCGTGGCGACAACCGCGCCGTACTGCAGGCGCGCGGCGACGTACCCGGGTGGGACGAGGACCGCGTCTACGAGGTCGCCGACGCGCTGCTGCACGGCGAGGAGGCGCCCGAACCCGACCCCGACGAGCTGCCGGCCACCGGCGCCCGGCTGCGGTGGGTCCGGGCGCAAGGGTCGTCCGCGACGCCCGCACAGGGCCTCGAACACGCCGATCTGGTGGTCGACGGCGAGCGGGTGGGCAGCGTCGACGTGGGTTGGGAGGTCGACCCGTTCGCCATCCCGCTCTTGCAGATCGCGCACCGGACCGGCGCCCGGGTGGTGTTGCGCCACGTCGCCGGCACCGAGGACCTGACCGCCAGCGTCGCCGTGAGCCACCCGCCCGGCACGCCGCTGCTGCAGCTGGTGCGCGACCTGCGCACGGACCGCGGGCCGGTGTTGCTCATCACCGCGCTGCACCGCGACTTCGCGTCGACCGACACGCTGGCCGCGCTGGCCATCGCCGACGTCGGGGTGGCGCTGGACGACCCGCAGGCGGCGACGCCGTGGACGGCGGACATCATCACCGGCACGGACCTGGCCGCGGCGGTGCGCATCCTGTCGGCGATTCCGGTGGCCCGGGAAGCCACGGAGTCGGCGGTGCGCCTGGCCAAGGGCGGCAGCACGCTGGCGGGGCTGTTGCTGGTCACCGGTGACCCGAGCACCCTGAGCCCGTTCGCCGTGCAGCGCTGGCTCAACCCGGTCAATGCCGCCGCGGCGGCCGCGCTGATGCAGGGCACCTTCGCGGCCTCCCGGGTGCTCCGGCTGCCCGACCCCACACCCCAGCCCCTGACCGCCTGGCACGCCCTGGATCCCGAGATCGTCTACTCCCGGTTGGCCAGCCGCACCCGGCCCCTGGCCGTCGAGCCCGGCGTCGCGCCCTGGCGGCAGCTCCTCGACGACCTGTCCTACAACCCCGTGGTGGCGCCGCTGCGCGGGCCGGCGAGCCAGGTGGGGCGACTGCTGACCGCGACCCGGGCCGAGCTCGCCGATCCGCTGACCCCCATCCTGGCGGTCGGCGCGGCGGCCTCGGCGATCGTCGGCAGCAGCGTCGACGCGCTGCTGGTGGCGGGCGTCATGACCGCCAACGCGATCGCCGGCGGGGTGCAACGGCTGCGGGCCGAGGCGGCGGTCGCCGAGTTGTTCGCCGAGCAGGATCAGTACGCGCGCCGCGTGGTCGTCCCCGCGGTCGCGACGGCGCGCCGCCGGCTCGAGGCGGCGCGCACCGCCGAGCGGACGGTCTCGGTGAACGCCAAATCCCTGCGCCCCGGCGACATCATCGACCTGGCCGCCCCGGAAGTCGTGCCGGCCGACGCGCGCCTGCTGGTCGCCGAGGACCTCGAAGTCGACGAGTCCTTCCTGACCGGCGAATCGCTGCCGGTGGACAAGCAGGTCGAGCCCGTCGCCGTCGCCGACTCCGACCGCGCCAGCATGCTGTTCGAGGGCAGCACCATCGTCGCCGGGCACGCCCGCGCGATCGTGGTGGCGACCGGTGCGGGCACCGCGGCGCAGCGCGCGATCTCGGCGATCGCCGACGTCGAGTCCGCGGCCGGGGTGCAGGCCCGGTTGCGTGAGCTGACCAGCAAGGTGCTCCCGCTGACCCTGGCCGGGGGCGCGGCGGTGACCGGTTTGGCGCTGCTGCACCAGGGCTCGTTGCGTCAGGCGGTCGCCGACGGGGTCGCCATCGCCGTGGCGGCGGTTCCCGAGGGCCTGCCGCTGGTGGCCACCCTGGCCCAACTGGCCGCCGCCCAACGGTTGTCGCGGCGCGGCGTCCTGGTCCGCACGCCGCGCGCGGTCGAAGCGCTGGGCCGGGTGCAGACGATCTGCTTCGACAAGACCGGCACGCTCACCGAAAACCACCTGCGCGTCGTCCGCGGCGTCCCGCACGGGACCGATGCGGACGGTGCGTTCCCCGATGTGGCCGACCCGGCGTCCGTCGCGGTGTTGCGGGCCGCCGCCCGCAGCAGCACCCAGCCCCACAACGGGGGCGGCCACGCGCACGCCACCGACGAGGCGATCCTCACCGCGGCGAATTCCGTCGATGCCCAATGGGCCTCGGATTGGACCGTGATCGCGGATGTGCCGTTCGAGTCCAGTCGCGGCTACTCCGCCGCGATCGGCGTCGCGGGCGGCAATGGCGGACCGATGCTGATGGTCAAGGGCGCGCCGGAAGAGGTCCTGCCGCGCTGCCGGTTCACCGACTCGGAGGCCGAGCACGACCGCGCCGAGTCGCTGGTGTTGCGCCTGGCCGAGCAGGGCCTGCGGGTGCTGGCGGTGGCGCAGCGCCGCTGGGAACGCGGCACCGACGAGGACGCCACCGACGCCGACGAAGTCGACGCCGCCGCACACGACCTCGAATTGCTCGGCTACGTCGGGTTGGCCGACACCGCGCGCCCGTCGGCGCGACCACTCATCGAGGCGCTGGTGGAGGCCGGCCGGCGGGTGGTGCTGATCACCGGCGACCACCCGGTGACCGCGCGGGCGATCGCCCGGCAACTGGGGCTACCGGAGGACGCGCGCGAGATCACCGGCGCGGAACTCGCGGCCCTGGGTGAGGAGGATCGCGCCAAAGTCGCCGCCGACGTGCAGGTCTTCGCCCGCGTCAGCCCCGAGCAGAAGGTGCAGATCGTCGCGGCGCTGCAGGCCGGTGGGCAGGCGATCGCGATGGTCGGCGACGGCGCGAACGACGCGGCCGCCATCCGGATGGCCGACGTGGGCATCGGCGTGAGCGGACGCGGCTCGTCCGCCGCGCGCGGCGCCGCCGACATCGTGTTGACCGACAACGATCTGGGCGTGCTGCTCGACGCGCTGGTCGAGGGGCGCGGCATGTGGGGCGGCGTCCGGGACGCCGTGAGCATCCTGGTCGGCGGCAACGTCGGCGAAGTGCTGTTCACCCTCATCGGCACCGCCCTGGGCACCGGCCGCGCGCCGGTGGGCACCCGGCAGCTGCTGCTGGTGAACCTGCTGACCGACATGTTCCCCGCGCTCGCGGTCGCGGTCACCCCGCAGTACCCCGAGCCGGAGGAGGCCGAGGACGGCGCCGACCGCGACGCCGAGGAGCTGCACCGCGCCTTCCAACTGGCGACGCTGTCCGGGCCCTCCCCGTCGCTCGACGCGCCGCTGATGCGGCAGATCGTCACCCGCGGCGCCGTCACGGCGGCGGGCGCGACGGCGGCCTGGGCCATCGGTCGCTGGACGCCGGGCACCGAGCGCCGCACGTCGACCATGGGACTGACCGCGCTGGTGACCACGCAGCTGGCGCAGACCCTGCTGACCCGCCGCCACAGCCCGCTGGTGCTGGGGACGGCGCTGGGCAGCGCGGGCGTGCTGGTCGCCATCGTCCAGACCCCTGGCGTCAGCCACTTCTTCGGTTGCACGCCACTGGGTCCGGTCGCCTGGAGCGGCGTCGTCAGCGCCACCGCGGGCGCCACCGTCGTGTCGGTGCTGGCGCCCAACTGGCTGGCCAAGCAGGTCGCCGCGCTGGAACCCAAGCACGACTGAGGGCTTCGCGGCAGTCCTAGCCGGACAGCTCCTTGCGCAAAACCTTGCCCGCCGGATTGCGCGGGATGCTGCTGACGACGTTGATGTCTCGGGGCTGCTCGAATCGCGAGACCCTGTCCTTGAGGTACTCCCGCAGCGCTTCCGGATCGGTGTTGCTGCCGGGCTGCAAGACCACGAACGCGGCCAGCCGCTGGCCGAACCGCTCGTCGGGAACGCCGATGACCGCGTTGTCGGCGACGGCGGGGTGCTGGGCGAGCGCGTTCTCGACCGCGCGCGGATAGACGTTCTCGCCGCCGGAGATGATCATGTCGTCCTCGCGGCCGACGATGTACAACCGCCCCTCGTTGTCGAGGTAGCCCATGTCGCCGGTGCTGGTCATGCCGTCGACGACGGTCTTTGCGCCACCGCCGGTGTAGCCCTCGCTCGCCAGGTTCCCACCGACGAAGATGCGCCCCGTGACGCGCGCGCCGACGGGCCTGCCGTTCCTGTCCAGGATGCGCACCGGGCAGCCGGCGACCGGTTTACCGACGGTCTCGGGCGCCTCCCGCAGCTCCGCCGGAGTGGCCAGGGACCCGATGCCGACCTCGGTGGAACCGTAACCGTTGTAAAGAATCTCGCCGTAGGTGTCCATGAACCGCTGTCCCAGGGTCGGGTCCAACCGGTCCCCGCTCGACATCACGACCCGCAGGTAGGGCACCGGGTTGCGGGCCCGCACCCGCTCGGGCAGGTCGAGGATGCGCGCGAGCACGATCGGCACCGCGGTGAACGCGTCGGCGCGATGCAGC
Source organism: Mycobacterium seoulense (assembly GCF_010731595.1). Lineage (NCBI taxonomy): Bacteria > Bacillati > Actinomycetota > Actinomycetes > Mycobacteriales > Mycobacteriaceae > Mycobacterium > Mycobacterium seoulense. Next base: position 4,424,118 of record NZ_AP022582.1, on the reverse strand, counting down.
GACGCCTGCGCGAGCGCGGCTTCCGCGTCGAAGTGGCGATGGGTGAGCACCGTGCCGCCGAGGGCCACGGTGAGCATCATCATGCCCAGCCCGAGACCGTGAAACATGGGCATCGCCACCGAGATTCGCGACCCGGTGCGCAGGCCGGTCCGATCGAGGATCGTCACCCACACGCCCACCGCGGAACGCAGCTGCGGTGAGCGCGGCACCCCCTTGGGCGTGCCGGTGGTGCCCGACGTCAGCAGGACGATCCGGCCGGGCGCGGCCACGGCGGGCCGCGGGTCACCCTCCCGGGCGGTGACCGTCGCGGGGTCGATGAGGACGACCGACGCGTCGGCGGCACGGGCGCGCTCGCCGAACTCGTCGTCGGCGATCATCGTGCCGATCCGGTGGGCGCCCATCGCCGACGCCAGGGCGTCGCTGCGAAAGTCGGTGTTGACCAGGACCACGTCGGCGCCCACCAGGGCGGCCGCGAAGACCCCGGCGATGAAGCCGCGCCCGTTGCGGCACATGATGCCCACCGCATCGCCGGGCCCCACCCCGTCGCGGGACAACCGGCGCGCCAGCGATTCGGTCGCCGACCGCAGTCGGCGGTAGTCGCAGGCGCCGTCGTCGTCGACGATCGCGGCGCGGTCGGGCCACCGGGTCGCGGTCACCGCCAGCAGGGTGAAGGGGTTGGTGCCGCCCCGGCGGGCCTCATGGAGCAGCCGCAGGGTCGCGAGCGGCGACGGCGGGGCGAGCAGCCGCGACCGCAGCAGCGCCCGCGCCGCGGTGCCGACCACCCCCTCGTCGGTCATGGCCGGGCCCTCCGGGCGCCGGAATCGGAGAAGAACCGCCGATACCACAGCCGGGCGGCGCGTTCGGCCGGCCCGGCCAGCAGCACGGAGGCCAACTCGGCCGGCAACACCCACGGCGGTTCGTTGCTGCGGGGCCGCTCGATGACCGCCTTGGCGATCGCATCGGCGGCCTGGTCGGCCGATAGGCCGGGGAGCCGGCCCAGGACGGGTGTGGGTTCGATCATCCGGGTGCGGACCAGCGCGAAGTACACGGTGGTGACGTCCACACCGTCGGCGTGCAGTTCCGGTGCCACGCTGCGCAGCCACCGGTCAAAAGCCCCCTTCGACGCCTGGTAGGCGCCCCACTGCGGCCCCGGCACAACGCGCACGCCGACACTGGAAACGTTGACGATGTGCCCGCGCCCGCTTTCGCGCATGGCCGGCAGGAGCCCGAGCAGCAGCCAGATCGGCCCGAGATAGTTGATGTCGATGGTGCGCTGAAAGTCGTGCGGCCGGTCGTACTGGTCATGCAGCGAGCGGCGCAACGATTTACCGGCATTGCTGACCACGATGTCGAGCGCGCCGTGGCGCTCGGTGATCTCCTTGGTCAGCGCGCCGACGGCGGCCTCGTCGGTGAGGTCGGTCGGGTAGGCGATCGCGCGGCCGCCGGCGGCGTTGACGGACGCCGCCAGGTCGCCGAGGCGTTCCTCGGACCGGGCGACCGCCAGCACGGTGGCCCCCGCCGCGGCCAGCCGGCGCGCGGTCGCCTCGCCGATTCCGTAGGAGGCGCCGGTCACCAGCGCGGTCTTACCGGTGACGACGCCGCGCAGCTTGTCGGGATCCGACACCCGAGCCGGATTGGCCAGGTGGTCCGTGACCTTGTTGAGGACCTCAACTAATGCGTTCAACTTTGCCGCTGCATTCACTCGGGCCGCATGTCGAGCATCGGCCGATGGGTTCACCGTGCGCTCGAATCGTCATAGCTAGCAGACCACATCGCGGTCAAGTCCCGCGCCCCGCCCCGGCGTTGCCGGTCGCACCCAGGCGGGCGACGGATCGGCGGCCCACCACAGCGCCGGATGAGGGTCGCGCGCAAGCAGTCTCGACCGGCGAGACGCGGGGTGAACCGAGTTGTGTGAATTCGCAGTAATTTCCCTGCTTTCCCCTGTTTAGCGGCAACGTTGACTGGGCACAATGGCGGCATGATCGCACGTCAAATAGCCCGTTTCGTTGCTCCAGCAGTCGCCGCGGCGTCCGGCCTCGGCGCCTCGGCCCTGACCGGTTCCCTCCTACCCACCGCCGCCGCCCAATGCCCCGACGTCCAAGTCGTGTTCGCCCGCGGCACCGGCGAAGCCCCCGGCGTCGGCCCCACCGGACAAGCCTTCGTCGACGCCCTGCACTCCCGCCTGGGAACCAAATCCTTCGACGTCTACCCGGTCAACTACCCCGCCAGCGACCAATGGGACACCGGCATCGACGGCATCAGAGACGCCGCGACCCACATCAATTCGATGGCCCACGACTGCCCCAACACCAAAATGGTGCTCGGCGGCTACTCCCAGGGCGCGGCCGTGATGGGCTTTGTCACCTCCCCCGCAGTCCCCGACGGCGTCGACCCCAACACCGTGCCCAAGCCCCTGGACCCCTCGGTGGCCAGCCACGTCTCCTCGGTCGTGCTGTTCGGCACCCCCAACGTGCGCGCCATGAACTTCCTCGGCGAACCACCCGTCGTCATCGGCCCGGCGTATCAGGACAAGACCATCAAGGTCTGCGCCACCGAAGACCCGGTGTGCTCCGACGGAATGAACTTCGCCGCGCACAACACCTACGCCGACGACGGCGCCACGATCGACAAGGGCGTCGCCTTCGCCTCCAGCCACCTCGACGCCGGCACCAGCGGCACCCCGCCGGTCGCGAGTGGCCGGGGTGGCTTCGGCAGCTGACCGCGGGTGCTCGAGAGCACCGGCCACCCGGAGGCGGCGTCGGTCTTCGGCCGCCGGTTTCGCCGCGCCTGGCAGGCCCACCTGCTCACCGGGAACTCGGTAGGGATCGAGCTGTTCCAATTCCTCGATCCGCCGTCAGTCCCGGATGAAGCCCTTGTTGCGCATCAGCGCGTCGGCCAAGAACCCGTCGTGCGGGATGGCGGGGGCCGAGTGCCAGGTCGGATGCGGCCCGAAGTAGACGTTGGCGATCGTCGGCTCGGCGAGCAGGTCGTCGACCAGCTGCTCGTCGCCGGTGATCGCGGTGACGACCAGCGAATGCCGTAGCGGCGCCATCCCGGCGCCGGGCGACCAGGGCGAGACCCACACACAGGGGAAGGGCAGCTCGACGTTGAGCTTGTCCGGGTCGGGAGCGGGCAGGAGATGCACGGCGGGGCGCAGCGCGGCATGGCCGTCGCCGAGGTCGGCGACCACCTGCTCGGCGCCGAGCAGCGGCGTGGATCCGGTGGCCTTGGCCGCCAGGTAATCCGCCAGGGCCCGGGCGTTCTCGACGGGCTGGGTGGGCAGGATGGCACGCTCGTCATCGGTGGGCAGCGGCCTGATCGCCGCCAACCGCTGGGCGATCGCGCGCGCCAGCGGGGCGGGATCACCCTCGTACAGCACGGCGGTGGTGTTGACGCAGGCCATGCCCCCGAGGTTGGCGATTGAGTCGACGATGAGGTCGACGTGCTCGCGCCAATCCTGGTCGGCGGTGATCAGGATCTTGGCCCGCCCCGGTCCGTTCACGATCACCGCCGGGTCGTCGGCGTACTTGTCGACCACCGGCTGCCCGCCGTACACCATGGCCAGGTCGGCCGAGCGGATGATCTCGTCGGCGCCGGCGTGATCGGTGGGCAGGTAGACGGCGTCCTCAGGGCGAAAGCCGGCCTGCCGCAGGGCATGCACCAGCCGGTGCGCGGTCAGCGGCTCGCGGCGGGAGGGCCGCACCGCGACCCGGTAGCCGAGCGCCAGGGCCTGCGGCCACAGGCCATGCACGCCGGGACCGTTCCCCGCCGCGTGCACGGCGAACACCTCCCCGCGCCGCGCCCAAACCGCGCCGCCCCCGGGGGTCCCGTTTTCCCGCCAGTCGAGCGTCGCGCCCACCGGGCGGGCCGGCAGGACCGCGTCGAACGCGCCGCCGACGGCGTCCGCGACGCTGCGCGCTCCGGCGCGGGTAACCGCGATCGGCACGCCAGACATCCGGCTGGCCAGGGCCACGTAGCCCTCGAAGTCCAGGCCGGCGACGGCATCGTCGGTGAAAATGCCGGCGGCGGCCTGCAGCGCCGCCGCGCGCTGCCCGACGGGCAGTGGCGCCGCCTTGCGTTGCGCGGCCAGGGTGCGCGAGACGTACAGCGGCGGCACGATGCTCAACTCGGCGACCGCGACACCGGCGGTGGTGAACAGGACCTCGCGGCGGCGGGTCCGGTACTCCCCGTCGGGGCCCAGCGCGTCGATCGGCACCAAATCGGCTGCGACCCCGGATCGTTCGCCCGGCATGCTCAGTACACGCCTTCGATGACGGCCTCGCCCTCGAAGGTGGAAACCGGGCGTACCGCGCTCACCGAGTCGCTGAGCTCGCCCGCCGGCCCGGGCATCCTGATCGCCAGGTCGCGCTCCAGGTTGTTCGGGATGAACATGCCCTTGCTGATGTGGTGCATGACCACCTGGCCGATCTGCCCGTAGGGCACCCGTTCTCCCGTATCGGGGTCGACCACCCAGAACACCACGTACGGCGTCCGCGGGTCGAACACGAACACGTCGCCGTCGTCCGTTCGGGTAACCGCCTGGGAGAGCACCATTGTGCTGCCGAAGGCCATGGTGATCGTGGTGGCCGGGAAGATGCCGCGGAGCAGATCAAGCGTGTCGGCGTCCACGTGCGCGCCGCTGAGCAACAGGTAGCGGATCTTGTCGTTGATCAGATCGACCACCCGATCGTCGCGGGCCATGGCCTCCAGCAGTGGCGGCGTGGTGTGCAGGTTCGCGACGTTCTGCGTCCGCAGCACGAACACGGCCTGCTCGACGACATGGTCGACGTATGCGGCGACTTCGGCGGCCGCGCCGCGGGCGGCGACCTTCTTCACCCAACGGGGATCGATGTCGATTGCGTGGAAGGTCGCGCCGAGCCGCTCGGAGACCAGCCGCGAGAAATAGCCCACCCCGTGCGGGCCGCTCGGCATCAGGCACAGGAAGCCCGTGCCGCGGCGAAACCCGCCACCGGCGAAGTCCTCGGTCTGCCAGCGCACCACCTGCGCGACCCAATCCGGTAGCTGCGCAGTCCGTTTCGGCGCGCCGGTGGTGCCGCCGGACTCGAACACCTGCGGCACCGGACGCGGTTCGCCGTAGCCGCGCGGAATGAGCTCCTCGACCGGCACACCGCGCAATTCGTTGACGAGGTTGGGAAAGAGTCCGAGATCGGCAAAGGTGTTGACGTCGGTGAGTGGGTTGAAGTCCAACGTCGCGGCGGTCCGCAACCAGAACGTGGAACCGGTGTCGTCGCCGAAATGCCAGGCTATCGCGGCGCGCAGGTAGGCCTCGGGATCCTCGACCGGTTCCGATCTCGGAACGTCCAGCAACGAGAAATCGATATCGGCCATACCAACAGATCCTGGCCCATGCGGGTCGGCTCGCCAAGCGCCCGCCGCCGTACTGGCTTACTTCGCAGGGAATTTCGGTGCCGTGTACCCGCCGTTCACGTTGGCAGCCGGATGCGCGGTCCCCGTCGACACGGGGACTTGTGCGGCCTCGATGGGCGGCCGGCCGTAGGGCTATGTTCTCTGTAGCGAGAGGGGACGGATCATGGCGGCGGACAATCGGATACCGGCGGGGCATGTCGGCAACATGGAGTGCGGATGATCGAGTTCACCCTCACCCGGACCTCCACGGCGCCGATCGAGACCGTGTTCGACGCCATGACCGATCACCGCGCGATCGCGGAAAACACGCGGGGATTCCGGCGCAGCACGCTCGATCGCGAAGGCGACCCCGCACCAAACGGTGTCGGCGCGATCAGACGTCTGGTGGCGATCGGACCACCATTCGTCGAGGAGATCATCGAGTATGAGCGACCCACCCGCTACGCGTACAAAATGCTCTCGGGCGCACCGACCCGGAATCACATCGGCACGATCCAGCTGCGTGAAACGGACACCGGGACCGAGGTCAACTGGCATCTACGGTCAACGCTGAAGATCCCCGGCGTTGACCGGCTGATGCTGCCGGTGTTCAAGAAGGTCATCGACGAGCTGCTCAGCGGCGCCATCACCGCCGCCGAACAACGCTCGTGAGCATCGCCTAGCGGGCGCGGTTGTGCAGCCGCCGCGGGTCGACGCCCGAGCGCCGCCACGCCGTGGCCGCCCAGGGGGTGTAGATCATCTTGACGGGCAGCCGATTGATCACCGGGTTGAGCGCGCGCACGGCGGCGGCGAACCGCTGAAACCGCTTCTCCTTCTTCGGATTCCACTCCAGCTGGCAGACTTCGCGCATCTGCGGGGGCATGGTTCCGACCAACACCAGCCGGGTGTAGGCGTTGAGCGGCGCGGACAACACCGTCCAGACCGGCCGCGGAATCCAGCGCGGACCCGGGATCCCCTTCCTGATGTAGCCGGTCCCATACAGGACGGTCTTGTGCGGGACGAACCGCTCGAGCATCTCGTCCCAATACGCGAGGAACTCGTCATAGGTCTGCGGCTGCGCGCGGTCGCTGACGCCGTAGAGGCTGTACCACACCTTGCCCTCGTTGAAGATCTGCTCCTTCTCCGCTCGGGACAACCGGCGGATGAAGGTGTCGGTGTTGTAGATGACCTGGTCGACGAAGCTGGCGTGCGCCCAGTAGAACAACTCCGGATTCAGCGCGTGATAGCGCGAGCCGTCGCTGATGGTCCCCTTGATCGTTTTGTGGAAGTCCCGCACCTGGCGGCCCCACTCGCGCGGTTGGTCGGAGTAGACGGTCTTCATCAGCGGAGGCGCGGTCCGCTTGGCCCGCCCCAGCGTGTCGCTGAAGACCACCGAGTGGTCGAGCACGCCCTGGGCGAGCTGTTCGATGCAGTTCTCGACCCCGGCGGTGCGCTGGAACCCGAAGAATTGCGTGCGGTTGTCCCCGTAGAACTTCCAGATCAACGATTCCGGTCCCAACCGCGCGAAGTCGCCGGCTTCATCGCCGGCTTCGTCGACCGGCATGGGCACCGCCTCCCGCACGCCGGTGTCGAAACGCGTGCCGGCCGTCGGGCCGATCAACTCGTCTTTGTGGGCCGTCATGCTCCCCTCCCCTGCGGTCCGAGCCGGCGATCTTCTTGCGAGGCGATGACACAAACTCGTATCTTTGTGTCAGAGTAGCAACCCCGCGACGAGATTGCAGTGAGGGTCGTCATCCATGCCGAACCACAGCCTTGACGGCAATCTCGGCGAGCTCACCGACCTCGATCGCACCATCCTGAACACCGCGCGCGGCGTGTTCGAGACGTACGGCGTGCGACGGGCAAACATCGAAGACGTCGCCGCGCGCGCCGGGGTCAGCCGCAGCACCATCTACCGGCGGTTCCCGACCAAGGACGACCTGTTCGGGCATGTGGTGCGCCGGGAGGCCGAACAGTTCTTCACCACCCTGGACCGGGCCACCGCCGGCTGCGACCCGGAACGGGCCGTGATCGAGGCGTTCGCCCTCGGGGTCCGCCTGGTCCACGATTCCCCGCTGTACTCCCGGATCGCCGACAGCGAACCCGAGCTGCTGGGCATGTTCTCCCGATCGCAGGCCTTCCCGATCGGTCAGTTCGCCGACGGCATCGCCCACACCCTGCGCCGGTGCGGGGCCGACATCCCCGACCGCGACCTGACCAACATCGCCGACATCCTGCTTCGCGTCGCCCTGGGCATCATCGTCTTTCCCACCGACCGGCTCGACACGTCGGATCCCGCGGCCGTTCGCGAGTACGCGGCGCGCTACCTGGTGCCGATCATCCGCCGCTGACCGGTTCCGGCATGTCGGTGACCTGCACTAGCCTGAATGCGTGGCTGGGAGTTCTGCGGCTCCGCGCACCCGGTACGCCAGTTGCGGCGAGATCGACATCGCCTATCAGGTCTTCGGCGATGGCCCGATCGACCTGCTCGTGCTGCCGGGCCCGTTGATCCCGATCGACTGTGTCGATCTCGAGCCCTCGATGTACCGGTTCCACCGCAGGCTCGCGTCGTTCTGCCGGGTGATCCGGTTCGACCAGCGCGGCATCGGCCTGTCGTCGCGGATCCCCTCGCTGGACATGCTCGGCCCGGAGTCGTGGGCGCGGGACGCCATCGCGGTCATGAACGCGGTGGGATGCGAGCGTGCAACGATCTTCGCCCCGGGCTTCACCTCGCTCGCCGGTGTCGTTCTCGCGACCGACCATGCCGACCGGGTGAACAGCCTGGTGATCGCCAACGGCGCGGCACGCACGCTGCGTGGGCCCGATTACCCCATCGGCGCCGAGCTCGACGACGCCGACCGGTTCACGTCGATCGGGATGGAGCCCGATGCCGTCGAGCAGGGTTTCGACATGCTCGGCATCATCGCGCCCTCGGTGGCGGCCGACGCCGCGTTCCGCGCGTGGTGGGACATGGCCGGCAACCGGGCCGCCTCTCCCAGCATGGCCCGCGCGTTCATCAACAAGGTCAGGGAGGGCGATGTCCGCGACCGGCTCCCCCGCGTCACCGTTCCCACGCTGATCCTGCATCGCGACAATCCTGACTTCAGCCCCGTGGGGCACGCGCACTACCTCGCCGAGCACATCCCCGGGGCGCGACTCGTCGAGTGCCCGGGTCAGGACACCCTGTACTGGGTCGGCGACACGGCGCCCATGCTGGACGAGATCGAGGAATTCATCACCGGCGTGCGCGGCGCCTCGGACGCCGAGCGCCTACTCACCACGATCGTGTTCACCGACATCGTCGGCTCGACCGAGCGGGCCGCGCTGCTCGGCGATCACCGCTGGCGCGACCTGCTCGACAACCACGACACCCTCGTGCGCCACGAGCTGCTGCGGTTCGCCGGGCGTGAAGTCAACACGGCCGGGGACGGCTTCGTCGCCACGTTCAGCAGCCCGAGCGCCGCCATCGCCTGCGCCGACGCCATCGTCGACGCGGTCCGCGTGCTGGGCATCGAGGTGCGGGTGGGCATTCACGCCGGGGAGGTCGAGGTGCGCGGCACGGACGTCGCCGGCATGGCCGTACACATCGGCGCCCGGGTGGCCGCGCTCGCCGGCCCCAGCGAGGTGCTGGTGTCCTCCACGCTGCGCGACATCGTCACCGGGTCGCGGCACCGTTTCGGCGACCGCGGCGAGGCCGCGCTCAAGGGGGTGCCGGGCCAGTGGCGGCTGTACTCCCTGGTGCGCGAGCACGCGGTCGCCCGCCGGTAGCCACGCGCGGCTCGGCTAGGCTGTCTAACGGCTGTGTTCGCCGGTCGAGTTCCGGCCCGCGACTTGGTTTTTCACCCGAAGGACTACGCATGACCGACGCGCACATTTCGCTGCCCCCGGCGCTGCGGCGGGCGCTGGAACTGCTCGCCGATCCGCCGGCCGATCCGGACGTGGGCAAGGGTTATCTCGATCTGCTCGACGGCGGACGTACCGAGGGCGACGAAGTCGCGAAGAACACCGGCCCGATCCAGGCGGCGTGGGCGTCACCGATCGGGTCGATGCTCTACGACAACGCCCAGGCGCTGTCGCGGCGACTGATCAGCGCGTGGCAAACGCCGCTCGAGTGGTTGAACATCCCGCCGGGCGGCATCGCCCTGGACGTCGGGTCGGGCCCGGGCAACGTCACCGCGTCGCTCGCGCGCGCGGCCGGCCCGGACGGGCTGGCCCTGGGGGTCGACATTTCGGAGGCCATGCTCGCGCGCGCCGTCCGTAACGAGGCGGGCCCGCAGGTGGGGTTCATCAGGGCTGACGCGCAACGGCTTCCGCTGCGCGATGACACGGTCGACGCGGTCATCTCGGCGGCGGTGCTGCAACTGGTTCCCGATCCGGCGGCGGCCCTCGGCGAGATGGCGCGGGTGCTGCGACCGGGCGGCAGGCTGGCCGTCATGGTGCCCACCGTCGGCCCGGCCGCCCGGTTCTTTCAGAAGCTGCCCAACGTCGGGGCGCACGTCTTCGACGACGACGAGATCGGCGACATCCTGGAAGGCCACGGGTTCGTCAGCGTGCGGGTGAAGAACCTCGGCACGGTGCAGTGGGTGCGCGGGAAGAACGGCTGAGTCGAGCCCGCTTCAGCCTTGCCCTCCCGCGTCGGGGGCCTGCGCGACCACGGCGAGCCGGTCCATGGATTCGCGCAACATGTCCGGCGTCGTCGCGCGGGCGCGCTCGAGGCGGGTGGGGTCGGTGAGTGCGGTCCAGTCGTAGGTGTGGGTCACCGTGGTGAGTTCGGCGTTCACCGGGCTGAGCTCCCAGCGCCACAGGTGACCGGGCGGCTGTTTCCTGGGTTCGGCTGGGCACCAGGCGATCTTGCTGCCTTCGACGAATTCCACGACGTGGTTTTCGCGCACGGCACCGTTGGTCAGCGTCGTCTTGAACACGTCACCGACCGCACGGACTCGTTGCCCGGGAGCGGACGAGGCGAGGTTGTTGTTGCCGTCCCAGCTCGGCTGGCGCGCGGGATCGGCGATGAGTTCGAAGATCCGCGCGGCGCTGGCCGCGATGACGCGCGTGGCGCTGACGACGCCTTCGATTTCCATGTCGGGCATGCCGCTATCCAAACACGTCGACCGTGGCACCGCCCCGGTGCCGGGGTGACCTTCGGCCAAAGCATTGGGGACCTTCGGCCGTCGAAGCGCCCACCGGTGCGATGCGACCGTAGTGGTGCCGGGGCAACCCGGTGGTCTGCCCGAAGTGCAGCAAGCCCATTTTTGGGCGAGGCCATCCGCAAGGGCCTGATTGACCCACCGTCTTAAGACGGGGATCTGCCTTCGGGCAGACCTTCATGCGTCCAGGCGGATCACGGCATCCGGGGCAGCGCCTCGACCGGTCCGGACAGCGCCGCCTTGACATAGCGGGTGTCGTCGTCGGCCAGCACCTCGGTGTCGTCGCCTTCGATGCCGTCGACGATCGCGCGCGCCACCTGGCGCGGGTCGTTCTTGGGGGCGTCGAATCCGGAGGTCATCTCGGTGTCGGTGAAGCTGAGGTGCGCGGCCACGACCAGGGTGCCCTGCTTCTCCAGTTCGATCCGCAGCGAATTGGTCGCCGACCACAACGCGGCCTTGGAGTCGCCGTATCCGCCGGAGCCGGGCATCCAGGACAGGATCGAGGCGATGTCGACCAGGGCTCCGCCGCCGTTGCCGGCCAGGATCGGCGCGAACGCCTTGGCGACCCGCAGCGCGCCGAAGTAATTCGTCTCGAAGACCACGCGCACTTCCTCGATGTCACTGTCGAGCAGCTTGCGCGCCCCCAGCACACCGGCGTTGTTGATGACGATCTCGGCATCGGGAGCCGAAACAGCCAGGGCGGCCACCGATTCCGGCTTGGTTACATCCAGTTCGACGCTCACCACCCGGGGGTCCGCAGTGGGCTGGGGCGCCCGCGCCGTGGCGTACACCTTGGCGGCGCCCCGCGTCAGCAACTCGTCGACGATGGCCTTGCCGAGTCCGCGCTGTCCGCCGGTGACCACGACCGTCGACCCCTTGATGTTGACCATGATCCGCAACTCCTTGACGTAGGTAAATAACGTTTGATTCTGTCACCGTAGTTGCGGGCGTCGACATAGTCAAGTATGTTTTGCATATGTCTGCTGCATGGTCTGCGTCACAGCGGTACGGCCTCGCCCCGGCGCCGGGAGGCCTGGGCCTGGTCCAGGACTTCCTCAACACCCGCGGAATCGAGGGATACGGCCCGGACCTGCTCGCCGACACCACGCTCGCCCACGACTGGGTGGCCGGCGCGGTGCGGGCCTGGTCGGCCGCCCGCGGCGTGGACCTGCCTCCCCCGAGGCTCGGCGATGCGGACCTGGCCAGGCTGCGGGCATTGCGGGCCGGGATCGACTCCCTTGTCACCGGCGAGGCGCCGATTGGACGAAGCGCCGCTCCCGCATCCCTCGTGATGTCCGACGACGGTGCGGTGCGGCTCGAGCCCAGCGGCACCGGCTGGCGTTGGCTCGCCTCGGCGCTTTTGGCCGAGATCCTGCTCAGCCAGCAGGCCGACACCTGGCGACGTGTCAAGCAGTGCCACAACCGTCACTGCGGGTCGACGTTCTATGACCGCTCCAAGAACAACAGCGGGGTGTGGCATGACGTCAAGACGTGCGGCAACGCCGCCAACCTGCGCGCGTCGCGGGCTCGCCGGCGCGAACGTGAAACGGGCTCAGCGGTTTCGCCACGGTAGGCGGTATCGCTAGTACGGGCCCCGCCGGATGACGGCCCCCGGCATGACTTCCGCGGAGTTCGTCTGCGCGCTCAACCGCCCGCCATCGTCAGCAGCGCTCGACGCCCCTTTGCATGAGCGTCACGTTGGCACGCGCCCGGCGCGGCCCGCTTCGCAGCACCGCCTGCCAGGCGTCACAGGCGCGCGCCTTGAGCGGCGTCATCACATCGAGGTGGGTGGGGCTCTGGCTGATCCAGGATGGCAGTGTTGCCACGGTTTCGATCCTTCGTCTGTTCGGCCGGTGCGCCGACTCATTGAATTGCACCCGGCCCGCTTTACGGACGCGCCGCGCCGGGATGAACACCGCGAAAAACCGCATTGTGGCGCGACGCACACCCGCGGGCGCGCCGGGCACCCGTCACAGCTTGCTCGAACGCCGGAACCGTCGCAGGTAGGCAGGCAGCCCGCGGGCCGGCGGCGCTTTCGGCCAATCGTCGGCCCGGAAATACGCGTCGGTCCCGCCGTCGACGAAGATGACGCTGCCACAGAGGAATTCGGCGGACTCGGACAGCATGAAACACATCCAGTCGGCCATGTGCCGCGCCTGACCGAAGCCGCCGACCGGAACCGGGAAGGACCGGACCGCCTTGGCCTGTCGCGGCGTCGCGAGCTGTTCCTGCAGCAACGGCGTCATGATGGCTCCGGGCGCCAGGGCGTTCAAGCGCACACCCGAGCCCGCCCATTCCGGCAGCACCGCGTGGCGCCGCACCCAGCGACCGACGGCGATCTTCGACGCCGCGTACATCATCGTCGGCGCGGCCGGACCGAACGGCCGCACCGACCGCAGCGCCTTGTCGCCGTCATGTTCGAGCAGGGCCTTGATGGCTCGGCCCGGCACCAGGGGCACGGTGGTTGCCGAATTGCTCGCCACCACCACCACTTTCGCGCATTCGGCCGCGGCAAGCGCCGGTCGCCAGGCGACGAGCGGCTCGACGACCCCGAAGAAGTTGACCTGGCCGATCTGGCGTAGCCGCTCTCGGCCGGGGCTGGGACCGAGGCCGGCGGCCAGCACCGCACCGTCGAGTCTGCCGCCCGCGGCCGCCAGCACCCCGTCGGCCGCCTGCTTGCGCCCGTGCGGCGTCGACAGGTCCGCAACGATATCGGCGTCTTTGATGTCGACGCCGATCACGGTGTGCCCGTCGGACGTAAGCCGCTGCGCGGTTTCGTGGCCCATCCCGGAAGCCGATCCGGTGACCGCATAAGTGCCCATCGCTCCGTTCTTACCAGCCGCGGCCCTGTTAGGTTGCCGAGATGCATAACCAAACGCCCTGCGTCGATCTGAGCCAACTCGAGTCGGTCTACGCGCCGCTGGCCGAGTCGATCCGCCGGCTCATCGACGTCAGCATCCGCAGCGAGGCCGAGCCCGCGGCGGTGGCGTCGGCGAAGGCCAAGATCGACGCGGCCGCAGCCGAATTGGGTGAGACGGCGCAGCCGGGGCCCGTGGGCGTGCGCCACACCCCCGACGGCCAGGCGGTCGCGTGGGGAAACGCGGTGGTCGGCGTCCGCAACCCGGTGGCACCGCCATTGGTGGTCCGGCACGAGGCCGACGGCCTGGTGTGGTCGGAATTCACGCTGGGCCCGGCCTACGAAGGACCGCCGGGCCATGTTCACGGCGGCGTCTGCGCGCTGGTGCTCGACCATGTGCTCGGTGCGACGGCGCACCAGCCCGGCCGGCCCGCCTACACCGGCACGCTCACCCTGCGCTACCGGCGCCGGACAGCGCTGGAGCGGCCGTTGCGCGCGCAGGCCCATGTCGAGCGCACCGAGGGGGTCAAGACGTTCGCCGTCGGTCACCTCGCCGACGAGGATGGCGTCACGGTCGAAGCGCACGGCATTTTCATCCACCCGCGGCAGCCGCCGGCCTGACGTCAGGTTCCGGCGGCGGCCTTCTCGACGTCGAGCAGCTGCTCGCCGCGTCGTTCCTCGTCGTACGCCTTGCGGCCGCCCCGCAAACCGAACAGACGCTTCGAGAACAACAGGTAGATGACGGCTGCCACGTTGATGGTGAAGGTGACCACCCGGGTCATCGTGATGCCCTTGGCCAGGTCGTGCAGCTCCAGCGGGAGGAACACCGAGGTGGCTATCACCGCGAAGTACTCGCCCCAGCGTTTCAGTAACCACAATCCGACGCCTTCGACGACCTCCAGCAGCGCGTAGGCGGCCAGCATCAACGTCAGCAGGGCCAGGGTGGAGGGCTTGGCGGCCAGCGCCTTCTCCAACTCGTGCACGATCGTCATCTGATCGACCTTGAACCCCGCGGCGCGGAAGATGGGCAGGTCGCGTTCGAGGGTCGCCTGGATGGCGCCGCGCGCACCGCGAAACTTCCACACCGCATATGCGGCGAGCGCGATCACCACCGCCCGGAACAGGCGTTCCACCGCGAGGGCCCGAATGATGATGGCCTGACGTAAAGCCTTGCCGCGCATGATCATCGGCGCGTCTTCGGCGCGCCCGCGCCCGTGCGGCTCCCCCACGGTGAATTCACCGCAGCGCAGGCAACGCCACACTTCGCCGAGCCCGGTGGTACCGCTCAGCCGCGCCGCGAGGCCCTCGTCGTCGGGCGCATAGGTGGCGTGCCCCGCGATGGCACAGGTGACCAACTCCCACCGATTGATGCCCTCATCTTTGCGCATGGCCGATCATCGACTGCGGGCGGCGGCCCACGCAAGGGGGCGCGCACGGCGCGCGTCAGAACCGGGGGTGGGTGCGCGGCCGTTGGGCGGTGGGGCTCGCCGCGCCCAGCAGGCCCGTGAGGTCGGCGACGGAAATCTCGTCGAGGCGGTCGACCGCGGTGACGATATCGGCGCGCAGCGCTTCGTCACAGAATGGTTCGGCCAGCCATCCGAACTTGTCCGCGACGCGTTCCCACGACATGGGCCGGGTCGGGGAGCCCTCGTAATCGGCTTGCTCACGGTCGAATTCGCGCCCGTCGCAAGTCACCAGGTGCACCCGGGCCGCCGTGCGCCGGGGATAGTCGGCGGTCAGGTCGGCGGCGGGCTTGACGTCGACACGCGTCAACAGCTCCCGCACATCGCCGCGCGAAACGCGTTCGGTTTCCAGCTGTTCGGGGCCCACCCCGCCGTCGAGGAGCGCCACCGCGGTGAGGTACTTGAGGTTGTAATCGGCCTGCTCCTTGGTGCGCGGATGGTCCTTGGCGCCATAGGCTCCCCCGCCGGCGAAGTCGTACGCGCCCTGGAAGACCTCGAGGGTCACCCGCGCGACGTCCCCGCCGCGCAGGTCGTTTTCGGTGCGCAGCGCCAGGACCGCGTCGATGATCACCTGGCCGTGGATCAGGGAGCAGTACTGCTTGAGGTAGGTCTGTTCGACGCAGGCGAGCCGCCGATCGGCGGTGGCCAGGTCGATGGGCTGGCCGAACAGTTGCACCAGCCCGTGTGGGCCCTCGAACAACGACCTGGGCCCGGTGACGCCGCGCGCGGCCAGCATGGCCGCGTACACCGCGCGCATGGAGGTGATGGCCGGCGAAATGCCCTTCCAGTTCGAGACCGGTTCGGCGTGCACCGTCGCCAGCGACACATTGTCGGTGGCGGCGGCCGCGATCGCGTTGGCGGTCTCGCCGGCGCTGAGCCCGAGCAGCTTCGCCGTGGCGGCCGCGACCGACATCGACAGCTGCAACGCGTGATTGAGTCCCCGCGCCATCACCGGAACCTGCGCGCTGAACCGGCATTGCACCTCGTAGGCGACCGCCAGGGCCAGCAGGAAATCGGCTCCGCTGGCACCGGTGTGCTCGGCGACCGCCAACACGGCGCCGAAGTTGTCGGCGGGATGACACAGCCCCCCGACCGTCAAATAGGTGTCCAACAGATCGGGATAGCGCACCAGCACCGCGTTGAAGAAGGCGGCCTGGTCCACCGACGCCCGTCCGCCGCCCACCAGTGTGGCGGTGGGGGCCCCGCTGAACTGGCCGGTGTGTTCGCGAATCGCCGCGACGAGTTCACCGTCCAGCGAACCGACCGCGCAGGCGATGCTGTCGAGCACGTTGCGTTTCATCAGCGCGCGCGGCCGGCCCGCCAGGTCGGCCGGCTCGGCGCCGACCACGAAACCGGCCAGCTCGTCCACAACGTAGTTATGTGCCATGACTTTTCGCCTCCCGGACTGCGTCACCTTCACCCAAGCGCAGCGCCGTCCCGCCGTCCAGGACCGTTCTCTTACCAGTGCTCGATAAGGCTTCTCACCGCAGGTGGGGGTCGTCGGCCGGCGCCCACCACGGTTCGTCGGGCGGGGCGGGCCAGCCGCGGGAACGGGCGACCGCCAGCAGCGCGTTCACGGCCCCGCGCACTGCCGCGCGGTCGTCGTCCCTGCGGTGCAGCAGCGACCACGTCCACACCGGCACCGGTTCGGCGACGGGACGCTGCCCCAGGCTGGGCGGGAGCGCCGCGGTATGGCGTTTCGGTGACGCGAGTACGGCCGTGCCGATCCTGCGCACGTGTGCGTAGAACGCGTCACCGGTGATGCCACCGTCGCCGATGGGGACGACGCGGGCGCCGGTGTGGGCGGCGAACTCCTTGGCGTATCGATTCCACGACGACCAGGCCGACTCGTCGGCGTCGACGAGTACGCTGACCCGTTGCGCGGCAACGGGTTCGGATGAGCTGGCACCGGGGACGACCGCGTGCAGCGGCTCGGTTCGCAGCAGGTGCGCGGTCAGACCGCGCTCGTCGACCTGCGCGGCCGTGACCCACGCCAGCCCGATGTCGAGGGTGCCCTCGGCCACCCGGTCGGCCTGCGCGTGTGACGGCAGCACCCATTCGTCGAGCCGCAGGTCCGCCGCCTGCCCGACCATGGCGGTGATGTCGTCGGGCAGCCAACTGACGTAACCCAGGCGCACCGGCGCGCTGCGCGCCGCCGCCTGCTGGAGCCGGGCCTTGGCGTCGCCGGCCAGGGACAGGATCCGGCGGGCGTCCGGGAGAAAGGTGCGTCCGGCCTCGGTCAACCGAACGCTGCGCCGGTCCCGCACGAACAAGTCGGCACCCAGCTCACGCTCCAGCGCGATGATCTGTTGGGACAGGGCCGGTCCGGAGATGTGCACCCGCCGTGCGGCGCGGCCGAAGTGCAGTTCCTCTGCGACGGCCACGAAATAGCGCAACTGCCGCAGTTCCATGGGCGAAGCCTAGACGGCGCGATCGACCGTATCCGGCCGCGGCGGGGCCAGGTTGATCGCCGCGGTTTCGTCGGTCAACTGTTTACCGATGACCCGAATCTGCCTCGCGGACAGCGGGCACAACGGGTGCACGGCCACCATCATGGTTACGTGTCGCTCGTCGAAAACCGGTGCGGCGATGGTCACCACGGGCTGCTTGCGCCGGCCCGGGTTGTCGTCGGAGAGGAAGCCGATGGTGGTGAACTCGACGAGCAACTGATCCACGATGTGCCGCACCGGCGTGGGCATCTCGTCGCTGTCCAGCGTGCCGACCACCCGCACGGCCTGGGCCAGCGCGGGCGTCGTCCAGTCGACGTCGAAGCCGCGCTCACGCGTGTGTGCCAACACCCGCTCGAGGCGCCGGGTGCGGTCCGGATTGCTGCCCGCGCCGCGGCGGATCCACGCGCGTTGTTCCTCCTCGTCGTCCCAGGCGGCGATCGCCACCCCGAACGGCGGCGCGTACGGGATGCGATCACCCGGAATTCCGGACGGTGGGGTGGCGGGCTCGCCCTCAAATGCGGTGACCACCAACGAGTCACCGAATCGCTCGACGACGGAGCAGGCGTAGCCGACTTCGCGGGACAATCGCAGCGCGGCGGATCGCGCCGCGTGCGCCAGCGGCCGGGCGGTGTCCGTGCGCGCCGCAACCACCGCCAGCGCGGGCCCGAGCGTGAACGTCTTGGCGACCGGGTCGCGGCTGGCCCACCCCCGGTCGCACAGCGTCTTGAGGATGGCGTGCGCCGTCGCCTGCGTGAGATCGAGCTCGCGGACGATGTCAGAGAACCGTGGCCGCGAACTACCGGACCGGGCCAGGAGCTCGACGACGTCGAGCACCCGGGCGGTCGGCGCAGACGTCGACCCGCGAATGGCTTGACTCCTCTGCCGCAGGATTTAGAGTTAGACGAACATTCGAGATTATATATCGATTATTCGAGAAAGTTAGCCTTTGCGCGCTGCGGTACTGAGAGAAGGCCGGGTGGAGGTCCGTGAGACGGCGGACCCGGAGCCCGGGCCGGGTGAGCTGTTGCTGCGCACGCTGAGCACCGCGATCTGCGCGTCCGACGTGCATTTCATGGACCACCCGGAGCTTGCCGTCGACGATCCGACCGGCCGTTCGCTGTATGACACCGACCGCGACATCGTGCTCGGTCACGAGTTCGTCGGCGAGGTCGTCGGCCACGGGCCCGGCTGCACGGGTCAGTTCGCGATCGGTACCCGCGTGACGGCCATGCCGGTGCGCCTGGTCGGCGGCGGCGCCGGCGGAATGCGGATCATCGGCCAGCATCCCGAGGCGCAGGGAAGTTTCGGTGAGCTGCTGGTGGTTTCGGAGGTGGCGGCCAAGCCGGTCCCGGGTGACGTCTCCAGTGACGCCGTCGCGCTGACCGACGCGTTCGCCGTCGGCGAGTTCTACGTTCGGTCGGCGCGGATGCAACCGGGCGAGGTCGCCATCGTGATCGGCGCGGGGGCGATCGGCCTGTCGGCCGTCGCGGCCCTGGCGAGCCGCGGCATCGAACCGATTCTCGTGGCGGACTACAAAGCTGACCGCCGCGAACTGGCCCGAGAGCGTTTTGGCGCGGACGTCACGGTCGACCCCGCCGAGACGTCGCCATTCGAAGCGTTCAACGAGGTGCGCGCTGAACGCGGATTACCCGGCCCGGCAGTCGTTTTCGAGTGTGTCGGTGCCGCCGGACTGATCCAGAACCTCGTCGAATCCGCCGAGATGGCGACCCGCCTGTACTGCGCGGGTGGCTGGTACACCGGCGACACGCTCGACATCACCACCGCCACCCGCCAAGGCGTCACCATCCAATTCGGCGGCGGCCCACACCCGCAGGACTGGTATGGCACGCTCGACGCCATCGCGGCACGGCGGCTGGACCCGCTCCCGAGCGTGGGCAAGATCATCGGCCTCGACGAAGTGCCCGACGCGCTCGAGCTGGCCCGCCGGTCGGACGGCCCGCCGCGGATCGTGGTCCACCCGAACGGAGACCTGCCATGACCGAACGCGATGACCGCCAGGACATCGCCGAGCTGCTGGTGCGCTATGCCACCGGGATAGACCGCCGCGATTGGCCGCTGTTCCGCACCGTGTTCACCGCGGACTGCCAGCTCGACTATGGCGAGATCGGCTCGTGGAGCGGCATCGACGCCGTCGCCGATTTCATGGAGCGGGTGCACGACCTCGCGGGGCACACGCTGCACCGGTTGACCAATCAGGCGATTGCGGTCGACGGCGACAAGGCGACGGCGCGGACCTATATCGACGGCCTGATCATGGCCGGCGACAACAACTCCGGCGTCAACGCGATCGGTTTCTACGACGACGAGATCGTGCGCACCTCCGACGGGTGGCGCATCGCCCGGCGGCGCTACACCCAGGTCCGGCTGACGACGGTCGGGGGCGCCTAGATGACGTTCGAAACCAAATACGGGCCGTGGGCGCTGGTCGCGGGCGCCTCCGACGGGGTGGGCGCGGCGTTCGCCCGCGGGCTCGCCGATCGTGGGATCAATGTCGTGCTGGTCGCCCGCCGGCAAGCCGTCCTCGACGAGGTCGCGGCCGAGATCCGCGAAGCGACGTCGGTGTCCACGCGCACGCTCGCCATCGATCTCGTCGAACCGAACGCGGCGGCCACGATCGCGGCGGCGACCAGCGACCTGGAGGTCGGCTTCCTGGTGTACTGCGCGGGGGCCGACCCGAACTTCGAGCCGTTTCTCGCCCATCCGATCGAAGCCGCCGAGGCGATGGTGCAACGCAACTGCGTGGTGCCGATGCAGCTGTGCCACCACTTCGCCGCCCCCATGGTCGAGCGGGGCCGCGGCGGGATCGTGCTGTTCGGGTCGGGCGCCGGCCTGGCCGGCGGGGCCAACATGGTGGCCTACGGGGCGACGAAGGCGTTCGACATGGTCTTCGCCGAGGCGCTTTGGGCCGAGTTGCACGACAAGGGCGTCGACGTCCTCGGGTTGATCCTGGGCAAGACCGACACGCCCGCCCTGCGCCAACTCGAACACAGCCGCGGCCAGATTGCGTCGCTCGACGAGGTGCCGCCGGGCGCGGCCCCGGTGGCGGAAGTCATCGCGGAGGCGTTCGAAAACCTCGGCAACGGCCCGACGCTGATGGTCGGCGACATGATGCGCGCCGCCGCGCAAATGTTGGCCTCGCTAACCCGCAACCAAGCCGTCGAACTGTTCGCCCAAGCCGCGGCCGCGGCCATGGGCCCGGACAAATAAGGGGAACCACCCCCTTCCTCAGCCCGTCGTACTGCAGAGGGCCGGATTCCGCGGTGGAAGGTTTGCCAAACTTCGGAATAGGGGCACCCTAACTTTTCGCTGACACCCATCTGGCCAGCAAAGATAGTCGCGCGCCCAAAGCCGCCCCTTTGGGGAAACCACGTTGCTGGCGGCGGGCCGGACGGGTAACTTGGGGAGGCGGTTCGGCATGGCAAACCTAACCTCACGAGCCGCCACGAATCGCCACCCCTCCATATCGAAGGATGACGATGCTCGCCACTGACAGGCCCGCCGCGATCTCCACGGCGGAACGCTCGCGGCGCCGCACCCTGGCCCGTTCGGCGCTGATCACCATGGCGTTCGTCGCCCCCGCGCTGGTGGTTCGCATCGCCGGCCTGCACCCCGACCCGGTGATCGCCCTGCTGATCTTCGGCGCCGCGGTGGTGTCGGCCAGTTTCCTGCTGGCCTGGGCGGCGGAGGCCGCGCAGATCGACGTCTCCGGCGGGATGGCGACCGCGGTGCTGGCGCTGATCGCGGTGCTGCCCGAGTACGCCGTCGACCTCTATTACGCGTACGTGTCGGGTCACAACGCCGAATACACGCAATACGCCGCCGCCAACATGACCGGGTCCAACCGGCTGCTGATGGGCCTCGGTTGGCCCGTCGTCGTGCTGGTCAGCATCGTGGTGGCCCGCAAGGCCGGTGCCGGGAAGGCCACCGGCCTCGCCTTACAGCCGACCAATCGCGTCGAACTCGGATTCCTCTTGATCGCCGGTGTCATCGCGTTCGCGATACCGGCGAGCGGCCAGATTCACTTCGGTCTGGGGCTGGCGCTGCTGGCCTGGTTCGGGTTCTACCTCTACAAGGTCGGCCACGGCGACGTGGAGGAGCCCGATCTGATCGGGACCGCCGCGGCCCTCGGGGAGCTACCCGATCGCCGCCGGCGCGTCGTCGTCGTGAGCCTCTTCCTGGCGTCGGGCGCGGTGATCCTGCTCTGCGCCAAGCCCTTCGCCGACAACCTGGTCGCCGCGGGCAACGAACTCGGCATCGACCGCTTCCTGCTGGTTCAATGGCTCGCCCCGCTCGCCTCGGAAGCCCCGGAGTTCATCGTCGCGACCATCTTCGCCGCCCGTGGCAAGGGCACGGCCGCCATCGCCACCCTGATCTCCTCCAAGGTCAACCAGTGGACGCTGCTCATCGGCTCGCTGCCGATCGCCCACCTGCTGGGCGGCGGCGGATTCTCCCTGCAGCTCGACCAGCGTCAGGTGGAGGAAGTGCTGCTGACGGCCACCCAGACGATGATGGGGGTGGCGCTGCTGCTGGCGCTGCGCTTCCACCGCGCCGCGGCATGCACCCTGCTGGGCCTGTTCGTCGTGCAGTTCCCCATCGCCTCCACCCATGGCCGGCTTCTGCTCTGTGGCGTCTACACCGCGGTGGCGATCATCGCGCTGATCCGAAACCGGCGCGACCTGAGGGCCACCCTGCGCGCGCCGTTCTTCGGGACGGCCATCCGCCACAGCGGTCACCCCCACCATCCGGTGCCGGACCCCTAGCTCGCGGCGATCGCACGCCGTATACGGTCCAGATATGAATCGGGTGTCGGTCATCACAGGCGGCGCGGGTGGCATGGGCCTGGCCACGGCCAAGATCATCGGACGCGACCACGCCGTCGTCCTCTGCGACATCAGGCGGGATCGCCTGGCGGACGCGGTCGCGGCCCTCGACGAGCTCGGGATCACTCCCACGGCCGTCCACTGCGACGTCACCGACCGGCGGTCGGTCGATGAGCTGCTCGACACCGCAAACAATCTCGGGACGCTCGCCTCGGTCATCCACACCGCGGGGGTGAGTCCCAGCATGGGCCCCGCCGACTACATCATGCGGACCAACGCGCTCGGCACGCTCAACGTCGACGAGGCGTTCTACGCGGTGGCCGGCGAGGGCGCGGCGATCGTCAACGTGGCATCGATGGCGGCCCACCTGTTGCCCGCGGAAATGGTTCCGGTGGACCAGTTTTCGCTGGCCCTGCGGGACGCGGACGCATTCCTGGACGCCATGGCGACGACCTGTGACATCGTGCCCGAAGAGGCGCGGCCCGGCATTGCCTACGCCGTCAGCAAGAGCTTCGTGAAGTGGTACAGCCAGTCGCAGGCGGAGCGGTTCAACGCGCGGGGTCTGCGCATCGTCTCGGTTTCGCCGGGCTCCGTCGACACCGAGATGGGCCGGCTCGAGGAGCAGGCGGGCGCCGGCGCGATGGTCACCAACGCCGCGGTCCCGCGCTGGGGCAAGCCCGAGGAGATGGCCGAGCTGTTCGCCTTCTGCGCCAGTGACAAGGCGGGGTACCTCACCGGCACCGACATCCTCAACGACGGCGGCGTGATCGCCTCGATGACCGAGCGAGCCAGGGTGGCCGCCGGTTGATCTCGTCGGCGTCAACCGCGGGTCAAGGCGCCGAAATCCCGCCGCGGCCGCGGGCTCGCTACCTATGCTGAGCGGATGCCGCAACGGGTGCTGCGTGAACGCCTGATCGATCTCGAGGTTCCGGACCAGGATGAGGCGCGCGGCCGTGCGCTGCGCAAGGCCGTGCCGCGCCGCACGCTCGCGCAGCTGACCCCATCCACGAAGTCGGCCACCGAAATCCTGGTGGCTCAAAACACCGGGCGGCTAACCGAACTCGTGCCGCTGCGGTTTGCCCGAATGCTCGCCGACCCGTTCTCCTTCTACCGCGGGTCGGCCGCCGTGATGGCCGCCGATCTGGGTGCCAGCCCGTCAAGCGGGATCGAAGTGATGTGTTGCGGCGACGCTCATGTGTCCAACTTCGGCATGTACGCGGCGCCGCACCGCTCAATCGTGTTCGACCTGAACGACTTCGACGAGGCTGCCGTCGCCCCGGCGGAGTGGGACGTCAAGCGCCTGATCACCAGCGCGATCGTCGGCGGTCGTCATGCGGGGTACCCCGCCAAGGCGATCCGCCGCTGCGTCGGGCAGGCACTGCTCGGCTACCAGACCAGCCTGCAGGCCATGCTCGCGATGGATGTCCTGGACCGCTACTACCTGCGCGTGGAACCGGAGCGCCACGCCGCGACGGTATCCAAGGGCCTGCTCGGCGTGATTCAGAAGACGACGTCCCGGGCGCGCAGCCGGACGTCGGCGCGGCTCTTCAGGCAGCTCACCGAGATCGGCGCCGACGGAACACCGCGGCTGCGGGAGGTGCCACCGGTTCTGCAGCACCTCGACGAGGACGCCGAAGCCGTTCTGGTGGAGTCGATTCAGGAATACCTGGCCACCGTTCCCGCCGACATCGCGCTTCTGCTGTCGCATTTCCGCGTCACCGATGTGGCGTTGCGGGTGGTCGGCGTGGGCAGCGTGGGAACCCGGTGCTTCCTGGTCATCCTGGTGGGCCCCAACGGCACCCCGCTCATCCTGCAGATCAAGGAGGCAACCCGGTCGGTGCTCGACGAATACGGCGGCTGGCCGCAGCCGGCCATGCTGGGCGCGGCCGTCGAGGCCAAGGGCCAGGGCATCCGCGTCGTCGACGGCCAGCGCATTCTGCAGGCGATGTCGGACGTGTTTCTCGGGCCGACCCGCAAGGACGGCCGCGACTACTACGTCCGGCAGTTCCACGACATGAAGGGCACGATCGACACCGAGGGCATGGCGCCCGCCACGTTCAGCGACTACGTCGCCGCCTGCGCGGTGCTGTTGGCGCGCGCCCACTCGCAGAGCGCGAATGCGTCGTTGCTACGCGGATACGTCGGCACCGGCAACATCGTGCAGGACGCCGTGGCCGAGTGGTGCTACGCCTACGCCGACAAGGCGCTCGATGATTTCCACCAATTGAGGGCCGCGGCCGCGGCCGGCGACATCGAGGTCGCCGCGGACCCCGCCCGGTAGCGCGGTCGATGCGAAGCCGCGCGGCCATCCTCCACGAGTACGGCCGCCCGTGGTCGGTCGAAGAATTCGAGCTCGATGCGGCACCGTCTTCGGTTCGTGTAATCCCAAGAGCGACATCCCGCTACTGGCCACGCTGTACGAGTCGGGTCGGCTACTCCTCGACGAGATGATCACCTGACGCTACCGGCTCGACGACATCAACGAGGCCTACGCCGACCTGACCGCCGGCCACCTGATCCGCGGGGTCATCGACTTCGGCCTGCGCTAGCCGCCAGTCGCGCGGCCGCAGCCGCCAGGTGCGGCGGGCGTACTCCAGCTCGGTGTACGGCCACTGGGTGACGATGCGGCCGGTGGGCGACCGGAAGTAGCTGTCGCACCGGGTCCAGATGGTGCGCTCCAGGTCCGCGGAAAGCTGGTCGTTGTAGCGCCTTTCGGCATCGGGGCGAACGTCGAGGTAGCCGCCCTTGCGCGCCACTCGGCTGACCGCGCTGGCGATCAGTCGCGCACCGGCCTCGAGGATGTAGACGATCGAATTGCCGCCCTGGTTGGTATTCGGACCGTAGAGCATGAAGAAATTCGGGAAGCCGCTGACCGCGACGCCCAGGTAGGCGCTCGGGTCATCACCCCACCGCTCGTGCAGCCGGCGTCCCCCGGACCCGATGACGTCGATGCCCGACAGATAGCGCGACGTCTCGAACCCGGTGGCCAGCACGATCACATCGACGTCGACGACGCGCCCCGCGCGGGTGCGCACCGACGACTTATCGATCCGCTCGATGGGGTCGGTGACCAGCTCGACGTTGTCCCGCTGCAGCGCCCGGTAGAAATCGTCCCCCAGCAACACCCGCTTGCAGCGGAACGGGTAGTCGGGCGTCAACGCCCGGCGCAGCGCCTCGTCGGCGACGGTGCGCTCCAGGAACGACGTCGCGAACTGCGTGCGCGCGTCGATGACGGGATCGTCGGCGAAGGTCGCCGTGTTGTCGTGCTGGAACTTCCAGATCTGCCAGCGGGTGCGGCGTGCGGCCAGGGGGTTGCGCCGGAACCGCGCCAATTCGGTGGCGCTGTAAGGGCGGTCGTCCTTGGGCACCATCCACGGCGGTGTGCGCTGAAAGACGGTGACACTCTCGGCGATCTCGGCCAGTTCGGGGACCGCCTGCACCCCGCTCGCGCCGGTGCCGATCACCGCCACCTTCTTGCCCGCCAGGTCGACCCGGTGATCCCACCGCGCGGTGTGCATGAGCGTGCCGGTGAAGTCGGTCAGGCCCGCGATGTCGGGAAGCCGTGGGGAACCGAACAATCCGACGGCGCAGACGACGACGTCGACGGTCAGGGTGTCCGCGCGCCCGGCACGGTCCAGCTGGCAGTCCCAGGCCGCGCCGGTCCAGCGGACCGAGTGGACCCGGGTGCCCAGCATGAGATGCCGGCGCAGGTCGAAGTCGTCGGTGACCGACTCCAGGTAGGCCAGGATCTCCGGCTGTCGGGCGTAGGTTCGGCTCCAGGATTTGTTGGGGGCGAACGAGAACGAGTAGAGGTGGCTCTGGATGTCGCACGCGGCGCCGGGATACGTGTTTCGTCGCCAGGTGCCGCCGACGCCCTCGTCGCCCTCGATGATCACCAGATCGTCGATGCCGGCCCGGCGTAGCGCGACGGCGGCGCCCAGCCCACCGAAACCCGCGCCGATGATCGCCACCTTGGGTGGGCGCCGGCGCCGGGTCGCGGCCCGCAGCCGGCCGACGCCGTAGCGCCACCCGGCCTGCCGACTGGTCACGGCCGGGCCTCGCCGCCGCGAATCAGGTAGCCTTCCAGGTCACCGTTGGCCCGCCACTCGCGCAGCAGGTCGGCGTACTCGGTGGGCGCGCCGAAGAAGAAGCTACCCTGCCGAGTCTTGTTGTCCGCCTTGCCCTCCCGGTTGTAGTAGCCGGGTGTGCACGTCTGCGCGCGCTCGGCGCTGGCAGCCGATCGGGTGACGACCGTTTCGACCCACGCCGACTCCGCGGCCGGCGCGGCCTCGACCTCGGTCACGCGGTGCTCGAGCGCCCACGCGATGATCCACGCGGCGTGGGTGGCCTGCACGTCCAGCAGGTAGGGGAAGTTCACCGTCAAGCCCGCCTGGGCGATGCTCTCGATGAAGCAGTTCGGGAACTTCGTCGTACACAGCCCCTGAAAGGTGCGCACCCCGTCGCGCCAGTGTTCGGTCAGTGACACCCCGTCGCGGCCCACGAGCTCGAACCCCGTGCGACGGCAGTAGTCGGTGCCCACCTCGAAACCCGTTGCGAAGATCAGGCAGTCGAGCTCGTAGGGCACACCATCGACGACCACGCCGGCCTCGGTGATGCGCTCGACGCCGCGGCCGCGGGTGTCGACCAGCGTGACGTTGTCGCGGTTGAACGTCTGCAGGTACTCGTCGTGGAAGCAGGGGCGTTTGCAGAAGTACCCGTACCACGGCTTGAGCGCCTCCGCGGTGGAGGGGTCGGTGACTATCCCCTCGACTCGCGCCCGGATCTCTTCCATCTTCGCGAAATCCGCGATTTCGATGTCGCGGCCGCGCTGTGCCGGGTCCAGAACGCCGTCACCGTCATGGCGCATCACCGGAAGCTTGCGGGTGATGCTCGTCCACGCGTCGGCGACCAGGTCTTCGTCGGCCCGGCCGCCGGCGGTGAGAATCTGGAAGTTCTCGATGCGGTCGCGCTGCCAGCCGGGCCGTAATGTGCTGGCCCACTGGGGATCCGTCGGGCGGTTGGCCCGCACGTCCACCGATGACGGCGTGCGCTGGAAGACGTAGAGCCGCCGCGCCGCCCGGGCGAGATGTGGGACGCACTGGATCGCCGTGGCCCCGGTACCGATGATGCCGACACGCTTATCCGCCAGGTTCTCCAGCTCCTCGCCGGTGTAGGAGTAGTCCCACCGGCTGGTGTGGAACGCGTGGCCGCGAAACGCGCCGAGGCCCTCGATGCCGGGCAGCTTGGGTTTGGCCTGGTAGCCGTTGGCCATGGACACGAACCGGGCCCGCATCTCGTCGCCGTGGTTCGTGCGGATGATCCACCGGGATTCGTCCGCGTCCCAGCGGATCTCGCGTACCTCGGTGCGCAGGCACGCGTCGCGGTAGAGGTCGTAGTGTCGGGCGATGCGCTGGCAATGCGCGAAGATCTCGGCGCCCTTGGCGTATTTCTCGGTCGGGATGTAGCCGAGCTCCTCGAGCAGCGGCATGTAGACATAGGACTCGACGTCGCAGGCGATTCCGGGATACCGGTTCCAATACCAGGTGCCACCCACGTCGGCCGCCCTGTCGATCAACCGCACGCTGTCCACGCCGAGCTGACGCAGGCGCACGCCCGTCAACAACCCGCCGAAGCCGGCCCCGATGACCGCGACGTCCACCTCGTCGGTGAGCGGCTCCCGAGTGAAGTTCCCGTCCACCCACGGGTCGTCGGCGAACCGGGCGAACGGACCGGCCATCTCGACGTACTGCGCGATGCCGTCCGGGCGCAGGCGCCGCGCCCGCTCTTCGGCGTACTTGCGGCGCAGCGCGTCGACGTCGAAGGTCACGCCAACGGTCTCAGTCACGGCCGGATTCCTCTCGTGGCCCGACTATATAATCAATCGCTTGATCATATCAAGGGCGCTTAATGCCCCCTGCCTGCGGTGATCCCCGCCCGGCCGGAGCGAACAGCGTTCCCCTGACCATTCGTTTGGCCGACTCGAGCGCGGCGTGGTACTCCCGCGGCGGCGACGTGGCCGCCAGTTCGACCAACCCGTAGATCAGGGCGTAGACGGCCTCGACGACGCTGTCCCGATCGGGCCGGTGAGCGAGATCGCCCGCGCGGGAGGACTCGTCGATGACGCCCTCGATGATTTCGCGGAATGCCTGAAAACCGGCGCCTCCCGCGGGCTGCGAATCGGCACCGACGACACCCGCGGCACGGATGACCCACTCGAAGGCGGCGAGATCGGGGTACTCGCGCATGAGCCGGCCCGATTCGTCGAGCACCGCCTCGATGCGGTCGATGACATTCCCGGGTTTGGCGGCGGCCGCACGCAGCCGGGGCAGCGCGACATCGGTGCGCGCCGCGATCGCGGCTTTGATCAACTCGGCCTTGTTGGGGAAATAGTTGTAGAGGCTCGCGCTGGTGACGTTCGCGGTGCGGGCGATCTCGCGGATCGTGGCTCGCGAGTAGCCGACGTCGGCGACGCAGCGCATGGTGGCGGCGATGATCCGTCGCCGGGTCTCCTCGCCGCTGGCGCCCACGGGGCGTCCCAGCTGCGCCCGCGTCACCGTGCCTTTCCCACTCGCGCGTCCTGTCCGCCGGCGCTCGGTGCCGACCCGGTCAAATATAATCGAGTGATCGATTAGCCCGGGGTTGGCCGCGGAGGTGCGCAGTGGGTGATGGACGGACCCGCGGCGGGTTTCGCGCCGCATGAGCGCCACGGCATCGCAATTGGGCCGACCGGTGGGCGCCGACGGTGAGCGGACCCGCGCCCGCATCATCGCCGCGGCGATGCGGTGCGTGGCCGAGAAGGGCTATTCCCGCACCACGATTCGCGAGATCGCCCGGGCTGCCGACATGACCAGCGGCAGCCTGTATCACTACTTTCCGAACAAGTCCGAATTGCTGGACGCCGCCGTCGAGGACATCGAACGGAAGGCGGTGCCGCGGCTGCGAGCGGCCGCCGCGTCGCGCGATGACGTGGCCGATCGCCTTGCGGCGGTGTTGGACGAGGCAAGCCGGCTCATGCGCGAGCATCCCCATCTCGCCGCATTCGATCGCGCGGTCCGTGCGGAGAGCACCGAGCATCCCCTTCGCGGCCGGCCGCAGGATCCCGCACCGAAAGCGTTGCGCGACACCGTCGCCGAGATCGTCGAGGACGCCCGGACCCGCGGCGCGCTACCCGCCGGCACCGACGCGGGCGCCGCAGTCGATGCGATCTACGCGCTGACTCGAGGATTGACGGAGCGGGCGGCCAGTCTGTCGCCGCAGGCTTACGCGGCCACGCTGGCCGCGGCGAAGGACCTGATCAGGGGGACGCTGTTCGCGCGGTCAACGACTCGCCCAAGGTCCACACCGCGACGCCGATCAGCACCAGGTCCTTGAGCAGGAACTGGCCCGGTAGCGCCGAGAGCACGGGAAGGCCCGCGGAGTGGGTGGCGACGACGCCGGGGGTGGTGAACAAGAAACTCAGCGTCCCCACGAAGAGCACCACCGCCAGCGCGCTGCCCGCCGCCGACGCGCGCGGCCATACCGGCCGCAACGCAATGAGCAGTGCCGCAGCGATTTCCACTGTTCCCAGCCCTCGTGCGACGGTCGCGGCGCTGAATGCGTCGTATATCCAGCTCATCAGTGGGCTGTGTTTGACGTACTTGCCAAAGCCGATCCAGGCCAACGCGATGACCAATCCGTACCGGCCGACGAATTGGCCGGACTGAATCGGCGCCTGCGCCGTGCGAGACACAGTGAGGAGGAGGGCAACGCTGGGGATGCTCACGGGCGACTGATCTTGTCCACAGAGCAGCCGCGATCGCCGTCCTGATTTTGTTCACCGTCGCGGTTATCGCGCGGCGTAGCGGTCTCGCAGCTGGGCGAGCGTGGCTTCAATGCCGACGGCATTTCCTTTGCAGGCACCGATCCGCTCGTAGTACTTCAGCGTGTTCTTGATCGCGCCGGCGTCGCGATAATCGAACGTCTCGGTGACCCGCGTCAGCGATGGAGACAGCGCCTCGAACTCCCAGCGCCAGCGGTGGCCCACCGGGTGACGCCATTCGACCAGTTCGTTCGGCTTCAAGGCGGTCACCGTGCTGGTGATGCGGTACGGCAGGCCATACATCTTCATCTTGGTCGAAAACTTCGATCCCACAGCCATTTCCGCCGGCACCTTGATGTTGTCGCGCACGGTGCCCGAGCCGTCCAGTTCACTGTGGCGGCGCGGGTCGGCGGCCATCGCGTACAGCTCGGCGGCCGGCGCGGCCACTTCAACCGACCGGCTCACCTGCCGCGGTCCCGCATCGACAACGGTGACAGTCATGATGCTTCCCTCCGCTGAGCTCGCAAAGCCAGCTCGACGCTACGCTTCGCCGGGTTGGTGAGAAAGGACTTCGAGAACCGATGAGCCAGTCAATTCCCGGCAAGGTCGCACTGATCACCGGCGCCGCGCGGGGGCAGGGCCGGGCGCACGCCGTACGCTTGGCCGCCGAGGGCGCCGACATCATCGCCGTCGACATCGCCGGACCGTTGCCGCCGAGCGTGCCCTACGATTCGCCGACGCCCGAGGATCTGGCCGAAACGGAGCGGCTGGTGAGCGCCCACGGCAGACGGGTCATCGCCGCGCCCGTCGACATCCGCGACCTCGAGGCGCTCACAGCTGCCGTCGGCCGGGCGGTCGGCGAACTGGGCCGTCTCGACATCATCGTGGCCAACGCGGGGATCTGCAGTCCCGCGCCCTGGGACCAGATCACGGCGGAAGCGTTCCGCGACACCATCGACACCAACGTGACCGGCACCTGGAACACGGTGATGGCCGGCGCCCCGCACATCATCGACGGTGGTCGCGGCGGATCGATCATCCTGATCGGGTCGGCGGCCGGCATCAACATGCAGTCGTTCATGATCCACTACACCGCGAGCAAGCACGCCGTGGTCGGGATGGCGCGCGCGTTCGCCGCCGAGCTGGGCCGGCACAACATCCGCGTCAACAGCCTCAACCCCGGAGCGGTCGCGACGCCGATGGGTACCGGCCGGATGCGCGAGGCGCTGCAGGCGGCCGCCGACACCTACCCGCATCTTCGCGGCCTGCACAAGCCGCTGCTGCCCGAGGGAATCGCGCAGCCGGAGGACATCGCCGACGCCGTAGCCTGGCTGGCCTCCGACCAGTCCCGGTTGGTCACGGCCACCCAGGTGTCGGTCGACATCGGCGTGGGCTACGTCTGATCCCGGTCCGGACCGATACTGCCGCACCCCTGACGCCACCCACCAGTCAGAATGGTGGGTATCGGAAGGAATGCCATGACCACGAGTGAATACCGGGTGGACGGGATGAGCTGCGCCCACTGCGAGGCGGCGGTCAAGGACGAGGTCGGTCGGCTCCCGGGCGTGCAGCGTGTCGAGGTCAGCGCCGACACGGGCCGTCTCGTGATCACGAGTTCTGTTCCCCTCGACTCCGCTGCAGTCCTCGGCGCGGTTGACGAGGCGGGCTACGAGGCCGTCTTGGTGGCATGAGCGCGGCGCCGGTGACCCATATCGAGCTGAACATCGCGGGCATGACGTGCGCGTCGTGCGCGGCCCGGATCGAGAAGAAGCTGAACAGGCTCGACGGTGTCGCCGCGACCGTCAACTACGCGACCGAAAAGGCCGCGCTCACCGTCCCCTCGGGGTATGACCCCCAACTGCTGATCACCGCCGTCGAACAGGTCGGTTACAGCGCCGCCCTGCCCCAGCGGCGGGAGGAACGCGCCCCCACGACCGCCGTCGACCCCGAGCTGGGCGCGCTTCGCGCGCGCCTGATCACCGCGGCCGTGCTCGCCGGCCCGGTGATCGCCATGGCGATGGTCCCCGACCTGCAATTCCGCTATTGGCAGTGGGCGTCGCTGGTGCTGGCCGCCCCGGTCGTCGTGTGGGCCGGCCGGCCCTTCCACACCGCGGCCTGGGCCAACCTGAGACACGGCGCCGCCAGCATGGACACCCTCGTCTCGATCGGAACGCTGTCGGCCTTCCTGTGGTCGCTGTATGCGCTGTTTCTCGGGACCGCGGGGGAGCCGGGGATGCGCGACCGCTTCGAGCTGTCCGTCGGGGCGGCCGACGGCGCCGGCAACATCTACCTCGAAGTGGCCGCGGGCGTGACGCTGTTCGTGCTGGCCGGACGGTACTTCGAGAAGCGTTCCAAGCGGGCGGCGGGCGCCGCGCTGCGCGCACTGATCGAGCTGGGCGTCAAGGACGTGGCGGTGTTGCGGAACGGCGCCGAGACCCGCATCCCCTTGGACCGCCTCGCGGTCGGGGACGAGTTCGTGGTGCGGCCCGGCGAGAAGGTCGCCACCGACGGAATCGTGGTCGCGGGATCCTCGGCCGTGGACGCCTCGATGCTCACCGGCGAATCCGTCCCGGTCGAGGTCGGCGAGGGCGACGCCGTCACGGGTGCCACCGTCAACGCCGGCGGCCGCCTCGTCGTGCGCGCCACCCGCGTCGGCGACGACACTCAGCTGGCGCACATGGCCAAGCTGATCGAGGAGGCCCAATCGGGCAAGGCCGAGGTGCAGCGGCTCGCCGACCGCATCTCCGCCGTGTTCGTCCCCGTCGTCATCGGCATCGCCCTGCTGACGCTCGGCGCATGGCTCGCGCTCGGCTTCCCGGCCACCGCGGCCCTGACCGCGGCCGTCGCGGTGCTCATCATCGCCTGCCCGTGCGCCCTGGGGCTGGCCACCCCGACCGCCCTGCTCGTCGGCACGGGCCGCGCGGCTCAGCTCGGTGTGCTGATCAAAGGCCCCGAGGTGCTGGAGTCGACCCGCAGCGTCGACACGATCGTGCTCGACAAGACCGGCACGGTCACCACCGGGAAGATGACCCTGGTCGACGTGATCACCGGGCCGGCGACCGACCGCGAGACGCTCCTTCGTTACGCCGGGGCGCTCGAGGACGCCTCCGAACATCCCATCGCGCAGGCCATCGCCAGGGCCGCCAAAGCCGAGCTGCACGCCCTGCCCACACCCGACGGTTTCGCCAGCCTCGAGGGCAACGGTGTGCGGGGCATCGTCGACGGCCACACGATCACGGTCGGACGCCCACGCCTGCTGGCGGATGCGGGCCAGCCGCTGGACGCCGCGCTGTCGGTGGGCGCGGCGCGCGCCGAGGGCCAGGGCAGGACCGCGGTCGCCGTCGGCTGGGACGGCCGCGCGCGCGGAGTCCTGGTGGTCGCCGACACCGTCAAACCCACCAGCGCCGAGGCGATCCGGCAGTTCAAGCGGCTGGGCCTGACGCCGATCCTGCTGACCGGCGACAACGGGGCCGTCGCCGATCGGATCGCCGAGCAGGTCGGCATCGAACAGGTCATCTCCGACACGATGCCCGCCGACAAGGTCGCCGCCGTCAAACGCCTGCAGTCCGAAGGCAAGGTGGTGGCCATGGTCGGCGACGGCGTCAACGACGCCGCGGCCCTCGCGGCCGCCGACCTCGGGGTGGCCATGGGCACCGGCACCGACGTCGCGATCGAAGCCGCCGACCTCACCGTCACCCGCGGCGACCTGCGCGCCGCGGTGGATGCGATCCGGCTGTCCCGGCGGACGCTGGCCACGATCAAGACCAACCTGTTCTGGGCCTTCGGCTACAACATCGCCGCGATCCCGCTCGGCGCGCTCGGCATGCTGAACCCGATGCTCGCGGGCGCTGCGATGGCCTTTTCCAGCGTTTTCGTCGTCGCCAACAGCCTGCGCCTCCGCTCGTTCAGCAGCGTGACGAACCCGTAGATCGCCACACCCACACGCCGCGACGGGCACCCGGAGGGGCGGGGCTGATGTGGGATAGTTGTCTTCCGACCCATTGCGTTCGAAAAGACCACGGGTCCGCTCCGCGCAGCGATCGACTCAGCAAAGGCAACGACCGTTGGACCAATTCTTCGGACGACTGTCCTTGCTGCACGGCTGGTTCCCGCCGGCCGTGCAGGCACTGACGTTGCTGGCGCTGATCGTCGCGATCCAGTGGCGTGCGCGGCCCTGGCTCAAGCGGGTGCTGCCCGTGGCCCTGATCGCGGCCGTTGCGGTGACCGGGCTCTCGTATTGGTACATCACGTCGCTCGGCGTGGCCGGCGACCCGGCGCCGACGGCGCTGTGGGTGTGGATCGCGCTGACCGGCCTGGCCGCTGCGGTGGTGCTGGTGGGATGGCCGGGTGCACGCTGGTGGCGCCGCGCGCTGGCCGTGTTGTCCGTACCCCTGTGCGTGGCGTGCGCGGGCCTGGCCCTCAACGGATGGGTGGGCTATTTCCCGACGGCACTTGCCGCGTGGAATCAATTGACCTCGGTGCCGCTGCCCGACCAGGTCGACCGGCTTCGCGTCACCGAGATGCAGGTCGCCGGAACCAGGCCGTCCAAGGGCGTGGTGGTGCCGGTGGACATCGACGACAACGCCTCCCACTTTCACCACCGCCGGGAGTTGGTCTATCTGCCCCCCGCGTGGTTCAACAGCAATCCCCCGCCTCGGCTGCCTGCGGTCATGATGATCAGCTCGGCGTTCAACACCCCGGCCGACTGGCTGGGCCCGGGCGGCGCCTTCACCGCGATCGACGGCTTCGCCGCCGCGCATCACGGCTTCGCCCCGGTGCTGGTGTTCGTCGATCCCACCGGTTCTTTCGACAACGACACCGAGTGCGTCAACGGCAGCCGCGGCAACGCCGCCGACCATCTGACCAAGGATGTCGTGCCGTTCGTGGTGTCCAACTTCGGCGTCAGTGCCGACCGCGCCAACTGGGGCGTCGCCGGATGGTCGATGGGCGGGACCTGCGCGGTCGACCTGGCCGTCATGCATCCGGAGTTATTCAGCGCGTTCGTCGACATCGCCGGTGACCGGAGCCCCAATGTCGGCCCCAGGGACCAAACGATCGCCAAGTTGTTCGGCGGCAACCACACGGCGTGGGCCGCTTTCGACCCGCTCACGGTGATCGCGCGCCATGGTCGCTATACCGGGCTGGCGGGCTGGTTCGACGTCCCGGGGTCATCGGAGCCGCGCAACGTCGCCGAGGAAGCCAACCCGACCGGGGCGGCTCCCAGCACCGACCCCACCGCCAACCCGGAGGGCCAGGACGCCGCCGCGAACGCGCTGTGCGCCGCCGGCGCCGCCAACGGCATCACCTGCGCCGT
Organism: Mycobacterium seoulense; assembly: GCF_010731595.1. NCBI lineage: Bacteria > Bacillati > Actinomycetota > Actinomycetes > Mycobacteriales > Mycobacteriaceae > Mycobacterium > Mycobacterium seoulense. Next base: position 4,388,881 of record NZ_AP022582.1, on the reverse strand, counting down.
GGTGAGCCAGCCGGGCAAGCACGACTGGCCGTTCGCCGCTCAGGCGTTCACCGCTGCGCTGCCCTGGCTGGCCTCGAGGCTGGGAACGCCCGAAGTCGAGCCGGTGCAGCTGCCCCAGCACGGGTAATCACAGTAGTCACAAAATTCACAGGTGACCCACCAGTAACGCTCGCGTTATATTCGCCCTGGTAGTGGTACCGTTCGCTGCTGATGGCTGCGATGTACTGCATGACGGGCGACCCCTCCGCGGGTCGGCCCGGTGCGCGCCGCGCCGCGCCCCACGTCGAGTCCGGACCACCTCTCGCGTCGAGATGAACCGCCGTCAGTTCCTGGGTTCGCTGGCCGCGTCGGTCGTCGCCGGCGTGGGTGCCGCCCGGCTCGTGGTCGACCCGCAGCCGCGAACGTTCGCCCAAGTACCGCCGGCGTCCGTGGCGGTATCCGGCCCCGCCGCCCCGACGGCCTTGTTGCCGCCCCCGCCGCCCGACGCCCGCATCCCGCTGCCCGGCGGGGGTGCATTGATGAAGATCCCCGGCGAAGGCGATCTGCTCGCTCTGACCGTCGACGACGGCGTCAACAGCGAGGTGGTGCGCGCGTACACACAGTTCGCCAAGGACACCGGTGTGCGGTTGACCTACTTCGTCAACGGGACCTATGACTCCTGGACCGAGAACAAGGAGATGCTGCGGCCCCTGGTCGACAGCGGGCAGATCCAACTCGGCAACCACACCTGGTCCCACCCCGATCTGACGAAGCTGCCCAAAGACCAGATCGCCCAACAGCTCTCCCGCAACGACGAATTCCTCAAGAAGACGTACGGCATCGGCGCGAAGCCGTACTGGCGGCCGCCGTACGCCAAGCGCAACGCCGCCGTCGACGCCGTCGCCGCCGATCTGGGCTACACGGTGCCGACCTTGTGGTCGGGGTCGCTGTCGGATTCCACGTTGATCACCGAGGACTACATCGTCCAGATGGCCGATCAGTACTTCACCCCGCAGGCGATCGTCATCGGACACCTCAATCACCTGCCCGTGACGCACGTCTACCCGCAGCTCGTCGACTTCATCCGCGAGCGCAACCTGCGCACCGTCACGCTCAACGACGTCTTCCTGAAGACGCCCTAGGGTCGGGCGATGGCCGCAAGGCGTTCATCAAGCGTGGCATGAAAGTGCCCGATCGCGCTCTCGTGGCGGCCAAATTCCACGAATTGGTTTGCGCCCGAGTGCAATCCGCGTTGCACGCCCTCGGACATCTCGTTGTCCTCCACCGCACCGCGGGCGATGAAGCTACCCGCCCCCGCCGGGTTGCTCGGCGCATCGGCCGTCACCCGGTCAACGAAGTCCCGCCTGACCATCGTGTAGACGACGAGCGTGCTGTGGTCGATGTCCACCGGGTCGACCACGATCACGAGCACCAGATCCGGGAAGGTCGCCACCATGACGTTCGGGAACAGCTGATACACGTAGGTCACCCGCGCATCCGTCGTCCAGCTGCTCTCGGGGCGATCACGCAGCCGTTCAATGTTGCGGTACGGGAAGGTGATTCGACTGTTCGGACCGAATGTCTCGACCACGTTGAGGTCGTCGTATTGCACCGGGAAGAAGGTGTCCTTGTGCGTCGACCGGATATGGTAGCCCTCTAGAAACTGTTCGACGAGAACCTTCCAGTTCATCGCCTTCGGGGTGGACTCCACGTACACGAGCCGGCATGCCGGGGCCAATTTGTCCCGCCAGGCGGCCCCGCCCGTCAACGCGGCCAGCGCCTCGCCTACCAGATCTTGTGTGCCCGCAGGTGAGTCGAGCGCGCCGATGACGATGAGACCGTCCACCTCGTGGCTGGGGACCTCGACCAAACCGCGGGTCGACGCGTCCAGGCCGGGGAACGCCTCGGCGTTGGGCACGTGCGAGAGCGAACCGTCCAGGCGATAGGTCCACCCGTGGTAGCGACACACCAGGGCGCGGGCGCAGCCGGCCCCCTCGACGAGGGCGAAACCGCGATGCCGGCACGCGTTGCGGAACACCCGCGCGCGCCGGTCGCGCCCCCGCACGGCGAACAGGGGCACGCCGAAGGCGTTCCGCTCGACGTGGTCGCCCGGGTCGGGGATCGCCGCCGAGGGGACGAAGACGCTCGGCATCGCGCGAAGCAACCGGAGTTCTTCGGCGAATCGGCCTGGATTCAAATAGTTTTCGACCGGCTCACGCCACGCGCCACCCGCGTCGGTGGTACCGGCGTCGATATGGGCGAGGACGCGCCGCACGATCTCCACGTCGTTGGCGAGCACCGACTCGGCCGGGACGCTCATGTCCGTCAGTATCACGCTGTGAACATCACGTGTCAATGATTTGGTGATACCGTTGTCAGCCGTGCCCGCCCCGCCTCGATCCCCGGCGAGGGACCTGATCGACAGCCGGCCGCTGAGCGCGCGCTCGGTGCTGGCTTCGGCGTTGCTGGGGTCGGACCGTGGGCGCCTCACGGTGGCGGAGCTGGTGGCGGTGGGCTCGCTGTTCGGCATCAGCCCCGGCGCGACCCGCACGTGCCTGTGGCGGATGGTGTCCACCGGCGAACTGACCGCCGACGGTGGCAGCTACGCGCTCGCGGGACGATTGTCCGAGCGGCGCGAACGCGTCGATGAGGCGGCGCGGATCGATGACGCGGCCGCCCGGCGCTGGGACGGAACCTGGGAACTGGCGATCGTCGCACTGGAGCGCAGGTCGGCCGGCGATCGCCTGGAGCTGAGAAGGGCGGCGACGGCCCTGCATCTGGTCGAGCTTCGGGAGGGCGTTTGGATTCGCCCGGATAACCTTGATCCGCAACGGTTTCCGCCGCTCAGGGCGGTCCTGGAGCGGCAGTGCACCCATTTCCACGGCGCCGCCACGGACATGGCGGCCGACAGGGTGCGATCGCTTTTTTCCCTCGATGAATGGGCCGACAACGCCAGGGCGCTCATTAACGCGATGAATTCCGCGCTCGAAACGGGCGGACGTGACGACTCGACCGAGAGCTTCACCTACGAGTTCGCGCTTTCGATCGCCGTGGTCCGCCATCTTCAGCGCGACCCGCTGCTGCCCGCCGAGCTGACGGGCGACGGTTGGCCCGGCCACACCTTGCGTCGCGGCTACCGCCGTTTCGATCGCGCCTTCAAGCGGCGGATGAACAGCGCGTTCCGCGGGCCATAGTCGCCCTACAGGGGGTCGACGGCGTCCTTCGCCTCGCGTAGGCCCGCGCCGGTCAACTGCTGGTACAGCTTGATCGCGGCGATTTTGTTCCCGGAACGGGCGAGGCCGACAACTTCCGCGGGCACACCGTTCTCGAATACGCCCGGCGCGGTAGCGCCCACGTCGCTGCCGAACGTCGGGCACGGGACCTCGAGCCTTTCGGACAATAGGCGCACCTGCTGTTCGAGCAGCGCGAGACGGCGGTAGATATGCGGATCTTCCATGCCATCACGATAATCCGACGCGACGCCGCCTCCACATCTCGATGGCCGTGCCCGCCCGCTTAGCTGCTCGTCGCACGCTGCGGCTGCGGCGCCCGGCATCCGGTCGTCGTCTTGGGCGTGATCACGATGTACGCGGCCCGCGACTGGAGGTAGTAGCGCAGTCGCAGCGCCCAAAGCCGTGCGTGCCTCAGCTCCACCGCCGCGAACTCCGGTCGCAGGTAGTAGCGCCATGCCATCCGGGCGGTCACCGCCGCAGGTGGCGCGCCGCGGACCGCTCGGGCATATCCGCGCACGAGGAGCCGGCCGGGGTCGTCCCGGCCCTCGCCCCCGAACAACAAGGCCACCTGTGACGTGGCGACCACATTGCGCACCGTCCACGATGACGCGGAGGTCGTCGTATAGATGCGGCCGCCGTGCGCGACAAACCACAACGGAACCGCGAACGGGGTTCCCTTCAGCGACCGACTGGCGACAATCATCACTCGCGAAGTCTGCAGCGCCGCAGCGAGTTCCGGCGAGCGAAAGGCTGGGACTTCGTCCGTCCGGCCGGCAGCCGTGAACGGAGTCTGCCGTGGTGGGGCCACCGGCGACGTCGCTACCTGACGAAGCGCTCCGTAATCCCAGGCCACGATTCGTTGGGGCATGACCCGGTAGGTGTGATCGCCTATGGCCTTGGCCATCCCTCGGACCGTCAACGAACGCAGCCGAAACCACTGTGGACCATCGTCGGCGACGACAACGACGTTGCGATCGGCAAGATCTGGACAGCCCTCCGGGACCTGGACGACGCGCGGCGACCACGCGGGGTCGACGGGGGCGTCAAGATTCACGCTCGCGGGCAGAACGAGGATCTCATCGTCGATGGTGACGGCCAACGCCGCCCGCGCAGGAGAGAGCGCCAAGTCGGCTACCGCGCTCGCCTCGACATCGCGAGTGATCACGAAGCGTGCCCTTCTGCGTAAAGCGCCCCGAGCACACAGTATGCCCCGTCAGCCCGCCGGCAGGATGTTCTGGTTGATGCGGAAGACGTTGCTCGGATCGTATTGCGCCTTGACCTCGGTGAGCCGCTGGTAATTCGGGCCGTAGGTCGCCCGGACCCGCTCCTGGCCCTCGTCCATCATGAAGTTCACGTACGCACCGCCGGCCGAGTACGGGTGGGTCGCGTCCCAGTAGTCGACGGCCCAGCGTTTCAACAGTTTTGCGTTCGCCGGGTCGGGGTCGACTCCGGCGATGACTTGCGAGAAGTTGGAATCCCGGTACGCCCATGCCGTCTCGGACGCACCGACGCGGTGGACCGCCCCGTCGATCGGATACAGGTGCATCGTGGAGTGCATGGTCGGCAGTTGTTCGCTGAAGCGGGCGTGGGCGGCCACCGCGCCGTCGGGCACCGTCCGGAAGAAGTCGCCGCGCCAATACCATTGCAGGCCTTTGGGATACAGGGCGTCGAAGGTGGACTGCAGTGCCGGGAAGGGCGCGGCACCCAGGCCGTCGAAGGCGGGCTCCATCTGCCGGACCGGCGCGAACGCCTCCTCGGCGCCCGCGGGGTCGCCCGTGTAGCACCAGACCACGGCGCAGGCCTTCTGCAGGTGGAACGCCTCGGGGAACGGCGCCACCGGTGGGACCGTCATGGCCGCGAAGAATCCGTAGAGATCCTCGTCCTGAGCCGGGATGAAATCCCGATACCACGTGAGGATGTCGGCGGTGGCCGAGGCGGGCCAGGCGGTGGGACCGCAGATCACCGTGTGGACCGGGTGCAGCCGGAAGGTGAACGACGTGACGACGCCGAAGTTTCCGCCGCCGCCGCGCAGCGCCCAGAACAGGTCGGGGTGCTCGGATTCCGACGCCGTCACCACCTTGCCGTCGGCCAGCACGACCTCGGCCTCCAACAGGTTGTCGATGGTGAGGCCGTGCTTGCGGGTGAGGTACCCGTGGCCGCCGCCGAGGGTCAGGCCGCCGACACCCGTGGTGGAGACGATGCCGGTCGGCGTCGCCAGACCGTACGCGTGCGTCGCGGCGTCGACCTGTGCCCACGTCGCACCGCCCTGTACCCGGGCGGTGCGCCTTCCCGGGTCGACGTCGACGAGGTTCATCAGCGACAAATCGATGACGAGGCCGCCGTCAACCGAACCGAATCCGGGACCGTTGTGGCCGCCCCCGCGGACGGCGACCGCAAGTCCTGACCTCCGGGCGAATTCGAGCGCGCCCGCGATGTCGGCAGCCGACTGACAGCGGACGATCACCGCCGGCCGTTTGTCGATCATGCCGTTGTGCAACGCGCGCGCCTCGTCGTAACCGGAGTCGTCGGGGAGGATTACCTGCGAGCCGAGCCTGGCCCGTAATTCATCGGTTGCGGTTGTGAGGCTCATCGCCCACACCTCCTTGGGTTTGCTCGCGGGTGTTGATATGGCGACGCTACGAGTCCGGTGAGCCGCGCGTCATGACCACAACCGAGCATTTCCGAGGCCTTCCACGATAGTCACATCTGACTATCGACCCACCCACACTGCCGCGGTTACCTTGTTTGCATGGCGCAGTGGGTGCCGCCCCCGCTCCCGGCCGAACTCATCGCTCGTCGCCGCGGCCCGCTGGTGGGTCGCGGCGCGGAACTCGCGGTGTTCGAGCAGGCCTGGGAGCGGGTCGAGCGGGGCAACCGCCAGGCGGTTTTCGTCGGCGGCGAGCCGGGGGCCGGTAAGACGCGGCTCGCCGCGGAGGTGGCGGGCACGCTGTTCGACCACGGCGTCGCGGTGCTCGTCGGAAGTTCGACGGCCGACGAGGATGTGCCCTACGCGCCCTTCGCCGAAGCGCTCGACCGGCTGCTGATCGCCGGTCCGCCGGGTTCGATGGCCGAACCACTCAGCGACGCGGGGTCGCAGTTGCGGCGACTGTCGCCGCAAGTCGGCCGGCATGTGCCGGACGACGGCCCCGCCGCGGACGCCGGGCCGGCGCGGCAGGCCCTCTTCGACGCGATGACCGGCTTTCTGCGGCGACTGGCGGTCGATCGCCCGATCGCGTTGATCCTCGACGACCTGCACTGGGCGCAGCTCCCCACGCTGGCGCTGCTCGAGCACGTCCTGATCGGGTGTGCCGACGTTCGCATGCTGGTCGTGATCACCTTCCGCACGACCGAGCCCGACCGGTCCGACGATCTGGCCACCCGGCTGGCCGAATTGCACCGGTTCGACGGGGTGCGGCGGCTGGATTTGGCGGGCCTGGACACCGAGGCGATCGCCGAGTTCGTGGCGCGCACCCAGCAGATGGCCCCGGCGTCGGCGCGCACGGCCGCCGCCCTGCTGCGCGAGAAAACCGGCGGAAACCCGTTCTTCCTGACCGAACTGGTCAACGACCTCGAAATCCGCGGCGGCCTGGCGACATTGGGGACGCATCAGACGGTCCCCGCGTCGATCGGAGACGCCATCGCCCGTCGCCTCGCCGGCCTGGGGGCCGGTGTGCGTGCGGTCATCGAGCAGGCAGCGGTGCTTGGCCAAACGTTCGACCTGCCGGCGCTCGTCTCGACATGCGAAACGGAGGTCGGCGCGACGCTGGCGGCGATCGATTCGGCCGAGGCCGTCGGATTGGTGCGCGCGGTCCACGACTCCGACGGTGAGTTCGCGTTCGTGCACGCGCTGACCCGCGAGGCGGTGCTCGCCGGGATGGCGGCCTCGCGGCTGCGGGTCATGCACGCGCGCGCCGCCGAGGCCCTCGAGGGACGCGCGGACCCCGCGCTCGTTCCGCGCCTGGCCAACCATTTCCTGCGCGCGCACGTGCTCGGCTACCACGACAAGGCGTTGCAGTACGCGCGCCGGGCGGCCCGGATGGCCGAACAGAGCCTGGCCTACGAAGACGCCGCGAAGTGGTTCGAGCGGGCGGCGTCGCTTCCCGAGCTCAGCCTCGCCGAGCGGGCCAGGCTGCACCTCGACGCCGCCGCCAACCATGTGCGCGGCGCCTCATTTGCGCTCGCGCGGGTTATCTACGAACGCATCGGCGCGATGGACGACCCGCTGACGCGGTTGGAGGCGGCCGTCGGCTACGAGGAGGCCAATTGGCGCCCCGGACAGTCGAATTCGAGGGCGGCCGACTTGCTGGCGTCGGCCCTCGAATCGTCCGGGCTGCAAGCCGATGACCCACGCTACGTGCAGGCGCTCGGCAGCTTCGGTCGAGCGCTGGCCTTCGCGGGCGAGGCGGCACGGGCCCGCGAGGTCGGCGCCGACGCGATCGAGCGCGCGCGGGCCATCGGCGACCCGGCGGTCCTGTTGCACACCTTGAAGACGAGCCTGTGGCAGGGCCTCACCCCGGAAATGAGTGCGGTCCAGGCGGAGCGTGCGGCCGAGGTGTCCGGCATGGCGCTGGCACGCCGCGACTACGAGTCATTGGGCGCGGCTTCACATTTCCACGCCCTGGTCAGCTACCTGGCCGGCCGGCCCGACGGCCTGGCCGCCGCGACCGCCGACATGCGCCGGGCGGCCCAGGCCTGCGGACAACCCTCCTTCGGTTTCGTCGGCGCCTGCATCGAGCAAGCGCTGGCCTACCTGCGCGGCGACTTCGCCGGCGCCGAACGATGGGCCGATCTCGCCTTGCGCACGGGGGATTTGTTCGGCGCCGAGGACACCGAGGGCTCGAATGGGGTCCAGATGTTCATGATTCGCCGCGAGACCGGCGATCTGAAAAGATTCGGCGGGTTCATCGACGGCAGCGAGACATTCGCGGGCCGCTGGGTGCCCGGCCTGCTCGCCCTGTACACCGAGCTCCAATGCGAACACGGCATGACCCGCGCGCTGAATCGGCTGCTCAACCGCAACCTCGGCGACCGCCTCGAGGATGCGCAGTGGCCGATGGAGCTGGTGTTCATGGTGGAGGCGGCATTGGAACTTTCCAACCGCGAAGCGGTCCACGCGCTGCGCCCGTTCGTGTCCCGCTATGCCGGGAAGAATTTGGTGGCCGGCCAGTTCGTCGCGCTGTTCGGCAGCGCAGACCGGTATCTGGCCCGAATGGCGGCGCTCTGTGGGGACGGCGCCGCGGCCCAGCGGCACTTCGCCGCCGCGATCGAGATGGACCGCCGGATGGGCTCGGTGGTCCACATCAGCGAGACGCTGGCCCGGCACGCGTTGTTCGCCGCGTCGTGCGGACGCACCGAAGAAGCTCGGCGGCTCGCCGGCGAAGCACGGACCGTCGCCGGCGCGATCGGCCAGACCCGGGTCGTCGACCTGGCGGATTCGGTGCTCGCCGCGCCTCCCATGGGTCCCGACGGTCTGACCGAACGGGAGGTCGAGGTGCTGCGGCTGCTCGCTGAGGGGTTGAGTAACCGGGCGATCGGCGAACGCCTGTTCATCAGCACCAACACCGCGGCCAACCATGTGCGCAACATCCTGATCAAGACGGGAGCGGCGAACCGCACACAGGCGGCGATGTACGCCGCCGATCACGAACTCCTGGGGTAACGCCGCGTCAGATGTCGGACAGCGCCCCGTCCGGCATCAGGCGGTCTTTCACTTCGACGACGGTGTCGGCGGGCAGGCCCGCACGGGCGGCCGCGGACCTGATGGCCTCCGGCGACGGCGCCTCATAGAGGCAGTACGTCTTCCGCTTGTCCGCCGACAGGAACGAATACATCCAGCGAACGCCCTCCAGGTCGTTGATCCGGTTGATACCGTCGGCAGCCTCGAGGCTCGGTTCCAATTCCTCGGCAAAGTTGCGCTCGACCATGAAGATGGGCACGGCGGACTCCTGTCACTGTCTTGAGTCGAGCCTAAGCCGTCGACGACGGTGAGGACACGGGAATTTTCGGCGGGCGTCAGTCCCCCGCCGACTCCGCCTGATCGCCGAGCAACATCTGCAAGGTCTCGCGCAGCTCGGCCAATCGCCGCCGCCCCAAAATCCGCTCCCAGCGTCCCTCCAAATCGACGGCGCTGGAACGCATTACCCGCAGTGCGTGCCGACCGCGCGGCGTCAGCTCGATGATTCGGGCCCGCGCGTCGAGAGGATTGGGCACCCGGGTGACGTAGCCATGTCGCTCCAGGCCGGTGATCGCCTGGGCCACCGCCTGGCGGCTCACTTGGAGCCGATCGGCCAGATCCGAGGCGTGCAGCCCCCCGGCCGCCAGCGGCATGAGGGCGACCGCTTGCGCCGGGCGGATCCCGTCGAGGCCCGCGGCGGCAAACGCCGCCCGCAACCGCGGCGCCCCGGACGCGGCCACCAGGTTCACCAGCGCAGGCACGGTGGGTTGCCAGTCGGGAGGCACGGGGCGTCGCATGGGGAGAGTGTGCCACCTGCGACAAAATTGACAAGTAACTTGTCAATCGCACCGCCGGGTGCCACGATGGCGTCATGCGATCCCGACGCGCGCGGCCCGTCAGCTTCTGCCTCGTCGCCGCCCTGGCCGCCGTGCTCGGTGGGTGCCTGGGCGGCGGCGGCCATGCGCTGGGAACGCCCGGCGCGCAATCGATCCCGATCGGTCAGTCCACCCAGAGCGTCGGCTCAGGCGGCGCAAGCCGGACCTTTCACCTGTACCGACCCCAGGGATTGACCGATGCGGCGCCGCTGGTGGTGATGCTGCACGGCGGCTTCGGCACCGGCGAGCAGGCCGAGCGGGCCTATCACTGGGACGCCGAGGCCGACGCCGGGCATTTCCTGGTCGCGTACCCCGACGGGCTCAACCGCGCCTGGAACGCCGGGACGTGCTGCGGCGAACCGCAGCGCGTGGACGCCGACGACGTCGGCTTCATCACGACCATGGTCGGCGCCATCGAGCAACAGATCCCCATCGATCGGGCGCGCGTCTATGTCACCGGCATGTCGAACGGGGCCATGATGGCGCTTCGGCTCGGCTGCCAGTCCGACCTGTTCGCCGCGATCGCACCGGTGGCCGGCACGCTCCTGACCGACTGTTCGCGCGCGCGGCCCGCGTCGGTGCTGCAGGTCCACGGCACGGCCGACGATCGGGTCCCCTACGACGGCGGACCGGGAAAGGCGTTCACAGTCAACGGGACCGCCCGCGTCGACGGCCCTTCCGCGCAGTCCGTCAACGCCACCTGGCGCGCCATCGACGCGTGCGGGCCGCCGACCTCGAGCACCACCGGCGACGTGACGACACAGATCGCCGGATGCGCCGACGGGCGCACGGTCGAGCTGATCTCGGTGGCCGGCGCGGGCCATCAATGGCCGGGCGGCGAGCCCAGCCCCCTTGCCGAGAAGCTCGCGGGCATCCCCGCACCGTCGACGGCGTTGAACGCCACCGACACGATCTGGCGGTTCTTCGCTCAGCACCATCGTTAGGACGGGGCAAATCTCTAAAATTTTAGAGAACGCCCTTCCGCCGGTGGCCTCCGATTGTTACCGTTCCGTAATGCGCCGGGTTGGGGGAGCTTTCGCCGTGCTGCTGGTCATCCTCGCCACGCTCGTCGGCCCGGGCATCGCCCGCGCCGATGGCGGGGACGAACCGCAGTACGCGGAGTTCTACACGCCGCCCGACCCCTTGCCGCCCGGCCAGCCGGGCGATCTGATCCGCACCGAACCGTCCCGACTGGTGCTGGAGCCATCGGGCCAGCTGGGCGCGATCATGGCCACCGGCACGCGAATCATGTACCGCAGCACCGATACCCGGGGCAACCCGATCGCGGTCACCGGCACCTACTTCGAGCCCTACAACGACTGGCCGGGCCGCGGGCCGCGGCCCTTGATCAGTTACGCACCGGGCACCCAAGGCCAGGGCAACCAGTGCGCCCCGTCGCGAATGTTCAACCAGGGCATCCACTATTCGGGCGGGTGGGACATCATGTTCAACTACGAGGAACTGTTCGTCGCGACGATGGTCGCCCGCGGTTTCGCGATCGTGATGACCGACTACGAAGGCCTCGGCACCACCTCCATGCACACCTACGTCGGCCGCGTGGCCGAGGGGCAGGCGGTCCTCGACGCCGCCCGCGCGGCCATGAAGCTGCCGGGAACATCGCTGGATCCCCATGGGCCGGTGGCGTTTTGGGGCTACTCGCAGGGCGGGGGCGCGACCGCGTCGGCGGCCGAGTTGGCGTCGGCCTACGCGCCCGATCTCCATATCGTGGGGACCTACGCCGGGGCGCCGCCCGCCAACCTCAAGGAGTTGTTGCCGTACGCGGACGGGAGCGTCCTGGTCGGCGTCGTCGGGTACGCCCTCAACAGCGTCATGGCCGCCTACCCGGAGTTCGCCGACGTCATCCGTTCCAAGATGACCCCGCGTGGGCTGGCGATGCTCGAATCAGTTTCGCGCCAGTGCGTCGGGCAGACCCTGCTGGACTTCATGTTTCGCCATATCCAGCCCTACTTCACCGAAGACATCAATCAGCTGGTCAACGAGGAGCCGTTCAACACCCTGTTCGAGGACCAGCGGCTCGGGCGCTACAAACCCAACGCGCCGGTGCTGATCAACAGCAACCACTACGACCCACTGGTGCCGTGGACCGCGGCCAATCAACTCGGTCGCGACTGGTGCGCCCAGGGTGCCGACGTGGAGTTCCGGACCAACGAGGAACCACCGTTCCTGAACAAGCTCATCATCAACCACGCGTTGCCCATGCTCGTCGACGGCGAGCCGGCCATGCAGTGGATCGCCGCCCGATTCAACGGAGAACCGACGGCACCCAACTGCGGCCAGTTTTAGACTGGACCAATCCCAGCACGCAGAAAGCACAACGCGCCCGAGCGGCGCCGCCAGCTCGCGGACGCCGCGATCGAGCTGCTGGGCACCAACGGGGTTCACGGCGTCAGCCACCCCCGGGTTGATGATCGCGCCGGCGTGCCGGCCGGCACCGCGTCGTTCTACTTCCGGACCCGTAAGGCGCTGCTGCACGCGGCCGCGGCGCGCGTGGCCGAGCTCGACGTGGCCGACTTTTCCCGGATGGCCGAGCTCGCCGAGGATCCGGCCGCGCAATTCACCGGCACCGCGGGGCTGGCCCGCATCGTCATGTACGTCAACAGCGAACCGTGGCTGACCCGCGCCAAGGCGCGCTACGAGCTCGCGTTGCTCGCGGGCCGGGACCCCGAACTGGCCACCACCCTGGACGAGTCCGCGCAGCGGCTCTACACCCTGGCCCGCGACGTCGTCGCCCACTGGCATCCGGACGGCAGCGCCCCCGACCCGGCGCTCGTCGAAGACCAGGCGATCGCCACGCTCGCCCTGATCAACGGGATCATGCTGACGTTCGTCGCGGGGCAGCCCGCGGTCGCAAGCGCCGACCACCTCGACCGGCTCATCCAGGGCGTCATCGCGGGCGTCGCCGTGGTTCGCGAGCGAGGAGATGGCGGCGGAGGTTGAAGCAACAGTGCGTCGCGGGGCCTCAGCCCTTGGAGGGTCTCAGCGCGCGGGTTCGTTCAGCATCCCGTCGATCAGCCGATGCAGCACCTGCCGGGTCTCCCGGCGCATGCGTTTCGGATCCTCGGCGGTGGCGATGAGCATGGCCGCCTCGTCGAGCGCACCGATCAGCACGTGCGCCAACGGCCGCACCGGTTGCTTGGGCAGCTGGCCGGCGCGGATGGCCTCGGTGATCAGCTGTTCGGTCATGCCCAGGCTGTACCGCTGGGCGACGTCGCGAAAACCGGCCCAGCCCAGCACGCTGGGGGCGTCCAGCAACATCAGCTGGCGAACCTCGGGATCGCCGGAGACCTCCAGCCACGCGTCGACCGCGGCACGGATCGCATCCGCCGGCGTGGTTGCCCCCGACCCGGCCACCAACGTGCCCATCCGCGCCATCACGTCCTGCTCCACGGCCTCCACGACCTCGCGGAAAAGCGTTGCCTTGTCCGCGAATTGGTGGTACATCGCGCCGCGCGTCACCCCCGCGGCGGTCGCGATCTCCGGCGTCCCCACCTCGGCATAGCCCCGACGGCCCCACAGCTGGCGGGCGGCCGCGATCAGCGCAACGCGGGTTGCCGCGGAGCGCTCTTCCTGGGTCCGTCTCTTGATTTCCATACAACCTGTTGGTAACTTACGAACAGACAGCCTGTTTGTAAGTGTATCGAAGTAGGAGTTCTCTATGCCGACGATCGACATTAGCGCCGGAATCATCCATTACGAAGCAACCGGACCCGACAGCGGCAGGCCGGTGGTCTTCGTACACGGGTACATGATGGGTGGCCAGCTGTGGCGCCAGGTCAGTGGCCGCCTTGCCGACCTCGGGCTGCGCTGCATCGCCCCGACGTGGCCGCTCGGCGCCCATCCCGAGCCGTTGCGCCGCGGCGCCGATCGAACCATCACCGGCGTGGCGGGCATGGTCGCCGAGGTGCTGGCCGCCCTCGGCCTCGAGGACGTGGTGCTGGTCGGCAACGACACCGGCGGGGTGGTCACCCAACTGGTGGCCGTCCACCACCCCGAGCGGCTCGGCGCCCTGGTGCTCACGAGTTGCGATGCGTTCGAACACTTTCCGCCGCCGATCCTCAAGCCGGTGATCCTGGCGGCCAAGGCGAAGACGACGTTCCGGGCCGTGGCGCAGGCGATGCGGGTGCCGGCTGCGCGCAAGCGCGCGTTCGACGGGCTGGCCCATCGCAACATCGACGATCTCACCGAGGCCTGGGTGCGCCCGGGGCTGTCCGACCCTCGCATCGCCGAAGACCTGCGCCAGTTCACCCTGTCAATGCGCACGGAGGTGACGACGGGCGTCGCGGCCCGGCTGCCCGAGTTCGACAAGCCCACCCTGGTCGCGTGGTCGGCCGACGATGTGTTCTTCGAGCAGGAGGACGGCGCCCGGCTGGCCGCCACCATCCCCAACGCCCGCCTCGAGGTCATCGAAGGCGCCAGGACCTTCTCGATGATCGACCAGCCCGACCGGCTCGCCGACCTGTTGTCCACGATCGCCGTGCGCACGTAACCGCCCGCGCCGCCGGCGGTAGCGTCTTGCCCATGTCAGATACGACGGCGCCGCTGCAAGGCCGGCGGATCCTGGTCACCGGCGGCGCGACCGGAATCGGCGCGGCCGCCGTCGGAGCCCTCGCCGCGGCGGGGGCCGAGGTGGCCGCCACCTATCACCAGACCCCACCGCCGGACGGTCTCGCGGCCACCTGGCTGCAGTGCGATGTGCGCGACGCCGACGCGGTCTCGGCGACGGTGCGGCAGGCCGCCGACCGCCTGGGTGGGCTCGACGTGTTGGTGAACGCCGCGGGGCTGTGGCAGGCCGGGATTCCCGGCTACATCAGCGTCGACGAGATCTCGTTCCTCTTGGACACCAACGTCAAGGCCACCATCCTGACCAACCAGGCCGCCTACGCCGTGATGAAGGGCCAGGATCCCAAGGGCGGCAGGATCATCAACTTCGGCTCGTCGGAAGCCGTGATGGGCAGCCCCATTTCGGCCGTCTACGCCGCGACCAAGGGCGCGGTCCAGGCGTGGACGCGCTCGGCCGCCAAGGCATGGGCGGGAGACAAGATCACCGTCAACGCGTTGGCGCCGGCGGTGCAGACGGCCGGCGCCGACCGGCTGCGCGAGTTCCTCGGCCCCGACGCCAGTGCGTTCATCGACCAGCAGATGCAGATGATGATCCCGCTGGGCGGCGCGCTGGGCGATCCCGCCCGCGATCTCGGCCCGATGCTGGTCTTTCTCGCCGGGCCCGGTTCCGGATTCATCACCGGGCAGCTGCTGGCGGTCGACGGCGGTCTGATGATGGTGGGCGGATAACGGCGGGGAATCAGCGTTGCTCGTCGTCTTTCGGCACGGCCGGTCGACCACCGTGACGTCGCCGGCCGGAGAGATCCATCGATCGTGATTGTGAGACCTGGCGATGAAATTCTCGCGCTCGATTCCTGAGCAGAATCAGCGACCTGTGCAACTCAAACAGCATGAGGCCATGTTCGCCGTTCAATACGAAGGGAGCCGCTATACACGCAGTGTTCGAAAGGGAATCCTGGGCAAATCTGGCATGAACATCCACAACGGGGTCGGTGGACGCCCTGCCAGTCTGGAATGCCGACGACGTCCATCAACCGCCGCGATTTTGCGACCTTCGGCCGGTCGCTACCATAAGACGGACCGTCTCGTCTCGCAGTGGCGAGGCAGAGTGAAAGTGATTCCGACCGATGACTGACGACACGATTCAGGCGCTGCTGCGCAGACGCTTGTCCGACCCGGGCGTCGCGGTCAAACACCGCGGCCTGCAATGGAGTTGGAGTCAGTACCTGGCGGGAGCGGCGCAGCGGGCGGCGGCCCTGATCTCCGCGGCCGACCCCGGCCGGCCGATGCACGTCGGCGCCCTGCTGGGTAACAACCCCGAGATGCTGGCCCAGATGGCCGCGGCGGGACTGGGCGGCTACGTGCTGTGCGGCCTGAACAACACGCGGCGCGGCGAGGCGCTGGCGGCCGACGTCCGGCGCGCGCATTGCCAGTTTCTCGTCACCGACGCCGAACACCGGCCACTGCTGGACGGCCTCGACCTCGAGGGAACGCTCGTCCTCGACACCTCGACCCCGCAGTGGGCCGAGCTCGTCGAGGAAGCCGGCGAACTGGAGCCGCGCCGGCAGGTGACCGCGATGGACCCGTTCATGATGATCTTCACCTCGGGAACGAGCGGGAATCCCAAGGCGGTGCAGGTATCGCACCTGATGGCAACGTTCGCCGGCATCAACCTGGTCGAGCGCTTCGCGCTATCCGAGCAGGACACCTGCTACGTGTCGATGCCGCTGTTCCACTCCAACGCGGTCGTCGCCGGATGGGCGCCCGCGGTGGTCTCCGGCGCCGCGATCGTGCCGGCGAAATTCTCGGCCAGCAGCTTCCTCGACGACATCCGTCATTACGGGGCGACGTACATGAACTACGTGGGCAAGCCGCTCGCCTACATCCTGGCCACGCCCGAGCGCGACGACGACGCCGACAATCCCCTGCGGGTGGCGTTCGGTAACGAGGCCAACGACAAGGACATCGAGGAGTTCGCGCGGCGCTTCGACGTGCAGGTGGAGGACGGCTTCGGCTCGACCGAGAACGCGGTCATCGTGATCCGCGAACCCGGCACGCCGAAGGGCTCGATCGGCAAAGGGGTCGACGGGGTGGCGATCTACAACAGCGACACCGTCACCGAGTGCGCGGTCGCGCGGTTCGACGCCGACGGCGCCCTGGTCAACGCCGACGAGGCCGTGGGCGAGTTGGTCAACACGGCGGGATCGGGTTTCTTCACCGGCTACTACAACGACCCGGACGCCAACGCCGAACGCATGCGGCACGGCATGTACTGGTCGGGTGACCTCGCCTACCGCGACTCCGACGGCTGGATTTACCTGGCCGGCCGCACGGCCGACTGGATGAGGGTCGACGGGGAGAACCTCGCCGCCGCACCGATCGAGCGGATCCTGTTGCGGCACAGTTCGATCAACCGCGCCGCGGTGTACGCCGTCCCGGACGGGCGCGTCGGCGATCAGGTGATGGCGGCGATCGTGCTCAACGAGGGGCACACCCTGGACCCCGACGCGTTCGAGGCGTTCCTCGACGCTCAGCCCGACCTGTCCCCGAAGGCCCGCCCACGCTACGTTCGCGTCGCCGCCGACCTGCCGAGCACCGCCACCCACAAGGTGCTCAAGCGTCAACTGATCGGCGAAGGGACGGCCATCGGTGCGGGCGAAACGCTCTGGGAGCGCGAACCGCGCGGCACCGCCTATACGGTCGCGGCGCCTAGCCCGGGGGTACCCGGCGGCGGATCTGGCCCTTCGCCCGTCGCACCCGCTTGACGGGGTCTCGCGTTGTGCCGCCGGCGATCTCGTCGCGCAGCTGCGTGATGTTGGAGAGCTCCGCGTACAGGCCTCGGATCGCGTAGTCCAGAACGGCGAACGAGAAGCGCTGGTCCGGGTCGGCGCTGATGCCGAGTTCGCGCGACCGCTGCCGCGACCACAGCGCCTCGTCCAGCCGCGCCCGGGTCGCCTCGAGGTGCCGGTCCAGGGTGTCCACGATGAGTTCGGGGTCCTCGCCGCGGGCGAGCCAGGTCTTGAGGATGACGGGGTGCTTGATGACGACCTGGTCCTGGCCGGGGAAGTGCTGCACCCACCGGCGCAGCGCGTCACGTCCGGCATCGGTGGTCTCGTAGAGCGTGATCGCCCGCTTGCCCGCTTGGGCGCCGATCTCGCCGACCATGCCGCGCGCCAGCAAGCGGTTCAGCTCGCGCCGCACGTGACTGACCGACGGCGACCAGTAGAAGTGGCCGACGGACAGCTCTGCGCGCATCTTGATCTCGCCCGCGGTGAGCTGCTCGTCGTTGGCGGCGAGCACGCCCAGTACCAGGTAGGCGGTTACCGGCAGGCCGTTGCTGGTGCGCCGGGGGCTCACGGCGGCCTAGTCCTGGCCGGTGAAGTAGGGCAGGGTCACGTCGGGACCGGCGGCGTGGAACTGAACCCGCACGCGCATGCCGATCCGCAGCTCCTCCGGCGCCAGGCCGACGACGTTGGTCAGCATCTGGTAACCCTCGTCCAGCGTGACGATCGCGGGTGCGTAGGGCGGGGAGAATTCCGCCGTCACCGGCCGGTGAACCACCGTCCAGCTGTAGATCTCGCCCAGGCCGCCGCTGCGCTCCCAGCGCACCTGGGCCGAAAGGCATTGGCGGCAGTGCTCGGTCGGCGGAAAGTTGGCCAGGCCGCAGGCGTCGCAGCGTTGGTACCGCAGTTCCTCCGCCCGGCAGCCCTGCCAGAAGGGCAGGCTCAGGTGGCTGCTGGCATGGGGCACCGGACCGGTTTGTGGGCGCAGGGCGTCGGAGGTCACCGCGGTTCGTCTCCCAGGATCAGCAGCGTGGTGAACAAGGCGCCCGCTCCCCCGTTGCTGCACAACGCGATATGGGCATCGGGGACCTGAAGTTCGCCCGCCTGGCCGCGCAGCTGCTCGACGGCCCGGACGGCCCGCTGCATCATCTGCGGATTGGAGCCCGCATGGCTGAACGACATGGTCCCTCCGTCGGTGGTGATGGGATGGCTGCCGTCGATGGCGATGTGGCCGTCGGCGACGAACGGTCCCCCCTCGCCCTCGCCGCAGAACCCGAACGCCTCGAGCTGGCGGATGATTTCGAAGGAGAACGGGTCGTAGAGCTCCAGCACGTCGACGTCGTCGGGCCGCAACCCGGCGTGGCGGAAGGCGCGCTCGGCCGCGCGCCGGCCGACCACCCCGTTGACGTGCCGGTCCCGCCGTCCGGCCAGGTCCCACGCCGGCGGGTGCTGATAGGACGGGCCGTGGAAGTCCGCGCCGCTGCCCAGCAGGAAGATGGGTTGGCTTGCGCCGTCGGTCTTTTCGACGTCGGCCACGACCAGGGCGCACCCGCCTTCTGAGGTGGTGGCGCAGTCCAGGAGATGAAACGGGTCGGCGATGGGCCGGGAGGCGGTGATGTCGTCGGGCGTGAAGGGTCCGCGTCGGTAGTAGACGGCTTGGGGGTTACGAGATCCGTTGTTGCGGATGGTCGCCGCCACGATCGACAGTTGTTCGCGGGTGGTGCCGTAGGCGTGCATGTGGCGGCGCGCGATGAGCGCGAACTCGGCGGTGGTGAACATGCCCCAGGGCGCGACGAATTCGTTCTCGGGTCGGGTCCACGGCGCCGTCGCCTCGTGGTCGCGGTATTCGCCGGCCTGGGCCGCGACCAGCACCACCACGTCCGCCATGCCGTGCTCGATGGCGGCGGCCGCCTCGGTGATCATGCCGACGCCGAAGGCGAGCCCCTGCCAGGCCGGGCCGAGCCGCAGGTCGTAGATGAGCGCGGTGGACAGTGGCCCCGCACTGATCCCGTCGACGTCGTCGAGGCGCAGGCCCGCGTCGTCGAGCGCGCCGCGGATGGCGGTCAGCGCCAGGCTCCGCGAGGTCTCGCCCTCCAGGCGCCGACCCTGCCGGGTGTTGTGCACCCCGACGATCGCCGCGGTGCGTTTTGTGCCTGCCACTTCGTATCCTTCGCGTCTAGTTTTCGTCCGCCACGACGCCGAGGTAGGTGCCGACGACGTCGTACTGCCGACCGTCACGGGTGATGGTCCCGATGGTCGTGGTGCGGGCGTCGGGGGGCGGCCCGCCGCCCGGACGCGGTTCCACGACGTCGATCCGCACGTCCACGGGACGCGCCGTCTGCGGGTCGGTGATCTCGACGACCATCGCGACCGCGCGCTCGCGCTCGTCCCATTCGACGCTGGTGATGCGGTGCCGGGCGGTCAGTTCCATCACCACCGAGTCCTCGCGCACCAAAAAGCGCACCGGCGCGCACAATTCGCCGGCCCGGGGTGGCACGCAGAGGGTGACGGCCATGTCACAGGCCCGCCGGCCGGTCGCTCACGGTCCCCGACTCCCGCAACGCCGACAGATCTCGTTGGCTGCGCCCCAGCAGCTCCGTCATGACCTCGCCGGTGTGCTGGCCGTACAGGGGCGGTACCCGGCGGATCCAGCGCCGCGGCCGGCCGAGGAACGCGAACGGCATTCCCGTGCACAGGAAGGAGCCGGCGACCGGGTGGTCGACGGTTTCCCAGAAACCGCGCGCGTGCAGGTGCGGGTCGCTCAGCAGTGCCGCGGCCGGCGTGACGGGCGCCGCGGCCACCCCCGCCGCGCGCAGCGCTTCGACCGCTTCGCCCACCGACTGGCGCGCCGTCCAGTCCGAGATCAGCTTGTCATTTTCGTCCGGCCGCTCCCGCCAGTCGCCGTCGTGCAGGTCCGGCCGGCCGAGCAGTCGCGCCAGCGCCGCGCGCGCCGCGTCGTCCGTCGCGGCCAGCGCCACCCAGTCGTCATCGCCCCGGCAACGGTAGACGCCCTGGGGGCGGGCGTCGGGGCCGCGATTGCCGTTGCGCCGCATCTGGATTCCGTTGCGGGAATACTCCACCATCATCTCGGCGGCCACGTTCAACGCCGCCTCGACCATGGTGGACTCCACGTGCATCCCGCTCCCGTCGCGGTCGCGGATCACCAGCGCGGCCACCGCGGCGAAGGCCGCGTGCAGGCCCGCGATGGGGTCACACACGCCGCGCGGGATCACCGGGGGCCCATCGGCGTGGCCGGTCATCCACGCCATGCCGGTGGCCTGCTCCATCGTCTGGGCGAAGCCCACGCGGTCCCGCCAGGGACCGTCGAGCCCGAATGCCGGCATCCGCACCATGATGGCGCGGGGGTTGGCCGCGCGCACGGCATCCCAGCCCAGACCGAAGTTCGTCATCACCCGGGGCGAGAAGTTCTCGATGACCAGATCGCTTGCGGCGACGAGCTCCAGCGCGATGGCCCGCCCCGCCTCGGTGCTGAGTTCGACGCTCACGCCGCGCTTGTTGTTGTTGCTGCACAGGAAGACCGGGCCCCACTCCCACCACTGGTCCCAGCTGGGCGGGCGGCCGGCGGAGAACCGCATGCCGTCGGGCCGGCGGACCCCCTCGACCTTGATCACGTCGGCGCCCAGAGCGCCCAGCAGTTGTGTGGCGACCGGCCCCGCCCAGAAGGCGGTGAAATCGGTGATCCGCGTGTCAGCCAGCGGGAGGGCGTCGGCGCCGGCGCCGTGAGGCGGGGCCGGTCGTGGCGGCCAGTGAACCCGGCCGTTGTCGGCGCCGAGCCGCGGCGCCCGCCCCGGCGGCCTCGTCGGCATCGCGTCGCTGCGATACGGCACCCTCGGCTGCAGCCCGCCCGCCCCGGATTCGACGAACACACCGCGTTCCACGAAATGGTCGATCTTGGGCAGCATTTCGGGTGTCCCGATCGGGGCCACCGGGATGCGGAAGGCGACCGCGAGGTCGACGATCTCCTGTGTGGTGCGCGACTGGGTCCACTGGGTGACCATGCCGACGAACTCGTCGCGGCGGGCGACCCGCCCGTCGAACGACGCCAGCTCGGCGTCGTCGAGCAGATCGGCACGATCGATGAGCACCAGGAAGTCCTGGAACTGCTGCGCGGTGATGGTGCAGAAGCCCACCATGCCGTCGGCCGTGGGGACGATCGAGGGCAGTTCCAGACTGCGCCGGCCCAGGAGGGAGTCTGCGCCCAGCACGCTGGCCGACATGGCGGACAGCCCGCCCATCGCGATGACCATCGCCTCGTACGTCGACACATCGATGACCTCGCCGCGGCCGCCGCGCGCGGCATGCCGGGCGGTGGCCGCGGCGACCGCGGCGGCGAACGTGCCCGCCAGCCACTCGCCGAGCTGCCCGCCGGCCTGCACCGGTTCGTCCTCCGGCCAGCCGCGGCCGGCGGTCGAGCCGCACAACGCCTGCAGGATGAACTCGTTGGCGATCACCCGATCGTCGACGTAGGGTCCCGCCGTGCCGAACGGTGTCACGGCGACCACCACTGCCGAAGCGCCGGTGTGGGCCGTGATTTCGTCGAGCGTCCAACCGTCGGTCAGGTCGGTGAGCACGAGGTCGGCGCCGGCCAGCAGCGCGTCGATCTCCGCCTGGCCGCCGCTGGTCACCGATTTCTTGCCCGCGGCCAGGTAGCCGAACAGCGCCCCGGCGGGCCCGCCGGCCGACCGCCTGCGCAGCGAATCCCCCTGCGCCGATTCTATTTTCACCACGTCGGCGCCGGCGTCGGCGAACATCTTGCCGCAGTAGGACACCGCGATCCCGTTGGACAACTCCAGCACGCGCCAGTCCGCGAACGGCGCTCGGGCTGCCACGTTCAGTTGCCCAGGGTGGTGGCGCGCCCCGCGATCCCGGCGGCTTCCGCCGTCACCTGCGCCTGCAGGGCGAACTGGGTCATCCGGGTCCACGCGTCGCGGTCACGCTGGCTGGCCCGGCGGCCGACGTGCGTGACCACGTCGACGTCGGCGGCCTGGGCGCGGAGGCATCCGGCGCGGGCGCGTTCCTTGGGGATGTGCCGGAACGGGTCGAACGAGTAAGCGGCCATGGCGTTTTCGTGGGTGATCTTGTTGATGACCGAATCGTCGAGATGCCCCATGGTCTCGATGACGTCCTCGGGCGCGAACGGCCAGTTGCTGTCGGAATGGGGGAAGTCGGACTCCCAGCACAGCATGTCTTCGTTGAACCAGTCCATGTTGCGCACGCCGACCTTGTCGCTGATGAAGCATGTGTAGAAGTGCCGCTTGAACACGTCGGCCGGCCCGCTGTACCCGGGCGGGAACGTGGCCAGCGTCCACCCCGAATGGCGGTTGTAGACGTGCTCGGCCCGCCAGAGGAAGTACGGTATCCAGCCGACGTCGCCTTCGGTGAGCGAGAACTTCAGCTGCGGGAAGTCCGCCCAGAACTCGGCCCAGATGAGCTCGGTGAAGGTGAACATGCTCATCATCGACGACGCCGTCATCTGCACGCTGGGCGGCGCGTCGCTGGACACCTGCGGGGAACGCGACGCCGAGCCGACGTGCGTGCACAGGACGGTCGTGTTCTCGCAAACCGCCTCGAACAGCGGGTACCAGTATTTGGTGTGAATGCTGGGCATTTGCAACGCCTCTGGGTTCTCCGAGAACGTCACCGCGTGGCAACCCTTGTCGGCGAGGCGTTTGACTTCCTTGGCCGCCTCGGCCACGTCGAACAGCGGCAGGATGCCACAGGGGATGAATCGGCCCGGGTAGGCCGCGCACCACTCGTCGATGTGCCAGTCGTTGTATGCCTTGATCATGACGAGGTTGACGTCGCGGTCGGGACCCTGGTTGAGGACCTGGCCGGAGAAGCCGGTGAAGTTGGGGAAGTTCAGGCCGGCCAGCTGGCCGCCGGCGTTCATGTCCCGAACCCGCTCGTCGACGTTGAAGCAGCCGGGGCGCATCTCGTCGTAGCGGGAGGCATCGATGTTGTACATCTCCCGGGGCTTGCCCGCCACCGCATTGAGCCCCATGTTCCGGCCGCGGACCTCGCCGTAGTACCACTGCTGGACGCCGTCGGGTTCGATGACCACCCGGGGCGCGCGGTCTTTGTATTTGGCGGGGACGTGGGCGTCGAACATGTCGGCGGGCTCGGCGATGTGATCATCCACGCTGATCAGGATCAAATCGTCCTTATGCATGCCGCGCTCCTCGGTGATATAGGACTAGTAGATAATGGCGCCGATCACACTGTCAACCGTGAGCGCGGCCTCGTCGTCGCCGTATTCGGTTGCCCTGCAACGCGCACAGCACGCCCGCGCGCGGCGGCGTCTTTCGCCCGGCGCCGGCGCCAGTTACGGACTAATAGTCCATGCCGTCGCGGGGACCGGCCCGAGGGGCTCAGTCGGCCGGCTCGTAGCGCAGCATCGTGACGTCGTGCTCCGGGTAGTCGCAGAACACCGGCCGAACGCGCATCCCGACCCGAAGGTCGGCCGGGTCGACGTTGACCATCTCGGTGGAAAACCGTGGCCCCTCGTCCCATTCGACGATGGCCAGCAGTTGCGGGACGGCGTCGGCGAAGTGCGGGCTGACCGGGCGGCGCGCCACGGTGTAGGAATACAACGTCCCCATCCCCGAGATCTCCCGCCATTCCAGATCGTCGGCCAGGGTGCGCGGGGCGCGCACCCGCGGGTAGAACACGTAGCCGCGCAGTGAGGGCGAATACTGGATGACGATGCGGTGCTGTGCCAGCGCGTCCCAAAACGGCGTGCTGGTAGGGGTTTTGACCGGCATCGGGCGTTCGAAGGTGACCATGTCCGAATCAATCCCCCTCGAGTATCAGCGTGGTTTGTTCCGACAGGATTCCGCCGTTGCCGGACACGAAGGCACGGTGACAGTCGGCGACCTGCGCGGCGCCCGCGCGGCCCATGATCTGGCGCGTGGCGTCGCAGACGTGGTGCATGCCACCGGCGAGCCCGGCCTGACCGAAGCCCAGTTGCCCACCCGCGGTGTTGAGCGGGAAGTCGCCGCGGAACGTCAGGTCATGATCGGCGACGAATTCCATGCCCTTGCCCTTCTCGCAGAACCCGGCGTCCTCCAGCGACAGCAGCACGGTGATCGTGTAGCAGTCGTAGATCGACACCATGTCCATCTGCTCCCGGCTCAGATCGGTCATGGCGAACGCGGTGTCGGCGGCCTCCGCGATCGGGGTGTGCAGCAGGTCCTTTGCGTAGGTGGGGGTCTTGAACGGCACGTGTTCACCAAATCCCTTGATCCACACCGGTCGATGACGGGCACGCCTGGCGAGGTCGGCGTTGGCGACGACCACCGCGGCACCCCCGACACACGGCATCACGATCTCCAGCATGTGCAGCGGGTCGGCGATCACCGGGCTGGCCAAGACCTCGTCGACCGTGAGCGGCTTGTCCTTCCAGATCGCGCCCTCGGTGTGGTTCGCGTTGAACCGCTGGTCGACGACGATCTTGGCCATCGCCCGCTCGTCGTAGCCATAGACGGCCGCGTAGCGCTGGGCCACCTGCCCGTACGGGCCGTTCTGGCCGAGGTTGCCGTAGGGGATCTCGAATTCGGCCTGGGGAGAGCCGTATTGGTTGCTCGACGAACCGAAGAACATCGCGTCGACCAACGGCCTGGGCTTCTTCTTCGATGACGGTGTGATGTATCTGGCCGGCAGCGCGCATAACACCGCGTCACAGATGCCCAGCTCGATCGCCGCGGCGGCCCGCCAGACCATGGCGGCGGCGCTGGCACCGCCGAGGTCGACGTGCTCGGCGAATCGCGCACCGACGCCGAGGTATTCGGCGATGGTGGACGGCACGAAGATCTCGGACTCCGCCAGGTGCGATGCCACGATCCCGTTGACGACGTCACCGGTCAATCCGGCATCGTCGAGGGCGGCAGCGGACAGTTCCGCCCATTGCTCGATCGCGAACGGGGCGAGCGAGGCCTTGTTGAGGCGCTCGGGCGGAAGTTCGACGTAGCCGACGATCGCGGCTTCCCCGCGTAATCCCATGGGCTGTCCTACTTTCGGGGTAGTCCGAGGATCATCTGCGCGATGATGTTCAGTTGAATCTCCCGGGTGCCGCCGCCGATCAGCTCGGCGGGCAGGTGCAGGTAACGCTCCACGATGTCGGGGTCGGAGTCGGCGACCATCGCCGCACGGCCGGTCAAGCGCAGCGTGGCCTCGAAGGTCCTGCGCAGCAGGACGCTCATCGCCACCTTGGCGATGCTGGAGGCGGGCCCCGATGCCTGGCCGTCGAGCAACCGGATCGTTTCCCGTACACCCAGCGCCTTGATGGCGTTGGTGTACGCGTCGAGCTCGCCGAGCGCGCGGAGCGCGTCGTCGCGGTCCGGTCCCGGTGCGGCCGCAAGCCGGCGTAGCGCGGCCGCCCTGTCGAACTTGACGTAACCGCTGATGGCGGAACGCTCTTCGGCCATCGTGGCGATCGCGAGGTTCCAGCCTCCGGTCGGGTCGCCGAGCAGCATGTCGTCGGGCACGAACACGTCGGTCAGGAAGACCTCGTTGAAGTGCGCGTCGCCGGTCGCCGTCTTGATCGGCTGGACCTCGATGCCGGCCGATCGCATGTCGACGATGAAGTAGCCGATGCCGCGGTGTTTGCCGGCGTCAGGATCGGTGCGTGCCAGCAGGGCCCCGAAGTCCGCCCGATGCGCCGCCGACGTCCAGATCTTGTGCCCGTTGATCTTCCAGCCGCCGTCGACCTTCGTGGCCCGCGTGGACAGTGCGGCGAGATCCGATCCGGCGCCCGGCTCGCTGAACAGCTGGCACCAGGCGATCTCGCCGCGCTGCGTCGCAGGGATCAGCTTCTCCTGCAGATCCGGCTGCGCGGCGCGCAGCACTGACGGCAGGATCCACTCGGCGATGCCCAGGGAGGGACGCACCAGGTCGGGCCGCTTGGCGAACTCGTCGTCGATGATGAGCTGTCGCAGTGGGCCGGCGTCAAGTCCCCAGGGCGCCGGCCAGTGCGGCGCGATCAAGCCCTCGTCGGCGATCAGGGTGCGCTGCGGTCCCGTCTCGAACTCCGGGTAGTCGCCCTGGCGGCCGGGCTGGTCGTTACGCAATTGCGCTGCGGTGTCCAAGGTTTCGGCCACCCATGACCGGAATTCCGATTCCGCGTCGCCGAGGTCGACCGACATGTCGCGTTGCCGGCCGCAGGTCAGCCGGCCCAGGCGCCGGGCCCAGCGATTCGCCGGGCCGATCGAGGCGGCGAGGCTGATCGCCCTTCGCCAGTACAGGTGCAGATCGTGCTCCCAGGTGAAACCGATGGCCCCGAACATGGTCAGCGCGTCGAGGACGAGATCGGGCACCGGTGAGATTGCGATCACCGCCGCGCCGGCGGCCGCCATGCGATGCTGGTCGATCGGTTCGTCGGCGGCACGCACCGCGTCCCAGGCCGCCGCGGTGGCCAGCTCGCTGCTCACCAGCAGCATCGCCGCGTTGTGCTGCAACGCCTGGAAGGTGCCGATCACCTTCCCGAACTGTTCCCGGATGCGCAGGTGCGCGGTGACCGCCTCGACGCACCACTGCACGATGCCGGACAACGCGCTGGCCAACAGGGCCAGCGTGACGCACCGCGCGCGGTCGGGGTCGATCCCGGTGAGCACCTCGGAGCCGGCCACCCGGTAGTCGTCGAGTCGCAAGGTGCCGGTGTCGGCGACCAGGTCGGTGCCGTTGACGGGTTCCGCTGTCACACCGGGCCTTTCGGTGTCCACCAGCACCCAGACCACGCCGTCGTCCTCCGCACGCGCTCCGACGAGAACCGTCCCCGCCGCACACACACCGGCGGAGACCTCCGACGCGCCGGTGATCAGCCACCCCCCGCCGTCGGCGCGTGCGCTGAAGTCGCCCTCGTCGGGAAGCACGACCGCCGCGGTGACCCCAGCGACCAGCTC
Organism: Mycobacterium seoulense; assembly: GCF_010731595.1. Lineage (NCBI taxonomy): Bacteria > Bacillati > Actinomycetota > Actinomycetes > Mycobacteriales > Mycobacteriaceae > Mycobacterium > Mycobacterium seoulense. The sequence goes on along the minus strand of NZ_AP022582.1, from coordinate 4,361,839 downwards.
CCGCACCAGGGCTTCGGCGGCCGTCGTCGGGTCGGCCAGCAACGCGACGGCCCCGGCGGTGACCGTGGGCAGCAGCGGGCCGGGCAACAGCGCCTTGCCCGCCGCCTCCAGAACGCACGCGGCGTCGATCAGCCGGCCACCCTGCCCGCCGAGACTCTCGGGCAGGTGCACCGCGTGAAAGCCGTTGCCCACGAGGGCGTCCCACCATCCGGGCCGCCGCCCCGCCGCGAGGTCGTCGAAGCTCTCACGGGTGGCGGCGATGGGCGCGTGCCGGCCGGCGAACTGCCCGACGGCGGCGCTGAGCTCCTGTTGCTCCGGGCTCAGTCCCAAGGTCACGGTGACGGCCGTGAGGTGACTAAGGTTGGCCGCACGGACTGCTACCCTTCCGACTTACAAGACGGACCGTCTCGTCTTGTGGCAGACTACCGGGGGTAGTCAGGCTGTGTAAAGCCGGCCACCGCGGCAGTGAGGATCACCATATGCCAAGCGATCTCACCCAGGTGAGCGCGCCGAGGCGCCGCAGCGAGAAGTCGCGCAGGGCGATCGTCACCGCCACGCGCGAACTGCTTCTCGAGCGCGGGTTCGACGGCCTGACCATCGAGGCGGTCGCCGCTCGCGCCGGGGTCGGCAAGCAGACCATCTATCGGTGGTGGCCCAGCCGCCCAGCCCTGGTCGCCGACGTCATGCTCGAGGACGCCGACAAACTCCTGGCGTCGGTGAATCACACCGACGATCTGGCCGCCGACCTGGCGGGGTGGGTGCGCAAGCTGGCGACCACACTGACGACGGCCCGCGGCTCGGCGATGCTGCGGGTCTTGACCGCCGCGGGCATGGAGCACGAGGACACCGCCGTCAAACTGCGCGGTGGGTTCAGTGAACCGCTGCACGAGAGCGTCAGGGCGCGGATCGTCGCCGACGGCATCGACGGGGCCACCGCCGAGTCGGCCGCGGACGCGATCGTCGGCGGGGTCGTCTACCCGATCCTGTCCGGCGCCCAGCCCTACTCACGACGGCGGGCCGAGCGGACCACGCGGCTCATCGTCGAGGCTCTCGCCAATGGACGCTGACCAGGACCGCAGCGGACGAAACAATGCGTTCTTCTTGTAGTGGTGCTCCGCCATTCGCGACATGATGTTGTCGAGGGCGGTGATCGCGTCGTTGAGGTAAGGCCCCTTGTTGAGCATCACGCACTCCGCCCGCTCGCTCATGGCCGCATCGCTGATCTCGGCGCGGGACGGCAAGCCGGTTTTGGCGAGCTGTTCGAGTACCTGCGTCGCCCAAATCACCGGCAAGTGCGCGGCCTCGCACAGCCACAGGATTTCCTCCTGCAACTCGGCCATCCGCTCATAGCCGCACTCGACGGCCAAGTCCCCGCGCGCGATCATCACCCCGGCCAGGGGACGGCGCATCGCCGTAAGCAGCAGTTGCGGTAGGTGTTCGAAGCCCTGCCGGGTTTCGATCTTGAGCACGATGCCCACGTTGTCGCCACCCAGCCGGTCGAGCTCATCGAGCAACCGTTCGACATCCGACGGGGTCCGCACGAACGACATATCGACCAGATCCGCCAGTTCGACCACCGCGGCCAGGTCGACGACGTCGCGGTCCGTGAGCGCCGGCACCGGCAGGTCGGTATCGGGCATGTTGATGCCCTTGCCGGCCTTCAGGCGGGCTCGGCCATTTTCCGGATGGTCAATGCGCACGGTAAGAACATCGCGGTCGACCGACACCACCCGCCCACCGATCCTGCCGTCGTCAAAGTGGACCGCGTCACCGACACGGGCCTGATCGAACGCCTCGGGCAGCGTGCAACCGATGCGCGGAATCGCCTGACTTCCCTCGACCGGGGCCGGTGAACAGTCGCGCGTCAACCGCAGCAGGTCGCCGGCATGCAGCAACAGACTTTGCTCGGTGGTGGGGAGCAATCCGACTTCGGTCGGTTCCTCGTCGCCTTCGGCGAGCAGCACCGTCCCCGTCTGCAGGTACGTTGTCTGCCGCCCGGACACGACGAATCCGCTAGGTTCGGGGATTTCACTGAGGGACCCGAGGACGAGTCGGCGCTTGGACCCGCGTGCGTCCGTCAAGGCCAGCACATCGCCGGCGGCGCGGTTGGCCAGCCACTGCCGCGGCACCGTAACCAATGCCATTTCGGGTTCGGGCGGGTCGCTCGGTTCCTCGGTCGACGTCAGCCACGCTCGCGCCGGGGCGACGACGTGACCGAGAGCGTCCCGCCGCGGACGCAGTTTGAGCACGCGCGGCCCCGGCATCAGGGGCCCGGTCCGCAGCTTCGGCCCGGCGAGGTCCATTGCGACCAGACATGTCGTGCCTGCGCGTGCGGCCGCGTCCCGAACGTGGTGGACCATTGCGCGCCACGCCCGTACATCGTCGTGAGCGCAGTTGATCCGGGCGATGTTCATGCCGCGTTGCACGAATTCGCGAACCACCTCGGCGTCACTCGCGGCCGCTGACGGGAGCGTGACCATGATGCGGGTCGTGCGATGCGCGGGCTGAGGGCCCAGCAGCTCAGCCGCGCGTTGTCGCAGGATCCTTGAGCCCTGCGCAATCGGTACCGCTGACGGTGGCGGCGGCCGCCAGCTTCCGTGCACCATCGCGGCGATCGCCGAGCGAACCGCCGCCAGCGTGGCCTGCACATGTGCTTCGCTGCGGCCCAACGACGAAAGGCCGAACTCGGCCAAGGTGGCCTGCAGTTCGCGCAGATCGGATTGGCGAATCGCCCAATAGTGCACCAGATTCCGCGCGCTCGACCGATGCTCGGTTGCAACGGCCGATAGCCATCCCGCCCAGGACGCCTCCGCGTCCGACAAGCTGGTCAGGAGGTCGTCGATCTGATCGAGCAAATCCACCAGTCGCCCGGGGACGCCGGCGTCGACGCCGGCCTGCGCGAGGCGCGGGGCGCCGCCCACCTGGTTGGCCAAGCGCTCACCGGACACGGTCACTCCTTGGTTATCTGGCATCGCGGCGGCCACCCAGTGTTAACGTTCGCGTAACACCGTTCACGCGAATCCCCAAGCCACACACCAAAATAGCGGCGACCGCCGCTCCGCAGCAGGGGCATTGGTCCCCAATCGGTGCTGACGTCGGTGATCGGCGACACCTAGGGAAGGCATCTGCCGGACTGCCGAATAGAACCCCGGCTCACCCGATCGTGATCGCGGCCAGGCCCTGCCCCACGCGTTCCGGCAGTGATCCCCCGTGGCTCAGCCAGTCGTCCAGCGCGATCCGCACGGTCGCCATCGCCAGCGCGCCGATCAGGCGGGGCCGGGGGTCTTGCGGGGCCAGCCGCGGCAGGCGCGGCGCGATGAGATCGGCGATGGCCAGCTCGTAGCGCACGTAGATGTGGAGCGTCCACGCGTCCAGCGTCTCGGAAGACCTTGTGAGAGTAGCTAATTCACGAATCCGGTCCTCGATGTCGGCGGACCCGGCGGCGAGCTCCGCGAAGGCGCCGATGACCGCGTCGGTGGCGCTCAGGTGCTCGGGTTGGGCGGCCAGCGCGGTGGTGATCCGGTTGAGCCAATGGACGGTCATGCCCTCGGCGACGGCGTCTTCCTTGGAGTTGAAGTACCGGAAGAAGGTCGCCCGCCCGATGTCGGCTTCGTCGGCGATGCGGTCCACCGTTGTGCCCGCCAAACCGCGATCGGCCACCAGCTGAGCCGCGGCGCCGGCGATGCGCTGACGCATCGCCGTTCGCTTCCGTTCGGCCAACGACGCCGTGGCAGCCATTCCCCCACCTTTTCGACGAATCGACGCCTCAATCGTAAGACATAGTCTTAGCATGAGACGATGTCTCAGGAACCCGTTTCGTCCGATCCGGCGGCCCCGACGGCGCGCGCCGCGTGGCAGTTCTTCCAGCAGATGCTCACGGACGTCACCAAGATCGTCACGGAGGACGCCGAGTCGGAGCGGGAGCTGCTCGAAGGGTTGCGGCTCATCGCCCGCGTCTCGTCCCTATGCGCGCAGATGTCGGTCGAGGCCGACGCCGAGCGGCCCTGTTTCTTCGATATGTGTTCACAAAACCGCATGGTCGGCGGCCCCAACCCCGACGGCAACTACTACCTGGCGATGATCCGTGGCGACCGAAGTTACCGGGTCAGCGGTTCCCGCGGCACGAGTGCGTACCTGGGGCTGCAGGTCCTGGCCGGCACCGGACTCACACCGCGCCGCATGGCGGGATATGTCAGCGACGGCGACTTGGCGCTGGACTCGGGCGAATTCGCGCTCGTGCTCTCGGCGGACGAACCCTCCGAGCTCGCCGGTGCGCAGTGGGTGCAGATACCCGCCGACGCCTCGTCCTTGGTGGTCCGCGAGTACATCGGTGATCGCGCGCGCGAAGAGCTGGCCACGCTGCGGATCGAGGCATTGGATCCCGGCCCGCTGACGCCGCTGACCGACGGCGCGCTCGCCGATCAGTTCACCGCGATGGCCTGGTCGTTGATGAAGCTTGCGACGCTGCACCGCAGCATCAAGCCCGAGCTGCTCGACATGCCGAACACGTTGCTGACCGCCGAGGCCGCGAGCCTGGGCCCCGCCGACACCACACCGGACAACCTGTACATGATCGGGACCTACCGGCTTCAACCCGGCGAGGCCCTGGTGCTCGACATCGCGCCCCCCGACACCCGGTACTGGAATGTCACGCTGGAAAGCATCTGGCACGAGTGCCTGGAACCGCGCGTCCGGCACAGCTCGGTGACGAACCGTGGCGTGGTGCCCGACGCCGACGGCCGGGTGCGGATCGCGGTCTCCGCCAAGGATTTCGGAGCCGGCCACTGGCTTGACACCGGCGGCAGGCATCGAGGCTTCGTCGTCTTGCGCTGGCTGGACAACCCCAGCCCGCCCGAGGTGACGGTGACGGTGCGCCAGTGTGAGGAGCCGGTATGAACCTGCAGGACCGATTCGCCCCCGAACGGCTGATCGCCGCCGCCTGCGAGGAAGTCGGAAGCGACGACTTCGGCGCCGAGGGGTGGCGGCCCGGGCTGCACCGCCTCACCGACGGTCTGATCAACGACGCGCGGCTGTCGGACATCGGCGTGGAGATCGCCCACCTCGACATCATGCGGGCCCTGAAGAATCGCCTGGGCGTGATCGCCTGGCGCACACAACATCCCGAGGTCGCCACCAAGCCGATCGCGGCGCCGATCTTCATCGTCGGCCAGCCCCGCACCGGGACCACCATCCTCTACGACCTGCTCGCCCAGGACCCGCAGCTGCGCGCCCCGTTGACATGGGAGGTCGACGAGCCCTGTCCGGTTCCGCAGCCGGAGACCTATCACGACGACCCGCGTATCGCGCAGACGCAGGCCAGCATCGACATGTCCGAACAGATCATGCCGGGCTTTCTGGCGTTTCATCCGATGGGCGCCCGCGTCGGGCAGGAGTGCGTGCGCATCACCGCCGGAGAATTCGTCAGCATGATCTTCTCGGTGCAGTACCGCCTGCCGAGCTACTACCGCTGGCTGCTGTATGAGGCGGACCACGCGGGCGCCTACCGCTATCACCAAATCTTCTTGCAACACTTGCAGTCCGGGGTGCCCGGTCAATGGTTGCTCAAATCTCCGGCGCACCTGTGGCAGCTCGACACGCTGCTGGCGGAATACCCCGACGCACTGATCGTGCAGACGCACCGCGACCCGCTCAACGTCATCTCCTCGATCGCCGCCCTGACCCACCACCTGCGCCGAATGTGCAGCGACGAGTCCAGCATCGCCGAGTGCGCGGCGCAGTCCTATGAGGAGATCGTCGTCGGGCTGCAGCGCGAGATGGCCCTGCGAGACAGCGGGGCGGTGCCGGCCGACCGCGTGATCGACGTGCAATACCGCGACTTCGTCAAGGACCCGTGGACCACCATCAAGGACATCTACCAGCGGCTCGATCGCGAGCTGCGACCCGAGGCCGAGCAGAGGATGCGCGACTTCCTGGCCGTCCACCCCGGCGACGGCGGGCGCGGCCGCTACACGTGGTCAGACACCGGCCTGCAGGAGGGCGAGGTGCGCGAGCGGGTGCGCGCCTACCAGGAGCGCTACGCGGTGCCGACCGAAAACCTGCGTTGAAGCGGCCCGTGTCCGCCGAACAGGTTGCGGCGGCAGCCGGCGTTCCGTTCCCGTCCTCACGGCGCGAGCCTGACGAAGCCCGGCGGCATCGGTTGCGCCGGCGGCATGGGTGAGGCCGGCACCAGGCCGCCACCACCCGTGCTACCACCTCCGCTGCCGCCACCACTCGCCCCGGCATCGCCGCCGCCGGTACCACCCTGGCCGGTGGCAGGGCCGCCTTGCCGAGGCGCACCCGTCGGAGGCTTCAGCTGTTGGGGTGGCGGCGGCTGCTGCTTCGGCGACGGCGGCCGCTCTGGCAACGGTGGCAGGCGTTTTGGTGTGGGCTGCACCGCGATCGCCCGGGGCGGTGTCCGGAGATGCTCGGCCGGCGGTGGTGGCGGAATATCCGGCGGCGACGGCGGGACCATGTCTCCGGACGGAAGCGCCCTGACCGAGGATGCGAGCGCTATGCCATGCGCGCCGGTCTGCTTCACGTGAGGCAGCGACAGCACGCCGCCCGGCCCCTTCCGCCACCCGGGGCCGCTGTGCCACAGCCGATTCGACGCCGGTGCGGTCTGGGCCATGATGGTCGCTATCTTGCCCTGTTCGCGCGGGCAGTAGGCCTCAACCGACGCGGTGATGAACCGGGTCATGGTGGACGTGAGGCGGGTGCGGGGGTAAAGGCGTTCGACCGGATCCTGGGTGTACGCATTGTTCAACATCGCGTCCACCATGGTGTCCACCGAGATCCCGCGATCGAGTACGCGACAAACCTTGTGGGCTGTGGAGATGAGGGTCGGCATGCCTTCGACGGCGGGGATTCCTTCCGCGGCGAGAAGGGCGATGAACTGCTCATCTTGGCTCGGGTCGGCCGCTGCCGCGCCGTCGCGCACGATAGCGCCGCCGGTCAGCAAGACAATGGAGGCAAGCAGGGCGCTGCCGTGGCTAGTGATGCCGGTGAACATGGCGGTGATTCCGTTCTGCTAGGGCCGTCAGGTGACGGGCGTTGAATCCGTGAATTTTCCGCACGTACGGCCGTTACGACCGTTGGTGCACAACGCGTTCGGCGACGAGTGCTGCCAGAGTCGACTTCCCGGCAAGTCGTAGGCCATAGTCGTCGGCGAATCGGGCAATGACCGATTGTCTTCAGCGCTTCCCGGTGGCAGCCGCAGCTGCTGGGCGAGATACTCATCGCCCATTCCGCCAGATCCCGGCGGCCGCTGGATGGCGCGTCTGGCAAAGGGCCCGCCGTTCAAAAACGGCATGGCCGAAGCGTACCGCCGCCATTCCGACCTGCGGAATACCTAGAACCTGGGTGTCAGCTGGAAACTGGCTGTCATCCGTGCAGCGAAATTGCGCCGGCGCCGCGAAAAGTTCACCGACGGAGACACATCGGTGCAGAGCCCGACGCCCACGCCCTTACCGGGACACGGACCGGCTTGCACGAGACCCTCAGCACCACAGGGTCTTTCGTCAATGCTGTTGTCGGTTCGCCGTATACCGTTTGTTGGCAGCATGATTCGATGCTTGCACCTGATGCCACGGCGGCAGCGGATCCCAAAAGCCGCGCAGCACGACCCGGTCACCCTTGGCGGCTAAGCGGTCGATCTCGAGCGGGTAAGATCACCACCAAGCGGGAGGACACCATCGCATGACGCCTTGACCGTTGCCAGCGGCAAGTGAAGGCTCTTGCACCGCAACGCCTTAGGAGCGGCCATGGACGAGGACTGCCTCAAACTCACCACCTATCTGGCCGAGCGTCGGCGAACCGATGAAGGCTTCGTGTCCGATGCGATGCTCGACCTGTGTGCGCGGCATCGCATCGCCTGTGGCGTGGTGCTGCGCGGCATAGGCGGCTTCGGTACGGGGCGCCACGTGAGGACCGACGAGTCATTGACGTTGTCCGAGGATCCGCCCGTCGCGATCGTCGCGGTCGACACGAGGGCGAAGATCGAGGCCCTGCTCGACCCGGTGCTTGCCATCAAGCGGCGCGGCCTGGTCACCTTGGAGCGGGCGCGGTTGCTGCGCGAAGACATCGGGCCGCTGGAGCTGCCCGACGAATTGCGCGAAGCCGTCAAGCTGACCGTGTACGTCGGCCGCAAGGAACGGGTCAACGGCACCCCGGCCTACATCGCCATCTGTGATCTCCTGCACCGGCGTCGCATCGCGGGCGCATCGGTGCTGCTGGGGGTCGACGGCGTCACCCACGGGCAGCGGCACCGGGCGCGCTTCATCGGCCGAAACGCCAACGTCCCGATGATGATCCTCGCCGTCGGATCCGGTGAGCGCATCGCGGGGGTACTGCCGGAGCTGGCGGCGCTGCAGCGCCACCCGATGTTCACGCTAGAGCGGGTCCGCGTGTGCAAACGCGACGGCGAACTACTGGAACGGCCGCACGCCCTCCCCGGGGTCGACGAGCGTGGCCTGCCGCTGTTCCAGAAATTGACGATCTACACGTCCGAGTCGGCCCTCCACGAGGGCGTGCCGATTCACCGCGCGATCGTGCGGCGGCTTCGGCAGTGCGAAGCACCCGACGGGGCGACCGTGCTGCGCGGCATCTGGGGATACCACGGCGACCATCGACCGCACGGCGACAAGTTCCTGTCGCTGCGCCGCCGCGTCCCCGTCGTGACCATCGTCGTGGACACCCCCGCCAACATCGCCGAAACCTTCGATGTGATCGACGAATTGACGCGCGACGACGGGCTGGTGACGAGCGAGATGGTGCCCGCCGTGGTGTCGGACGAACACGACAGCGACGACGGGCCGCCGCGGATGGCCCACCACCGCTACTAGGTCAGCCGGCGACCGAGGCGTCGTAGATCGACTGGATCGCCTTGTCCAGCGTGGCGTTGAACTGCTCATCGGACTGGTCGACCGTGAGCCCCTCGGTCAGCGCGCGGCTGAAGCTGGCGATCAACCCGGTGTTCTTCGCCAGCAGTTCGTTGGCCTCTTCGCGCGAATAGCCGCCGGAGAGTGCGACCACCCGCATCACCTTCGGGTGTTCGATCAGGGGGCGGTAGTAGTTGACCTCGCTGGGCAGGCTCAGCTTGAGCATCACGCGCTGCCCGTCAGGCAGGTTCTCGAGTTGCTTGGTGATCTCGTCGCGCAGGATCGGCTCGGCCTCCGCCTTGTCCGAGATCGAGATGGTGACCTCCGGTTCGATGATCGGCACCAGACCGTGCGAGAGCACCTGGTGGGCCAGCTCGAACTGCTGGGCGACCACGGCGGCGATGCCCTCGGGGTTGGCCCCGCCGATCACCGACCGCTCCTTCGTGCCGAAAACGCCCAGGCCGACGGCCCGCTCGAGCAGCCCGTCCAGGCCGGGGATCGGCTTCATCAGCTGTACGTCGTCGGACGCCTCCGCCAGGCCCTTGTCGATCTTGAGGATCGGCACCACGCCCTTGGTCTCCCACAGGTAGGTGGTCGACGGTTTGCCCGCGATCTCGCGGTCCATCGTCTGCTCGAACAGGATGGCGGCCAGCACGCGGTCACCGGTGAACGCCGGCGAGGTGATGATCCGCGACCGCATCTGGTGGATGAGGTCGAACATCTCCTCCTCGGACGAGTACGCGTCATCCTGGATGCCGTAGAGGCGCAGCGCCTTGGGCGTCGAGCCGCCGCTCTGGTCGAGCGCCGCGATGAACCCCTTGCCTGACGTCATCCGCTCGGCTTGCTGCTGGTTCGGCATGGAAGTTCTCCACTCCTTCGTGGTCGGCGTATGGGCACGGCGCCGGCGGCGCGGCGCACCCTCCGATGATCGTGCCGATCATATTCGGCCGGTTGTTTCCGGAGGAGGCAGGCCGTCAGAGCTCGGCGTGATCGGGCTGCGCGGTGGCGGGTCTGCCGCGCCACAGCGCCATGCGATCGAGAAGCCGGTCCCGCAGAACGAGCGTGTGGAAGAGGACCGCGCACATGTGCGCGGTGAACGTCAGGAACAGCAGCAACGCGAAGACGCCGTGGCACTCGCGCAGCACCGCGAACACGTCGATGCTCTGCGGCGCGATGCCCGGCAATCGCAGCCGTCCCGCCAACGTGACGGGAACCCGCGCTGCCGACAGCATGGCCCACCCGGTCAGGGGCTGCAGCAGCAGCAGGGCGTACAGCAGGTATTCCGACCACGTCGCGACGCGCCGTTCCGCACCGCTCATGGTGGACAGGAACGGTGGCGGCCGGTGTCTGAGCCGATTCGCCAGCCGGACGACGGCGAACGCCAGGATCAGGGCGCCCAGCGGCCGGTGGATGGCCAGCAGCAGCGGGTAGTAGCTCAGCGACGCGACCATGGTGACACCGATGAGCAGTTGCGCGATGACCATCGGCGCCATCAGCCAGTGCAGCACGCGGGACGGGAGCGCGAACCGGGTCGCGGCGGCGGCGCCTCGCGTCACCGGAGCACCCGGGAGACGTCGACGGCGCTGGGCGTCTTGGGTTCCTCGGCGCGGCGGGTGAACGAGCGGGCGTAGACCGCCGATCGCGCGGCCAGCAGTGGGTCGTCGGAAGCCGTGATGCCGTCCGGCAGGACCAGCGGATCGAAGTTGATGTCGCGCGCGTTGCCGGGAGCCTCGGTGTGCACGGCGGTGACGGTGATGGTGCCGGCATCGACGGTGCGGCGCGACACCGGCCACGGTGTCGTGGCGTCGTTCGTCGGGTCCCCGGGCTCGCCGACGGTGAGGACCAGCCGCCAACTCAGCGGTCGCTGGGACAGCACGCGGATGAGGTCGTCGAACAGGTAGTCCTTGCCGCCCGCGGGCGCCGGCGTGCCCGCCGATTGCTGCGGGACCGCGGCCCAGCGCACCGGAACCGTCGCCCCGGCGGCGTTGGTGAACCGGAACGCGTTCAGGCCGTAAAAGGCGCTGTCGGCGAACCCCGCGCTCGGCGGGGCCTGCTTGATCACCTTCAGCGCCGCGACGGTCTCGGGATGGCGATCGAGGAAGGCGGCCATCTTCTCGGGGTCAGGCTTGCCGGTCCCCGGTACGGGTTGGGATGCCAGCAACCGGTCGTAGAACCCCTGCGGTGTGCTGTCCGGGAAGACCGGGATGTTGACCATTGCGGTGCGCCATTGTTGGCCGTCGGGACCCTGGAAGAGCAGGCCGAGTCCCCTGACGGTGGTGCTAACGTCCGCCTGATCCGGCAGGCCTCCCGACAGGGAGAAGCGGCCGATCAGGGGGACGTTCCCCGCTCGGAAGACCGCGGCCCGGCAGATCGCCGCCCCGGCGCCGGTGCTCGCGAAGGTTCCCACCGCGCTCAGACCCTTGGCGTGGTTCCGGCGGAAACCGTCGTGGCGTCCGTAGACGTGTTCGAAGCGGTCGGCGAATCGCGGGGGGGTCAGCGCGTCGGGTCGCAGCCAGCCGCCGGCGTAGGCGAATCCGCCGACATCGACCGCGGCGATGCCCGCCACGGCACCCATGCCCAGCAATGCCCGCCGGCGTGACACCGCGTCGGGGACGGGCCGGGCGGGCTCGACGTCGCCGGGCGGGTCGTCCGGCTCGCCACCGCGATCATCGGGCTCCATGCCGACCGCCCTTCCGTGTGTGCGCAGGCCACGGGGCCCACACGGGACACGAATCCGATTGAGCTGATTCACGCACGGGCCGACGCCGGGCGCAACTTCTGTGGGGACCGCCAGACACACTCACTGGACGGGGCGGCGACGCGATCGGTTCAGTCGTTTTGAGTGTGGTTCGCCCCGTGTCATACCATCGAATAAACAACTTGCGGCTGCATCTGTTGCTAGCAGCGCAGATCGACGGAGTGTGTCTCCTCCGAAGGCAAGCGCTATCCGCGGGGTTGAACAAGCAGCCCCCGGCCTCGGCAGCGGCTATTTTGAGAGCTAACAGCGTCCCACCGGGGACCGAATGTGAGTGATAGACCATGGGCGAACAAACCGGCGATCCGATCGATCCGACCGCATTCGCAGTAGGAAAACAGCAGGTAGATCAGGCGGTTGTGCTCACCGTCTCGGGTGAAGTGGACATGCTCAGCTCGCCGCATCTGGCCGAGGCGATCCAGACCGCGCTGGGGACCAAACCCGCCGCGCTGATCGTCGACCTCTCGAAAGTCGACTTCTTGGCGTCGGCCGGGATGACCGTCCTGGTCACGGCGCAGGCGGAGGCCGAGCCGCCCACCCGGTTCGCGGTCGTCGCGAACGGGTCCGCGACGAGCCGGCCGATCAAACTGATGGGAATCGACAGCGTGCTCGCGCTCTACAGCACGCTCGACGACGCGCTGAGCGGCGTCGCTGCTGGGTGAGCCGTGATGGGGGCACAGCTGGAAACGATGGGACGCTCTGACCATCAGGCGCACACCGCGTCGAACCTCGATGACCCGTCCCGCTTCGTACGGAAACGCGTCGCCGCCGACCCGCGCAGCGCCGCGCGGGCCCGCGCCGAGTTCGGCACCTGGCTCGAAACGCATCTTGCCCGCGGCGCCGACCGGTTCAGCGACGTGTTGCTGGCGGTGAACGAAGCCATCGCCAACGCCGCGGAATTCGCCTATTGCGACGCCTCCCAGCGCGGGACGCTGGACGTGGGTGCGGCCTACGACCACCGATCCGACGGCCTGGCCGTCACCGTCGACGATCGCGGCCATTGGCGCCAGAAAGTTCCTGCCCAGCACCATCAGCAACTCCGCGGGCGCGGCATCCCGCTGATGGAGGCGCTCGCTGACGAAGTGACCATCGACCGCACGCCGCACGGAACCCGCGTCACGATGACCTGGACCGACCTGACGCGACGGCCCTAGGCGTCGAAGTCCTGGTGCGAGGCATCGGCGATGTGCTTGGTTCGCAATCGATTTCGTTGTTCCCCGCAAGGGGCGCCGTAACATCTGCGCCATGGAACCGAGCCGTCGGTGGGGCGACGACCGCGCGATCCTCGACGACGAGGAGGCGCGCAGGCGCATCCTGGACGCCGCGGGACGCTGCATCGTGCGACGCGGTAACACGCAGTTCCGGATGGGCGAGGTGGCCGACGAGGCGGGGGTCTCGCGGTCCACTGTGTACCGGTACTTCCCCGGCCGCGACGACGTCCTGCTGGATCTGATCCTGGCGCGCGTCGACCGCGCACTCGGCGAGTTGGTGCGCTCGCTGGCCGCCCCGGACGATCCCGCGCGGTCGGTGCCCGAGATGATCCTGGCGCGCGTCGAATCGGTGGACGGCGACCCACTGAACGAGGCGCTGTTCGCCGCCGAGAGCACCGCCGTGGCGACGGCCCTCGAGCGGGGTTCGGAGCCCATCGTGGAGACGCTGTTGCGGCACTACGAACCGTTGCTGGAGCGGTGGAAATCGGCGGGCCGTCTGCACGCGGATCTTGATCCACGGTCGGTCGTCCAGTGGCTGCACGCGACCACGTTGTTCCTGCTCGCGCCCACGTGGCGACACCGCCCGGCCGTCGACAAACGCGAGTTCGTCGAGCAGTTCGTGGTGCGCGCCCTGGTACCGGAGATCAGACAATAACGGCGTATTGTCTGATGTTCGCACGATCGCGTATTTTTGTCTGGCCCCGTGCCGCGACGCCCCCCGGGCTCGCGGCGCGGGTGACATGTCCACGCCACGAAACGAACGGATATGAGAAACCCTGTGTCGCAGGCGGTTTCGGCCGCCGGCTTGGCCGCTCACCTAGGCCGCGGCGTGGGCCGGGTAGCCACCGACGCAGTGGTCGGTGGTCGGTTCGGGTTGCCCCGCCGGGTTCAGGACATCGACGCGGGGGTGCTCTCGAGGCTGATGGGCACCACAGTGCGGTCGGTCCGCGTCCTAGGCAGCGACGCGGGGACGTCGACGCGAGCGCGGCTGGTATTGACCGGGAAGAACGTCCCCGACTCGGTGTTCGTCAAGCTCGCGGCGAAGTCGGCGGCCACCCGCTTGATGGGTGAGTTGGGCCGGCTCGGGCAGACCGAGGTGCGGTTTTACAGCCGGCTCGCCCCGCAGGTCGTGGGCGCTCCGTATGCCTACGGCACGGCGTTCGATCCGTGGACCGGGCGCTACCTCGTGGTGCTCGAAGACCTTCCCGCCGAGTCATGCGAGTTCCCCGACACCTTGCACCCGCTCTCGCTGGAGCAGGCCGGCCTGATCGTCGAGCTGCTGGCGGATCTGCACGCCACCTTCTGGGAACGCCAACCCCGCCACGCGCGCGGCCCGCTGGGCTGGGTCTACACGCCCTCCGGCGACGTCACCTCATTGCTGACCGGCTCGCTGATGCACGCCTCCATCAAGCGCCTTGCCGAACGCACCGACATCCCCGTCGAGAACGGCCGCTTCATCGCCGACAATTACCGTGCGGTCGCCGCCCTCATCGACACTCCCCCGAACACCGTCATGCACGGCGACGCCCATCCCGGCAACATGTACTTCCACGGCGGCAAGGCCGGCCTGCTGGACTGGCAGGCGGTGCGGCGCGGGCACCCGTCCCGGGAACTCGCCTACACGCTGATCACCAGCCTCACCCCCGAAGACCGCCGGGCGACCCAGCGCGAGCTGCTCGACGACTACCGCCGCGCGCTCGCGGCGGCCGGCGGACCCGAGCTGGACCGCGACGACCTGTGGCTGCGGTTCCGCCAGGCCGCGCTGTATGCCTACGTCGCCCCGCTGATCACCGCGGGAATGGGCGGCATGCAGGTCGAAGACATCGCCATGGAAGGGTTGCGGCGCGGCGTCGCGGCGCTCGACGACCTGGAAACGGTCGCGGCGCTGAAGAGTTCGCTCTGAACCAAGCAAAGTTTGCGCCGAACCTATTGCGGTGGCCACCCCACGAGTTACGCTACTTCCCGTAGCGAAATGCTGGCGCGTCTTGTCGCGTCTTCGGCCCCGTGGCGGCAAGGAGAGTCCCGTGTTCGACCTGAAGATCATTGGTGGCACCGTCGTCGACGGCACCGGCGCGGGGCGCTATCGCGCCGACATCGGCATCAGGGACGGCAAGATCGTCGACGTCGTCCGTCGCGGGGCCGGTGACCCCGCCGCGGGTGGCCTGCAGACGGCACAAGCCGCCGAAACCATCGATGCCACCGGGCGTGTGGTGGCCCCCGGCTTCGTCGACATCCACACCCACTACGACGGTCAGGTGAGTTGGGACGGCCTGCTCGAGCCGTCCAGCGGGCACGGCGTCACCACCATCGTGACCGGCAACTGCGGCGTCGGCTTCGCCCCGGTGCGGCCCGGCACCGAGCAGTGGTTGATCGAGTTGATGGAGGGCGTCGAGGACATTCCCGGCACCGCTCTCACCGAGGGCATCACCTGGGGCTGGGAGACCTATCCCGAATACCTCGACGCGATCGGCAAACAGAAATTCTCCGTCGATGTGGGCAGCCAGGTCGCCCATGGCGCCATCCGCGCCTACGCGATGGGCGAGCGCGGGGCCCGCAACGAACCGGCGACGCCCGACGACATCGAGGCGATGGGCCGGCTGGTCCGTGAGGCGATCGAGGCCGGCGCGCTCGGGTTTTCCACGTCGCGCACGATGGGCCACCGCGCCATGGACGGTGAACCGGTGCCCGGCACGTTTGCGGCCGAGGATGAGCTGTTCGGGCTCGGGCGGGCCATGGCCGCCGGCGGTCAGGCCGTCTTCGAGCTGGCGCCGCAGGGCTCCGCGGGCGAGGACATCGTCGCGCCCAAGAAGGAACTGGACTGGATGCGCCGGTTGAGCGGCGAGATCGACCGGCCGGTCTCCTTCGCCCTTATTCAAGTGGACGCCGACCCCAACCTGTGGCGCGAGATGCTGGACCTGTCCGCGGACGCGCACGCCGAGGGCGCCCGCCTCTACCCCCAGGTCGCGGCTCGCCCGTTCGGCATGATGATCGGCTTCCAGGGTCATCACGGCTTCAGCCACCGGCCCACCTACCGCCGGCTGAAGGCCGAGTGCAGCCGCGAGGAACTCGCGCAGCGCCTGGCGGACCCGGCGGTGAAGGCCGCCATCCTGGCCGACGAGGACCTGCCCGCCGACCCCACCCTGTTGTTCGACGGAATGTTTGCCCTGGTCCAGCATTCGCTCAAGCGGCTCTACGCGCTGGGCGATCCGCCCGACTACGAGCCGACCCCGGACCGCTCTGTCGCCGCCATCGCGGCAGCCCGCGGCGAGGACCCGCTGTCCACGCTGTACGACCTCATGCTCGAGCGGGACGCGACCGCCATGCTGATGCTGCCGTTGTTCAACTACGCCGACGGCAACTGCGACGCGATCCGCGAGATGCTGCTGCACCCGGCCGGCGTGCTCGGGCTTTCCGACGGCGGCGCCCACTGCGGAATGATCTGCGACGCTTCGTATCCCACGTTCCTGCTGACGCACTGGGCGCGGGACCGGCGCCGGGGCGAGAAGCTGTCGCTGGAATACGTGATCCGCAAGCAGTCCCGTGATACCGCCCACCTGTTCGGCCTCACCGACCGTGGCACCATCGAGCCGGGCAAGAAGGCCGACATCAACGTCATCGACATGGACGCCCTGACGCTGCACCCCGCCGCGATGGCCTTCGACCTGCCCGCCGGCGGCAACCGGATCCTGCAGGGAGCCAGTGGCTACGCCGCCACGATCGTCAGCGGGACCGTGACCCGGCGCAACGACGTCGACACCGGGGCCCGCCCCGGACGTTTGGTGCGCGGAGCGCGTTAAGGCTCCGCACGTGAACGCGCCCGCCGGCAACCCGACCCGCACCCGCGACGACGACGCGATCGGCACCCCGCCGGACAGCCCGACCCTGGTTCCGGCCGAGCGCTATTACTCGCCGGCGTTCGCCGCGCTCGAGGTCGCGCGGATGTGGCCGAAGGTCTGGCAGCTCGCGTGCATGGTCGACCACGTCGCCGAACCCGGCGACTACTTCGAGTACCGGTGCGGACCGTACGGGGTGCTGATCGTCCGCGGCGACGACGGGCTGCTGCGCGCCTTCCAGAACGCCTGCCGCCACCGCGGCAACTCGGTGTGCGTGGGCTCGGGCTCGGGGCTGCGCGAGCTCAAGTGCGGCTACCACGGGTGGACCTGGGACCTGGCCGGCGCGCTCAAACGGGTGCCCAACCGCAAGGGCTTCGGGTCGCTCAAGCTGTCCGACTTCCCGCTGGTGCCGGTCCGGGTGGACACCTGGGCGGGCCTCGTCTTCGTCAATCTCGACCTCGACGCGATGCCGCTGCCCGAATATCTGGAGGCGGTGCCCGACGACATCGCCTGGTGCCGGCTCGACGACTTCCGCTGCTATGCCACGCTGACCGTCGAGGTCGACGCGAATTGGAAGACGATCGCCGACGGTTACAGCGAGACCTACCACATCCAGACGCTGCACCCGGAATTGCTGCGCTGCGTCGACGACATTCATGCGCCACAACAAATCTGGGGTCACACCGGCAAATCCGACCAGCCCTACGGCGTCCAGAGCCCCCGCTTCGACGGCGCGCTGAGCGACGAAGAGGTCTGGGACGCCTACGTTTACACGCAAGGGGCGCTCATGGGCGCCGTCGAAGGCACCCCCTTCCCCGCTGATGAGCGCCGGGCCGGGCAGACGGTACAGGATCTGATCGCCGCGCACACCCGGGCGTTCGCCGCCACTCGCGGGGTGGACCTCGACTGGGCCGACACGGACCGCATCACCCGGCTGCACCAGTACAACGTCTTCCCCAACATGACACTGCTGGCCAACGCCGACCACCTCACCGTCATGTGCTCGCGGCCCGGCCCCGATCCCGACAGGGGTGAGCTGGTCATGTTCTTGATGACGCGGATGCCGCCTGGTGCTCCGCGCGCCAAACCGACCGACGTGCGGGTGCCCGCCGGGGAGGCCGAGCCCGGCGTGGTGCTCACCCAGGACATCCAGGTGCTCGCCGGACTGCAGCGCGGCATGCATCAACCGGGCTTCACCCACTTGGTGCTCTCCAGCGAGGAGCGCCGCGTGATCAACATGCACCGCAACCTGGAGCGCTATCTGGACCTGCCCCGGTCCGAGCGCGCGAGCGGCGCGGCCAATCAGCCGCCGTCACCATAATTTGTGTGTAGACACGCCGTAATCGGCCCGATGCGATTTAGAATCCGTCTCGTGATGACCCCGTCAAACCCGTGGGGGGACGACCGAGGGCAACTCGCGCATCAGCTACAGATGCGATATCAACCACTCGCGCGAAGACGCGCGCGGCGAATGTGCCGGAGCTTCGAACGGGTCGGCGTCCGAACGGCGCCCGACCGCCTGCAGGAGATGCTGGCGGGCGCGCCCCTGGCCGCCCACGAGGTGATGGACGTCAAATTCGCATTGATCGCGCTGCGGTTCGACCGGGAAACGCGCGCCGCCCGGTACAAGCGGCTGAAGCGCCAAGGCACCCGCTCACTGATCTTCGCGGGGTTGGTCCTGGTCGTGCTGAACTTCTTGATGTGCATGGCGTACGCCCTGCTGAACCTGGCGGAGCAGGGCGCCCCTCTGTAATCCGCTTTGTCCCTCAGCGCGGGACGACGATGCCGTTGTCGTAGGCGTAGACGATCGCCGCCGCACGGTCCCGCAGGTCGAGTTTCCCGAAGATCCGGCCGATGTGGCTTTTGACGGTGACGCCGGAAATGCAGAGTTCGTCGGCGATCTCGGCGTTGGAAAAGCCCCTGCCCATCAGGGTCAGCACGTCGAGCTCTCGGGTGGTCAACTCGGCGGTCGCGGTGCCGCGAGGCCCCGGCGCGGCCTTGCGATAGGTGGTCAGCACGCGCGCGGTGACGGCCGGATCGAGGTAGCTGTCGCCCCTGGCGACCGCCCGCACGGCACGGATCAGTTCCTCGGCGGACGAGTCCTTGAGCACGAAGCCGGCGGCCCCGGCGCGCAGCGCCTCCGAGAGCAGCTCGTCCTCGTTGAAGGTGGTCAGCGCCAACACCGGCGGCGTCCCCCCGAGCCGGCGCGTCGCCTCGATGCCGTCGACCCGGCGCATGCGCAGATCCATCACGACGACGTCGGGCCGGTGCGCGGCCACCGCCGCCGGCACCTCGTCACCGTCGGAGCATTCCGCGACGATGACGAACCCGTCCTTGCGGCGCAGGATCCGGCGCAGTCCCGAGCGCACCAGATCCTGGTCGTCGACGAGGAGGACGGTGATCTCGGGCGTCTCCGCGTGGTGGGGGATCACGCCTTGCACCACCACGGCCGCCAGCCCGTGTCACCTTCGTGCAGCGGTATGTCGGCACGCACCGACCACCCCTCGGCGGTGGGGCCGGTGTCGATGGCCCCGCCCAGCAGCTCGACGCGCTGACGCATGCCGCGCAACCCCCGGCCCTCCGCGGACAGCGGCGCGGCGATCGCGACCGGCAGCCTGTTCTCCACGGTGAGGCCGGCCGACGTCGCTGAGACACACAGCGCCACCGTCGATTTCGAGTCCGGGGCGTGCTTGGCGATATTGGCCAGCGATTCCTGGGTGATGCGGTACAGCGCCAGGCCCACGGCCGCCGAGACGCGCTCGGTCGGCCCGTCGACGCGCAGCGTGACGTCCAGGCCGGCGCGCTGAAAGTCCGCCACCAGGACGCCGATGTCGTCGATGCCGGGTTCGGGCGTCGTTTGAGCGGCCTTCGTCGGCGAGCTGTCGAGCAGTCCGACGGTGCGCCGGATGTCGGCCATCGCCTGCCGGCCCAGGCGTTCGGCCTGTTCCAGCGCCTCGACCGCGTCATCGACATCGCGGTCCTGCTGCAGCGCCCGACGCGCACCCGTCACATGCAGCAGGGTGATGCTCAGCGAGTGCGCGATGACGTCGTGCACTTCCCGGGCGATGCGCCGCCGCTCGTCGGCGGCGGCGTGCTGGGCCAACATCTTCTGCGCCTCGATCTGCTCGGCCAGCAGCAGCCGTTGGGCACGCATCACGTACCCGAGTAGCCACCCTGCGCCGACGAAAGCCAGATAGAGCACCACCGCGTCCAGGCGGTGCAGTGCGGCCGCGGCCAGCAGCAGCGCGGCCGCAGACACCGCCGACAACAAGCCACCCGCAATGGAACTCAATGTCGCAGTTGACAACACCATCAGCACCAGCAGCGCCGGTGCGAAATCGGCGTGAATGGGGGTCGACGTGCCGAACAGCATCATCGCGGTGGCCGTCGACCAGGTCGCCCACATCAGCACCGGGCTGAGCTTCGTATTCAGGAAGAAGAACACGAGCGTCGGCGCGATGGACACCGCGAAGGCGGTCAGCCCGACGGGCAGATCGGCGGAAGGACGCTGCAGGATCGCGATCACCGCGCCGCCGACGTGGCTGACATCGACGGCTATCAACGACGCCCAGGTCAGACCGACGGGAATCAGCTCGCCTCGCCGGCGAAGCTGTTCCCGCAGGTATCTCGTTGCGCCACGCAACATCGTCCAATCGTAAAAGAGCGCGCGACCTGGTGACATCATCCCGTGGGCGGCAATCACCTCCGCCCGTGGTAGGAGACAAAGACTGCACTTCGGCACGACGCGCACCGCCCGGTTTCTTTCCTAGCGTCGAGTCATGACATGGACACTGCTGCACGACCGAATGGCCTTCATGGCCGAAGTGATCAAAACCGCCGACACCGATCCCGAGGCGGCGCTCGCGTTGGTCGCCGACTCCTCGGACGTAGCCCGGCTGTTCGGTGACGAGGAGGGCCTGCTGCTTTCACTGGGACAGCGCTGGATCACCATGCTGGTGGCCAAGCTGGACCAGGCGGCGCACGAGGGGGTGCCGGCCGAACAGGTGCGGGCAGACCTCGAGGCCGCCGAGCCCGGCCTGCACGCGCTGGTGCGGATCGGCTCCCGGCGCTCGCTGCGGGTGCGCTCCCTGTCCCGGGGCGAGCACGTCGCCGTGGGCCTCTTCGGCGGACCGGCGGGCGATCGGCAGACCGTTGCATGACCGCGGTGGATTACTGAGGCGGCTCACCGGTCGCTATGCGGTCCTGGTTGTCGGCCTGTGGGTCGTGGCGGCGGGCGCCGCCAATCTGGTTGTCCCGCAACTGGAGCGGGTGGTCGACTCGCACGCCCGATCCTTCATGCCCACCGACGCGCCAAGCGCTGTCGCGGCGGCGCGCGCCGCCCAGTTGTTCGATCAAACACCGAGCAATAACTTCGTTTACGTTGTGCTGGAACGCAATCAGGCGCTTGCGCCGCGCGACCGCCAGTTCTACGACGCGATGACGGCGGCCCTGGGATCCGATCATCGTCACGTGTACGCGGTGACCGACCTGTGGTCGCAGCCCGCCACGGCCGCCGGCGCGCGGAGTTCGGACGGGCGGGCCGTCAGCGTCATGGTGCGGCTGGCCGGGATGCTCGGCACCGCTCAGGCGCGCGATTCGGTGAACGCCGTGCGCGCCACCGTCCAGAGGCTTTCGCCGCCGGCCGGCTTGGACGTCCATGTCACCGGGCCGGGCGCCACGATCGTCGACGAATTCTCCGCGATCGATCGGCAGATGCTCGGCATCACCGCCGCCACCATCGGCCTCATCCTGCTCCTGCTGCTGATGGTGTACCGATCGCCGATCGCGGCGGCGATTCCGCTGATCTCGGTCGGGCTCGCCCTGGCCCTGGCCCGCGCCGTCGTGG
The DNA here is from genome assembly GCF_010731595.1 of Mycobacterium seoulense. Classification (NCBI taxonomy): domain Bacteria; kingdom Bacillati; phylum Actinomycetota; class Actinomycetes; order Mycobacteriales; family Mycobacteriaceae; genus Mycobacterium; species Mycobacterium seoulense. Next base: position 4,340,318 of record NZ_AP022582.1, on the reverse strand, counting down.
CCGCCCTGGGACAATCCAATGTGGTTGAAGTGTCGCTCTTTTCGGTCGCGCTGATGGCGGCCATGACGCTGGGCGCCGGCACCGACTACGCGATCTTCCTGGTCGGCCGCTACCACGAAGGCCGCCGCCGCGCCGTCGCACCGGCCCAGGCGCTGGCGGAGGCCTACCGTTCGATCGCGCCCGTGGTGATCGGGTCGGCGCTCACGGTGTCGGTGGCGCTGGCCTGCCTGGTGTTCGCGCAGGTGGGTTCGTTCCGCAGCGCCGGGTTGCCGTGCGCCGTCGGCATTCTGGCGACCATGGCGGCCGCGCTGACCCTGACGCCCGCGCTGATGAGCCTGGCCATCCGCCGGGGGTATCTCGAACCGCGGCCGTCGGGGACGGCGCGGCACTGGCGCCGCGTGGGGACCGCCGTCGCCCGCTGGCCCGGCCCGATCCTGGTCACCGCGGGCGGGTTGACACTGCTGGCCGCGCTGCCGTTGGCCGGCATGCGGGTCGGCTTCGACGAACCCGCCGCAACGCCGTCGTCGACCGACTCCAACCGCGGGTACGTCAGCGCCGATCGCCACTTCGCATCCAATTCGCTGTTGCCCGACGTCATCGCGATCCGGGCCGACCACGACCTGCGCAACCCTGCCGGCCTGATCGCCATCGAGCGAATCACGCGACACATCATGGCCGTACCCGGTGTACGCGCGGTGCAGTCGGCCAGCCGGCCCGACGGCAAGGTCCCCGAGCAGGCCACCCTGAGCTATCAGGCCGGTGTGCTCGGACGGCAGTTCGGGGACACCATGGACTCGCTGACCCAACGCCTCAAACGGGTCTCCGAGTTGGACGGCGCGCTGGCGCGGACCCAGCTCGCGGTGGACGGCTTGGGGAAGGGCCTGCGCGGCGGCAGTGCGGGGCTGGCCGAGGTGTCCGGAGCCGCAGACGACATGCGCGCCGGGATGGATGGGCTGCAGCGCAACGTCACCGCGGTGTCGGGATACCTCGACCCGCTGCGGGACTTCGTCGGGCGAACCCCCGACTGCGCCGCCAACCCGATCTGTTCGACCGTGGACCGCGTGCTCCAGCCGGTAGACAGCCTGGTGCAGACGTCGGCACGCCTCGACGCCGGCGCCGCCGAACTGACCAGCGGTTCGAGCACGGCCGCCACCGCGATGGCCGCTCTGCCGCAGAGCGTGGCCTCGATGAAAGACGCGTTGGGGCAGGCGCGTTCGGCCACCCATGACCTCCTGAGCCTGACCGATACGCTGGGGCCCCAGATGCGGCAATTGACCGACTACCTCAACGAGCTCGCAACGCAATTCCAGGGCAGTGCGGCGGCGGATTTCTACCTGCCGCAGCGGGCTTTGACCGATCCGCGCTACACCGCCGCCCTGGGCCACCTGATCTCCGGGAACGGCCGCGCCGCTTACCTGCTGGTCTACGGCGAAGGCTCGGAGTGGGGCTCCGACGGAGCCCAGCGGGCAGACCAGGTGCGCGGCGCCATCAAGGAGGCCACCAAGGAAGGCACCCTGGCCCCCACCGAGGTGGACCTTGCCGGCGTCGGGCCCGTCACTGCCGACCTGCAGCGCTTCGTCGCCGGCGACGTCAAGCTGCTCGTCGGCGCCGCGTTGGTGCTCATCTTCTTGATCGTCACGGCGATGCTGCGCAGCCCGGTCGCGGGGCTGGTCGTCGTCGGAACCGTCGTCACCTCCTACGCGTCGGCCGTCGGTGCCAGCGTGCTGATCTGGCAGCACCTGCTCCACCACGAATTGCACTGGGCCGTCGCCCCAATCGCGTTCATCGCGCTGATCGCCGTCGGGGCGGACTACAACCTGCTGCTGGCGTTGCGTATCAAACAAGAATCGGCGGCGGGCCTGCGGACCGGCATCATTCGCGCGTTCGGCGGTACCGGCGGGGTCGTCACCGTCGCGGGCATCGTCTTCGGCCTCACCATGCTGGCGTTGCTGAGCAGCAGCGTGCTCAGCATCGCCCAGATCGGCACCACCATCGCGGTCGGGCTGCTGTTGGACACCCTGGTCGTGCGGGCCTTCATCGTGCCGTCCATCGTGGCGCTGCTTGGCCGCTGGTTCTGGTGGCCGCGCACGCTACCCCGCCAAGCCGATGTCCCCGCTGACGCCCCCGTGGCACGGCCGGTTTCGATGGCTACTGCCGCGGGATCACGACGGTAGACGGCAACCCCACCAGCACGCCCTCGACGTCGCCGTCGGCGCTCACCATCAGGCCGCGTCCCGGCGGCAGCGCCTGGGCGCGGACCGAACGGTTGATCCGGTTTTGCGGGTCGTTGTCCATGTAGAGCTGCGCCACCTTCGCCGAGTTCTGGAACCGCATCCACGGATCCATCTGCAGCGTCGCCCAGTTCGCGCTGTTGCGGGTGGTGAAGACGTGCAGGCCGATCTGCCGGGCGCGTTCCATCAGCTTCCACAACGCCGCCCCCACCGGGGGTTTGGGCGGGTAGCTCTGATCGGGGCGCAGATCCTGCGCATCGTCGATCAGCACGAAATGCCGCGGGCCCTCCCACGGCTTGAGCGCGCGCAGCTCCTCCTGGCTCAGGCCCTTCGGAGGCAGTCGGGGCAGCAGGATCTGTTGCGCCAGTTGAGTTATCACCTCGTCGATCTCGTCTTGGTCGTAGGCATACGCGCGCACATAGCCGGGTCCGCTCAGATCTCGCAGCCCGTGCGGGGCGGTTTTAGGGTCGATGAGCGTCAGTTGCGCCTCCTCGGGGCTGAACCGGCTCATGATCGCCTCGCCGATCGACACCAGCGACAGCGTCTTGCCGCAGCCCTGCCGCCCCAGGATCATCAAGCCCGGGCTTTCCCGGAGCTTGAGCGGAACCGGGCCCAGCTCGTGGCGCTCGCCGATCGCGAACGCGATCGACAGGTCGTCGCCACTGGGGTGCGCCGCGTCGTATTCCAGGATCGCGCGCAACTCGATGCGCTGCGGAAGACGCTGCAGGGTGGCGTGTTTGGTGACGCCCGCAACGTCGGCGATCCGCGCCCCGACGTCGATGATGCTGACCAGCGCGCCGGTGGCGGGGTCGGCGAGCGCCGGGACACCCACCCTGAGCTCGTGCAGGCTGTCCGTCAGACCGAAGCCCGGCCTGTTCAGCGTCCGGCGGGCGGCGTCACGTGATTCGAGCGACGAGTGGCCCATCTGGCTTTCGCTCGGGTCGGCCAGCCGCAATTGGATTCGCGCCGTGGCGTTTTGCAGCAGGCTCTGCCGCTGGCCGTGAATCCATCCGCCCGCACTGCACATCACGTGGACCCCGTACTCGGGGCCGCGGCTGCTCAACGAGATGATGCGGTCGCCCAGGACGGTGTCCTTGGAGTACACGTCGTCGTAGTCATCCACCACGACGAACACGTCACCGAAGGGATCGTTGGGGTCGGTGCCGCCCAGCCCGTCGCTGCCCGGTGCGAAGCGGCGCTCGCGGAAGCCGTCGAGGTCGATCTTCAGCCGCCGGAACGAATCCTCACGCGCGTCGATCAACGCGTCCATGCTGCTCAAGATGCGCTCGATACCCTCGGCGTCCTTCGGCGACACGATGTCGGTGACGTGCGGCAGCGACGCTACCTGAGCCAGAGTGGCGCCGCCGATGCAGAAGAACGTCACGCGTGCCGGGCTGTACATCGTTGCCGCCGAAGACATCAGCGTCATCAGCGTGGTCGTCTTGCCCCGCTGCTTGGCCCCCACCACGATCACGTTGCTGCGCAGCGCATCGACGGCGTGCACGACCTGCTTGGACTCCTCGGGGATGTCCATGACGCCGACCGGGAACATCAGCCCCGCGTTCTGGCCGTAGTCCACGTGCCACGGCTTGCCCCGGTAAGCCGACACCAGGACGTCGACGGGCTCCGGGTCCTCCAGCGGCTCGAGCCAGGGCCGCCGGGGCGCCCGGTGCGGAACATGCTGCAACGATTCGCGCAGCACGTCGACGATCTTCTTCCGTTTGAAACCGTCATCGTGATAAAGGAATTCGTCGGGCTCGGTGTCGGCCGCCGCCGCCGCTTCCAGCGCCGCTGCGTCGGCCGCCTCCAGCGGCTGGTACTGCCAGTTGTAGAGCCGCGGCTTGGTCAGGGTCATGTCGACGGTGGTCGCGACCTCCTTGCCCTTGGGCACCACGAAGGGAGCCGAGAGGTAGAAGCAGCGGAACGGTTCGAGGTCGCGCGGCCCCACCTTCAGCAGGGCGAAGCCGTTCTCCTTCGACGGCAGGTGGTATGCGGCGTCCGAACCGATCACCTCGCGGCTGTCGTCACCCGATTCGGCGCGCAGCGCGATCCGGAACGCGATGTTGGACTTGACCTTCTGCAGCGACGACAGGTCCAGCCGCTGCCCGCCGAGCATGAAGAAGACGTTGGCGCCGCGGCCTTCCTGACCGATGTGGATGATCAGATTGATCCACTTCTCGTGATTGGCAAAGAGTTCCAGGTACTCGTCGACGATGACGAGCAGGACGGGCACCGGCGGCAGGTCTCGTCCGGCCAGCCGGATCTCTTCGTAGTCGTTGGCGTCGCGCGCGCCCACCGAAGTGAACAGCTCATAGCGCTGCTTGATCTCGCCGTCGATGACCCTGCGCATCCGCTCCGCCAGATGCCGCTCGTCCTTGCCCAGGTTCGACAGCGCCGCCACGACGTGCGGGATGCCCAGAATGTCCTGGGCCGCCGACTCGAACTTCATGTCGACGAAGATGACGTTGAACGCTTCCGGGGAGTGGGTCAGCGCGATGCCGTAGACCAGGGACAGGAAGAACTCCGACTTTCCCGAACCACTGGTGCCGATGACCACGGAGTGAAACCCGAAGCCGCCGAAGTCTTTCGCGCGGATGATGATGTTCTGCAGTTCGCCGGTGGGTTTGGCGCCGACCGGGATTTCGCACCACCGCTCGTCGCCGCGGCCGCGGCGCTCGGCCCACAACCGGTCGACGTCCAGTTCGCGCGGATCGATGATGCCCAGGCCGCGCAGCAATTCGGCGGCGCCGCCCGTCGAATCCGCGATCTCGCTGCGGCTGGTCGGTGACCACCGGGCCATCGCCCGGGCGTACCGGTAGGCACGGTGGATCGACAGCTGGTCGGCGTGGGCGAAGAACTTGCCGCGCACCCGTAACAACGGCGCCGGGCGCCCATCCTCACCGTCGGCGTCGAACCCGTTCCGGCCGAACCTGACCTCGCCGTTGACCGGAACGCTGTGTCGCTCGCCCATTTCGAATATCTGGTCCTGGGCGAAGCCCACGCCGGTGCCTACCCGGGATGCTATGCGCAGCAAAGTGATTCCTGCCTTGCCGACCTGCCCCACCACGCTCTCCCACGCGTCGGGGCTGCCGGTGTTGTCGTCGACGATCACCAGGTGCGGTCCCAGGTGGGCAGTGTCGGTGCCGGTCTCGAGTGCCGATCCCATCGCGGTGGGGCTCGCCGCCGCGAGCGGTGTCCACGCGCCGCGCTTTCCTTTCATGTGCAGCTCCGCACCGAGGGTCTCCTCGAGCTCCTCCGGTGTGGCGAACACCAGCCGCCGCCAGCCGCACGCGTCGAACAGCTCGTCGTGCAGGTTGTGCGGCAGCCACACCATCCACGACCACACCTCGGGGTTGCGGGTGACCACCATCAATTTCAGGTCGCGCGGATTGTGGAAGACCGCCAGCGAGCACAACACCGAACGCATCAACGAGCGCAGCCGGTCCAGTTCGTCGCCGACGAAGCTGAAACCGGGCGCCGATCGCAGGTTGACCACCTTGGCGATATCACGAATCTTGCGCTGCTCCAAGATGAAATCGCGCAGCGCCTGCCCGGTGACGGGTTCGAGCTCCTCGTCGGAGGCTATGTCGGGCCACGTGACCGACAAGACGGAGTCGGGGGCGTGCTGCACGCCGGTGCCCAGCCGCACCTCCAGGAAATCCGCATCGCCGCGGCCGCGTTCCCACATCCGCGGGCCGCCGATGATCGCCCCCAGCCCGCGCGGATCCGAGTGCAGCGCGTTCTGCCATTCACGCTGCGCGCACACCGCGGTCTGGATCTCGTCGCGGTTGGAGTCGAGGTCCCGCAGGTAGCGGCGGCGGCCCTTTTCCATTTCGCCCCAGGTGATCTTGCGGGCCCGCCCGAAACGTCCGGAGAACGCCAGCATGCTGAACGCGCCGATGCCCATCAGCGGGAAGAACCCGGTCGACAGGCTGCGCACCCCGGACACGTAGAGCATGACGATGGTGCCGATGAGCGCCACGATCAGCGCCGGCACCCCGATCATCACCCAGATGTTGCGGGGTTCGCGCTCCGGCAGCGCGATCGGCGCATTCGGCGCCACCCGAACGGGTTTCGGCGGTTCGATCTTGACCCGGTTGATGGGAAACGCTTTCTTGGACATCCCTAGCCTCCCGCCTTCGCCGATGTCGTGACCACCGCCGCCCTGCCCAGTGCCGGCACCGTGTCACGCGCCACGAGCGCCGCCTCCCGCGACAGCGCCGGGCCCGCGGCGAACGTGCGCAGCAACGGCCACGGCGCCTGGACCGCCGAGGCAGCATCGAGGCCGAGCGCGCGCATGGTGTCGTCGTTGGCGGCGATGCCGAACCGAACGCCGTTGTCGGACACCCAGAACAACGACTCGCGGGAATCCGAGGTGATCACCCCGCTGGTCGAGGTGACGAAGTTGGCCGCCCCCGGCAGCACCAGCACCTGGTTGGCGACCACCGATCCCGGGTTGCGGTCGTCGCGCACCAGGTGCACGATCCGGTCGTCGAGGTAGGAGTACACCGGCAGGCCCCGCCCGTTGTAGATGACCACGCGAGCCTGCGGGTCTGTCGAGCCCTTCTCCCAGCCGACGCATGTGGTCGGATTCGCCGCCGTGTCAACGAAATTCAGCCGCTTCGTCGGGTAGTAGTCCACCGCCAGCGAATTCACCTGGGGAATGTTGACCAGCACGTCGGGCGTAACGACGCGCGGCGCCGTCGACCCGTAGGAGTTCGCGCTGCGGAGCAGGTCCGCGACGAAGCTGGTGATCTTCTGCACCCCGTCGGGCAGCAGCACGTAGAACTGCTTGCCGCCGCCGGCGGTCTGGGCCTGCAACACCGCGCCCACCTGCGAGCCGGACACCCATGTCGACGGCGCGCCCGCCTGAGGGACGTCCGGGACGCGCAGCGGCTCGGTCGCGGGCAGCCCGTCGTACAGCGCGCGCGAAATCTCAACGGGCGAGGTCACTCCGGGGTCCAGCCCGAGACTCAGGGTGATCGCTCTGCTGGCCGGATCAACCTGCGAGCGCTTGCCGCCCCAGATCACGTACGTGCTTCCCTCGAACGTCACGAGCACTCCGGCGTCGTCGGCCAGCGGCGCCGCGCGGCCGCCGCCGTCGAGTGTGCCGGCGATTGACGTGACGACCGGCTTCTCCCCGCTGCGCGGGCGCCCGGCGGTATCGCACACCGCCCACGCCGAGATCGCGCCCCGGTTCACGGGCATCGCTGCCGGCGCCCCCGGAATGCCGATCAGCGGGCCGGTCGGGTACTTCGCGATCTCGCTGCGCTTCACCCACGTCGGCGGGTTCGCCGTCCCGGTGGCCAGCCGGGCCGACGTCAAGTTCAGGGCGGGATAGAGGCGGCCGTCGATACGGGCGTAGATGGCGCCGGAATCGCGGTCGCCGATGATGGCCGATTGACCTACTGCCCCAGTCGGTTTCAGGACGTTCAGCAGCATCATCCACCCGGCGGCGATGGCCACCAGCAGGATCGACAACACCAGGGCGGCGGTCTGCTTGCGGTCGTCGTGCTTCATGCGCACCGAGAATCGGGTGGTCGCCGCCCGCAGCCGTCGGTTGTAGAACAGGTGACCGGAGTTCTGGTCGCGATTCGACAAACTCAGCGGCATGCTCAATACCCCTTAGGTGCTCGGCGAGGATCGGCCTGCTGAATCTGATCAGCCAGATTCGACGCGTCAACCGCGACGCCATAGCGGCCCATCGCATAGTTGATGAATGCGCATGCCTGTGCCACCAGATTGCTGATGTCGCGTGAGGTTCCCGGCTCGTGGTAGGCCGCGAACGTGGGCGCGATGAACTGCCAGGCGCCCTTGCTGGGGGTGCCCCGTGCCGCGTTGGAGTCCCAGCCGTTGACCGCGTGGGCGTTGTAGTTGGACTCGCGGCGGGCCACCAGGTCCATGCCCCGCTCCCAGCGGGCCCGCGCCGCCGGGTCGTGAATGCCCTTGATGTCCAAGGCTTTGCGGATCGCCGCCACCACCGCCGCCCGCCCGCTGCCGTGGTCGCCTCGCATCGCCGTCCGCCTTTGCCGGTAGCGCAGCCGCCGCAGTCGCAGCGCCAGGAGCCGCGCCCGCCGGCGCGAGTTCACGATGTGCCGATGCTGCGTGCGCAGCCTCGCCGCCATCCGGGCCATCGCCTCACGACGCGCCATCGGGTTGTCGGCCGGCGACGTCACGTCGGCCTTCGCGTCGTCCAGGACGGCCCGGGTCGCCGCCCTGGCATGCGCGTGGTCGGCGCGCGCCGTCACCATGATGTGAGAAAGTGCGCGGTCGGTTTGGCTCGACTGGCGCAGTTCGTAGAGCGCGTTCGTCGACCTTGTCGCCGCGGCTCTCGGGAGGCCGTTGGTCCGGATCTCGGGGTGTTCCTGGGCGCCGCCGACCGGAGCGGGAATGGTCTCACCGGCGAACAGGCCGTGGCCGCGGGACAGCGCCGTCACCGCCTGCACCGTCAGCGGATCAGTCAACGACTGCCCCACCCGCATCCCCTTTTTCCACACCCTCTGCCCTGCGAAAATCCGTACTCAATAGCATGCACGAATAGGCAGTCGCGCTGTCAATAACGAACGGTTCAAGCCCGCTTGATCACGTAGCGACCCTACTGCCGGGCGCGTTGCCCGACCACTCACCTTCCGGTGGCGTGGGAATGGCTTGCGGTGCCGCCTATTCCTTTGCCTCGTCGTCGGCGGGCATGATGACGATCCGGCGATTCGGCCGATTCGTGACGACCGTGGGCTTGTCCTCACCGGGCTTGGGACCCGGCGGGCTCGGCGGCATCGTCAGGCGACCCTTGACGGGCTGACCGTTGGGCACGCCCGGGGCCGAGATCCGCTTTTCCGGTGGCTTCTCCTTGCTTCCTTCGCCGCCTGCCCCCATCGCACCCGGCGGCATCATGCCCATACCACCCATGCCGGTTTGCCCCGACACGGTTGGCGCGCCGCTGACCGGCGGCGTCACGGCCGCCTTGGCCGCCCCGGCTGGCGTCGTCGGTGGGGACGACGTCGGCACCGGCGGCGGACCGAGCGAGCTGGCCGGCGTGGTGCCGCCGCCCCCGAGGCCGGCACCGCCGCCCAAGCCTGAGCCCCCGCCGGCTCCGGAGCCCGGGCCGACACTGTCGACGAGATGCGCATCGCTCGCGAGCCCCGCTCCGTGGGCACCGCCCTGCACCGCGCTCATCAGCGGCTGGATCGCGCTCTGGCCGGCCTGCATTGCCTGCTGCGGCAGCTGCGTCAGCGGCTGCATGATGCCGCCGACCGCGCCGCCGAGGGCACCCGTGATGCTTTGCAGCATCTGCTGCATCATCTGCGGCGCTTGTTGACCCACGTTCTGCATTTGCTGCTGTGATTCAGCTTCGTTGGCAGGGAATTTCGCGGCGGCGTCGGCCGCGTGCGCCCGGCGATCCGCGTCGGCCGCGGCCGCGTCGGCGGCGTCTTTCGGCACACCGGCGTTGCCGGCGGTTTCAAGCGCTCCCCGTAATCCGTCGGTGGGGCTGGTTCCACCCGCGGACATAGGAAACGGCATCGGAGGCGGCGCTTCCGGCGCGCCCACTAACCCTCCCAATACGGCTGGAGCGCTTTTGATGGTGCCATCGCCCCCGGTCATAGCCTCACCTCCACCCCGCTATTAGAACCGGAACCCCTTGGTGCGCGTTCAATCACACTTCACCAGTTTGGCATAGCAGCCTGAGATTGGTATTCACCTCGGTTTTTGGACGACGCCTTCGGCGCCAGCGAGACGGCCGATGACGTCGAACCAGGCCATGTGGTAATTCGCGAGATACTCGTGCCCATCTATCAGCGACTCGATTGCCGAGAGCAACATCCAATCTCCGACGGCTGCTGCGTCGTGATTTGGGTAAGCGGTCAGCACCGAGTTCTGAATCTCGGCTATGCAGCTGCGCAAGAGTTCGGTTTCGTTTTCAAGAACACCCGTATTCCGCACCGCCGGCGCCACAATGGCCTGCGCAATTCGCGGCAAACCATCGCGACGGCGCACAGCTTCCACCAGGGCTGGTCCCAGTTCGTCTACCTGCGGCGAGGCCGATCGCGCCGGTCGATCACCGCTGAGCGCGGGAGCTTCCGGGTCCGGTTCGCCGACATATGTGTTGTGCTCGTGGGCAGCCGCGACGACGACGGCCCCCAGCAAATCCACCACGCTTGCATCTCGTCGGCGCGGGGCCGGCTCCAGCACCGTTACGTGGGCCGGCAGTTTGACGTGGGGCGGGATCCACCCGGCAGCGAGGTCGGTGACCAACAGGGTGGTGGTGCCATCGTCGCGCAGCCCAGCCGCCCAGGACAATCGCGGCTCTTGGCGGGCCACCGCGTCGACGAGTCGCTGCAACCTCTGCTGTTCGGCCGCCCTACTGGATACCGCGCCGGCGGTCGCGCCAGTTGCCGCCGACACCGCTGACGCACCGACCATGCTCGACGAGTTCGCACCCGCCTGCCCGGCCGCGGCTCCCGGAGCCCCGCGTTCCACCGGGGAAACCAGGGGTCCGCCAGCCGACGGGGACGATCCCGGCGACGGCGCCACCGGCGCCCCCGAGACTGGCGCCGTCGGAGCCGCAGGCATGGCAGGGGGCGCCGCGACCGACGGGCGCAGGTCAGAGCCGTACGCGGGCAGCGACCCAGCAGGAATATTCGGACTGCCGCTTACAGGCGCTGCCGACCCCGACCAGGATCCCCCTGTCATCACCGGCGCGACCGGAGCGGTGCCGCCGGTGGCCGGTGGCGCGGAAGCGGCCGGCGGGGGTGCGTCGACTGGAGTACTCGTCGGAATGAAAACCCCCGCGCTAGGTGCGGTCGGTGTCACAGGCGGCGTGCCCGCAGGGGGCCCGGTCTCGGGAGGCGCGCCCCCTCCGGATTCCATTGCGTGTATCGCACCCGACGACAACCCCTGGGCACCGGCACCGGCAGGCTGCCCAGTCGCCATCCCGGATGCGAATGATTGCGCCAGGTTGGGCGAGGCGCCCTGCCCAAGGCCGGCGGGTGACATACCCCCGGCGCCGTGAATCGGTGTACTCATCAGCGGAGCACCCGGCACCAGCCCAGTTCCGGTGGCCGTACCGGGCGACACTCCTGGCGCGGTACCACCTGGCACCTCATTTCCATGACCGAACTCAACCCCGTATCCCGCCGGCGTCGCCGCAGCGCCGCCGCTACCGGATGCAGGGCCCGCATGACCAGAACCGCCTCCATATCCCGTCGGTGTCACCGTCGTGTCGCTGCCAACGGGCGACGGGTCGGCGTGACTGACACCGCCGCCGAACCCCGGCGCGGTCTGCGTCGATCCGAGATCTCCCTCGCTTATCGGACGTGGTGATGAAGGATTCTCCACATTGAACCCCTGTTCACGCGCCCACGTTCGAGCGTCACCACCAACACCTTCAGAGTCAAGGATCTTCTGGGTTGCCATTGTGAGCTTGTCGACTGCGTTCAGACTCGCGTTTGCCGCATCACCATTGCAACGCAACTGGACGGCCTGCACCTCTGCGACCTGTTCTGGCAGGGGTTTTTTCGACGCAAGAATTTGGTCTATCTCTCTATTGCCTGCATTCGCTATGTCTGCCAATCGACTTCGTAGATAGTCGATTGCATCAGCGCCGGAATTGAAGGCTCGCGCCTTTGCCTGGTACTTCTCGGCGAGATCCAGATGAAATTTCTCGCCTTCTTGGTACCTGGATATAAGATCGTCCGCCGTGTGGCCCTGGTTACTCGCCGCGATCGTCATCCACTGACTGCGGAGGTCCTGCGAAAAGAACTGCTGCTCGGCACACGCCTGGCTCCAATGTTGAGCACCAGCGCGCAGACCGGTCGACGGCGCTGGCCACCAGGGCCCAATCAGCGCCAGGGTCCACTTCCCGGGCGGAAGGTCAACCGCCACTGCATACCTTCTTCATCGCAGCATCCTTTGCGATGACATCATCGAGTGCTGATTGAAAGTCGGCTTCCGTCGCAACCCCATAGCTGCTCTTTGCCGTCACCGTCAGGTAAGCAGCTTCTAGAGCGCGGGCGGCATCCCGGTGGTTAGCGTCGAGGGCCGGGTTACTCGCTGCCATGTCGAGCATCAGAGCCCCATTGGTTGTGGCGATGCGAGCGAGCGCTTTGTCAGTGCCAGCGGTGTCTACCTGGACAGCTTTCGCTGCGAGTTGGTACATGTCACACAGTTGTTGTTGTGCGGCGGCGACATCGGGGGGCGCATGGGTCGGCGTCGTTGTAGCGGTCGATGAACTCGGAGCCCTCGGTCGTGTGAGGGCCAAGATTAGAGCGGCGATGGCTAGGCCTGCGGTTAATACGACAGCGATTGCCAGCCACGGGCGCGAGCGAGGCACTGGCTGGCCGACATATTTCGGTGACCAATTTGCCCAGGGCGGCTGCGGGGCCGGACCCTCAGCAGGCCTCCAAGGCTCGTCGCCGACCATCCACCCTCCTCAAGTGCTTCCCGAATCGAGACGCTTGTCGGACCACGTGTAAAGCTCGGCTCCAGCCTCCATAGTGGGCCAGGCGGGGGATGGCAGCAATTCACCGCGAGTCGCGGTTTCGTCTACCTGGAGCGGTGCACGACAGGCTTACTGGGTGTTGCGGGATTCTCGGCATAACCGCACCAGGGATTCCCGTCGGTCTCAGATCTAGGCAGCGCTCGTCAGTGCTCCGATCATCGGACGGGTGTGCACATAGGTCGCCACGCGCCACGCGCGCTCAAGAGTGACGCGTCACCCTCCGCTACACACCTTCTTCATCGCAGCGTCCTTGGCATTGACATCGTCAACTACCGCCTGCCAGGCGGGGTCGGTACGCTGCAGTTGGCTTCCCATGGCCGTAGCATTCGTGTACGCAGCCGCGAGCGTGAGAGCGGCTGCTCGGTCGCCGGATGAGATCGCGGGAGCTGATTTCACCGCCTGTTCCAGCATCAGTGACGCATTCACCGTGGCCACGCCCGCCAAGGCAGGATTGTCGCCATTGGTATCAATTTGGACCGCACGCGCGGCTACATTGTAGATATCGCAAAGCTTTTTGTGTGCGTCGGCCGTCTCCGCTGCGGTGTAGGTCGGCGCCGCCGAGGTGCTCGCTGAGCCAGAGGCAGAGTTATTCACAGACCGCGTAGACGCCACAACGAGGGCGGCTGCGCCCAGCAGAACGGCGATGGCTGCAACGCTGATGGCTGGCCACGTGCGTGGGCGCTTTCCGGGTTGAGGTGGATAGGTCGGTGGCCAAAGTCCTGCTGGCGCGCCTACAGGTGGCTCCCCAGCGAAGTTTGGAGGCAGATCCCCCATACAGCAGCCCTCCTCACTTAGCCCAACACCGTAACCGCCATTCTCCTGGATTATCCGCATGTGCTACACGTCAACAACGCAATAACTCCGTCGATGCAGAGCAGATGTAGGCGAATCGAGTCTCCGCCGCACCGGCTTGCCACCGACCGATCGGTCAACCCATGCCATGCCGACATAGGCACATAGCACCTTCCGGCATCGCCGTCCAGCTTCATCGAGCCGTAAGCGCGATCAGCGCGATTTCTTGATCTGAGATCTTTCAATCCGTCGGCCAATTCCGGTGTTCGCAAACCAGGTCTCCACAAGTCTTGATAAGCCAGCTTCCGAAACCACAAGGGGTTCGGTGCTTGTGGGAATGGCCAAGGGGGACGGAGCCTGGCTAATCGATAGCTTTAATCCCGCGTATACAGCGACTCCTGGGCCGGCGCCCGCGCGACGTTGAGTTCAAACTCGCGGCGTCGAGCCGTTCGCGCTCGGCCGCACCGCCTGCAGTTCGCCGGCGTTCTGCTCGTCCATGGTGGTGAAGCCCTTGGCCGCGTGATGGGCCTTCGCGCCGACATCGGTCAGCGTCCGCTGGTGGCCCTGCAGGTTCTGCACATGCTGGGTGTGTGCGGCGGTGACCGCCTCGTGGAAAGAATCCGCGGCGGCGAAGTCACCGAACATTCCCGACGCCAGCGGCCCGCGCGCGAGCTGGTCGGCTCCCTCTTGGGCGTGCCCGCCCGCGCGATGCGACTCGTTGCCTCCGGAGTGCAGCAGCGCTGTGTCGACGAACATTGCCACCCCTTTCAAGCCCGACTCGGTGAGACGCAATCGCACGTCACGCCTGTATTGACCAAGCTAAGTACCTCGACGGCAGCGGTCAATTCACGTCGTCTCGACCGACGAGGCCGGGTCGCCCCTCACAAGGCGGTGGCGCCGTCGGCGAGACCGTCGCCGTCCGTATCGCTCAGCCGCACGTTCCACTTGCCGTCGCCGTCGGTGTCGACGTATCCGGTGACGCCGTCCTCGTCGGTGCACAGCACTCGATCGGCGGCACCGTCGCCGTCGAGATCAAAGAGTCGGTCATTGACGCCGCCGTGACTGTCGAAGTCGACCAACGGGCCGCCGGTGTGCTCGACACCGTCGAGTCCGAACCAGCGCAGTTGCCGGCCCTGCTCTGTGGCTACCCCCCACGTACCGGATCCGTCGTCGGTGAAGTACGCCTCGGGAGTGCCGTCGTTGTCGAGGTCGAGCACCGCGTGATCGGCGATGCCGTCGCCGTCCAAGTCCGCGAGCGCGTCGTCGCGCAGGCCGTCACCATCGAAGTCCAGCCCGAACGCATCGAGCCGGCCGTCGCCGTCAAGGTCCATGTCGAGGTCGCGGTGCCACATAGCCGCCGTGCCGTCGTCACCACTCATGCAGTAATCCACGAATGCTCGGACGCTCAACCACCGCTACGGGTTCCCGCGCGAGCGCCACCAGTTCAGCAGTTCCGCGGTGGCCTCCTCGGCCGACAACGGCCCGCGCTCCAGCCTCAGCTCTTTGAGGAAGCGCCACGCCTCGCCGACTTGCGGGCCGGCGGGGATGTCGAGCAGTTTCATGATCTGGTTGCCGTCCAAATCCGGCCGCACGCGCGCCAAATCCTCTTGGGCGGCAAGCTCGGCGATGCGCGCCTCCAGCCGGTCGTAGCTCGCCTGCAGCCGCGCGGCCCGGCGCTTGTTGCGGGTCGTGCAGTCGGCCCGCACCAGCTTGTGCAGCCGCGGAAGCAGCGACCCGGCATCGGTGACGTAGCGGCGCACCGCGGAATCGGTCCACTTGCCCTCGCCGTACCCGTGAAACCGCAGATGCAGATACACCAGCTGCGAGACGTCCTCGACCATCTGCTTGGAATACTTCAACGCCCGCAACCGCTTTCGCGCCATCTTGGCGCCGACCACCTCGTGGTGGTGAAAGCTCACGCCGCCGTTGGCTTCGTGCCGCCGGGTCGCGGGCTTGCCGATATCATGCAGCAGCGCGGCCCAGCGCAGCACCAGATCCGGGCCGTCGTCCTCGAGCGCGATCGCCTGCCGCAGCACCGTCAGCGAATGCTGGTAGACGTCCTTGTGCTGGTGGTGTTCGTCGATGGCCATCTGCATGCCACCGACCTCGGGCAGCACCACCTCCCCCATGCCGGTCTGCACCAACAGGTCAATGCCGGACACCGGGTCGTCGCCGAGCAGAAGTTTGTCCAACTCCGCGGCCACCCGCTCGGCGCTGATCCGCCCCAACTCGGGCGCCATCGCCTCGATCGCGTCGCGTACCCGCGGCGCGACGGCCAAGCCGAGCTGCGAGACGAACCGCGCCGCGCGCAGCATCCGCAGCGGGTCGTCGCCGAAGGACACCTCCGGCGCGGCCGGGGTGTCGAGCACGCGGTCACGCAGGGCCGCCAAACCGCCGAGGGGATCGAGGAATTCGCCCGGTCCGTCCGGCGTGATGCGCACGGCCATCGCGTTGGCCGTGAAATCTCGCCGCACCAGATCGTCGTCGAGGCGCTCGCCGTACTGCACCGCGGGTTTGCGGGACACCTGGTCGTAGGCGTCGGCGCGGAACGTGGTGATTTCCAGCCGGTGCTCGCCCTTGCCGACACCGACAGTGCCGAATTCGATGCCGGTGTCCCACAAGTTGTCCGCCCATGGCCGCAGGATCTGTTGAACCTGCTCGGGGCGGGCGTCGGTGGTGAAGTCCAAGTCCGGACTCAACCTGCCCAGCAGGGCATCCCGCACGGAGCCGCCGACGAGGTACAGCTCGTGGCCTGCCGCGTCGAACGCCGAGCCCAGCTCGCGCAGCACGGGCGCCTGTTGATTCAGGGCAACCGCGGCGGCGGCAAGCAGCTCGACATCGGCTTCGGACACGTTCGATCAGCGTAGTCGGCCGAAACCGAAACGCCCGTGTGAGGAGGCTCGCACCTGCCCGTGGCATCACTGGCACGCACCCGCGGTGAATTGACCGGCCGACGCGCGGTAGTAGCGTTACGCGCTGCGGGAAGGGTGAAACGGGCGGGGTGATGCGGTGCATCTCCGATACATAAGCAAGGGCGCACTCATCATGTTCGCGGGCGGCGACCCATGGCGTATCAACGGCACATTGCAAAGCGGTCGGCCGGCCCAGATCTCGAATCTTGCAAACGCGTTTCATAGCGCGGGCCACTCCACAGGGGAAGCAGAAGCCGCATTCGACCTGGCGCGCAACCGCTTCGACAAAGCCTGGACGCATCAGGACGGCGGGAATCCGATCAATAGCTCGGCCGAGGTACAACGGGCAATTAAGACGCTCGGGGTACAAGCTGCTCAATTGCCCAAGATCGGTGCCGATCTGGAAAATGTGGCGGCCGCGTTGGCCGAGGCCCAACGGTCCGGACGAGGCGAAATCTCAGCGCTGGAAAAACAGCTACAAGGCCTCGATGATCAAATCGGCGAGGCCGTCGAGCTGGAGAAAGATCCCCGGCTAACAGGGTCGGAAAGGAAGCTGCTGGACCACTACATAAACGGGCTTGAGAAGCACGCGATCGCCGACACCAAGGCGTCGGCCGACAAAATGAACCAAGTCCGCGATCAGTATTCTCGGCAGCTGCAAGCCTCGATGGCTAACCTGCGCAAGCAGGACGGATACGAGCCGCCAATCCAGGTTCTCGACGGCGACATCCCGGAAGCGCCCCCGCAAAACGCAGAGGAACGGCGTCGCAACCAAATCGAGGCGTTCAAGCAGGTCTTTGGCCGCGAACCGACGTCGGCGGCCGACTGGGAGACCGCGGCAGCTCTAGACCCACAGACGTACGACCCCAAGTTCAACGGGGCCAAATCGCAGGTCCGAGTGGTGAAGATTCGCCCCGTACCAGGCCAAGGAGTGGTCCGTGTTTCGCAGTGGATCGAGCAGCGGGACGTGACGAGCTCTCCTTTTGGCAACCGGGATCTTGGGAACGACCGCGGACCCAACATCAATTTCGATCCAGAAGACACCAAGGTAACGACCTACATCGACTTCGAAAATGGCCTCGTGATTCTGCGACAAAATCCGTCCGTCGAAGAGACTTCGAGCGGTGCTCCCGGGACTGTCAAGGTGGGCACACCAACAGGTAGCGTTACTCAGCTCTCCGATGGATCAGTTCGCATAAAGTACGACGCCGGCAACCCTTTCGCGCCAGGGTTCACCGCCGATCCGAACGGTCCATTGGCGGGCCACACCATCACGGTCAATGGCGACCTGGTGTTCACGCCGGGACCAGAAGGTGTGCAGGTGAATGGCACACGTACTAACTACCCCTCGCTCGAGGCTTATCAGGACTTTCCAAGTGGCAGTACGCGTCCGTTGTTGATCGACCCCGCACAGTCGGGTAGCTCGCTAGGCCCAGCCTTGAATCTGTTCCGGCACCACGACGTAGGTCCCCTTGGCGGTAAGGCGTTCACACCGTTCGACACGGGCGGATGGAACCAGAAATACGATGTGCCGGTTCCTCTACCGACCACAGACTTTGGCCCAGTCACCGACATACGTTCGGTGCCTTCCCTGCCTACAGGCATTGCAGTTCCGGCATGACCGTCCAGTGACAGAAAGCAACAGTATGTCGAGTTCTGAGGGAGCGAACTTCTTCGACACCCGCGCCTGGCGCACAGCGACATGGTCAGCGCCCTTTGTCGTCCAACCGATAGTGGGGATGTTGCTTGTCGCCATGTGGCTGCTGGGCAAGTGGCCGTTCGACACACACAGCGCGTACGCCGGTGAGCGCGGATGGATGCTGACCGCCACCGTCCTGACAGCTTTGGCGTCGCTGCTTGCCGGCGTCGCGTTCCTGAGGTCGTCGTCCCCACGTAGTCGTGGTCTTGGCATCAGCGTCGTGAGCTGTTCAGCCGTCGTGCTCGCAGGCGGAACGATCTTCGCTTATCTGGTCCTGCGCTGAAGGGCCGCGATGACGGACAAACCTGCAGTCGACCCATCCAACAATCGCTATGGGCCCCTGAGTTTCGCAGTAGCCATAGCTCACGTCTTCGTGGTCGATCTCGTCACCTGGCTGTTCGTTCTGCCGATGTGGCCCTTGGTATTTGTCGTTCTCCCCGTAACGCTGGCATACGTCGGCGTCAGCGCCCTCATCGCGCGAGCATCGGGCCGCTGTGGTCAGATCGGCCGCGGAATGATGATTGGCAGCTTGTCAGGGCCACTCTCACTCCTGATCTTCATTCCGGCGTTCGTCATCGCGCATGCGATCGGACCGATCTGACCCGATACGTTCAGAGCCATCGCGGGGCCGCCCAGCGGCGAGTATGTCCTGGGAGACGATGTCGTGCCAGCTACTATCGCTTGGGTGTCGGACGGCGAACAACACAAGCCACGTCGACGCCGGGGGCGGCGGCGCGGTCGTGGCGCCGCGAGTTCGACCGAGAACCAGACGAACGGCCAAGCGCCCGCGGACTCGACGGCGACGAAATCGCGCCGATCCCGTTCGCCTCGCCGCGGACCGGACCGGCTGCGCACCGTGCACGAAACCTCCGCCGGCGGGCTGGTCATCGACGGCCTCGACGGCCCGCGCGACTCCCAGGTCGCCGCGCTGATCGGCCGCGTCGACCGGCGGGGGCGGATGCTGTGGTCGCTGCCCAAGGGGCACATCGAGCAGGGTGAGACCGCCGAACAGACCGCTATAAGAGAGGTCGCCGAAGAGACCGGCATCCGCGGCAGCGTGCTGGCGGCGCTGGGACGCATCGACTACTGGTTCGTCACGGACGGCCGCCGGGTCCACAAGACCGTGCACCACTATCTGATGCGGTTCTCCGGCGGCGAGTTGTCCGACGAGGACCTCGAAGTGGCCGAGGTGGCCTGGGTGCCGATCCACGAGCTGCCCTCCAAGCTGGCCTACGCCGACGAACGCCGGCTCGCGCGGGTCGCCGACGAGCTGATCGACAAGCTGCAGAACGACGGCCCCGCCGCGCTGCCGCCGCTGCCGCCCACCGCTCCCCGGCGCCGCCCACAAACGCACTCGCGCACCCGGCACGCCGACAAGCCGGCCACCAGCCGCAAGAACGGCCACGGGCCAGGGCCGTGACGGCATCCCGGCTCTGCTTGTTGCGCCTCGCGGCAGTGATCGGCATCGTGGCCGGGTTCGGGATGCTCACCGGGCCCGTCATGCCGCACGCCACCGCCGGTGAACCCGGCGTGACGCCGTTCGTCCGGGTCCGCATCGACCAGGTCACCCCCGACGTCGTCACCACGACCAGCCCACCCGTCGTGACCGTCAGCGGCATGGTGACCAACATCGGCGACCGCCCCGTCCGTGACGTGATGGTCCGGCTCGAGCATGCGGGTGCGGTCACCACGTCCGCGGGCTTGCGAACCACCCTCGACGGCGACACCGATCAATACCAACCGGCGGCCGACTTCCTCACGGTCGCTCCCGAACTGCAACGCGGACAACAGGCCGGCTTCACGCTGTCGGCGCCACTGCGCTCCCTGACCAAGCAATCGTTGGGTGTCGAAAAGCCGGGCATCTACCCGGTCCTGGTCAACGTGAACGGCACCCCCGATTACGGCGCCCCGGCCCGGCTCGACAACGCGCGCTTCCTGCTTCCCGTGGTCGGTGTGCCGCCCGACCAGGGCGGCGATCTGGGCTCCGCCGTCGCGCCCGACACCTCCAAACCCGTGGGGCTGACCATGCTGTGGCCCCTGGCCGACCGGCCCAGGCTGGCGCCGGGCGTTCCCGGCGGCACCATTCCGGTGCGACTGGTCGACGACGACCTCGCCGGCTCCCTGGCCAGCGGCGGCAGGTTGGACATCCTGCTGTCCGCGGCCGAGGTCGCCACCAGCCACGACGTCGACCCCGACGGCGCGGTCGGCCGGGCGTTGTGTTTGGCCGTCGACCCCGACCTGCTCGTCACCGTCAACGCGATGACCGCCGGCTATGTGGTGACCGACCCGCCCGAGGGCCCCGGTCAGCTCCCGGGCACTTTGACCCATCCGGGTGCCGGACAGGCCGCAGCGACCGAATGGCTCAACCGGCTGCGTGCCCTGGCCCGCCGCACGTGCGTCGCCCCGCTCCCCTACGCGCAGGCCGACCTGGACGCTCTGCAGCGCGTCAACGATCGGGGGCTGAGCGCCGCCGCGACCACAGGCGTCAACAGCATCGTCGACCGCATCCTGGACGTGCCGTCCATTCACGGCGCCACTCTGCTGCCCGACGGCCCGTTGACCAACCGCGCGGTCAATCTGCTCGGTGCCAACGAAAACACCGTCGCCGTTGCTGCCGCCGACCTGTCCGCCCCGGACGCGCAAGGATCCACTGATGCCGCCGACACCGCGCCGCGGCGGCTGTCCCCTCAAGTCGTGGTCGCGCCGTTCGACCCTGCGGTGGGCGCCGCGCTGGCCGGGGCGGGAAACTCACCCGCAGTCCCCACCTACCTTGATCCCTCGCTGACCGTCCGGCTCGCGCACGACTCGGCGACCGCGCGCCGCCAGGACGCCCTGGGCTCGATGTTCTGGCACGCCTTGCGCCCCGACGATGAGCCGCGCACCCAGCTCCTCGTCCCGCCGGCGACATGGAACCTGCAGGCCGACGACGCCCACGTCATCCTGACCGCGCTCACCACCAGCATCCGGTCCGGGCTGGCGGTGCCGCGACCGCTGCCGGCGGTCGTCACCGAGGCCAATCCTGTTGGGCAACCCGGCGCCGAGCCGTCCGAACCGGTGGGGGCCTCCACCTCCGCACGCGGTCGATTCGGCGACGACGTCACCGCCTCGATCGCCGGCCAGGTGGGGCGGCTGTGGGGCCTGACCTCCGCGCTGACCACCGACGACCGCACCGGGCTGACCGGCATCCAGTACACCGCCCCGCTGCGCGAGGACATGCTGCGCGCGCTGAGCCAATCCGAACCGCCAGACACCCGCAACGGGATGGCCCAGCAACGCCTGGCCGTCGTCGGCAAGACGATCAACGACCTGTTCGGCGCGGTCACGATCGTCAACCCGGGCGGCTCGTACACCCTGGCCACCGAGCACAGCCCGCTGCCGCTGGCCCTGCACAACGGCCTGGCCGTTCCGATCCGGGTGCGGCTGCAGGTCGACGCCCCGCCGGGGATGAGGGTCACCGACGTCGGCCAGATCGAGCTGCCGCCGGGATACCTACCGCTGCGGGTGCCGATCGAAGTGAACTTCACCCAGCGGGTCGCCATCGACGTCACGCTCCGCACCCCGGACGGCCTGCGGCTGGGCGACCCGGTGCGCCTGTCGGTGCATTCCAACGCCTACGGCAAGGTGCTCTTCGCGATCACCATGACGGCCGCAGCCGTGCTGGTGTTGCTGGCCGGACGCCGCCTCTGGCACCGTTTCCGCGGCCAGCCCGACCCCGCCGACCTGGACCGGCCCGACCCACCGCGCACCAGATCCGCGGGGCTGGACGACGGCGCCGACGATCGGGTCGAGCAAGAGCACCGAGTATGAAACCCGCCCACCGGCAGGCCGCACCGCAACACCCCCGCCTGCCACAGCCGCCGCGGCGACCCCGGGTCCCGGGCTCACCGCCCACCGGTCCCCTGCCGCCCGTCCCTGCGGGCGTCGATCGCCGGCGACCCGAACTGTCCGACGCCGCCCTGGTGTCGCGGTCGTGGGCGATGGCCTTCGCCACGCTGGTCAGCCGGCTCACCGGCTTCGCCCGGATCGTGCTCCTGGCGGCCATCCTCGGCGCCGCGCTGTCGAGCGCGTTCTCGGTGGCCAACCAGCTGCCCAACCTGGTGGCCGCCCTAGTGCTGGAGGCGACCTTCACCGCCATCTTCGTGCCCGTGCTGGCCCGCGCCGAGCAGAGCGACCCCGACGGCGGGGCGGCATTCGTGCGCCGCCTGGTCACGCTGACCACCGCGCTGCTCTTGGTGGCGACCGCGTTGTCGGTGCTCGCAGCGCCGCTGCTGGTGCGGCTCATGCTCGGCCGCGACCCGCAGGTCAACGAGCCGCTGACCACGGCCTTCGCCTACCTGTTGCTCCCCCAGGTGCTCGCTTACGGCCTCACGTCGGTGTTCATGGCGATCCTGAACACCCGCAACGTGTTCGGGCCGACAGCGTGGGCGCCGGTCGTCAACAACGTCGTCGCCCTTGCGACCCTGGCGGTGTACGCGGTCGTGCCCGGGGAGTTGTCGGTCGACCCCGTCCGCATGGGCAACACCAAGCTGCTTGTCCTCGGCGTCGGCACCACGCTCGGTGTCTTCGCGCAGACCGCGGTGCTGCTGGTGGCGCTGCGGCGCCAACGCGTCGACCTGCGCCCGATGTGGGGAATCGACGAACGCCTCAAGCGCTTCGGCACCATGGCCGCCGCGATGGTCCTCTACGTGCTGATCAGCCAGCTCGGCCTGGTGGTCGGCAATCAGATCGCCAGCACGGCGGCCGCCTCGGGCCCGGCGATCTACAACTACACCTGGCTGGTCCTCATGCTGCCGTTCGGCATGATCGGCGTCACCGTGCTGACCGTGGTGATGCCGCGGCTGAGCCGCAACGCCGCCGCCGACGACACCCAGGCCGTGCTCGCCGACCTGTCGCTGGCCACCCGACTGACACTGATCACGCTGATCCCGATCGTCGCGTTCATGACCGTCGGCGGGCCCGCGATGGGCAGCGCGCTGTTCGCCTACGGCCACTTCGGCGGCGTCGACGCCGGCTACCTCGGCGCCGCGATCGCCATGTCGGCGTTCACGCTGATCCCCTACGGCCTGGTGCTGCTCCAGCTGCGCGTGTTCTACGCGCGCGAGCAGCCCTGGACGCCGATCGTGATCATCCTCGTCATCACGGCCGTCAAGATCGTCGGATCCGTCCTGGCTCCGCACCTCACCCATGACCCCAAGCTGGTCGCCGGCTATCTGGGGCTGGCCAACGGCATCGGGTTCCTGGCGGGCGCGATCGTCGGTTACCTCCTGTTGCGGCACACCCTGCTGCCGACCGGCGGCCAGCTGATCAGCAAGGGCGAGCTCCGAACCATCCTGGTCACCATCACCGCGTCCATGCTGGCCGGATTGGTGGCCCACGTGGCCGACCGCCTGCTGGGGCTCGACCGGCTGACCACGCACGGCGGGGGCGCCGGCTCGCTGCTGCGCCTGCTCATCCTCGGGGTCATCATGCTGCCGATCATGGCCGCGGTCATGCTCCGCGCACGCGTCCCGGAGGCGCAGGCCGCACTCGACGCGGTCAGACACCGCTTCGGCGGCCGCACGCCGACCCCCCGCAAACCGGTCACAGCGGATCGATCGTCTCGCCCATCCCCGGTCACGTACCCTGAGCAGAGGAATTCGTCCCCGCCTGGGGTAAATGCGGTCCAGGAGCCGATCCGGCGCAGACCTCCGGAGCGGGCAACCCCAGCCCGGCTAGCGAAAGGACCGGAGGTGACCGACCGCCCTGTCGAGAGCGCCGCGTCGGGTGCCGAGCTGCCACGACCGGTCGCCGACGACTTCCAACCCGACATACCCGCCGGCCGTGAGCCGGAGCCGTCGCCGGCGCGCCCGGCCGACCAGCGCAACGGCGACGTCGCCCCCGAATCGCGGCGCGGCCCGGCCCCGTTCGATGCGCCCCGCGACCGCGGAGGGGAACCGCCGGCAGACGACCTCCATCTGGTTCCCGGTGCCCGCATCGCCGGCGGCCGCTATCGGCTGCTGGTCTTCCACGGCGGCGCGCCGCCGCTGCAGTTCTGGCAGGCGCTGGACACCGCATTGGACCGGCAGGTGGCGCTGACCTTCGTCGACCCCGACAGGGCGTTGCCCGACGACGTGCTGCAGGAAATCCTGTCCCGCACCCTGCGGCTCAGCCGCATCGACAAGCCCGGCATCGCCCGGGTGCTCGACGTGGTCCATACGGGCCACGGCGGCCTGGTCGTTTCGGAGTGGGTGCGGGGCGGGTCGCTGCAGGAGGTGGCCGACACCGCGCCGTCGCCCGTCGGCGCCGTGCGGGCCATGCAATCGCTGGCCGCGGCCGCCGATGCGGCCCACCGGGCCGGTGTCGCGTTGTCGATCGACCACCCGAGCCGGGTGCGGGTCAGCATCGAGGGCGACGTCGTGCTCGCTTACCCGGCGACCATGCCCGACGCCAACCCGCAGGGCGACATCCGCGGGATCGGTGCGGCGCTGTATGCCCTGCTGGTCAATCGGTGGCCGCTCGCGGAGTCGAGCGTGCGCAGCGGGCTCGCCCCGGCCGAACGCGATTCGGCGGGCCAGCCGGTCGAACCAATGGTCATCGACCGGGAGATTCCGTTCCAGATCTCGGCTGTCGCTGTCCGCGCGGTTCAGGAAGATGGCGGGATCCGCAGTGCCTCAACGCTTTTGAACCTGCTGCAGCAGGCGACCGCGGTAGCCGATCGGACCGAGGTGCTGGGCCCGATCGATGATTCGCCGGCGCCCGCCACCGCCCGCGTGCCCGCGGGTGAAGATGACGCCAACTTTGCGCGCCGGCGCCGCAACGTGTTGATCGGCGTCGGGGCCGGCCTCGTCGTCATCGTGGTGGCCCTGCTGGTCCTGGCGTCGGTGGTGAGCAAGATCTTCGGCAATGTCGGCGGCGGCCTGAACAAGGACGAGCTGGGGCTCAACGGCCCGTCGTCGTCCGTATCGTCGTCGGCCCCGAGCTCCACCGCCGCCGGTAGCGTCGTCAAACCGACCAGGGCGTCGGTCTACTCCCCCGACGGCGACGCCGACAATGCGGGCACGGCCGGCCAGGCCATCGACGGCGACCCCTCGACAGCCTGGGCCACCGAGGTCTACACCGACGCCGTCCCGTTCCCCAGCTTCAAGCAGGGTGAGGGGCTCATGCTGCAGCTGCCGAACCCCACGGTGGTCGGGCAGGTCAGCATCGACACCCCGAGCACCGGGACGAAAGTCGAGATCCGCTCGTCGGCCACGGCGTCGCCGGCATCGCTGAACGACACGACCGTGCTGGCGCAGGCGTTCACGCTCAAGCCCGGGCACAACGTCATCCCGGTCCGGTCCGGCTCACCGACGTCGAATCTGCTGGTGTGGATCTCCACGCTGGGAACCACGAACGGCAAGAGCCAGGCCGGCTTTTCGGAAATCACGGTCCAGGCCGCATCCTGATTTCGCCCCACAATCGGCCGCCGTGGTGAAGTGCCGCCCCGCAGCCGATTGGATACTGTCCGGCCGTGGGCTCCCGGGGAAACATCCAGCGTGAACGCACCGACGCCGAGCTGCTGGCAGCCCACGTCGCCGGCGATCGCCGCGCCTTCGGGGAGTTGTTCCTTCGCCACCAACGACAGCTGCACCGGCTGGCCCGGCTGACCACGCGCACCGCGGAGGATGCCGAGGACGCGCTGCAGGACGCCATGCTCTCGGCGCACCGCGGCGCCGGCGCGTTCCGGCATGACGCCGCCGTCGGCAGCTGGCTGCACCGCATCGTCGTCAACGCCTGCCTGGACCGGCTGCGGCGCACGAAGGCACATCCCACCGTGCCGCTCGAGGACGTCTTCCCGGTGGCCGACCGGACGACCCAGGTCGAGACCGCGATGATCGTGCACCGCGCCTTGATGCGGCTTCCCGTCGAGCAGCGGGCGGCGGTGGTGGCCGTCGACATGCAGGGGTACTCGGTGGCCGACACCGCCGCTCTGCTGGGCGTCGCCGAGGGCACCGTCAAAAGCCGATGCGCGCGTGCCCGTGTTCGCCTCGCCGAGCTGCTCGGCTACCTCAAAGCCTCCCCCGACCTGGCCCCACCCATGGCCGTCAAGCAGCGCATGACGGACACTGGGGCGGATGGATGAAGCCGACCACGATGCCGACGAGCCGCCCCTGACGGTCGAGCTTCTCGCCGACCTGCAGGCGGGCCTGCTGGACGACGAATCCGCGGCCCGCGTGCGCCAGCGGGTTCGCGGCGACGCCGAGGCGGAGCAGATCCTGCGCGCCCTGAATCGCGTGCGCTGCGACGTTGCCACCCTTGGCGCCGACCCACCGCCCGATGTCCCGCCGGAGGTCACCGCCCGCGTCTCGGCCGCGCTGGAATCGGCGGAGGCGGGCCGGCCCGCCGCGCACTCGGCCCGGCCGCCGATGCGGACCGGGCGGGTGGTCGCCACGGTGGCCGGCGTCGGTGCGGTGCTGGCGGCGGTGGGCGTGGGGACCGCGGCGCTGATCACCGCCCCCGAACCCGCCCCCAGCACCCCGGTCACCGCCGAGCACATCACGGTGTCGACGCCGCCGATGACGGTCCCCCTGTCGCAGGACGAGATCCTGGGTCTCCTCGCCCAGCGTCCGGATTACGGACCACTCGGCGACCCTGGCCGGCGCGCCTCATGCCTCACCGGCCTCGGTTATCCGGCGGCCACGCAGGTGCTGGGCGCGCGCCGCGTCGAGATCAACGCCCGCCCCGGCGTCGTGCTGGTAGTGGCCGGCGACACTCCCCACAGCCTGGCCGTTTACGCGGTGGCGCTGAACTGCAGCGCCGCCGATACCGGCTTATTGGCCACCACTCAGGTTCCGCGCCCCTAGTGTGGTGCCGGGGTGTCCGACGCGCCGGGGAACAGCCGTGCCTACGCTGGCGTTTGTAGGAATCCAGGGACGATTGGTTGAAAGGGTTCTATGACCGCCGACACTGTGCACGACGTGATCATCATCGGCTCGGGCCCCGCTGGGTACACCGCGGCGTTGTATACGGCCCGCGCACAGCTGGCGCCGGTGGTGTTCGAGGGAACGTCGTTTGGCGGGGCCTTGATGACCACCACCGAGGTGGAGAATTTCCCGGGGTTCCGCGATGGCATCACCGGTCCGGAGTTGATGGACCAGATGCGCGAGCAGGCCCTGCGCTTCGGGGCCGACCTGCGGATGGAAGACGTCGAGTCGGTGTCGCTGGACGGGCCGATCAAGTCGGTGACGACCGCCGAGGGTGAGACCGTCCGCGCGCGGGCGGTCATTCTGGCGATGGGCGCCGCGGCGCGGTATCTGGGCGTCCCCGGCGAGCAGGAGTTGCTCGGTCGTGGTGTGAGCTCGTGTGCGACCTGTGACGGATTCTTCTTCAAAGATCAAGACATCGCGGTCATCGGCGGCGGGGACTCGGCGATGGAGGAAGCGACGTTCTTGACCCGATTCGCGCGCAGCGTCACCCTGGTGCACCGCCGTGACGAATTCCGCGCCTCGCGCATCATGCTCGACCGCGCCCGCGCCAACGAGAAGATCACCATCCTGACCAACAAGGCGGTGCTGGGGGTCGACGGGGACGAGACGGTGACGGGTTTGCGGGTGCGCGACACGGTCACCGGCGAGGAAAACACCCTGCCCGTCACCGGCGTCTTCGTGGCGATCGGTCACGACCCGCGCTCGGAATTGGTCCGCGACGTCCTCGACACCGACCCCGATGGCTACGTGCTGGTTCAGGGCCACACCACGGCGACCTCGATCGAGGGGGTGTTCGCCGCCGGGGACCTGGTGGATCGCACCTACCGCCAGGCCATCACCGCCGCCGGCAGCGGTTGCGCCTCGGCCATCGACGCCGAACGCTGGCTGGCCGACCACGTCGAATCAAGCTCGGCCGCCCAAAGCGACGCAACCGAATTTCCTGGCAGTACCGAGATGATTGGAGCACCTCAATGACCGACGCCCAAAAAGCCGGGGCCACAATCGAAGTCTCTGACGCATCCTTCTCCACAGAGGTGCTGTCCAGCAATAAGCCTGTGCTGGTTGACTTTTGGGCGACGTGGTGCGGTCCGTGCAAGATGGTCGCGCCGGTTCTCGAGGAAATCGCGAGCGAGCGGGCCGGCCAGCTCACCGTCGCCAAGCTCGACGTGGACGCCAATCCGGTCACCGCGCGCGACTTCCAGGTCGTTTCGATCCCGACCATGATCCTGTTCAAGGATGGCCAACCGGTCAAGCGGATCGTCGGCGCCAAAGGTAAGGCGGCGCTGCTGCGCGAGCTCTCGGACGCGGTGCCGAACCTCAGTTGACCGTCATTTGAATTCGCCGCACCACGCCCCGCGTTCAGCCTGGGGTTTTCCCGAATATGGGAAGCATCTGCGACAATAACCGTTAGCTGTTGCCCAGATGCGAGCCTGTCAGTGTGTCCCGGAGGGCCTTTGGTATGTCGAGTCCGCGCCGTGAACACGGCGATGCGCTGCGCTGTGGTGACCGTAGCGCAGCTGTGACCGAAATCCGGGCTACGTTGGCGGCGCTAGGGCTGCTCGACGGCCCCGAGGACGACCTCGCCACCGGCCGGCAGGTGCCCGCCGAGCTCTTCGACACCGAACTCGACCAGGCGGTGCGCGCCTTCCAGCAGCACCGCGGCCTGCTGGTCGACGGCCTCGTCGGCGAGGCCACCTATCGCGCGTTGAAGGAAGCGTCGTACCGGCTCGGTGCGCGCACGTTGTATCACCAATTCGGCGCACCGCTCTATGGTGACGACGTCGCCACCCTGCAGGCCCGCCTCCAAGACCTCGGTTTCTACACCGGACTGGTCGACGGGCACTTCGGGTTGCAGACGCACAACGCGTTGATGTCATACCAGCGTGAGTACGGGCTCGCCGCCGACGGCATCTGTGGCCCAGAAACATTGCGCTCCTTGTACTTTCTGAGCTCCCGCGTCACCGGCGGTTCACCGCACGCGATCCGCGAGGAAGAACTGGTGCGCCGATCGGGGCCCAAGCTGTCGGGCAAGCGGATCATCATCGATCCGGGCCGGGGCGGCACCGACCTCGGTGAGCTGATGCAGGGTCCGTCGGGACCGGTCAGCGAAGCGGATGTGTTGTGGGACTTGGCAAGCCGACTCGAGGGGCGGATGACCGCCATCGGGATGGAAACGTTCCTGTCGCGGCCGGTCAACCGCAGCCCGTCCGACGCCGAACGCGCCGCCACCGCCAACAACGTCGGCGCGGACCTGATGATCAGCTTGCGCTGCGAGAGTCAGCCCAGCTCCGCGGCCAACGGGGTGGCGTCCTTTCACTTCGGGAACTCGCACGGCTCGGTGTCCACGATCGGGCGCAATCTCGCCGACTTCATCCAACGAGAGGTCGTGGCCCGCACGGGGTTACGGGATTGCCGGACGCATGGCCGGACCTGGGATCTGTTGCGCCTGACCCGGATGCCAACCGTACAGGTTGACGTCGGCTACATCACCAATCCGCAGGATCGCGCGATGCTGATCTCGACGCAAACGCGCGACGCCATCGCCGAAGGTATCCTCGCCGCGGTCAAACGGCTCTACCTCCTGGGCAAGAACGACCGGCCCACCGGCACGTTCACCTTCGCCGAACTTTTGGCCCACGAACTTTCGGTCGAGCGGACCAGCCGGCTCGGCGGCTCTTAGCCGATCTCGGCGCCGCGCAACGTATTTCCCGCCACCGACCCGGCTCCGACCGGCTCTTGCAGCTGCGCGTTTTCCAGCAGGCGTTCTAGAGCCGCCTCGACTTCGGCCTTCCAACCGAGGCCCTTGTCCAGCTCGAGCCGCAGCCGCGGGAAGTACGGATGTGGGGCCACCACAACGAAACCCGCGTCCTGCAACAACTCCGCGTCGATGACGCAGTGGTCCACCGAGCAGTCACCGACGGCCTCCAACACCGGCCGCACATCGGGGCTCGCGGCCAGCGGGTCCTGCAATTCCGAAGCCGCCGGTGTGCGGCCGAAGGCTTCCAGCGCCCGGACTCCACGGCGGACCAGTTCGTCGATCACCCGGGCGAGGAGGCCGTGCGGCAGATCGTCGGTGGCCTGACCGGGCTCGATGCCCATCGACGTGAGCAGCACCGCGTCCGCGGAGACCGGGGCCGTGGGAAACCGCTGCGCCCGGGGCACCGCCCGCGGCGGCGCGTAGAAGACATAGCCCAGGCAGGGGGGCTCGCTTTGACTTCGGTCGTCGGTCGCCGCGGTGGCGACCTGGCCGCACGAGCCCCACTCCAGCATCACCATCGACAACCAGGCTTCCTTCTCGAATTCCGGGTCGGCGAGATGGTCCTGGTTACCGAGGGTCGCTGGGTCGACCTCCCAATACACGCAGCGGCGAGCATGCTTGGGAAGCTGTTCGAAGGCCTCGAGGCGCAGCGGTGTGATTCGAGCGGACACTAGCCTCCTGGCTCCTGTGCGGTGCTGCAGCCAAATGCGCCGGCAACCCCTCCAGGATAGGAGAGTAAGCCGCAATCGGGCCAGCTTTGCCTTCGAGGCGCCGATCACGGCGCCGGGGCGCCCGACGCGTTACCGTCCCAACCGGTTTGTTACCGAAAATCCTTGAAACGCATGCGCTTTCGTAACCCTACGGCGTCGAGAGCTCGTTGTTGCCCAGCCGTGACCGCTCCGGTGTCACAGTGACGTAATTACAGCGTATGGCGGGTTAGGCCTTGGCGGTGGTCATCATGTCGATGATTCGCTGCAAGTCGTCCACGGAGCCGAACTCCACGACGATCTTGCCCTTTCGTTTGCCCAGGCTCACCGTCACCCGCGTATCGAAGGCGTTGGACAGCCGCTCGGCGACCTCCTGCAGACCGGGCATCTGGATCGGCTTGCGCCGCTGGGGTGCCGGGGTGGTCGCGCCGGCGCGGTTGGCCAGCGTCACCGCCTCCTCGGTCGCCCGCACCGACAGCCCTTCCGCGACGATGCGGCTGGCCAGTTCCTCTTGCGCCTCGGGACCGGCTTCCAGCGATAGCAGGGCGCGGGCGTGGCCGGCCGAGAGCACGCCGGCCGCTACCCGCCGCTGCACAGGGATCGGCAGTTTCAGCAACCGGATCATGTTGGTGATCAACGGCCGCGAGCGGCCGATGCGTGAGGCAAGTTCGTCGTGGGTGACGCCGAACTCGTCGAGCAGCTGCTGGTATGCCGCCGCCTCTTCCAGCGGGTTGAGCTGCACCCGGTGAATGTTCTCCAGGAGGGCGTCGCGAAGCAGATTGTCGTCACCGGTCTCGCGCACGATGGTGGGAATGGTCGCGAGCCCCGCCTCTTGGGCCGCCCGCCAGCGCCGCTCCCCCATGACGATCTGATACCGCGGTCCCGTCTTGGCCCCGGGCACCGCGCGGACCACGATCGGCTGCAGCAGGCCGAACTCGCGGATGGAGTGCACCAACTCAGATAGCGCCTCGTCGTCGAACACCTGCCGAGGCTGGCGCGGGTTGGGCTCGATATCGGCCGGCGCGATCTCGCGATACACCGCACCTGCCGGCGCCAGGTCCGGCCCCGGTCCACCGATCAACACGTCCGCTGCCGCGTCCCCCATCCGCGGACCGAGCGTCGCGGGACCCGAGTCACCTTCGGCGGGGCCAGTCGGGATCAGCGAAGCCAGGCCCCGGCCGAGGCCGCCCTTCTTGCGTAACGGCTGCGTCATGGTCGTCCCTTCACGGATGGTGGTCAATCACGTTCGGCGAGCTCGCGGCTCGCATCGAGGTAGCTCATCGCCCCGCGGGAGCCGGGGTCGTAATCGATGATGGTCATGCTGTAGCCGGGCGCCTCGGAGACTTTGACGCTGCGCGGAATCACCGTGCGCAGCACCTTGCTTCCGAAGTACCGGCGCACCTCTTCGGCCACCTGGTCGGCGAGCTTGGTGCGGCCGTCATACATCGTGAGGATGACGGTGGACACGTCGAGCCGGGGGTTGAGGTGGGCCTTCACCATCTCGATGTTGCGCATCAGCTGTGACACACCCTCGAGCGCGTAGTACTCGCACTGGATCGGGATCATCACCTCCGGGGCGGCGACGAGCGCATTGATGGTCAGCAGCCCCAGGGAGGGCGGGCAGTCAATGAAGACGTAATCGAAGTCGAGGTCGTCCAGTTCGGCCAGGGCGGTGCGCAACCGATTCTCACGGGCGACCATGCTGACCAATTCGATCTCGGCCCCCGCCAGGTCGATGGTGGCCGGGACACAGAACAGGCGCTCGTTGTGCGGGCTGCGCCGCAGCGCGTCCTTGACCGCCACCTCACCGATGAGCACCTCATACGACGACGGCGTGCCCGATTGCCGGTCGGTGATCCCGAGCGCCGTGCTGGCGTTGCCCTGCGGGTCGAGATCGATGACCAACGTCTTGAGCCCCTGGAGCGCGAGAGCCGCGGCGAGGTTCACGGCGGTGGTGGTCTTGCCGACGCCGCCCTTCTGATTGGCGACGGTCAACACCCGACGGTGGCGGGGCCGGCGCAGCGGCGGATAGGTGGTGTGCAAGACCCGCATCGCCCGTTCGGCGGCCGCACCGATCGGGGTGTCGAACTCGTCCGATGTTTCACGTGAAACATCCGCCTCGGGGTTGCCCACGGTGCTCGACATCGGCGGCCGGGCTTCCGGGGCGATCGGCGCCTGGGCGTCCACGGCGTTCAGGGCCGGCCCGGACGGGGTCGGCAGATCTCCCGGACTGTTCATCGGTTCCCCGTCTTCCCGATCCGTGCCGACTGATGGCGTTGCGGTCTTCCGCGCCGCGCTATAACTACGGTTGCGGGGGGACGCAAATAGGTCGCGCCACATGTCACCACCCTGGCATCAACGGCGCCCGATGCTGCCATCACACGCCGGTACTGTTCAACTTCCTCGCGCCCGCGCTCGCCCTTGATCGCGAGCATCCGCCCGCCCGGCCGAAGCAACGGCATGCTCCACTTGGCCAACTTGTCCAACGACGCAACCGCTCGCGACACCGCCGCATCCCTTTCCCCGAACTGATGGCGTACCCACAGTTCCTCGGCACGGCCGCGGACCACTTCGACGGCCAACCCTAGTTGGTCGACGACCTCGCTGAGAAATTCGCTGCGGCGCAGCAGCGGTTCGAGAAGCACCACCTCGACGTCGGGGCGCGCGAGGGCCAGCGGGATGCCGGGCAGTCCCGCTCCGCTGCCGATGTCGATGACCCGCTCGCCGGCCTCCAGCAGCTCGGCCATCGCGGCGCTGTTGAGCAGATGCCGGTCCCAGATGCGATCCACCTCGCGCGGCCCGAGCAGCCCGCGTTCCACCCCCGGGCCGGCCAGCAGTTCCGCGTAGCGTCGCGCAAGATCGATTCTCGGACCGAAGATGGTCGCCGCCGCCTCCGGCGCGGTGCCGGGCTTCGGCCAGGCGTGCATGTCCGCCGCAGGTTCGCCCGGGCCGACATGTTTCACGTGAAACATCCTCCACTCGGGCCGGCACCCAGATGGGCTTCGGCGTGGGAACTACACCGCTGTAACTCGCTAGTCGTGCAGCACGACCACGCGGCGCGCGGGCTCCGCGCCCTCGCTTTCGCTGTGGACGCCGGGGACCGCCGCCACGGCGTCGTGGACGATCTTGCGCTCGAACGGCGTCATCGGCGCGAGCTCTTCACGCTCGCCGGATTCCAGCACCCGTCGGGCCACCTTGTCGCCCAGGGCCGCCAGCTCCTCGCGGCGCCGGCGCCGCCAGCCGGCGATGTCGAGCATCAGCCGGCTCCGCACGCCGGTCT
Source organism: Mycobacterium seoulense (assembly GCF_010731595.1). Lineage (NCBI taxonomy): Bacteria > Bacillati > Actinomycetota > Actinomycetes > Mycobacteriales > Mycobacteriaceae > Mycobacterium > Mycobacterium seoulense. Next base: position 4,306,499 of record NZ_AP022582.1, on the reverse strand, counting down.
TCTGGTGCACGGCCAGGCGGGTGAGTTCCTGCAGCGCGTCGAGCACCTCGCCGCCACGCCCGACCAACTTGGTCAGGTCGTCGCTACCGTCGATGCTCACCACCGCGCGGTTGCCCTCGACGTCCAGGTCGATGTCCCCGTCGAAGTCCAACAGGTCCAGCAGCTCTTCCAAGTAGTCGCCGGCAATCTCTCCCTCGGCGACCAACCGCTCTTCTTGATCGTCGAAGTCGTCGGCGTCCGCCTCCGCACCGTTCTCCGATGGCCGCTCGGCATCGAGTTCGGTGTCCGTGTCGCGCTCGGTCGTCGTGTCTGCGTCGGTCATGTCTTTCTCTCCCTCATCCGCGGGTCCCTGCCCTCGGGGTCACCATGCCAAGGCGGCCCGCTCTGGCTGTGTCCCCTTGTCAGCGTTTGCGTCTCTTGGGTCGCGCCCCGGGCCGCGGGGTGCGGTTGGCGGTTCCACCGTTTTGGCCACCCGGATTCGGCTTGGCCGCCGGAGGCTTCGCGGCCGGCGCGTCTTCGTCGGGGGCCTCGGACTCCGCCTCGCCCTCCCCCGCGCTCGGCGACCCGTTGCCACCCGGCTGTGGCGCCTTGGCGTTCCGCTTCGGTTTGGCCCCCGGGGCCGGCGCGTTGGCCGCCCGTCGCTCCAGCGCTTCCCGCTTCTTCGCCTCGTCCTCTTTTTCGATCATTCCGAACACGTAGTGCTGCTGACCGAACGTCCAGATGTTGTTGGCGAACCAGTACAAGATGATCGCCAGTGGCAGGAAGGGGCCACCCACGACCACGCCGAGCGGAAACACATACAGCGCGAGCTTGTTCATCATCGCGGTCTGCGGATTGGCCGCGGCTTCCGGGCTCTGTCGCGCCACCGAGGCCCGGCTGTTGAAGTACGTCGCTATCCCCGCCAGGATCATCACCGGCGCCCCGACCGCGATGACCGCCGGCCGGCTGAAGTAGGTGAACGCGTCCAACCCGGTCCGCTGCGTCATGAATGCACCGATGGGTGCGCCGAACAGATTGGCGTCCAGGAAGTGCCCGACGTCCGTCGGGCTGAAGACGTAGTTTCCGGTCAGCCGGTTCTGAGCCACCGACAGGTGGGGCTGACCGAAGCCCCCCGTGGTCCGGTTGAACGACCGCAGCACGTGATACAGACCGATGAACACCGGGATCTGCGCGAGCATCGGCAGGCATCCGAGGATGGGGTTGAACCCGTGCTCGCGTTGCAGCTTCTGCATCTCCAGCGCCATCCGCTGACGGTCCTTGCCGTACTTCTTCTGCAGCGCCTTGATCTGTGGTTGCAGCTCCTGCATCTGGCGGGTGGTGCGGATCTGCCGCACGAAGGGCTTGTACAGCAGCGCCCGCAGGCTGAACACCAGGAACATCACCGACAGCGCCCACGCGAAGAAGTTGGACGGCCCCAACATCGCGGCGAACAGCTTGTACCAGGCCCACATGATCCACGACACCGGGTAGTAGACGAAGTCCAGGCTAAAGAAATCAAACAAGAGTTCCACTCTCCCCTCGCGCCGCCGGGCGGGGCCACGCGTCGCTGGCATCTTCGAAGTTCTCTTGGCATCCCGGGCGTTCCGGTATCGGATCCCATCCGCCCCGATGCCATGGTCCGCACTTGGCGAGCCGGACCGCGGCCAACCAACTCCCCCGCACCAAGCCGTATTCGGTCAGCGCCTCGACCGCATACTGGCTGCACGTCGGAACGAAGCGACACGTCGCCGGTCGCAACGGCGAGACCATGTGCCGGTACAGCTGGATCACCGAGACAAGCCCGCGCACGACCGCCGCGCCCACCGTATGGACGGCGCTCGCCGGCGCGCTCACCGGTCCCGTCCCACCGAGTCGAGCGCCCGTCGCAACCCCCGGCGCAGCTCCTGTTCCAACCGCGCCGACGATGCGGTCCGGCTCCCGGGCAGCGCCCGGATGACCATCTGGTCGGACTCGTGGAGATCACCCAACACGGATCGCGCCACGTGCCGCAGCCGGCGCGACACCCGGTGGCGTTCGACCGCCGAACCCACGGACTTGCCGACGATCAATCCGACGCGCGGAGCCGTCGCAGCGTCGCGATCGTCCGTGCGCCGGACATGGACGACGACGTCGGGCTGCGCCGCGCGAATTCCGTGCTTCACCGTCGCGTCGAAGTCCGTTGACCGCCTCATGCGGTTGCGTGCCGGAAGCACCGCCGAAAACCCGACGTTGCGATCAGGCAGATAGCGCGCGGCGCCCCTTACGGCGCCGGCTCGACACAATCGAGCGTCCGGCGCGGGTACGCATGCGCAACCGGAAGCCGTGCACGCGGGCTCGGCGCCGGTTGTTCGGCTGGAAGGTCCGCTTGCCCTTGGCCACGACGTTCTCCTCGTTGTGTCTCGCATTTCCATCCGGCCGGCCAGACGTCTCGCTCAGGTTCGTCTGCGGGTCGGTCGGAGGTAATCTTGCTGCTGGCCGGCGCGGTCCCCAGGCAAACCTGGGTCGCAGCCGCATCGCCGACTTTCGGGCGACTGTTTGAGGGTACTGACCGGGCTTCGCCTGGTCAAACCTGGCCTGTCCCAAGGCACCCGCTCGATCGCGGCCGGCCAGATCGCCGCCAGCGGCCCCCTCCGGTCAGGCGCCGCACCGGCGTCGAGCGGAGCCAGGCCCACCGAACCCTAAACAACCTGATTGGAATGCAGCAGAACGGTTGGCAGCCGCACGGAAAACTGTTAGCTTCTGCCAGTGTCGTTTTAGACTGCAACGACGCTGACAACGAAGCGAGGATGGTGGGTCGACTAGCTGCCTGACAGCCTGCAATGGTTTTCTTCCAGCACGGAGATCGCGAGCCGTCGCCGGTAGGTTGTGGCTCGCATACGCTCATCCTGTCCACACCTGTGTATAACTATGTGGACAGTTGCTTTGTCGCCAAGCGTGGTTGTACTTCGACCCGGGATGCTCGAGAACCAGGGGGATGCGTCGTTGACCGATGACCCCGGTTCAAGTTTCACCACCGTGTGGAACGCGGTCGTGTCCGAGCTCAACGGGGAATCCACCCCGGACGGGGTAGCCGCCAACCGCACCACGCTCATCGCTCCCCTCACCCCTCAGCAACGGGCCTGGCTGAATCTCGTCCAACCACTGACCATCGTCGAGGGGTTCGCCCTGCTCTCGGTGCCCAGTAGCTTCGTCCAGAACGAGATCGAACGTCATCTGCGCGCACCCATCACCGACGCCCTCAGCCGGCGGCTCGGGCAGCAGATCCAGCTCGGGGTGCGCATCGCACCGCCCGACGACGACGCCGACGATGTCGTCCTTCCGCAAGCCGAGCAGTTCGGACAATCCGAACCGCCGTTTGCCGATGACGACGCCGACGAGAACGGCGAGGCCGTCGACAGCGCGTCGCAGAGTTGGCCGAACTACTTCACCGAGCGTCCGCACCCCACCGACCCGGCCGTCGCCGGCGGCACCAGCCTCAACCGGCGGTACACCTTCGACACCTTCGTCATCGGTGCCTCCAACCGCTTCGCGCACGCCGCGGCCCTGGCCATCGCCGAAGCGCCGGCGCGCGCCTACAACCCGCTGTTCATCTGGGGCGAGTCGGGGCTGGGCAAGACCCACCTGCTGCACGCCGCCGGCAATTACGCGCAGCGACTGTTCCCCGGCATGCGCGTCAAGTACGTCTCCACCGAGGAATTCACCAACGACTTCATCAACTCCCTGCGCGACGACCGCAAGGTCGCGTTCAAGCGCAGCTACCGCGACGTCGACGTCCTGCTGGTCGATGACATTCAGTTCATCGAGGGCAAGGAAGGTATCCAGGAGGAGTTCTTCCATACCTTCAACACACTGCACAACGCCAACAAGCAGATCGTCATCTCGTCGGACCGGCCCCCCAAACAGCTCGCCACCCTCGAAGACCGCCTGCGGACCCGGTTCGAGTGGGGCCTGATCACCGACGTCCAGCCGCCAGAACTCGAAACCCGCATCGCCATCCTGCGCAAGAAAGCACAGATGGAGCGGCTGGCCGTCCCCGATGACGTCCTGGAACTCATCGCCAGCAGCATCGAACGCAACATCCGCGAACTCGAGGGTGCCCTCATCCGGGTCACCGCGTTCGCCTCGTTGAACAAGACCCCGATCGACAAGGCCCTCGCCGAGATCGTGCTGCGCGACCTGATCGCCGACGCCAGCACGATGCAGATCAGCGCGGCGACCATCATGGCTGCCACCGCGGAATACTTCGACACCACCGTCGAAGAACTACGCGGGCCCGGCAAGACCCGCGCGCTCGCGCAGTCCCGCCAGATCGCCATGTATCTGTGCCGCGAGCTCACCGATCTGTCATTGCCCAAGATCGGGCAGGCATTCGGGCGGGACCACACCACGGTCATGTAT